>DASVQS010000060.1:0-95855 GCA_036389015.1 Allosphingosinicella sp. | reverse complement strand
TTCGAGGTGGAGTTCCTTGAGGCGCTCGGCCAATTCGTGCCGGATTGCTTCCATCGCTTGCTTGAGCGTCGGCCCCGGCGTCACATAGTGCGAGTTGGCGTAGACCTTCACATAGTCGAGCGCCGCGACCTTCTTGCCGGTCAGGGGATCGAACTCGACGATCTCCTCGATCTCGTCGCCGAAGAAGTTGATCCGCCAGGCGGTGTCTTCATAGTGCGAGGGGAATATCTCGAGATTGTCGCCGCGCACGCGGAAATTGCCGCGGCCGAAGCCCTGGTCGTTGCGCTTGTACTGGAGGGCGACCAGCTTCCTGACGATCTCGCGCTGGTCGACCGTATCGCCCTTCTTGAGGGTGAAGGTCATCGCCGAATAGGTCTCGACCGACCCGATTCCGTAGAGGCAGGAGACCGAGGCGACGATGATGACGTCGTCCCGCTCGAGAAGCGCCCTCGTCGCCGAGTGGCGCATCCGGTCGATCGCCTCGTTCACCGAGCTTTCCTTCTCGATGTAGGTATCCGAGCGGGGGACGTAGGCCTCGGGCTGGTAATAATCGTAATAGCTGACGAAATATTCGACCGCGTTGTCGGGGAAGAAGCTCTTGAACTCGCCGTAGAGCTGGGCGGCGAGAATCTTGTTGGGGGCGAGCACGAGGGCGGGCCGCTGAAGCGCCTCGATCACCTTGGCCATGGTGAAGGTCTTGCCCGAGCCGGTGACTCCGAGAAGCACCTGGGTCTGCTCGTCCTGGCGAGCGCTCTCGACCAGCTCGGCGATCGCCGCCGGCTGGTCCCCCGACGGCTCATAGTCGGAGACGATCCTGAGCTTCCTTCCGCCCTCGGCCTTTTCCGGGCGCTTCGGCCGGTGGGGGACGAAGGACTGCCCCGTCTCCGGCTCTTCGAGGCCGGTCCTGATCATGATCGACATGGGCGCTATATGGTCATTCCCCCGCTTTCGCGCTAGCTTCGCCGCCATAACAAAAGGGGGAGATGGCAAGATGCGCCCACTGATCGTCATTCCTTTGTGCCTGGCCGCCGCCTGCTCGAGCGGAGTCGAGGAGAACAAGGCCGCCGAAGCCGCCGACGCGATGCAGGCGGGCCAGTGGGAAATCGTCTCCGAGGTCAGCGACTTCCGCTCGACCGACAAGGCGACTCCGGCGCTCAAGGCGGCCAAGGGCGACAAGTCGACGGCCCCGGCCTGCATCGAGGCGGGCAAGGAGGAGAAACCGCCGGCGGAGATGTTCGCCGGCGTGGGCTACGAATGCGATTATAAGGACCGCTACATCAACGGCGGACGGATCAACCTGTCTCTCGAATGCGAGCGCGAGGCGCTGGAGGGCAAGGTGATGGTGTCGGTCCAGGGAACCTATAAGGGCGACAGCCTGGAAGGCACCGCCACCGCCACCTCCTTCCTTCCGGGCGACGGCGACTTCGTCATGAACAGCAAGATCTCCGGCCGGCGGACCGGGCCGACCTGCGCGGCGCCGGAGGCCAAGGGCGCGAAGGGCAAAGCCAAGGCCTGATGCCGCTCATCCGCTGCCAGCGCGACCTCTTCGACATAAAGGAGGGGACCGCCTATTTCGACTGCGCCAAGATGTCGCCGCTCAGCCGCGCGGCAATCGCGGCCGGGCGGCGGGGGCTTGAGCGCAAGGCCCACCCATGGGACGTCAAGGCGGAGCATTTCTTCGACGAATCGGAGGAGGTGCGAGGACTGTTTGCGCGTCTGATCGGGGCCTCGCCCGACGACGTCGCGATCGTGCCTTCCGTCAGCTACGGAATGGCAACGGTCATGGCGAACGTCCCGGTCAATGCGGGGCAGAAGATCGTCACCCTGGCGGACGACTTCCCCTCCGGAATCCTCGCTTCGCGGGCGCTGGCCCGCAAGGCGGAGGCGCGGGTGGTTACGGTGGATCGGCCGGCGGCGGGAGACTGGACCGCGGCGATCCTCGAGGCGATCGACGGCGGCACCGCACTCGTCGTCGCTCCGCATACGCACTGGGTATGCGGCACCATGATCGACGTCGAGGCCGTCGGGCGGCGCTGCCGTTCGGTCGGGGCGGCTCTGGTGCTCGACACCACCCAGTCGACCGGCGCCTTGCCGTTGGACCTCGCCGCGGCCGATCCCGACTATCTGATCGCCACCTCCTACAAATGGCTGATGGGGCCCTACAGCCTCGGCTTCCTCTACGTCGCCCCGCGCCATCAGCAGGGCCGACCGATCGAGGAGGCCTGGATCGTGCGCCGCAACGCCCACGATTTCAGGAGCCTCTCGGCTTACGAGGAGAGGTTCGACACCGGGGCGCGGCGCTTCGACATGGGCGAGCGCGCCAATTTCGCCCTTTTGCCCGTCGCCGGCGCGGCGATGGGCCAGTTGCTCGACTGGGGAGTCGCCAATATCGCCGAGACACTGGGCGCGGCGACGGCCAGGATCGAAGCGAGGCTGGGCGAGCGCGGCGTCACCGGTCAGGCGGGGAGGGCCCCGCATTTCCTCTCGGTCCGCTTCCCGGGTGGCCCGCCCGAGGGGGTCGAAGAGCGGCTCGCCGCCGCCGACGTCCATGTCAGCCTGCGCGGCGACCGCATGCGGATCACGCCCAATCTCTACAATGACGAGAGCGACGAGGAACGGCTGTTCTCGGCGCTTTGGGCGGGTTGAGGATGCGCAATTCAAAATCCTCCCCTGCATTTGCAGGGGAGGGGGACCATGCGAAGCATGGTGGAGGGGCCTTGCAGACTCCGGAGAGCCCCTCCACCGCGCTTCGCGCGGTCCCCCTCCCCGTGAAATCGCGGGGAGGATTTAAGGAGGCGTTGCCGCTGCGGAACGCGACCCTTAGGGTGGCTCGGATTCCCGGAGGTTGCCGAATGCGCCTGAAGTCCCTGTTGCTTGCCTTCGTCCTCGCCGGCGCGCCCGCGGCGGCGGCCGATTTCGCGGATTCGATCAAGGCCGATTACGACAAGCGCCTCGGCGCGATGTTCGTCGATTTCCATCGCAACCCGGAGCTGAGCTTCAAGGAGAACCGAACCGCGAAGATCCTCGCCAAGGCGCTTCGGGCCGAGGGCGCGACCGTGACCGAGGGAGTCGGGGGGACGGGCGTGGTCGGAGTGATGAGGAACGGCGACGGTCCGACCGTGCTTGTCCGGGCCGACATGGACGGGCTTCCGGTCGAGGAGAAGAGCGGTCTTCCCTATTCGTCGACCGTCCGCCAGGTTGGAGTCGACGGGGTCGAGATGCCGGTGATGCACGCCTGCGGCCACGACGTTCACATCACCGCCCTGGTCGGCGCCGCCCACCAGCTGGCGGCGGCCAGGGACCGCTGGCGCGGGACGATCGTCTTCATCGCCCAGCCGGCGGAGGAAAGGGTCGGCGGCGCCAAGGCGATGCTCGCCGACGGCCTCTACACCCGCTTTCCAAAGCCCGATTACGCGCTCGGCTTCCACGTAAACTCGGGCATGCGCACGGGAACGGTGAGCGGCGCCGACGCCCTGATGTACAGCTCCGCCGACAGCGTCGACATCACGATCCACGGCGTGGGCGCCCACGGCGCCGCGCCGCACACGGGCAAGGATCCGGTCTATATCGGCGCCCAGCTCGTCACCGCGCTTCAGTCGATCGTCAGCCGCGAGGTGGGCCCGCTGTCGCCCGCGGTGATCACGGTCGGCTCTTTCCACGCGGGCACCAAGCACAACATCATCTCGGACCGGGCGGATCTCCAGATCACGGTGCGCGCCAATGACGAGGCGGTGCGGCACCAGCTGCTGGCGGCGATCGAGCGGATGGCCATGAACATCGCCCGGGCCAACGGGGTCGCCGAAAACCAGCTGCCCGAGGTCAAGGTCTCGGAAGGGACTCCGACGACCAGCAACACGCCGGCTCTCGCGCAGCGGGTCCGAGCCGCCTGGCAGCAGGCGCTTCCGGCGGGGACTGTCGTTCCGTTCGCCCAGGAGAGCATGGGCGCCGAGGATTTCACCTATTTCGTCCAGCCCGAGCTCGGCGTGCCAGGCTTCTATTTCCAGGTGGGCGGGACTCCGCAGGTGGCGTTCGACGCGGCGAGGGCGGGAGGGCCGCCGGTGCCCTCGCACCACTCAGCGCTGTTCAGGATCGACGCGGAGCCCTCGATCCGGCTGGGGACCGAAGCGATGACGGTCGCAGTGCTCGATTTGCTGAAGCCGGGAGCGTCCGCGACCGGCAATTGATCACAAGAGGGGGGTAATGACGATGAAGACGATTTTGACGATAACCGCCGCCGCTCTGGCGCTGACCGCCTGCGGAAGCTCCGCCGACAAGGCCGGCGGCAACGGCGCCGTCGCGGCGACGGGCGGCGGCGGCTCCGGCTCCGGTTCCGGTTCCGGAGTCACCCTGCAGCCTGGCGAGTGGGAAATGAAGATGGAGGTGGTTGACGTGACCGCCGAAGGCCTGCCGGCGGGCATGGCGGAAAGCATGAAGAAGAGCGCCAGCACCACCAACCGGACCTGCATGACGCCCGAGGAGGCGAAGGGGCCGAAGGGCGACATCTTCGCCGGCGACAAATCCGGCAATTGCAAGTCCGAGGGCTTCAAATGGGCGGGCGGCCGGATCGAGGGCAAGACGGTCTGCCCGGGCCAGGGCGGCACCGGCCGGACGGAGATGGCCATGAGCGGCAGCTACAGCCCTCAGGCCATCGACATGACGATGAAGACGAAAACGGACCTGATGGGCAAGCCGATGACGATGGAGATGCGCGTGTCCGGCAAGCGGGTCGGGGAATGCTCCGCCGCGACCAAAGCGGCGGGCTGAGCGATGATCGGCTATGTCACGCTCGGGACCGACGATCTCGATCGCAGCCGCGGCTTCTACGACGCCCTGTTCGCTGAGCTCGGCGCGTCGCGGCTGATGGAGCTCGACAGCGGCTTCACGCTCTACGGCATCAGCTGGGGCGTGCCCGGGGTCGCGGTCACCCGGCCCTACAACAAGGAGCCGGCGACGGCCGGCAACGGCAACATGGTCTCTCTCGTGATGGACAGCCGCGACAAGGTCGACCGCCTCTATGCCAAGGCGATCGAGCTGGGTGGAACCGACGAAGGCGCGCCGGGCGTCCGCGGTGAGGAAGGCGACCGCGCCTTCTACGGCGCCTATTTCCGCGACCTCGACGGCCACAAGTTCTGCGTTTTCCGGATCGGACCGGCATGATGGACCGCCGCGGTTGAAGATTGTCGTGATCGTCAACCGCGGCGGAGGCTCCGCGGAAGGGGCGGAAGCCCGCATCCGCGAAGCCTTCGGGGGCACAAGCGTCGAGCCGGAAGTCCGGCTGGTCGAGCCCGGGGACCTCGAGCGCATTTGCGCCGAGGTCCTCGAGGCCAAAGGCGTGACCGCGCTGGTCGCGGCGGGGGGAGACGGCACCATCAGCACCGCCGCCGGGGCGGTGGCGGACAGCGACGTGGCGCTGGGCGTGCTGCCGATGGGTACTCTCAACCATTTCGCCCGCGACTCGGGCATTCCGCTCGATTTGAAGGAAGCCGCGGCGGCGATCGCCGCCGGGCGGACCCGGCGAGTCGACGCCGCGGAGGTCAACGGACGCCTGTTCGTCAACAACAGCGCGGTCGGGCTTTACCCGATGCTGGTGCGCTCGCGGGAGGCGCAGCAGCGTCATCTGGGGCGGAGCAAGCGCGCGGCCATGCTGGTGGCGGCGGCACGGGCCTTGTGGCGCTTCTCGAGCCGGCGGCTGACCTTGCGGATCGCCGGAATGAAGGCGCCGGTCGAGACTGCGCTGCTCTTCGTCGGCAACAACAAGTACGAGACCGGCTTGCTCTCGCTGGGCCGCCGGGAGTCCATCGATAAAGGCGAGCTGTGCCTCTACGCGCCGCTCGCCGGCTCCCGGCTGGGCTTCGGCTGGCTGTCGCTGCGGGCAGTGCTGGGGCGGCCGGACCGGCAGCGCGACTTCCTGACTCTCGACGGGATCGAGGAGGCGGAGATCGGCTCGCGCCGCGAGACCCTGATGGTGGCTGTCGACGGCGAGGCTTGCGCCATGAAGACGCCGCTCAAATACCGGATCAGGGCCGGGGCGCTGAAGCTCATCGTGCCCTGACCCCTCTCCCTGGAGGGGAGAGGGAGGGGCCCAAGCGTAAGGCTTGGGAGGGTGAGGGCGAAGCGGTCGACGGCGTGCGCTCACCCTGCCGCCGCTTCGCGGCGGCTGTCCCTCTCCCCTGCAGGGAGAGGTTCTCTTAAGGCACTGCGAAGGTCCGCCCGACCTCCGTCGTCACGAACCTGTCCTCGGCGATCCCCCGAGACTTCCTCGCCTCGGCGAGGCGGCGGGGCGGGTCGCCGATCGCCTCGAAGGTGAGCTGGAAGGTGCCCCAGTGCATGCCCAGCGCCATTCGAGGCTTCAGCTTCTCGAAGACCCGAACCGCCTCGTCCGGGTCCATATGATTGGCCTGCATGACGTCGCGCGGCAAATAGGCACCGATCGGCAGGATGGCGAGACGGAAGGGGCCGAATCGGGCGGCTTCGTCCGCCCAGCTGCCGTCGCCGAAGCCCGTGTCGCCGGCGAAGAAGATGTGCGCCGACGGGGTGCGGACGATGAACGCGGACCAGAGGGCGCGATTCCGGTCGGTGCCCCAGCGCGAGGACCAATGATGGTTCCTCAGCAGCATCGCACCGCAGGGCGGTCTATAGATCATGTCAGTGCGGGTGTAGTCCGGTGCCCGGCACGGGATCGGATCTTCCTGCTGCCAGTCGAGCGCGGTCGCCCTGATCCCTTCCCTGGCGAGGATCGAGTCGTTGCCGAGGCTGGTGACGATCCGCGGCCGGTCGCGCTCCCACAGGCGCTTCAGGGTCGGCAGGTCCATATGGTCGTAATGGTTGTGGCTGACGAGGACGAGGTCGATCCTCGGCAGGTCCTCGAAGCGCACGCCCGGCGCCCGCGCCCTCCTGGGCCCGATGAAGGAGAAAGGCGAGGCGCGCTCGGACCAGATCGGGTCGGTGAGGATGTTGAGGCCCTGGGTCTGGATGAGAACGGTGGCGTGTCCGATCCAGGTGACGAGCATGTCGCCGCCCTCGACCCGGCGCGGCGGAACGGTCGGCCTGACCGGCACCTGCTCCGGCCATCGCGAGCGTTCGCTCGAGCCTATGAAGCGGTTGAGGAAGCGGGCCGGACCTCCGTGGACGGCCGAGGCGGGGCCGGGGGCGGGATTGAAGAAGCGCTCGCCGTCGAAATGACCCGTGGGCGGGCCTTCGTAATAGATCCGGTCGAGGAAGGGCGGGATCAGCGACGGGGCGAAGCACAGGCCGACGAGCAGGAAGAGCAGGAGGGTGCCGAGGCGGCGGAGCCAGGTTCGCATTGCCGCTTCCTAGGGCGTGGCCTGGCGAACTGGAAGGTTGTTCCCCGGCGAAGGCCGGAGCCCAGCCTCGAGCGCCGGCGGGATCCCGGCCTTCGCCGGGAAGCATGGAGTGCGATTCCGCTCAGCGGGGATCGAGGGTGAAGCCGGGCGCGGGCTGCCGCTCGACATGCTCCTCGTGATAGAAATCGAAGGCCAGGGTGACCCGGCCCGGCGCCGCCGCGCCGCAATCGAGCGGGTAGCGCTCGGTGATGGCGCCGTAAGCGCCGACTCCGCCGGAGCTGCGCGCGCCGACTTGCGGGCGCGACCCGTCGGCGCAGCGCAGCCGGGCGATATAGGCGCGCGCCCCTTCCGGCCCGCCGACCCGGATCGGGTTCTCGACCGCGCCGAGCGGGTGAGCGGCCGCGGCCGCGGCGATCTGATCGGCCTCGGCCAGCGGATCGGCCGCCGCTTCCTCGCCGAGCAGCTGGTCGGGACTGGCGGTTCGGGCGCCGAGCTTCTGGGCGGCGGCGGGAGCGGCGAGAAGGCCGGCGGCGGCGAGTAACAGGAGGATACGCATAAGCTGCCGCTAAGGGGTTGGGACCGAAAAGGAAAGTGTTCCCCGGCGAAGCCGGGGCCCGGATCGGCGGCCGGAGCTGGGCCCCGGCCTTCGCCGCGGAGCTATTCCAGCTCGAACGACACCGACAGGCTTACCGCGACGCTCTGCTCGCCCGGATCGATCGGGAGCGAATTGGTGACGTCGCCGCGCGCCGCCTGGCGCATCATGATCACCGGCGGCTGATAATTGGCGCCCGCTTCGCTGATCGAGAGGATCCGGCCGACTCTCTTGCCGAGCGCCCTGGCGTAAAGCTCGGCGCGGGTGCGGGCGTTGGCCAGCGCCTGGGTGCGGGCCTCGTCGAGAGCCGCCTCGGGCTTGTCGATCGACAGCATCGGGCCGTTGATCTGGTTTGCCCCCTGGGCGACCAGGGCGTCGAGGACCTTGCCGGTATTGGCGATGTCGCGGAACCTGACCGAGACCTCGTTGCTGGCCCGGTAGCCGACGATTTGCGGGTTGTTGCCCTGAGCGTCCTGGCGATAGTCGGGATAGAGGTTGATCGAGCTGGTCTGGATGTCGCGGTCGGCAATCCCGGCCCGCTTCAGCGCCGCCCGGACGGAGGCCATCCGGGTGCCGTTCTGGGCGAGCGCGGCGGTTGCGGTCGGCGCGACCGTGACGACTCCGGCGGTGATTCGGGCGACGTCCGGGACCCGGCTGACCTCGCCGGTGGCGACGACGTCGAGGCGGGTGCCGTCGAGAAGCACTGGTGCCGTCTGGACCTGGGCTGCGGCGGGAGCGAGCGGCAGGGCCGACGCTCCGAGGGCGGCGGCGAGGATGAGGTTACGCATCAAGGATACTCCGGCATGTTTCGGTTCCGGTCCGTTCAACGCCGGAGCGCCTGCACCGTTGCTGAACCGGCCCGTCATTCCAGCGAAAGCCGGAATCCATGAACACGAACGCGATCGGATACCCGCCGGCCCCAGTGCATGCCGGATCAGGTCCGGAATGACGGAATAGGATTGACTTGGAGGGCTTTAGCTGGGAGTTGAAGCGGCGATGACGACCCGCGCCACCCGCACCGGCCCCACTTGCGCCTTCCCGGCGCCGGCCGCTGCGCACGCCTGGCATTGGTGGTGGGACATTTCCTCCGCCGCGGCGCGCGACCATCGATGGTGAACCGGATCCTCTAGGCATCCGAAGTCCCCAGCAAAGGCCCGCCGCTCCCGGCGGGCCTTTTCTTTTGCGCCCCATTTCCCAGGAAACCGACCATGTCCACCCAGCCCAAATACGTCCTTCCCGACTCCGAAGCTCCTCCCACCGAAGCCGCGCTTGCCCGCCTCTACGCCGGCGAATCGCTCGCGGAAGGCGAAGCGGAGGCGCTGTTCGGCGAGATCGTCGCCGGGCGGCTCCCCGAGCCCGCCATTGCCGCGATGCTGATCGCTCTCCGCCTCAAGGGCGAGACGGCGGCGGAGCTGACCGGCGCCGCCCGGGCGCTTCGCGCCGCCGACGCCGATTTCCCCCGTCCCGATTATCTGTTCGCCGACAGCTGCGGCACCGGCGGGGACGGCTCGGCCTCGATCAACGTCTCGACCGCCGTCGCCTTCGCCGCGGCCGCCTCGGGCCTGCCGGTGGCCAAACACGGCAACCGCTCGGTCACCTCCCGTTGCGGCTCCGCCGACGTGCTTGAGCAACTCGGCGCCAGGCTCGACGTCAGCGCCGAGGTTTCGCGCCGGGCGCTCGACGAAACCGGGATCTGCTTCCTGTTCGCGCCGCTTTACCACCCCGGCCTTCGCCATGCCGGCCCGGTGCGGCGGATGCTCAAGGTCCGGACGATCATGAACATGCTCGGCCCGTGCGTGAACCCGTCCGAGCCGAAGGTGCAGCTGCTCGGGGTAGCCGACGCCGCTCTGCTCGAACCGGTGGCGAAGACGCTCGCCGCGCTCGGAGTGGAGCGGGCCCTGGTCGTGCACGGCTCGGGCCTCGACGAAATCGCCCTCCACGGCGAGACCCAGGCGGTGCGGGTTCGGGGCGGCGCTCTCGAGCCGGTGACGATCCGCCCGGAGGATGCCGGCCTGGAACGGCGGCCGGTGCAGGTGCTTCGAGGCGGCGGCCCGGAGGAGAATGCCGAGCGGCTGAAGGCGCTGCTGATGGGCTATGGACTTGCCGCCGAGACCGAGGTGGTGGCGCTCAACACCGGCGCCCTGCTGCTCACGGCAGGCCTCGCCGCCGACCTGCGCGAGGGGGTCGGGATGGCGCTCCAGGCGCTGGCTTCGGGCGAAGCCTATCGCCGGCTCGACCTGTTCATCGAGGCGACCAATGGCTGAGACGAGCGGAATCCTCGCCGAGATCGTCGCCCGGAAGCGGGTCGACGTTGCGGAGCGGCTCGGCGGCACGGGCCTGGAAGCGGCCGAGCCGACCCGGCGAAGCCTCAAGGCGGCGCTGGCCCGGCCCGGCGCGCGCTTCATCATGGAGGTCAAGCGCGGCTCGCCGTCGCTCGGCGCGATCCGGCCGACGGCCGACGCCGGAACGCTCGCCCGCGCCTATCGCGGAGCCGCGGACGCGATCAGCGTGCTCACCGACGCGCCCTATTTCGGCGGATCGCTCGAGGATCTGAGGGCGGTCCGGCGGGAGTTCCTCGGGCCGATCCTGGCCAAGGACTTCATCGTCGACCCGCGCCAGGTCGCCGAGGCCCGGCTTCACGGCGCCGACGCGGTGCTCGCCATCCTCGCCGTGCTCGACGACGAGGAAGCGGCCGCGGTGATCGCGGCGGGCCGGCGGCTGGGCATGGACGTTCTGGTGGAAACCCACACCGCCGATGAAGTTCGCAGGGCAGTTCGGCTCGGGGCCGACATGATCGGAATCAACAACCGCGACCTCGACACTCTCGAGATCGACCTCGGCACCACCGAGCGGCTCGCCGCCCTGGTCCCGCCGGGCACCCTGGTGATTGCCGAATCGGGCATTTCGACTCGCGCCGACGTCGAGCGGCTCGCGCCCTTCGCCGATGCCTTCCTGGTGGGCTCGTCGCTAATGCGCGCCGAGCATCCCGGCGAAGCGGCGCGGGCACTCGCCTTCGGCCGGGTCAAGGTGTGCGGAATCACCGATTGCCACGATGCGGCGATGGCGGCCGAGCACGGCGCCGCTTATGCCGGACTGGTCATGGTCCCCAACACGCCGCGAGCGATCACCTGCTGGGGAGCCGAAGCGATCGCCGAAGCGTCGCCAATTCCGCTCGTCGGGGTCTATCGCAACGAAAAGCCGATGCAGGTCGCCTACGGCGCCCGCGCCCTGGGCCTGCGCGCCGTGCAGCTCCATGGCGAGGAGGACGCCCTCTACATCAGGGCGCTTCGAGCGCTCCTGCCCGAGGAAACCGAGATCTGGGCGGCGGCCGCGGTCGGCCGGGAAGTGCCGCGGCCGCGGCTCGGTTCGGACCGGACCTTGTTCGACAGTCAGGTCCGCGGGCGGTCGGGCGGCACCGGGATCGCCTTCGACTGGTCGCGGATCGAAGGCCGCGCCGACCTTAAGCGCTCGCTTCTGGCGGGCGGGCTGAGGCCCTCCAACGCCCGCGCCGCGGCCCGCCTCGGGGCCTTCGCCCTCGACGTCGGCTCCGGAGTCGAGATGGCGCCGGGCCGAAAGGATGCGGGCAGGCTCTACGCCTTCTTCGAAGCGCTTCGGCCGCCGGCCCGCGGGGAGGCGGCGTGCGGCTGAGCGGCCGGTTCGGCGCCTATGGCGGCGCCTATGTCCCCGAGATCCTCGTGCCCGCGGTCGAGCAGCTCGAGGCCGCGTTCCTCGACGCCTCGGAGGATCCGGCCTTCAAGGCCGAGCTGGCCGAGCTGCTCGCCAATTATGCCGGGCGGCCGACCCCGCTCACCCGCTGCCGCAATCTCGGCTCGGAGCGCGCCCGCATCTACCTCAAGCGCGAGGATCTGCTCCACGGCGGCGCCCACAAGACCAACCAGGTGCTCGGCCAGGCCCTGCTCGCCCGGCGGATGGGCAAGCGCCGGCTGATCGCCGAGACCGGCGCCGGCCAGCACGGCGTCGCCACCGCGCTCGCCGGCGCCCTCTTCGGCCTCGAGACCCGGATCTACATGGGCGCCCACGACGTCGAGCGGCAGAGGCTCAACGTCTTCCGGATGGAGCTGATGGGCGCCGAGGTGGTGCCGGTCGAGAGCGGCGCGCGGACTCTCAAGGACGCGATCAACGAGGCCCTGAGGGACTGGGCGGCGAGCTTCGAGGATACGCATTATCTGCTCGGCACCGTCGCCGGGCCTCATCCCTTTCCGCTGATGGTGCGCGAATATCAGAGGGTGATAGGCAAGGAGGCGCGGGCGCAGATACTCGAGGCCGAAGGCCGCCTTCCGGACGCATGCGTCGCCGCGGTCGGCGGAGGCTCGAACGCGATCGGGCTGTTCGCCGACTTCATCCCCGACGAGGGCGTGAAGCTGATCGGAGTCGAGGCCGCCGGCCGCGGGCTCGACGGCCGCGAGCATGGCGCCACCCTGCTTCGCGGACGGCCGGGAATCCTCCACGGCGCCGAGACCTACGTCCTTCAGGACGAGGACGGGCAGATCGACGAGAGCTGGTCGGTCTCCGCCGGGCTCGATTATCCCGCCGTCGGGCCCGAGCATGCCCATCTCAAGGACAGCGGGCGGGCCGATTATGTCGGAGTGACGGACGAGGAGGCGCTTGCCGCTTTCGCACTGCTCGCTCGCTCCGAGGGGATCATATGCGCGTTCGAATCCGCGCACGCGCTGGCGCAGGCATTGAAGATGGCGGACTCGGCGACCGGAGAGACCTTGCTCGTGGTCAACCTCTCCGGCCGCGGCGACAAGGACATGGAGCAGGCCCGCAAGCTGCTCGGAGCAATCGCGTGAGCCGCTACGTCGCGATGTTCGAGCGGCTGCGCGCTCGGGGCGAGGGGGCGTTCGGCGCCTTCGTCATGCTCGGGGATCCGGACCTCGCGACCAGCGCCGCGATCCTGGGCGCGCTGGTCGAGGGCGGGTCGGACATGCTCGAAGTCGGAATTCCCTTTTCGGATCCGGTTGCCGACGGCCCGGTCATCCAGGCGGCGGCGGTGCGGGCGCTCGCCGCGGGCACGCGCACCGCCGACTGCTTCCGGCTGCTCGCCGAATTCCGCAGCCGCCACCCCGAAGTGGCGGTGGGAATCCTCACTTACGCCAATTTGGTGATGGCTCGGGGGCGGGAGGCTTTCTACCGGGCGGCGGCCGAGGCGGGGGTCGACAGCGTCCTCGTCGCCGATGTCCCGCTGATCGAGGCGGATCCGTTCCTCCTCGCCGCTCGATCGGCCGGGGTGGCGCCCGTGCTGATCGCCGCTCCGAACACGTCCCCGGACCGGCTAGCCCGGATCGCGGAGGAAGGAGAGGGCTACACCTATTGCGTCGCCCGGGCGGGTGTGACCGGCGCCGATTCGCGGGTGCGCTTCGCAGGCGAGGTGATCGCCGCTCTCGTCGAGGCGGGCGCCCCCCCGCCGGTGCTCGGATTCGGCATCGCCGCCCCGGATCATGTGCGCCTGGCCCTCCGCGCCGGCGCCGCAGGCGTGATCTCGGGCTCGGCGATCGTCGACCGAATCGCCCGGTGCGAGGACGTTCGCGCGTTTGTCGCTGAGATGAAGGCCGCCTCCCGTCATCCCGGCGGAAGCCGGGATCCCAGCGAGTGAAAGGCGCCTGCGGTCTTCACTCCAGGGGCCCCCATCCTTCGCTGGGGCGACGATCCGCCCCTCAGCGCCTACGAGCGATCAGGCGCCAGATGAACAGGATGATGATCGCGCCGATGACGGCGGCGATGAAGCCGGCGCCCTGGTTGCCGCGGTCCCAGCCGAGCTGATGGCTGATGAACCCGGCCAGCATGGCGCCGCCGACGCCGAGCAGGATGGTGACGATGCAGCCGCCCGGGTCACGGCCGGGCATGATGAACTTCGCAAGCGCCCCGGCGAGAGCGCCGATCACGATCCACCCGAGGAAGCCATAGTCCGCCAGCAGGTTCATGAATCCCTCCTTACCCTCGCTTGCTCGTTCGCGTCTGTACCGCTTTCGAGTGGCCAAACCCCAACAAAAAATGTAGAGGCCGGTTCCGTTGCGCCAGGGGGCTGCGCGGCAGATTTGACTTGAGGCAGGTGGTTTATTCGGCTAACACAGTAGCCGAAGCGGCCCTGCCGCCCGGTCCGGTGTGGGGAAAGATGAGAGCTATGAACTTCGAGTCGCGCAAATGGCGCAGTGGCGCCGCCGATAGCGAGGTGGTCGTCGTGGACGACGCAACGGCCGCGCGCCGCCGCCGGAGGAACATCATCCTCGCCGTCGCGGCGGTGCTCGTCCTCATCGTCGCCGCCTGGTTCATGTTCGGCCGAGGCGGCGACGACACCAAGGTGGCGGTCGCGGTCAAGGGCGGCGAGGGCGCCGAGTCCGCCCCCGCGGTCAGCGTCGTCGTTCCGGGCCGCCAACAGGTCGCCCGCACCATCTCCGCCACCGGCCAGCTCGCCGCGCGCTACGACATGCCGGTTGGCATTCCGGGCGAAGGCGGCAAGGTCGTCAGCGTCCTCGTCGAGGCCGGCCAGTGGGTCGGCGCGGGGCAGACGCTGGCGGTGATCGACCGATCGGTCCAGGCTCAGGAGGCGTCCCAGCTCGCCGCCCAGATCGACGTCGCCCGGGCCGACGCCCGTCTCGCCCAACAGGAGCTCGACCGGGCCCAGGCCCTCGTCGCCCGCGGCTTCGTCTCCAAGGCGGACGTCGAGCGGCGGGTGGCGGCGCGCGACGCCGCGCTCGCCCGGGTCCGTGTCGCCCAAGCCAATCTCGGCGCCAGCCGAGCCCGCATCGGCCGCCTCGACGTCCGGGCGCCGGCCGCCGGGCTGGTCCTGACTCGCTCGGTCGAGCCGGGCCAGATCGTCAGCTCCGGTTCGGGAGCGCTGTTCCGGATCGCCCGCGGCGGCCAGTTCGAGATGATGGCCCGCCTGCCGGAATCGGACCTGAGCGCGCTCAGCACCGGAGTCCCCGCGCAGGTCACTCCGGTCGGCTCGGCCAAATCCTACCAGGGCAGCATCTGGCAGGTGTCGCCGATCATCGATCCGGCCTCTCGCCAGGGCGTCGCCCGGATCGCCGTGCCCTACGACCGCGACCTGAGGCCGGGCGGGTTCGCAACCGCCAACATCACCGCCGGCTCTACCGACGCTCCGATGCTTCCGGAATCGGCGGTCCTGAACGACAGCCAGGGCAGCTACGTCTACATCGTCGACAAGGACAATGCGGTCCGGCGCCGGCCGGTGAAGGTCGCCTCGGTCACCGACGGCGGAGTCGTCGTCGGCGAAGGGCTGAACGGCACGGAGCGCGTGGTTCTCTCCGCCGGCCCGTTCCTCACCGAGGGCGAGAAGATCCGGCCGCAGCGGGCGGTCGCCGGCCGCTGATCAAGCCCCCGAGGGAGGTCGTCCGACATGCGTAACATTTCCAGCTGGGCGATCCGAAACCCGGTCTTCCCGCTCGTGCTGTTCGCGGCGCTGGCCCTGCTCGGGCTGGTCACCTTCATGCGCATGGACGTCAACAACAACCCGGACATCAGCTTCCCGGCCGCCACGGTGACGGTGGTGCAGCCCGGCGCCGCGCCGTCGGAGCTGGAGACCCAGGTGACCCAGCGGGTCGAGGCGGCGATCCGTGGAATCAACGGAGTCGACGAGATCCAGTCGACCGCCCGCGAAGGTTCGAGCTCGACCTTCGTCCAGTTCGACATGGGCACGCCTGTCGACCGCGCCGTCAACGACGTCCGCGACGCCATCGCCAACATCCGCTCCGATCTTCCCGACGGAATTCTCGAGCCGCAGGTCCAGCGCGAGGAAGCCGACGGCGGCCCGATCGCCTACATGGCGGTCGAATCGACCGCGATGGGGCTGGAAGAGCTCAGCTGGTATATCGACAACACCATCAGCAAGCGCCTGCTCGCCATTCCAGGTATGGCCAATGTATCCCGCGGCGGCGGAGTCAGCCGCGAGATCCGGATCATCCTCGACCCGGTCAAGATGCAGGCGCACGGGATCACCGCCGCCCAGGTCAACGCCCAGCTCCGGCAGACCAACGTCAACGCCGCCGGCGGCCGCGCCGAGATCGCCGGCTCGGAGCAGTCGGTGCGCGTGCTCGGCAACGCCGAGGGCGCCCGCGACCTCGGCGAGAAGAACATCTCCGTCGGCAACGGGCGGACGATCAAGCTGTCCTCCATCGCCACCGTCCGCGACCTCTATGCCGAGCAGCGCAACGTGGCCCTTATGAACGGCCGCCAGGTGCTGAGCTTCTCGATCGAGAAGGCCAAGGGCTCTTCCGATGTCACCGTCTGGGCGGCGGCCGAGAAGGAGATGGAGAAGCTGGAGAAGGAGAGCGGCGGCAAGGTCAAGTTCCGGATGCTCTTCACCAGCGTCAAATATACGGAAATGCAGTATGAGTCCGCGATGGAGGCGCTCGTCGAGGGCGCGGTGCTTGCGGTGCTCGTGGTCCTGCTCTTCCTGCGCGACTGGCGGGCGACGCTCATCTCGGCCGTCGCGATTCCGCTTTCCGCGATCCCGACCTTCTGGTTCATGGACCTGATGGGGTTCACCCTGAACGGCGTGACCCTGCTCGCGCTGAGCCTGGTCGCGGGCGTTCTGGTCGACGACGCGATCGTCGAGATCGAGAATATCGTCAGGCACATGCGGATGGGCAAATCGGCCTATCAGGCGGCGATCGACGCCGCCGACGAGATCGGCCTCGCCGTCGTCGCGACCACCTTCTCGATCGTCGCGGTCTTCCTCCCCGTCGGAATGATGGGCGGCCTCATCGGCCAGTATTTCAAGAGCTTCGGAATGACGATCGTCGTCGCCGTGCTCATCAGCCTGCTGGTCGCGCGACTGATCACGCCGCTCATGGCGGCCTATTTCCTGAGCGCCAAGGGCCCCGCCAAGCATGGCGAGGGCTGGCTGATGGACCGCTACATGGGGCTTCTGTGGTGGTCGCTGAAGCACCGGTGGAAGACGATGCTGATCGGCGTCGCGGCCTTCGTCGCGACGATCTTCGCCTTCGCGACCCTGCCGTTCACCTTCCAGCCCAACGTCAACAGCGACTTCAGCTCGGTCGCGGTCGAGATGGCGCCGGGCTCGACTCTCCAGCAGACCCAGGCCGTCGCAAGCAAGGCGGCCGACATCATCCGCAAGGAGCCCGACGTCCTCAAGGCCTTCGCCTCGATCCGAGTCGGCGGCGCCAACATCTACATCACGCTCGCGGACGATCGTGAGCGCACGAGCAGCGAGTTCGAGCGCCAGACCGCGCCCAAGCTGCGCGAGATCGCCGACGCCAGGGTCTATTTTCGCTCCCAGCAGGGCTTCGGCAACCGGGACATCGGAATCATGCTCTCGGGGGACGATCCGGTGAAGCTGGAGACGGCCGCCAACGCCATCGTCCAGGACATGAAGAAGATGCCCGAGGTGAAGGCGCCGCGGATCGAGGGTGATCTGAGGCGTCCCGAGATCACGATCACCCCGCGCTTCGACCTCGCGGCGGACATGGGAGTCACAACCTCCGCGCTCAGCCAGACGATCCGGATCGCGACCCAGGGCGAGATCGACCAGAACAGCGCCAAATTCTCGCTGTCCGACCGGCAGATCCCGATCCGAGTCTCGCTGAACGAGGAATCGCGGCAGAACCTCTCGACCATCGAGAATCTGCCGGTTCCGACGACCAGCGGCGGCTCGGTGCCCCTGAAGGTCGTCGCCAAGATCGGCTTCGGCGCCGGCCCGACCCAGATCCAGCGCTTCAACCAGCAGCGCCGGATCGTCGTCGGCGCCGACCTCGCCCCGGGCGTCGTCGAGGCGATGAGCAAGATCAAGGAGCTGCCCTCCTACAAGAACCTACCGGCCGGGGTGGAGCACGCCCGGCAGGGCGAGCAGAAGATGCAGGCCGAGCTGATCTCCAACTTCATCATGGCGGTGGTCGCCGGGATCTTCCTCGTCTTCGCGGTGCTGGTCCTGCTCTACAAGAGGATCGTGCCGCCGTTCGTGAACATGGGCTCGCTGCTCCTGGCGCCGCTCGGCGGCGCGATCGCGCTGCACCTGACGGGGAACGCAATGTCGATGCCGGTGCTGATCGGGATCCTGATGCTGCTCGGAATCGTCGCCAAGAACTCGATCCTGCTGATCGACTTCGCCATCGAGGAGATGGCCAAGGGCGTCGAGAAGGACGAGGCGATCGCCGACGCCGGCCACAAGCGCGCCCAGCCGATCGTCATGACGACGGTGGCGATGGTCGCCGGAATGCTTCCGACGGCCATCTCGCTTTCGGGCGACGGCAGCTGGCGGGCGCCGATGGGCATCGTCGTCATCGGCGGCCTGATCCTGTCGACCGTGCTCACCCTCGTCATCGTCCCAGCCGGTTTCAGCCTCGCCGACAGCTTCGAGCGGTGGCTTGGGCCGAAGGTGGGCAAGATGCTGACCTACGGCGGCGCCAAGGACCACGGTCCGGTGGCGGTCCAGCCGGCGGAGTGATCCTTCGATACGGGCCTTCGCCAAGCTCAGTCCCTACTCAGGATGAGCGGCCCGGGTTGGCGCTGCTTGCCGGTCATCCTGAGTAGCGGCTGAGCGACGTCGAAGCCGCGTATGAAGGGCCACGCGTAGTCATTGCCGCTAACCTCCCCACACCCTAGGTGTAGCTGATGCGCAATATCTCCAGTTGGGCGATCCGCAACCCGGTCTTCCCGCTCGTCCTGTTCGCGGCGCTGACCCTGCTCGGGCTGGTCAGCTTCATGCGGATGGACGTCAACGACAATCCCGACATCGAATTCCCGGCGGCCGTCATCTTCGTCTCCCAGCCCGGCGCGGCACCGACCGAGATGGAGACCCAGGTCACGCAGCGGATCGAAGCGGCGGTTCGCGGAATCAACGGCGTCGACGAAATCGCTTCCACGGTGGGCGAGGGCTCGTCGCAGACTTTCGTGCAGTTCGTCATCGGAACGCCCGTCGACCGCGGCGTCAACGACGTGCGCGACGCCGTCGCCAACATCCGCTCCGATCTGCCCGAGGGGATATTGGAGCCGCGCGTGCAGCGGGTCGACATCGCCGGAGGGCCGCTCGGAATCTATTCCGCCGAGACCAGCGACATGTCGCTCGAGGAATTGAGCTGGTACGTCGACAACACCGTCGCCAAGCGGCTTCTCTCGGTCGAGGGCATGGCGGAGGTGCGCCGCTCGGGCGGGGTCAGCCGCGAGATCCGGATCATCCTCGACCCGGCCAAGATGCAGGCGAACGGACTCACCGCAAGCCAGGTCAACGCCCAGCTTCGCCAGGTCAACATCAATGCCGCCGGCGGGCGGGCGGAGATCGCCGGGTCCGAGCAGTCGGTACGGGTGCTCGGTAACGCCGCCAGCGCCTATGCGCTGGGTGAGACCCAGATCGCGCTTCCGGGCGGCCGGACGGTCAAGCTCTCCGCCATAGCCGACGTCCGCGACGCCTATGCCGAGCAGCGTTCGCTCTCGACGATGAACAGCCGCCAGGTCCTGAGCTTCCGCCTCACGCGCGCCAAGGGCTATTCGGACGTCACCGTCTACGAGCAGGCGATGAAGGCGCTCAAGCAGCTGGAAAAGGACAATCCCAAGGTCCGTTTCACCCAGATGTTCACCAGCGTCGACTATGTGAAGGCCCAGTACAAGTCGGCAATGGAGGCGATGGTCGAGGGCGCGGTGCTCGCCGTTCTTGTCGTTCTGTTGTTCCTTCGCGACTGGCGGGCGACTCTGATCTCGGCGCTCGCCATTCCCCTCTCGGCCATCCCGACCTTCTGGTTCATGGACCTGATGGGCTTCTCGCTGAACGGCCTCAGCCTGCTCGCGCTGAGCCTGGTCGCGGGCGTCCTGGTCGACGACGCGATCGTCGAGATCGAGAATATCGTCAGGCACATGCGGATGGGCAAATCGGCCTATCAGGCGGCGATCGACGCTGCCGACGAGATCGGCCTCGCCGTCGTCGCGACCACCTTCTCAATCGTCGCCGTGTTCATGCCGGTCGGGCTGATGCCGGGCATTTCCGGTCAGTTCTTCAAGAATTTCGGCTTCACCGTGGTCGCCGCCGTGCTCACCAGCCTCGCTGTGGCGCGGCTGATCACCCCTCTCGTCGCCGCCTATTTCCTCAAGGCGAAGGGCAAGGCCAGCCATGGCGAGGGCTGGATGATGGACCGTTATGTCGGGATGTTGCGCTGGTCGCTCCGGAACCGGTGGTGGACAATGATGATCGGAGTCGTCGCCTTCTTCGCGACCATCTTCTCGTTCGCGACCCTGCCCATGACGTTCCAGCCGCCGCTCAACCTCGACTTCAGCCAGGTGCAGATCGAGATGCCGCCGGGCTCGACGCTCGAGCGCACCAATGTCGTCGCCAACAAGGTCGTCCGGCTGCTCCGGGCCAAGCCCGAAGTCGAGGACGCCTTCGCCGACGTCAGCCCGACCAGCGCCGAATTGTTCGTGACCCTGAAGAAGGACCGCCAGCGCACCAGCGTCGACTTCGAACGCACCTATTCGCCCGAGCTCCAGGCCATCCCCGACGCCCGGATCAACTTCCAGTCGCAGGCGGGCAACCAGAGCGGCCGCGACCTCAACCTGACCTTGGTCGGGGACGATCCGGCGAAGATCGAGCAGGCGGCCGAGAGCATCATCGCGGAGATGCGGCGCCTGCCGGAAATCCGCGCGCCGCGGATCAACGGCGAACTTCAGCGCCCGGAAATCACCATCAAGCCGCGGCTCGATCTCGCCGCTGACCTCGGAGTAACGACGGCGGCGCTCAGCCAGACCATCCGGATCGCCACGCTGGGGGACATCGACCAGAACAGCGCCAAATTCTCGCTGTCCGACCGCCAGGTGCCGATCCGGGTCGCACTGCCCCAGTCGTCGCGGCGCAACCTCGATACGATCGAGAACATGCCGGTCCCGACCGCCAACGGCGGCTCGGTCCCGCTGAAGCATCTCGCCGAGATCAGCTTCGGCGCCGGCCCGAGCGAGCTCAAACGCTACAACCAGCGTCGCCGCACCTCGATCGGGGCCGATCTCGCGCCCGGAATCGTCACCAGCGACGCGATGAAGAAGATCGAGGCGCTGCCGGCGGTGCAGAAGCTTCCCGACGGAGTCGAGAAGGTCGAGGTCGGAGCGGCCAAGTGGCAGGCCGAGCTGGTCTCCAACTTCATCCTCGCGGTGATCGCCGGGGTGTTCCTCGTCTTCGCGGTGCTGGTCCTTCTCTACAAAAGGGTGCTTCCGCCGTTCGTCAACATGGGCTCGCTCCTGCTCGCGCCGCTCGGGGGAGCGCTCGCGCTCCATCTGACCGGCAACCCGATGTCGCTGCCGGTGATGATCGGGCTGCTGATGCTGCTCGGAATCGTCGCCAAGAACTCGATCCTCCTCATCGATTTCGCGATCGAGGAGATCGGCAAGGGCGTTCCCAAGGACGAGGCGATCGTCGACGCCGGCCACAAGCGCGCCCAGCCGATCGTCATGACCACGGTTGCGATGGTGGCGGGAATGCTGCCGATCGCCTTGTCCTTCACCGGCGACGGCAGCTGGCGGGCGCCGATGGGCGTCGTCGTGATCGGCGGGCTGGTGCTGTCGACCGTTCTCACCCTTGTCATCGTCCCGGCGGGGTTCAGCCTCGCCGACAGCTTCGAGCAGTGGCTGGGCAAGCGCCTCGGGCGGGTGCTCAGCTATCGGCCCGGCGACGACGGCAAGCAGCCCGCGCCGCAGCCGGCCGAGTGAACCATCGCTCGAGGCGGGAATTGGGGCGGCATGACCCCCGCTGAAGCGCCCCGCCACGGCATCCGGGAGATGCGGGTCATCGCCACCGGCATGCTGGTGGCGATGGCCGCGGTGTTCCTGGCCGCCAACGCTTATGACGAGGCCTGGCCGGCGCTCGGCTTCGTCAAGGCCTTCGCCGAGGCGGCGATGGTCGGCGGACTCGCCGACTGGTTCGCGGTCACCGCCCTGTTCCGCCACCCGCTCGGCCTGCCCATCCCTCACACCGCGATCATCCCGCGCAACAAGGACCGGATCGGCGCGACCCTCGCCTCCTTCCTCCGCGACAATTTCCTCATTCCCAGGGTGGTGGCCCGGCGGATGCGCAACGTCGACATCGCCGGCGCCATCGGCCGCTTCCTCGCCAATCCGCCGCCCGAGGGGCGATTGAGGCAGGGCGGCTCGCGGCTGATCGCCGATCTGCTCGAGGCGCTCGACCAGGAACGGCTCGGCGGAATGGTCAAGAACGCGGTCGCCTCGCGCATCCGTACTCTCGAAGTCTCGCCGCTGATCGGCCAGGCGCTCGAGGCGGCGATCACCGAGGAGCGGCACATTCCCATCCTCGACGGAATCGTCACCTGGGCAGGCCGGACTCTCGACGCGAACGAGGATCTGATCCGCAAGATGGTGCACGACCGCGCCGGCATGATCATGCGCCTCTCCGGCCTCGACGAGAAGCTCGCCGACGGCATCGTCGACGGCCTCAGGCGTCTCACCATCGACATGGCGATCGATCCCGCCCATCCCTTGCGCGCCAAAGCCGAGGAAGCCCTCGCCGCGCTTGCCTGGGACATGCGGTTCGACCCGGAGATGCAGCGCAAGGTCGAGGACTGGAAGACCGAGATCATCGCCAACAAGGCGGTAACCGACTGGCTCGGCGGCCTGTGGGAGACCAGCCGCGCCGCTTTGCTGAAGGCGGCCCGGGACCCCGAGGCGGCGATGGCCGGCCGCTTCGGCGAGGCGCTCAAGCAGCTGGGCGAGACCCTCCAGCAGGACGGGCGGCTCAACAAGGCGATCAACCAGTTCGCCCGCCGCCTCGTCGTCGGGACCGCGGCCACCTACGGCAGCGGCATCGTCACTCTCGTCTCGGAGACGGTTCGCGGCTGGGACGCCCGGACGGTGACCGGACGGCTGGAAAATGCGGTGGGCAGGGACCTCCAATATATCCGGATCAACGGCACATTGGTCGGCGGCCTCGTCGGGCTCGCCATCCACACGCTCGAGATAGTCACCTGATCGTCGCGTCGTAAGAGCCGAGGCCCACCTTTCGCCGCGCGCCTGCAATCCCTAGATAGCCCGCGACAGGAGGATCCCATGGCCGACCAGGACACCAAGGCTCCAGAGGCGCCGGCGCCGCCGAGCCTGGAGGAGATGCAACAATGGACCTGGGTGATGGGGCGGGCCCAGCAGATGATGCTCGAGCATGTCGCCAAGGCGATGGGCGAGGCCCGGGCGGCCGAGCCGAAGGCGCCGCAACTGCCCTGGCTCAACATGTTCGCCGATCCGGCCAAGATCGCCGAGCAGCAGGCCGATCTGTGGAGCCAGGGTCTTGCGATCTGGCAGCGCGCGCTCGGCGGCCAGGCTCCGCGCTCGGAGCTGGTCGAAAAAGCGGACAAGGACAAGCGCTTCGCAGCCCCGCAATGGCGCGACAACCCGCTCTTCGACATGATCCGCCAATCCTACCTGCTCGTCTCCGAGCGGCTCTTGGGATCGGTCGATTCGATCGAGGGGGTCGACCCGAAGCAGCGCGAGAAGCTGCGCTTTGTAACGAAGAACTTCGTCGATGCCATGGCCCCGTCCAACTTCGCCGCCACAAACCCGCTCGTGCTCGAGCGGGCGATGGCGACCAAGGGTGAAAGCCTGTTGAAGGGGCTGGAGCACATGCTCCAGGATATTTCCAAAGGGCAGCTCACCCATACCGATCCGGAGGCCTTCGAGGTCGGACGCAACATCGCCGTCACCCCCGGCAAGGTCGTCAAGCGCACCCCGCTCTACGAGCTCATTCAGTACAGCCCGACCACGGAGACGGTGCACGAGACTCCGCTGATCATCTTCCCGCCCTGGATCAATCGCTTCTACATCCTCGATCTCAACCCGAAGAAAAGCTTCATCCGATGGGCGGTCGAGCAGGGGCTGACGGTGTTCGTCGTCTCGTGGAAGTCGGCCGACGAGAGCCTCGCCGAGACCACGCTCGACGATTACGTCCTTCGCGGCCAGGTCGACGCCATCGACTCGGTGCGCGACCTGCTCGGCGTGGAAAGCGTCCACGCCATCGGCTATTGCGTCGCGGGAACCACGCTCGCCGCCACTCTCGCGCTTCTCGAGGCCCGGGGCGAGGCCGACAAGGTCGCCAGCGCCACCTTCTTCACCGCCCAGGTCGATTTCTCCGAGGCCGGCGACCTCAATCTCTTCGTCGCCGACGAGACCCTCCAGCTGATCGACCAGATCTCCGCCGAGAAGGGCTATCTCGACGGCCGCTACATGGCCGCCACGTTCAACATGCTGCGCGGCCGCGACCTTATTTGGAGCTACGTCACCAACAATTATCTGATGGGCGAGGATTACGCGCCGTTCGACCTGCTCCACTGGAATTCGGACACGACCAACCTCCCCGCCAAATGGCACCAGGCCTATCTGCGCGACTTCTACCGCGACAACAAACTGGTCCGGGCCGGCGAGCTGGTCGTCGACGGCACTCCGATCGACATCCATAAGGTGAAAACCCCGACCTACGTCCAGGCCGGCCGCGAGGATCATATCGCCCCCGCCGCCAGCGTCTGGAAGATCACCCATTATTTCCAGGGGCCGCTGCGCTTCGTGCTCGCCGGAAGCGGTCATATCGCGGGGGTGGTGAATCCGCCGGAGGCCCAGAAATATCAATATTGGACCAACGACAAGAAGCCGGCGAGCCTCGACGAATTCGTCGCCGGAGCGACCGAGCACAAGGGCAGCTGGTGGCCCGACTGGGCGAAGTGGATCGGCGCGCTCGACGAGAAGAAGGTGCCCGCGAAGGGCGCCCGAGTGCCGGGCAAGGGCAAGCTCAAGGCGATCGGGGACGCCCCGGGAAGCTACGTCAGGGCGAGGTGACGACGGCTAAAGCGCCAGTCCCCGCGCCCGGCAGAATTCCTCGCGCTGGACGGCGGCGACCTCGTTGGTCAGCTGCAATTCCATGATGTGGCTCGCCTCCCACGAGAGGCGATGGTCGCAATGGATCCGGACCCCCGCTTTGCGAGCGACCGCCGAGAACCATGCGTCCTCGCCCATATCGATATAGCCGTCCGCGCCCATGGTCGTCGCGAACCAGGGCTGGGGAAGCCGGCGGAACACCTCGCTTCGGATCAGGGTGAGGCCGAAGCCGACATGCGCCACCTCGTCGACCCGTCGGGCCTCGGCCATCTCGCGGGTCGTCCAGACCAGCTTGCCGTCGAGGCCGAGCGTGGTCGGGCCGGTCGGGAGCATCCGCCTCGGCTGGTTTATCCCGACGATGTCGAGCCGGTGCGACAGCAGCCTGAGCAGCGCATCCTCGGGGAAGCTGTGGTCGGCGTCGGCCCACAACAAATAATCGTCGCCGCGCTGCAACGCCTCCTCGGCGAGGGCCCGGCGCGAATTAACGATCGACGAGGAGCTCTGCACGCCCCAGGTGACCGCAAGCCCCTCCTTCATCGACCGGATGATCAGGGCAACGAGGGATACGGCGAAGTGGCCGCGCGGGTCACCGTGCACCGGAGAGCAGATGCGGATATTCACCCGGCGCCTGTAGAGGAAGTCGCCGCCGGCGCCTAGCCCGCTTCCCGGACGCGCGGGGAAGGATCGCTTGCTGCATTGCAACATTTCTCTTGAAATGCCCTCGGGCCTCCCTTATGTTGCATCGCAGCATAGACCTGAAGGAACATCGAATGGCCGACACCCAGACCCAGACCCAGACCGCCGCTCCGGCTTCGCCGAAGGCCGAGGCTCCGGCCGCGGTCGCCAAGGCCGCCGCCGCTCCGGCGCAGGCTGCCGCCAAGGTCGTCAAGGCCGCGACGGCCCCGGCCAAGCCGGCTCGCAAGACCCGCACCGCCAGGGCCGCCAAGCCGGCCCGTGCCGCCGCGAAGCCCGCCCGCAAGGCCGGCCGTCCGGCCAAGCGCGCCGTCGCCGCGGCCGCCATCCAGACCAACCGCATCCAGAACGAAGGAACCCGGATCATGAAGAAAGAGACCGCCCAGGTCGCCGACCGCCTCCAGGCCGTCTTCGGCGACGTCAACGAGCGCGCCCGTACCCAGATCGAGCGCAACACCCGCATCGCCGAGGAAATGACCGAGCTCTCCAAGGGCAACGTCGAGGCGATGGTCGCCTCCACGAAGGTCGTCGCCAAGGGCCTCGAGACCGTCGGCCAGGAAGTCGCCGAGTACAGCCGCAAGAGCTTCGAGGACGCCTCGGCGGCCCTGCGCAGCTTCGCCGAAGTGAAGTCGGCCACCGACTTCTTCCGCCTCCAGAGCGACTTCGTCCGCGGCCAGTTCGACGGCTTCGTCAGCGAGAGCTCCAAGCTTTCCGAGACCATGATCAAGCTCGCCGGCGATGTCGCCGAGCCTCTCGCCAGCCGCTACTCGGTCGCCGCCGAGCGCGTTAAGGCCGCCGTCGCTTTCTAAGAAAGCCACAGCGCCAGCTGGTGCAGTAAGGGCGGCCCCCGCGGGGGCCGCCCTTTTTGCGTCCGGGAACCGCGACGAACGGTTGAGCTTTGACCCGGCAAGCGAAGCGAGCCTCTTGCCGCCAAATGGCCGCGTGCCATATCTAGGGCGTGGTGATGAATTGGGATGACATAGCAGCAGCCGGCGAGCGCAAGGGCGGGGACGTCGACGACCCCGGTCTCGGAGTCGCCACGCGCACCCGCACCCGCACCAAGACGCCTTCGCCCTACAAGGTGCTGATGCTCAATGACGACTACACGCCGATGGAGTTCGTCGTTCAGGTCCTCCAGATGTTCTTCAAGATGGGGATCGAGGACGCGACCCGGGTGATGCTCGCCGTCCACCAGCGCGGAGTGGGGGTGTGCGGCGTGTTCAGCTACGAGGTCGCCGAGACCAAGGTGGCCCAGGTGATCGACTACGCGAGGCAGAACCAGCACCCGCTGCAGTGCACGCTCGAGAAGGCCTGATTTGGTCATCCCGGCGTAGGCCGGGATCAATGAACACGGCCTCATAAAGCTTCGCACCGCGGTGTTCATGGATTCCGGCTTTCGCGGCAATGACGGGACACGTAAGACCCACCCATGGATCGCATCATCATCCGCGGCGGCAAGCGCCTCGAGGGCCGGATTCCGATTTCGGGCGCCAAGAACGCGGCTCTGACCCTTCTCCCCTGCGCTCTCCTCACCGACGAGCCACTGACGCTCAGGAACCTGCCGCGCCTGGCCGACGTCGACAGCTTCGGCCACCTTCTCAACCAGCTCGGAGTCTCGACGACCGTCGAGGGCGCCCGGCCCGACGAATATGGCCGGGTGATGACGCTGCGCGCATCGAAGCTCGCCTCGACCGTCGCGCCCTACGACATCGTCCGCAAGATGCGCGCCTCCATCCTCGTCCTCGGACCGCTCGTCGCCCGGGCCGGCGAGGCGACGGTGTCGCTGCCCGGCGGCTGCGCGATCGGAATGCGGCCGGTCGATCTGCATCTGAAGGCGATGGAGGCGCTCGGCGCCGAGATCGAGGTGGCCGCCGGCTACGTCCGGGCGAAGGCGCCCAAAGGCGGCCTCCAGGGCGGGACCATCACCTTCCCCTTCGTCTCCGTCGGCGCCACCGAGAATGCGCTGATGGCCGCCGTCCTCGCCAAGGGCGAGACGGTGATCGAGAATGCCGCCCGCGAGCCCGAGATCACCGACCTCGCCAAATGCCTGATCGCGATGGGCGCCGACATCGAAGGGCTGAGAACCGACACGCTCACCATCCGAGGCAAGGACCGGTTGCACGGGGCCACCTACGCCGTGATGGCGGACCGGATCGAGGCCGGAAGCTACGCCTGCGCGGCCGGCATCACCGGCGGCTCGCTGGAGCTGGTGGGGGCGCGCAAGGACACCATGCCCTCGATCCTCTCCGGGCTCAGCGACGCCGGCCTGATCGTCGAGGACACCGCCGACGGGGTCCGGGTCACCGCCGACGGCGGACTCAAGCCGCTGTCCATCTCGACCGCCCCCTATCCGGCCTTCCCGACCGACATGCAGGCGCAGTTCATGGCGATGCTGACCCTTGCAGAAGGGACCAGCCTGCTCACCGAAACGATCTTCGAGAATCGCTACATGCACGTCCCCGAGCTCAACCGCATGGGCGCCGAGATCGAGGTTCGCGGCCGCTCGGCGGTGGTCCGCGGAGTCGACCATCTCGTCGGGGCACCGGTGATGGCGACCGATCTTCGCGCCTCGATGAGCCTAGTCCTCGCCGGCCTGGCGGCGCGGGGCGAGACCGAAGTCAACCGCGTCTATCACCTCGACCGCGGTTACGAGCGGCTCGAGGAAAAGCTCCAGGCCGTGGGCGCGGACGTCGAGCGGGCGAGCGACGGCTGAACCTCCCGCAAAATGACCGAATTCTACCGGATCCGCCGCCTGCCGCCCTATGTCTTCGCCGAGGTCAACGCGATGAAGGCGGCGGCTCGGGCGCGGGGCGAGGATGTGGTCGATCTCGGAATGGGCAATCCGGACGGAGCGCCGCCCGCCCATGTTATCGACAAGCTCGCCGAGGTCGCGCGCAACCCGCGGGCGCATCGCTATTCGGCGTCGCGCGGGATCGTCGGCCTGAGGAAGGCGCAGGCCGCTTATTATGCGCGGCGCTTCGGGGTCGAGGTCGATCCGGAGCGGGAGGTGATCGTTACTCTGGGCTCCAAGGAGGGGCTGGCCAATCTCGCCCAGGCGATCACCGCCCCCGGCGACGTCGTCCTCGCGCCCAACCCTTCTTATCCGATCCACCAGTTCGGCTTCATCATCGCCGGCGCCTCGATCCGCTCGATCCCGGCGGCGCCTGGGCCGGGCTTCTTCGAGATGCTCGAGCGGGCGGTGCGCTTCACCGTCCCCAAGCCCAAGGTGCTGGTGATCGGCTATCCTTCCAATCCCACCGCCTACACCGCCGATCTGCCCTTCTACGAGGCTGTGGTGGCGTTCGCCCGCGAGCACGGGCTGTGGGTGATCAGCGACCTCGCTTATGCGGAAATCTTTTTCAGCGACACGCCCACCCCGTCGATCCTGCAGGTACCCGGCGCCCGCGAGGTGGCGATCGAATTCACCTCGATGTCCAAGACCTATTCGATGGCGGGCTGGCGGATCGGCTTCGCGGTCGGAAATGAAGAGCTGGTCGCGGCGCTCGGGAGGGTCAAATCCTATCTCGACTACGGCGCCTTCACCCCGATCCAGGCGGCGGCGACGGCCGCTCTCAACGGGCCGCAGGACATCGTCGAGGCCAACCGCCGGCTCTACAAGGCGCGGCGCGACTGCCTGGTCGAGAGCTTCGGCCGCGCCGGCTGGGAGATCCCGCCGCCGGAGGCGAGCATGTTCGCCTGGGCGCCGATCCCGGAGCGGTTCCGGGCGCTGGGCTCGATGGCCTTCGCCAAGCGACTGCTCGCCCAGGCGCATGTCGCGGTGAGCCCGGGCGTCGGCTTCGGCGAGGAAGGTGAGGGCTATGTCCGGATCGCGCTCGTCGAGAACGAGCAGAGGATCCGTCAGGCCGCGCGCGGCCTGAAGAAGTTCCTGGCCTAGGCGGGCTGCTCCGCCGCCGCAGCAGCCGCCGCTTCCGCCGCCGCAGCTTCCGCGGCAGCCGCATTGTCCGGCTTGAACACGGAACGGTCGGAGAGCCAGCCCGCGGCCTGGTCGGAGAACATTCCGGCCAGAATCCCGATGCCGCCGTAGGCGATGAGGTTCTGGGCGCTTCCGCTCGCGTTTGGGCCGGCGAGGACGGCGACTCCGCTGAACATAAGGACGAACACCCCCAAGGCGATCAGCCCGCCGAGCAGGATCCGTCCGAAATAGGATTTCGTCCGGGTGAATTTATAGCGATTGTCGGGATAGACGAATAATATCAGGGTAATGAGCAAAGCGCCGAACAGCCCCGAGACCGAAGCGAGGATGATTCCGGTCAGCGCCGGGGGGACGTAGACGAGCTGCTTGGCGAGGGGCCACTGGCTGTCCTCGAACACCTTGAGGACGGCGATGATGTCACCGGAACGGGCGGCGGCCTCCATCTGCTTGTCGATATTGTTGCGTTCCGCCTGGAGCAGGTCGAGCCGGTCCTGGACGTCGTCGGCATCGCGCTTCAGGCCGGCCGCGTCGTCGAGCGACTTCTGGACGGCGCGCTGCCCGGCAAGGACGTCGGCGGCCACGGGCGGGATTGCGGGATTGGCGTCGCCCCGCTCGGCTGCGCAATGCTGGGTCGCGACCGCCATGCTGACCAGCTCGGCCGGGGTCGGCGGAGTGTCGGGCGCCGGCGGCGCGGGGCATCCCGCGGCGGTGAGCCGCCCCAGGTCCTCCGCGAGGTCGGCGGCCTGATCGGTCAGTGTCCGGTTCGCCGCCTGCACGCGATCGTTGGCGGCTCGAAGCTGCGCCGTCGACTGCTTGATCGCCTGGCTGTTCTCGCCGACGACGTTCTTCAGGCTCTCGCGGCCGAAATAATAGCGGACGGCGACGCTGTAATCATAGCCGACCGCTTCCTTGGTCAGGGCGTCGTCCACCTTCTGCTGGGCGGTGGCGACGAGCAGGACAACGATGAACACGTAGGTGACGGCGACGGCGACGAGCGTTTGCGCGGTCCAATGCGCGACCCTCCTCGCCATCGTCAGGCGGTTGTCGGGCTGTGCCTGGGCGCTTGCCATGGTCGTCTCTCCCCCCGGAGCTGAGGCCATAACCCTAAATCGCTTACGAACTTTTGTCGCCCCGTCATTCCTCCCCGGCGTTTACCGGGGAGGGGGACCGCGCGAAGCGCGGGGAGGGGTTCTTTCCGCGGATCTCGGGGAGGATTTTTCGCCCCTAATCGTCCTTGCCGAGGACGTGGCGCAGGATCCGCCCGCCGTATTTCCGGACATCCTTGTCGGTGATGGTGACCGGCTGCTGGCAGCCGAACATGCACGTATTGTAGCTCGTCTGGGCCCTCGGCAGCTCGCCGGGGAGGAGATGCTCGCGCTCGCCTGGAACGCGCTCGACCGGGAGCGGGAGGCGATTGGGATCGGGGCCGCGGCGGCCGCAGACGACGATGTCGCCGCCGTCGCGGTCGCTTCGACAGGGCGCGGTGCCGACCGCCTCGCGGACCCCGTCCTTCTGGATCTCGACCGCCTGCTCGGCGGTGAGCGCTGCTTCCGGCGCCAGGGCGAAGGCGGGCACGGGCGCGGCGAGCAGCAGGAATGCCGCGGCTCCGGCGAGGCGGCGACCGCTCATTCCTTCTCCTCGACGGCCGCCTTCACCACGGTCTGGACGATGAACAGCGCGATCCCGAGGATCGGAAGCCCGCCGCTGCAATGCGGGTTGCGCCCGACCGTCGTGCATTGCTCGGCGCTCAAGGCGAGGGTGGCGCTCGGGTCGACGGGCTCGCCCGAATTGCGGGCGCCGGGCTCGGGCGGGACGGGCAGGGGGAGCCGGTTGGGGTCGGGGCCCTGGCGGCCGCAGACGACGATCTCGCCCGAGTCGCGGTCGCAAACCAGGCCGAGTCCGGAGCGAAGTGAGGATTGCTGGCGGGCCAGCGCCTCGTCCGCGCTGAGCGGCGGCGCGGCGATCGCCGGGGTCGAGGCCAGTGCCGCCGCCATCGCCAGTCCGAGCTTCGCCATCGCTTCCGCCTTTCGGTCTGTCCGCCAAGCTGTTGGAGGAAAACGGCCTAAATATGGCCTCGCCGGGCCTTTCGCCCCGCCGTCATTCCGGCGAAAGCCGGAATCCATGAACACGGATCGTCTCGTCCGGTCGCGATCCGTGTTCATGGATCCCGGATCAAGTCCGGGATGACAGGGGGTCGATCGCCTCGACATGGCGGCGCCGCTCGCCTATCGCCGCCGCGTCCCGACAGGAGGAATGAAGACAAGATGGTGAGCGCAAGCCACGTTCTCGACCGAGTGCTGGTCCTGGAGATGGTCCGGGTGACCGAAGCCGCGGCGGTCGCGGCCTCGAAGCTGATCGGCCGCGGCGACGAGAAGGCCGCCGACCATGCCGCCGTCGAGGCGATGCGGGCGGCGCTCAACACGCTCGAGATGGACGGAACGGTGGTGATCGGCGAGGGGGAGCGAGACGAGGCGCCGATGCTCTACATCGGCGAAAAGGTCGGCGCGGCCCAGGGCAGCGGCCCACGGATCGACATCGCCCTGGACCCGCTCGAGGGGACGACGATCACCGCCAAGGGCGCGCCCAACGCTCTCGCGGTGCTGGCCATCGCCGAAGAGGGCGGCCTGCTCAACGCTCCCGACGTCTATATGGAGAAGCTGGCGGTCGGCCCGGGCTATGCCGAAGGCGTCATCGACCTCTCGCGGAGCCCGACGGAGAACATCCGGTCGGTCGCGGCGGCCAAGGGCGTGGACCCGTCGCAGATCATCGTCTGCGTCCTCGACCGCGAGCGTCACGAGGGGCTGATCGCCGAGCTCCGCGGCCTCGGCTGCGGGATCGTCCTCATCCCCGACGGCGACGTCGCCGGGGTGATCGCGGTCACCGATCCGGACACGACGATCGACGTCTATATGGGCTCGGGCGGGGCGCCCGAAGGGGTGCTGGCGGCGGCGGCCCTGCGCTGCGTCGGCGGCCAGTTCCAGGGGCGGCTGATCTTCCGCAACGACGACGAGCGCGCGCGCGCCGGCAAATGGGGCGTGACCGACCTCGACCGCATCTACAAGCTCGAGGACCTCGCCAAGGGCGACTGCATCTTCGCCGCCACCGGAGTCACCGACGGCTCGCTTCTGGAAGGCGTCAAAAGGCGCAAGAACGCGATCACCACCGAGAGCGTGGTAATGCGCGCCTCGACCGGCACGGTACGCTGGGTTCGCGGCGAGCATAGGCACGAGCCGGGGGGGCGCTCCTAGGCGGCACCAGCCTTTTCCCTCTCCCGCGGAAAGCGGGAGAGGTTTTCTTCCTCAGCAAAGGCTCAGCGCCGTCCCATGCAGGGAGATGGTCGCCGGCAAGCTGCCGAGGGGGTCGCCGTCGGCCTGGATGGACAACGGGACGTCCGCCTCCGCCTCCAGCGCCGTGCAGTCGAAGGCGGTCACTCCAGGCAGTCGGTCGACCGGCCGGCCGCGCCACAAAGCGAAGGCGAAGCGCGCGAAGTCGCGGCGGCGGGCCCGGGCGAGCGCGACGACATGGAGGACCGGCTCGGCGATATCCGCCTGCGGCGCGAAGCTCCAGGGCCCGGCGAAATAGCGCCCCTTGGCGACGTAGAAGGCCTCGCAGACCAGTTCGCCCCCCTCCCAGGCAAGCCGGATCGGGACCCGCCGCCAGTCCAGCAAAATCCGGCAGAAGGCGGCGGCATATGCGAGCTTGCCGATCCGGCGCTTGAGCGGGAGCGAGACCTCGGCGACGGCGCGGCTGTCTGGGCCGACGCTGGCGCAGGCGAGGAAGAAGGTGTCGTTCAGCGCTACGGGATGGAAACTTCCGCCGGCCTCGCCGCCGAGCAGGCGGGCGGCATGGGCTTCCGGATCGAGCGGGAAGAGCCGCTCGCGGTGGACGAGGTTGACGGTGCCGGCCGGATAGACGCTGAGCGGAACCGGCCGGCCGCAGCGGGCCAGCGCCTGGGCGATATGACGAAGGGTTCCATCGCCTCCCACCGCGCAGACGTGGCTCGCCTCGGGACCGACCTCGATCGAATGGCCCGGTCCGCATTCGGAGAGGATCACGCTGGCCCCCCGCGCCTCGAAGCCGGCCTGGAGCGCGGCCAGCCGGCGCGGGCAATGGCCGCCCGAAGTGCGGTTGTAGAAGAGCTGGACGGTTGGACTCGGCATTTGGGCGTTGTAGCGCGGGACGGCTAAATCCCTATTACCGTCATTCCGGCGGGAGCCGGTATCCGTGGAACGCGGGGGGCGCCTGAAATGATTCGATCCCTGTTCATCGATCCCGGATCGAGTCCGCGATGACCGGAAAATGAGCGCAGCGGTCTTCCTCGCCGTCCTGTTCGCCGCCCTGCTCCACGCCGGCTGGAACGCGCTCGTCAAGACGGGACTGGACCGCTTCTCGTCGATCCTCTTCCTCGGCCTGGTGCAGGCCGGGATCGCGCTCGTCCTGCTCCCCTTTTTCGGCCTGCCGCCGCGCGCCGCCTGGCCCTGGGTGCTGGCGGGATCGGCGCTTCACAGCGGCTACAAGCTCGCCCTGATCCGCGCCTACGGCCACGGCGACCTCTCGCAGGTCTATCCGCTCTCCCGAGGCACGGCGCCGCTGATCGTCGCCGGCATCGGCGCTTTGTTCCTCGGCGAGGCCATGGACGCCGCGAGGACGGTCGCGGTGTCGGCGATCGCCTTCGGGATTATGCTGATGGCCGGGAAAGGCGGGCTCAGCCGGGCCGGTCTCGGTTGGGCGCTCGTCACCGCTTCGTTCACCGCGGCCTACACGCTCGCCGACGGCGTCGGGGCGCGAGTGGCCGGCTCTGCCTCCGCCTTCATCCTGAGCATGATCGTCATCGACGGACTCATCATGCTCGCTTACGGCCTCGCCGCGCGCGGACGGGCCGGTCTCGTCGCCTTGCTTCCGGCGTGGCGTGGCGGGGTTGCGGCGGGGGCGATGTCGCTCGGCTCCTACTGGATCGCGGTCTGGGCCTTCACGCAGGCGCCGCTGGCGATGGTCGCGGCGCTGAGGGAGACCAGCGTCCTGTTCGCGATGCTGATCGCGGCCTTGTGGCTCAAGGAGAGGCCCGCCGCGCGGCGTTGGGTCGCGGCGGGCCTGATCCTCGGCGGGGTCGTGCTGATGCGGGTTTAGGGCCGCCCTCGCCGCTTGGGGCGGAGCGGGGGCGGCCCAGCCCGCGTGGGTCAGCGCGGGAGAGAGACGGCGTCGGTGACGTGGATGACGCCGTTGGACTGGAAGACGTCGGCCTGGGTGACGGTGGCCCGGCCGCCTTTCTCGTCGGTCAGCACGACCTTGCCGCCGACCAGCCGGGCGGTGAGGATTCCGCCCTGGACGGTGGTGAGCCTGGCCATGCCGCGGCCCGCCTTGATCTTGCCGATGAGCTGAGCCGCGCTGACCCGGCCCGGGACGACATGGTAGGTGAGGACCGACTGAAGCATCGGCTTGTTCTCGGGGAGGAGCAGAGTGTCGACCGTCCCGGCGGGAAGCCTGGCGAAGGCCGCGTTCGTGGGCGCGAACACGGTGAAGGGACCGGCGCCGGAGAGCGTGTCGACGAGGCCGGCGGCCTTGACCGCGGCGACCAGGGTGGTGTGCGCCTTCGAGCGGGCGGCGTTGTCGACGATGTTGCGCGACGAATACATGGCCGCGCCGCCGACGATCGGCGCCTTGGCGGCGGCGAAGGCGGCCGGGCCGGCGGCGAGAGTAAGCAGGATCGCGGTGAAAGGGGCAAGCTTGGACATGGGGACCTCGTTGGGAAGGGGGGAAGGCCGGGGGATTAGGCCCGCCTCGGCCGCGCCGCGATACGGACTTAAGGCGGTAGCGGGAGAGGGGTTCTCCTCTACAACCCCGCTTCCACAGCCAGCCTGATCGCGTCGGCGGTGGTTCCAACCCCGAGCTTGTCGAGCAGCAGGGCCCGGTGCATCTTCACCGTCTTCTCCGAAAGGCCGAGGCGCCAGGCGATCTGCTTGTTGCGCTGTCCCGCCGCCATCTCCTTCAGCACCTCGCGCTGGCGCGGGGAGAGGGTGGCGGCGAGGCGCGAGGCCCGTTGCTGCCGCAAGGCGAGCGGCGCCGCCGAGCCGGCGTCGACCTCCACCTGGGAGCCGAGGAACCAGGCGACCTCGCCTTGCGGACCGAACAGCGGCGCGATGAGCACGGCGTTGCGGAAGGCGGTACCGTCCTTCTTGTAGTTGAGGATCTCGGTCAGCGAAGGGCGAAGATCGTGGAGCGTCTGCCGGATCCGCTCGGTAAGCCAGGGCTCGGTGTCCGGCCCAGCCAGGAAACGGCAGTTGCGGCCGACGATCTCGCTCTCCTCGTAGCCGGTGAGCGCGCAAAAGGCGGCGTTGGCGGCGACGATCGGGTTGTCGGGAAGGCGCGGGTTGCTGAGCACGGTTGCGATCGGGCTGAGGCGGATCGACTCGGCCAGAGCCGCCTCCTCCCGACTTGCTTCGTCCGCCGCCATGGAATGACGATAAATCATATGTGGATAGAAGCATAAGGGCGATTCACGCGGGACTCGCGATGCGCTAGGCTCGCGCCACCATGCTCACCCCGGCCCACGTCTGCGGCATTTCCCGCTCGATCCTCGGCCAGCCGTGGCGTTGGCGCGGGACGGCGGCCGACGGCCATGACGAGTCCTTCCAGCCGGACGATCTGATCGACCAGCTGCTGATGGCGCGTGGAGTCGCCCGCGAAGCGCTGGAGCGGCACCGGCTGCCGACCCTTCGCGCCTTCATGCCCGATCCGTCGCTGTTCCGCGACATGGACAAGGCGGCCGAGCGGCTTGCCGACGCGGTCGAGGCGCGCGAGCCCGTCACCGTGTTCGGCGATTATGACGTCGACGGGGCGACTTCGGCGGCTCTGCTCATCCGGCTTCTGCGCGGGCTCGGGTCGGAGCCGCGCGCCTACATCCCCGACCGGCTGATGGAGGGTTATGGCCCGTCGGGCGAGGCGCTGGTCAGGCTGGCCCGCGAGGGTGCCCGGCTGATCGTCACGGTCGATTGCGGAGCCCAGGCCTTCGAGGCGCTGGCGATGGCGCGCGAGGCGGGGGTCGACGTCATCGTCGTCGATCATCACAAATGCGCGAGCCAGCTTCCGCTGGCAATGGCCCTGGTCAATCCCAACCGGCTCGACGAGGCGGCGGAGGCGGCGGCGCACAGTCATCTCGCCGCGGTCGGAGTCTGCTTTCTGCTCGGCGCGGCTTGCCTTCGGGTCCTTCGCGGCCGCGGCTTCTTCGCCGGGCGGGAGGAGCCGAAACTGCTCGATCTGCTCGACCTGGTTGCGCTCGGCACCGTCGCCGACGTCGCCCAGCTGCGTGGCCTCAACCGGGCCTTCGTCACCCAGGGGCTCAAGGTGATGGCCCAGCGCCGCAATGTCGGCCTTTCCGCGCTGATCGAGGCCGCGCGGCTGACCCGGGCTCCGACCTGCACCGATCTCGGCTGGGCGCTTGGCCCTCGAATCAATGCGGGCGGACGGGTCGGCAAGTCCGATCTCGGAGTCAGGCTGCTCACCACGGACGACCCCGCGGAGGCCGAGGCGATCGCCGTCGAGCTCGACCGGTTGAACGAGGAACGGCGGGCGATCGAGGCGACCGTCTGCGAGTCGGCCGAGGGCCTGTGCAGCGGCCAGGGCAATCGCTCGGTCATCGTCGCGGCCGGCGAAAGCTGGCATCCCGGAGTGATCGGAATCGTCGCCGGCCGGCTCAAGGAGAGGTTCGGGCGGCCCGCCATCGTGATCGCCCTGGGCGAGGACGGGCTCGGCAAGGGCTCGGGCCGGTCGATCGGCGGAGTCGATCTCGGAGCGGCCGTGATGGCGGCGAAGGACCTTGGTCTGCTGGTTGCCGGCGGCGGCCATGCGATGGCCGCCGGCCTCACCGTCGAGCGCGCCAAGGTCGAGGCGCTTTGCGACTTCCTCGACGAGCGGCTGGCCGAGGACGTGGCGAGGAGCCGCGACGACCGCGCCCTGCTGCTCGACGCGGTTCTGGCGCCGGGCGGGGTCTGCCCCGACCTGTGCGACGCCCTCGAGGCAGGCGGGCCCTATGGCGCGGGGTGGCCGGCGCCCCGGGTGGCGGCCGGGCCGGTCCGGGTGATCAAGGCGGACGTGGTCGGCAACGGCCATTTGCGGCTGATCGTCGCCGGCGACGACGGCCGTCGGATCAAGGCGATCGCCTTCCGGATGGCGGCGAGCCCGCTCGGCGAAGCGATGCTGGCGGCGCCGGCGCACCGCAAGCTTTGGGTCGCGGGCCGCGTCAAGAAGGACGAATGGGACGGGCGGATCGGCGCCGAACTCCACCTCGAGGACGCCGCCTGGTGCGATTGACGCGGAGCGCCGCTCCACTTAAGTGCCGCGCTTCCGCCGACGGCCCCATCGTCTAGCGGTCCAGGACGTCGCCCTTTCACGGCGAAAACACGGGTTCGATTCCCGTTGGGGTCACCAAGCTTCGAAAAAAGCTTGTAATCTGTGGAATTCGACCGAAATCAGAGCTTTCCCGCCGCCCGGTGGTTCAAAGGGTGGCAGAAAATGGGGTTATCGAATTCCTGGCAGAGTGCGCCATATTGGTTGTCGCGCGCGGAGATCATGGCCCGACGTTCCGCCCACCCCCGTTACGCGTCAACGCAGCAGCGGGCGACTGGACTCGCGAAACAACTTCGTCGAGGGCCGATGGACTGTCCGGCGAACATTCCAAAGCCACTTCAGCTGAGTCGGCAGTCTAGGCGGATTTGATGTTCGTCCCGGATCGCCAGTTCTTCCTGCTTGAACCTGAACTCGACACGATCATTTTCTCGGCGACGATCTTCGTCCTTGTCTCCCTAGGAATGCAGACTTAGACACTGCACTATTCCCGTTGCGTTGAGTCGCGTCCGCCCTCTTTTCTTGAGGCTGAACCATGAAACGCTCCGGCGTCCTTGTCGCCGCGCTGCTCGGCGGGGTCCTTCTCACCGGCTGTCCATCGCGCAATCGCAATGAAGCCGATAATTCCCGGCCGCAGCGGATTCGAGTCGATCGCGAGGCACTGGCCGCTCAGATCCGTACGCTCGAGGCGCGTCGGGTCGAAGACTGGGCTTCGCGCGACGTCGAACGCATCGCCAGCCATTATGCCCCCGGCGCGAGCGTGATTCTTCCCTGCCAACCGCGTGTGATCGGCGCCGCCCGGATCCGGGCGCGGATCGCGAACATGATCGGCGATTCGCACCTCCAACTGCGCTTCGATCCCGACCGCGTGCAGGTCGCCGCGTCGGGCGACCTCGCCTATAGCGTCGGCACCTATGTAATCCGCGGCATTCATCCGGCGAGCGGGCAAAGGGGGCTGGAGATCGGCAATTACCTGACCGTCTATCGCCATCAGCGCGACGGCTCGTGGATGGTCGTGGACGACGTCGCCGTCCCCGGCGGGCCGCCTTCATTCTAGCTTCGGGCTTACTCCCGGCGCGGCGAACGCCCGGCAAGGGGCGGATGAATCTCAACCGGGCTGTCGCCAGCGGCGTTCCGATGGGACGGAAGACCGATCCTTCGATCCAGTCCCGCCGGCCCGCCGACGGCCCCAGCGGACTAGATCCCTCATCCGCCCATGGGTGCCATATCGCGCGCAACCCGCGCCCCTTACCCTGGCTCTTTACCATAAGCGGGGCCGGTGATGACTGCCGAGGCCAATGTCGTGGTCGTCAAGATGGGCGAGGATTTTCCCCTCCGCCATATTGTGACGCATCTGGCCCAGGAGCCTGCCATCGACCTGGCCAGCGAGCGGGCGCTCCGGCTGGCGGACGCGCTGTCGCTGCTCGACTCGCGGCGCGACATCTCGGTCGCCCTGCTGATCGGCGGCGAGGCCGAACTCCGTCCGGCGGTCGAGGCGATCCGGCGGCGGCGGCGGCACATCCACATCGTCGCACTGGCGATCGAGACCGGGACGGCCAGCCTGTCGCTGCGCGACCCGGTCTCGACCGAGATCGTCGCCGTGATCCGCGCCTTGCTGGACCAGTCCGCGGCTGAACCCAAGCCCTCGCACGGCGACGAACCGGGCAAGGTTCTCCGCTTCCGCGCCCACCCGCACCACACTGCCCCGGACCTGCCGCGGCTGCCGCCCATCGATTCCGATCGCGACGACCCGGATCTGCTGCGGACGCTGAAAGGGGCGTCGCAGTGGGCGCATGCGGCGACGCAGGTGCTGATCAACCTCTGGCTCGGCGACCGCGACGAGGACGAAGACAGCAGCTGGAAGGCCATCGAGAAATGGGTGTCGCGCCTCTCGGGCATCGCCGACACGCCGACGGAGGAATCGGATCGCGCCTTCCGGACCCTGGTTGACGCGCTGGAGGCCGCGCCGCACACGCCCCTGGCTCGGATCGCCGGCTTGCTCGGAAGGGACGAGCTGTCGTTCAAACTGTTCCTGCTCGTCCTCGGACCCGACCTCGATATCCGCTTTCACCGCTTGTTCGGCACGCTCCAGGACGATCTCGGCCGGCGCCTGCCCTCGGCGTCGCTCGCCTGCACGATCCTTTCCGCGGCGACGCCGCGCGCGACGCCGGTCGAGATACGCTCGGCGATCGCCGGCCTCGATACGCTCCGCCACTTCCGCCTGATCGAGGGCGTCGGCGCAACCATCGCCCGGTCGGAGGACGCGCTCCGGATCGATCCATATCTCCTGGACTGGCTGCTGACCGGCAATGAGGAAAGACTGGTAGCGGCGCCGGATGTCCGCGCCTTGCTGAGGCCCCGGCCTAACGATGCGATCCGGCTTCTGCCCGACAGCCGGCGCGACGAAGTCGCGGCCGCAGTTCGGCGCGCCGTCGCGAGTTTCGGCGACAGGGCGGCGGCGGTGCTGTTCACCGGCTCGCAGCCGGGCTGGCTGCAGGCCGAGGCGGGCGCGCTTTCGACGACGGAGCGCCGGATCGCGCCGCCCGCCGCCGAAATGCCGGCGGATACGCTGGCGGTCGCGCTCAGGCACATCCTCCTCGCCGTCCACTTGAGCGACGCGCGGCTGATCGTCGACCTCACCGACGCTGCCCAGCCCAACGCCTTCTGGACGGCGGTGGAGCCGCTGTTCGAAGAGTGCGCGGAAATGCCGCTCGTGCTCAGCGACGATCCCGCCAGTCTGCTCGCCGCGACTCCAAACGAGCGGGTCGCGATCGCCCATGTGTCGGCGCCCGGCTCCCACCACCGCCGCGAAGCAGTTGAAGCGGCGATCGACGAATGCGCGCAGGACCGCCGCCGGGTGGCGGCGGATATCGCCCAGTGCTTCACGCTGCCGCTGACGCGAATTCCGGACGCGGTGGCGCTGGCCCATTCGACCGCGGCGGCGCACCGGGGAGCGCCGACGCGCGCCGACTGGTTCGCCGGCTTCCGCGCCGTGGCCGGCGCCCGGCTGCCCCGGCTGGCGCGGCGGGTCGAGCCGCGGCCGTGCGAAGGCGGCGGCGATTATCCCTGCCTTGATCCAGTCGTCCTCCCCGAGACCCAGCGCAAGCAGCTCGAGGCGCTGCTCGACCACGTCCGTTTCGGCCCTCTCGTGCTCGACGAATGGGGCTTCGGGAAATTGCTGGATGCCCGCGGCGTCACCGCCTTGTTTTCCGGCGACAGCGGCACCGGCAAGACGATGGCCGCCTTCGCCATCGCCTCCCAGCTCGACAGCGACCTCTACGTCATCGACCTCGCCCGCATCGTCAGCAAATATATCGGCGAGACCGAAAAGAATCTCGACCTCATCTTCAGCGACGCCGAGCAGGCCGGCGCAGTCCTCCTCTTCGACGAGGCCGACGCTTTGTTCGGCAAGCGCAGCGCGGTCAAGGAAGCGAACGACCGCTATGCGAACATCGAGGTCGCCTATTTGCTGCAGCGGATGGAGCAGTTCGACGGCCTCGCCATCCTGACTACCAATTACCCGGAGAATATCGATCCGGCCTTCACCCGCAGGCTGCGCTTCGGGATCGACTTCCCAAGGCCCGGAGCGAGCGCGCGCAAGAAGATCTGGGAGCAGTCGATTCCCGCCGGCCGCCATCGCGAGCCGGACCTGGATTTCACCACGTTCGCCCGCAAGCTCGACATCACCGGGGGCAGCATCCGCCAGATCGCGATCCACGCTGCGATGGCGGCGGCGCGGGACAACGGCCGGATCGAGCGGCGCCATGTGGTCGAAGCTGCCAGGACCGAGCTCATCCGACTCGGCAATTACGGCGATCTCGCCCAGTTCGCATCGGAGGCGGCGTAATGCCCTTACAGGCCGTCACCCTCGCGATCCGCGACCTGCTGCTGGAGGCGCTGCACGCCGGCCCCGGCATCCCGCCGAACAGCTTCAGCATCTATGTCGGCCCGCCCGATGCAGGCCGAACCGACGACGAATTCATCCTCTTTCTGCTTCGCATCAACCCCAATGCCGAGCTGCGCAACGCCGACTACGCCCGGGCGGGAGCCGGGGCGGACGCGGCGATCCCGCTCGACCTCCATTATCTGGTCACCGCGGGCTCACCGGCCAACACCACCTCGACCGAGAGCCTCGCCCGCCTCGGCCAGGCGATCAGGACGATCGAATCGGCGTCGCCCCTGTCGGTGGCCAGCCACGGCCAGGACGCCGTCTGGCTGTCGCTCGAACCGATGACCACCGACGAGCTGTCGCGCATCTGGGGCCTGTTCCCCAACTTCAATTGCCGGACCTCCTTCGTGTTTCGCGCCGGGCCGGTGTGGCTCGCCGCCGGCGGCAAGACCTCGCCGTCCTACCCGGTCCTCGCGCAGGGGGCGGCATGACATGACCGGAACAACGCCCGAGATGTCGAGGCTCGAACTGGCCCCGCAACGCGCCATGTTCGCGATGGAGTTCCTCGATCCGATCCGCGGCGCGCTGGTCGCAGAGGGCCTGCGCGTCACCGCCGAGGGGCTGCGCGCGCCGACCGTGACTCCGTCCAATCGCTTCGTCTGGCTGGACCGCAGCCCGCCGGCGGACCCGTCCGCGGTCCCTCCGGCGGACCGGCGGGTCCGGGTGGAAGCCGTTTGCGCGCGGGGGATGTTCGCGCCGTTCGACGAGATGATCCGAGTCCCGGCCTATCGTGTCGGGATAGGCGCCGACCAGCTCAGGTTCCGGCGGCGGCTCCGGCCGACCGGCCTGTACGATCCGCCGGCGGGGGTGACCGGCGTCGGCGGCATGCTCGTCGAGGACAAGGACTCGAGGACACCGGTCGTCGGCGCCAGGATCCGCATCCTCTTCCTTTACGCCGAAGGCATGGAGCTGTTCACTGGCGGCTACACTGCCTTCACGGATCGGAGAGGCGGCTTCATCGCGGCCCTTCGCCGCATCGGCGACGTTCGTCCGGATCCGGATCCGGCCGCGCCCGGCACGTTCCTGGCCTGGCTGAGGCTCAAGCGCGGCGCGCAGGTGCGCGCCTTCGGACCGCTGTCGCTTCGGCCCGGACGGCTGACCAGGCTGGAGGCGCTTCTGGACTGGGCGAAACTGCCGTCGCCCGAAGCAGTGATCGAGGCGAGTTCGTGCAACAGAAAATCCGTGTTTGCGGGAGATGAGCTATGACCGACCCACGTACAGACGTCCCAGAGATGAAGCCCGGCAGGACAAAAGGCGACAAGACGCCTGCCGCCGATGCTGGACCTGGCGCCACGGACGCAGCGGCGGCCGAGAAGGCGAAGGCGGCCAAGGAAAAGGCGGCGGAAGCCGAGAGGATGCGGCTGGTCGAAGCGGACGATCCCTTGCCCGATTCCAACATCGTCGCGATGAAAAAGCAGCGCGCGCTCGCGGACGCAAACAAGCCCATCGAAGCCGCGACCGAGACGATCTGGTCGACGGATCCGGACAAGATCAAGGCACGAAAGGCCGTCGAAGACTCTTATCGATCCGCGGCCCGCCGAGGGACGGTCGAGGAGACCGCCGGCGAGCTGTGGATCAGATACCGGAAGGCCGACGACAAATTCGAAAGCGCCGCGGCCGACATGTTGCGCAGCCGCCCGCTGGAGTGGAAGGTCGGCCGGGACAAGGAGGTGGAGGATTCGAATCTCCGCGAAAGCCATTTGTGGAGATGGATTGACGCCTTCCTCGCCCCCAGCACGACTCGATCCCAAGGTGCCGAAAGGCTGCAGGTCAGGAAAATCCTGCTTGAACGCAAGCAGGTCGCGGCCAGGCTGATGAGAACGATGGGCGAGCGCGAAAAGGCTCGCCAGGAGGCCGCTGATAAGACCAGGAACTGGGAGAAGGCCTTCGGCCGCTGGTCCGCTCCGGACAAGGAAATAGCGGCATTGATAGCCTCCTATTTCGACCGGATCGACCAGCTGAACGCCGACATCAACACCGGCAACAACCGCGACCAGGCGATCTTCAGCTTCTGGTTCGAAGTGGCGCCAATCCATCTCCAGCTGCGTGACAAGAGGGTGACCCCTAAAAACACGCCCGGCGTGGGACTGATCATTGAGGCGCTGAAGCAGTTCCGCACCGATCCGGACACCGAGTCCGACCTGGAAAACAACTACAAGTCCGGGAAGGACCGGGACGACGGGAGCCTTTACCTGCTCGATCCAGACCCGAAGGATCCGCCGGATCCGAGGCCGCTCGCGGCAAAGCGACAGGAGGTACTGGTCGAGTGGCGGGCCGCGGCCGTCACGCAGTCCGAGGCCGAGGCCGCTTATGCCACCCGGCCCGATGCGGCCGCCGATCTGAAGCCGCGCCACGACAAGCTGAAGGACGATGGTTGGGTGAAGGGCGCCAGGGAAGCGCTAGCGCCCAAAGCATGACCCGCAACGCCATTCCCCTTTCGAACGGAGGCTGACATGCCTGAATATCTCGCACCCGGCGTCTTCATCGAAGAGATCGAACGCGGTCCGCGCCCGATCGAAGGGGTGTCGACGAGCACCGCCGCCTTCCTCGGCGAGACCGAGCGGGGGCCTACCTGGCCCCGCCTGGTCACCAGCTTCAACGAATTCACCCGCTTGTACGGGAACGCCGCCGCCGAGGGCGATTTCATGCCCTATGCGGTCGGCGGCTTCTTCGAGAATGGCGGCCGCCGAGCCTATGTTTGCCGGATTGCCGGCGAGGGCGCGGCGACCGCGACCCTGATTGCGGGCGGGCTCCGGATCGAGGCGAACGGTCCCGGCGCCTCCGGCAACCGAATCTTCGTCAAGCTGATCGAGGGCACGACCAAGACCGGCCCGGAGAAGAAGCCGGTCGGCTTCCGGCTGCAGGTCGCCTATTGGCAATCGCTGCCCGGCGGGGCGCCGCCGGATCCGTTCGTCCAGGCCGACACGCTGCCGCGGCCCACACTCGTCGAAGATTTCGACGATCTCGTCTGGGACAATCCGCTTTCGCCGGACTTCTACGAGAAGCGCCTGCAGGGCGGCTCGAAGCTGGTCAACGTGACCACGACCGGACCGCTCGCCGCGCCGCCCGCAGCCGACTTCGCGCCGCTCGCCGGCGGCGCCGACGGCGCCGAGCCGACGGTGGTCCAGTATAAGGGCGCAGCCGACGACAGCAGCAAGCGGTCGGGGCTCGCCGCGCTCGACCTCGACGAGTTCCGCGAGGTGGCGCTGGTCTATGCGCCCGCCGCGGGGAACGAGGTCGTGAAGGCGGTGTACGAACATTGCGAGCAAAACAGGTTCCGCTTCGCGGTGATCGATTCGCCGCAGAACTGGGGCGACGTGGGCAAGATCGATCCGCGCTCCAACTGGGAGACGGCCTACGCCGCTTATTATTATCCGTGGGTGATCACGGCCGACCTGCAGAGCGGGGCCCGCCGCAAGGTTCCGCCGGGCGGCTATGTCCTCGGCCTCTACGCCCGCACCGATACCGAGCGCGGGGTGTGGAAGGCGCCGGCCAATGACGTTCTGCGCGGCATCTTCGACCTCGAATATTATGTGAACACGCAGGCCCAGGAGACGCTCAACCCACGCGGGGTCAACGCCATCCGCCAGTTCCCGGGCCGCGGCATGCGGGTCTGGGGCGCGCGCACCCTCTCGTCGAACGGCCTGTGGAAATATGTCAGCGTCCGGCGGCTGTTCATCTTCCTCGAAAAGTCGATCTACGAGGGCACCCAGTGGGTGGTGTTCGAGCCCAATGACGAACGGCTGTGGGCCCGGGTGAAGGATACGATCCGGCTGTTCCTGCGCTCGCAGTGGCGCGCGGGGGCGCTGATGGGCGCAACCGAGGACCAGGCTTTCACCATCGTGTGCGACCGCTCGACGATGACGCAGGACGATATCCTCAACGGCCGGCTGATCTGTGAGATCGGCATCGCCCCGGTGCGTCCTGCCGAGTTCGTCATCTTCCGCATCTTCCAGAACACCGCCGAGTCGCAATGATGACGGCCGCGCCGGCAAAGGAGGCATGACATGCCACGTAACGATCCGCTCCGGAACTTCCGGTTTCGCCTCGAAATAGACCAGATCACCCAAGGCTATTTCAGCGAAGTCAATGTCGGGGACTCGACCACCGATCCGATCGACTATCGCGAAGGCACCGATCCTACTCACGTCCGCAAGCTTTCGGGCCTCACCAAATACGGCAACATCACCCTTAAGTGGGGCGTGACCGACTCTGTGGAGCTCTACGAGTGGCACAAGGCCGTCGTCGCCGCGGGCGCCATGGACAATCGCAAGACGGTCAAGATCGTCGTCATCGACGAGGCCGGCGCCGACAAGGCGAGCTTCCTCGTCTCCGAAGCCTGGCCGACGAAATATGATCCCAGCGACCTCAACGCCAAGGGCAACGAGGTCTTCATCGAGCTGCTCGAGCTGGTCAACGAAGGCATCGAACGCACCGCCTGAACTGGAGGCCGACCATGGACCGCTTAACCTCACCCGCATTCCGCACCGAAGTGGAGTTCACCCTGCCCAAGGGCTATATCGACGATGCCGGAGTGCTCCACCGCCGCGGCGTGATGCGGCTCGCCACCGCCGCCGACGAGATCCTGCCGCTCCGCGACCCGCGGGTTCAGTCGAACCCGGCCTATCTCACCATCATCATCCTGGCGCGGGTGATCGTGAAGCTCGGCAGCCTGCCGGCGATCGACACCCAGCTGATCGAGCGCCTGTTCGCCGCCGATCTCGAATATCTGCGCCAGCTCTACGAGGAGGTGAATGCCGCCGAGGAGCCGGACGGGCTGCCGCAGGCCGGGCCGTTCTCGGCGGAGCCGCCGCACACCAACGGCTCGGGGGGCTTTCCCGTCCTGGGGGAAGCCTGATGGCCTACCCCGTGGCCCAGTTATACGGGGAGATGGCGTTCATCGCCTCGCACTTCCACTGGAGCAGCGAGACTCTGCTGACCATGGAGCACGGCGAGCGGCGGCGGTGGTGCCGGGAAATTTCCAGCATCAACCGCAGCCTCAACGGCGCAGCCTCAGACGACCCCTTTGCCGGGCTTTAGAGGAACGGCATGACGCGCAAAGATCCCTATTGCGGTTTCCGGTTCGCGGTCGCGATCGACCAGATCCGCCAGGCCGGCTTCACCAAGGTGAAGGGCCTCCAGCGCGAGACCAAATTCGAGACCTATCACGAAGGGGGAGTCAACGATTTCGAGCACAAGCTGGTGACCTCCACCGGCTATCCCAACCTCGTGCTCGAGCGCGGCATCGCCGATTCGGCTTTGTGGATCTGGCACCAGGATGTGATCGAGGGCCGCGTCAAACGACGGACGATAACGATCACCCTGCACACCGAGCAGGATCGCGAGGCCTGGAGCTGGACGGTGCAGGGCGCCTACCCGGTCAAATGGGCATGCGCCGATTTCGATGCCGCAAGCGGCCAGGTCGCCGCCGAGACGATCGAATTCGTCCATAACGGCCTGCTGCGCCGGGCCGGCAGCGGAAGGGCCCGATGACTCCCCGGCCGCCCCTCCGCGCGAGCCGGCCGCTGAGCCCGGTGATCGGCCCGCGCGGCGGAGGGATGCTGCGCCGGCCGCCACTCGCCCTGCTCTGGCGGCGGCTGCGCCGCCGGCCGATCGCCGGGGCTGCCCGCCGGCGGCTTCATCTTCACGCGCATTGGACCTTGAACGTCCGCCTTCTCTGGTCGCCGCCGTCTGCGACCGTCCGTAGTCCGGGCCATCACCACCTTGGGCGCGAGCTGCTACACCGCGCAGGGCGACCGCGCGATTTCACCGCCCTTCCCGTCCACCGCGTCGATGCGAGGCCAGAGAGCGCCGCGCGAGCCGACCGACGCACCGAGGGATGGATGCTATGGCGTCGGATCCTGAGCGCGAAGGCGCTCGTCGCACGGCGCAGCAGCGAACGGCGCACCGGCTCATCGACGCAGGCGGAAAGCCGGATCTCGCGATCGGGAGCGCGGCCCGCTCCCCGCGGCGCAACTGCCGTCCGGCTGGTCGCGCGGACCGAGCGGCCCCACCAGGACGGGCCCGTGCCGCCGGGCCGGGCGCTGCGCGGCGGCGCCTCCCGTATGGCCGAGGCTGGTCGCAGGCCCGTCCCGCTCGCGTGGCCGCGAGTTACAGGCCGGATGCAGCATTTCCAGGCGCCTTGCGCCGCTTTCGTCCAGATCCGAAGCGCGGGTATCAGCGCGCGCCAAGGCGGAGGCCCGACACCTCTGCCTTTCCAGGCGCCGCTCACGCGCAGGCAGAGCAGGATGTCGGCCGATGAGCAGAGCTTTCTGCTCCCGACAAGTCGAGAGCGGGCGGCGGAACGCCTCGTCCTGGCGAGAAGCAGGTCTTTGCCGGTCGCGGCCATGGCGGCGGATGCCGGCACCCGGCTGCAGCCTGCGCTGGGGCCGGTCATCGCTCCGCGGCGGAACGAGCGGTTCCCCGGGACGATGCCGTCGACGATCGACACGCGACTGGCGGAGGGCAGGTGCTTCGCAGGGCTTTCCGGTGGAAGGATCGCGGGAATCCGGAATGCGGCACACAGCTTCCGGCCGATCCGGGCGTCGCGCGTTGCAGAACGACCGGAAGGGCGCACGTGGCGGTTACCGGCCGGCCCCACCCGCCACGCCGCAATGCGCTCTCGGCGCCTCGCGCCGAAGTCGCCAGTCGATCGCGCATCGATCAGGGTTGACCTGCGTCTCCCGGTGTCGGTCTGGTTCGGCCGGACGCCGGCCACGCCCGTATCGAGCGCACCGCTTCGTCGCTGCAGCGGCGCTCCGGCCGCGATGGCCGGCCCGGCGTCCATCGCGCCTCTGCCTCAACCCGCCTTGCTTGCTCGGAGCCGCGCGGTATACCGCTCGTCGGCCGAGTCATTAACTTCGGCGCTGCTCTCCCTCTCGCGCCACCCAGGTTCGGCCGCGCGCCTGCCTGAGCTCATCTGCGGCGAACCGACGCTACAGGCCGAGCGGCGGCCGGAACCCTTCACCATCCGCGCGGCACGAACGGCTTCCCCGCTTTCCTTCGCGCCGGCCCCTCCACTCGGCCGGAGGAGTCCCTTGCCGACATTCGCCCCGGATCGGCGGCGGGCGCGTCCGCTGAGCGGGTCGGGACCGATGCGCGTGCTTCCGCGCGGCAGCAATGCCACGCTGCAGGCCCGGCGGCGGCCGGAGCGCTCGACCATCATCCCCGCGCCAACGGCCTCGCGGCGGGTCTTTGCGCCGGCCGCTTTGCTCGTCCGGGCGCCCCCCGCGCGGCCATTCGTCCGGACCCGGCCTGCGCCGCGCCTGCGGCGCCGGTCGGAACCCATGCGCGCGCTTCCGCGCCGCGACGCTTTCGCCGGACCGCCCGAAGCGGCAAAGCCGCGGCTCGCTCGGGCCGGGCAATCCATCACCTCTTCTGGAGGCGTCCCGGTCCCATTGCGAGTATTGCGTCCCGCGGCGACGCCCCGCGCGGCCACCTTGCTCCTCTCGGTCGAACCCGCGCAACGCGCCAAGCAGGCGGACGTCCGCTTCGGCCGGTCGATGGCAAGCGGGCGGCGCCGCGCCGCGGTCACTTTCGCGACGGCCCTTCGGACTGCGTCCGGCGATGCTGTGCAGGCGGCGCTTGCCGACCGTCAGGGGCGGCGGGGGCGTCTGCGGGCGCAAGCGCAGGCACGCAGGACGGTGCTCGCGCCGGCGCGTCATCGCCTTAGCGCAATTCGGCTCCCCGTCACGCCCGCCCGGAACAGGCAGGCGGGCCCGTCATCCTTCCCCCTCCCTGATACCCTGCCGGCGCGGCGGATGACGGCTGTGCAGGTCCGCGCGCCGGCCCGGCTCGTCCGCGCCGCCGCGGCGGCTCGGGCTGTGCGACGGCACGGCCGGCGCCCAGTCGACCTGCTCTGGGCGCAGGGCGGCAGGTCCATGTCGACGACGATCGTGCAGGGCGGTTTTGAGCCTGTCACGGCGAGCGAGCCGGTGCGGCTGGGGCCGACGGAGCTGCCGCGCCGCCGGGTGGCGATGCCGCCGCCGCCCGACATGAACCGGCTCATCGACGAGGTCATCTCCCGGCTCGACCGCCAGGCGCGCACCGAGCGCCTGCGGCGCGGGCTCTGAGGTCCGGCAATGGCCCTCGCTCCCGCCCTGATCAAAGTCATTGCCGGCCGGAAGAAGGGCACCACCTTGCCCGTCCTGTTCAACCCCAGCCAATATAATCTCGAGCGGTCGAACAGCTTCAAGGCGACCCAGGTGCCGGGCCTCGGCAGCCCGCTCATAGAGTTCGTCAACGGCGAGGCGGCGACGCTGACGATGGACCTGTTCCTCGACGATTATACCGATGGGCCGGGCGGCCTCACCACCACCAGTCCGTCCCGCCAGAGCAAGTCCGTACCGGAGCGGATCAGGGCGATCACGGAGCTGCTCGACATCGATTCCTCGCTCCACGCGCCGCCGCAGGTCCAGTTCGTCTGGGGGCCGCTGCTGTTCACCGCTGTGCTCGAACGGGTGACCCGCAAGGTTACCTTGTTCCGCCCCAACGGCGCCCCGGCCCGAGCGACGCTCTCGGTAACGTTCAAGGAGTATCGCACCCTCAAGCAGCAGCTCGCGGAAATGCGCCGGGAATCGTCCGACAAGACGAAGCGCCGTCAGGTGACCGCCGCCGACTCGATCTGGCTGATCGCCGAACGGGAATATGGCGACGTACGCGGGTGGCGGGAGATAGCGGCGGAGAGCGACGTGGACGATCCGCGCATGCTTCGCCCCGGCGACTGGCTGCGCGTGCCGCCTTGGGAGGGTCCAAATGGCCTCCGCAAGCCCAATTAAGGCCTCAGACGTCTATGTTCCCGCCTGCACCGTCGCGGTCGGGACGGCGGATCGGGACATCCTGACCACGCACGGACTTGCCGCGACCGCGGTTTCAGTGGACCTCGCGCTGAGCATGAGCGGCACGTTCCGCTTCAGCATCCCGAACACGTTCGATCCCGAGCGCTCGGAGTTCCTGACCAAGGACAAGGACAAGGCGCTCGACGTGCTGCTGCCCGGCGCCCGCGTCTGGATCAAGATGGGCTATGGCGACAGCAAGGCCCAGAAGCTGCTCATTTCGGGCTATATCACCGCCGTCGCCACTGGCTTCTCCGAGGGTGGTTCGCCCACGCTCGAGGTGTCCGGCGTCGATTCGACCTATCTGCTCACCCTCGGCAACAAGCAGTGGCACGCGGAGAAGGTCACCGTTCTTGACATGGTGTCCAAGATCGCCAGCGCGAGCGGCTTGTCCGCGCAGGTCGAAGGGATAGCGGGGGCCCCGGCGACCCTGGGCTCCAACCTGCAGACCGACCTCGCCTATCTCGGCGAGCTCGCGAGTGAATTCTCCACCACCCAGCAGAAATTCGAGTTCTACGCTCGCGCATCGACCAGCGGCGACAAGCTTCATTTCGGCCCGCGGCAGGTCAAGTCCGAGCCCGTCGCCCTGCTGACCTGGGGCGTCGATCTGCTCAGCTTCGAGCCGGAGATCACGCTCGGCGAGCAGGTCAGCCAGGTCGTCGTGCACGGCTGGGACGAGGTCGCCGCCAAGGAGATCGTCGGGACGGCGACGCGTGAGCCGGGCGGCAGTGGCGGCACAAGCGGCGGCGCCGCCTTGAAGAAAGCCTTCGGCAAGGAGGCTGTGCTCCATCTGCGCTACCCGGTGAAGACGAAGCAGGAGGCCGACGACCGCGCCGCTTCGGAGCTCGCGCGGCGGGCGCAATCCTATGTCGCCGGCAGCGGCGAGACGTTCGGCCTGCCCGGCCTGCTCCCCGACTCGACCGTCAAGCTCAAGGGGCTGGGCAGCCGCTTCTCCAAGATCTTCTACGTGAGCAAGACCGTCCACCAGTTCGACGCCTCCGGCTACCGCACCCGCTTTACCGTCGAAAGGACCGCGATGTGAGCATCCTGCCCGGTTTCGACGAGAACGATCCCGAAGCCGGCGGCAAGATCGCGGGCGTGACCAGCGGCATCGTCAGCAAGAATGAGGATCCCGACGGGCTCGGCAGGATCAGATTGAAGCTGCCCTGGCGCGACGAGACATTCGAAACCGACTGGGTGCGCGTGGCGACGCCGATGGGGGGCAGTGCGATGGGCATGTTCTTCCTGCCCGAGGTCGGCGATGAGGTGCTGGTCGGGTTCGACCGCAACGACATCCGCTTTCCCTATGTGCTCGGCAGCCTGTGGAGCCGCGCCGCCAAGCCGCCCCAGACCAACGCCGACGGCAAGAACGCCATCCGCGTCATCCACACCCGCGCTGGCCACACCTTGCTGTTCGACGACGGCGACAAGGGCAAAATCGAGATCAAGCTCGCCGACGGTAAGAGCGTCACGCTGGACGCGGACGGCATCACGATCGACGATTCCGCCAATACGATCAAGCTCGACGCCAAGGGCGGCACGGTCAGCATCGAGGCCAAGCAGGAGCTGAAGCTCAAGGCGCCCAAGATCTCCATCGCGGCCTCGGCCTCGATGGAGATCAAGGGCGGCCAGATGCTCAAGGCCGAAGCGACCATGGTGAAGATCAACTGATGTGCCCGCCCGCAGCCCGCGTCGGCGACCCGACCAGCCACGGCACGCCGCTCGGCCCGGGGCCCGGCGCCCCGACCGTCCTGATCGGCGGCAAGCCGGCGTGGCGCGCCGGCGGGGACGTCCACGTTTGCCCCCTGTTCGACGGGCCCAAGCCGCATGTCGGCGGGACCGTCGCCAAGGGCAGCGCGACGGTGCTGATCGGCGGCATGCCGGCGGCCCGCCAGGGCGACAGCATCGTCGAGGCCGGAGCGCCCAATTCGATCGCGATCGGCGAGCCGACCGTGGACATCGGAGGCTGAGATGGAGCGTGGCGACCAGCGCGACTTCCTGGGCGTGGGCTGGGCCTATCCGGTCGCCACTGATCCGCTGCGCGGGGACGTCGCAATGGCGCGCTACGAGCGCGACGTGCGCGAGGCGATCCGGATCATCCTCGAGACCGCGCCCGGCGAGCGAATGATGCGTGCGAGCTTCGGCTGCGGAATCCACCAGCTCGTCTTCGAGGAGATCAACGCGGCCACGCTCACCGTCGTCGAAGCGTCGGTTCGCGAGGCGCTGACCGTCTGGGAGCCGCGCATCGAGCTCAGCGACGTCGCGGTCGATCCGCTCCAGGCGGCCGAGGGCCTGCTGATCATCAGCATCGACTATCGAGTGCGCGACACCAATCAGCTCGACAACCTCGTCTATCCCTTTTTCTACACCGAAGGCGGCGGCGAATGACGGACGGCCTCCGGCTCGACGGCCGCCGCGAGAAGGCGCTGCGGGAGGAGATGCTCCGTCGCGCCGCGGCGATGCTGTCGGACGACGGGCAAACACGACCGCCGGGCGAGGTCGCGAGCGCGCTGATCGGCGCCGCCGCGCGGATTGGCGAGGAGGTGACGCGCCGGCTCGATCGCGTGCCCGGCAAGCAGGTCGACAATCTTTTCGGCGCGATGGGGATCGGCGGCGACCCGGCCCGCCCGGCGCGGGTCCCGGTCGCGTTCCGGCTCGCCGACCCGGCGCCGGCCGGCCTGGTCGCCCCGGCGGCGACGCGGCTGATGGCGTCGGGCGAGGCCGGCGGGGTCGTCTTCGAGACCGACCGCACGATCGCGCTCGCGCCGGGTTCGATCTCCGCCTTGGTCGCAATCGATGCCGGGAGGGACGAGATCTTCCTGCCGCCGGACGGCGTGATCGACCCCGCGCTGCCGCGCGAGCCGGTGGTCGAGCGGGCGCTGCGCAGCGGCGCAGGCGCAGGCGCGGACAAGCTCCAGATCAGCCTCGCCGCCGGCCTGGCGCCCGGTACTATCCTGAGTATCGGCGCGGACAATGAAGCGGTCGAGCACCGGATCGTCGCGCTCGAGGACGATCTCGTCACCATCGACCCGCCGCTCGAGCGCACCGTGGATCGCAATACGAAAGTGGCGATCGTCCAGGACTTCGCGCCGTTCGGCGGGCATCGCAACCGCCAGGTCCACACGCTTTATCTCGGCCACGAGGCGCTGCTCGACCTGCCCTCGGCGCTCAGCATCGTCGTCACCGGCCTGACACTGCCCGAGACGCCCGAATGGAGCTGGTGGGGCGGTGAAGAGCCCGCGTGGCAAACCTTGACGCCGGCGGCGGGAAGCGGCGGGCTCGTCCTCGCCAAGACTGAGGGCCAGCCGGTCGCGCGGGAGATTGCGGGCCGCGAGAGCCTGTGGCTCAGGGCGCGGCTGCCGGCCGGCTCCGCCGGTTCGGCCCGGGGCAGCGACATCCGGCTGGCGGTTGTGGGAAGCGGCGGCGACTATGCGCAGGCGGCCGAGGTCGAGGCGATCGCCAACACCACGCCGCTCGTCGTCAACAGCGCCTTCCACCCCTTCGGCCGCGAGCCGCGCCTGTTCGATAGCTTCTACATCGGCTGCGCCGAAGCCTTCAGCAAGCCGGACGCGACGGTCAGGCTCGACTTCGAATTCGCCGGTCCGGAGCTAGGGCCGCTCGCAGCAGTGTCGCTGGACGGCGTCAGCCAGATTTTCGGCGTCGGCAAGGACGGCTTGCTCTACAGGGCCGAACTCGGCGGGCCGCAGCCGCGGCTGCTGGCCTTCACGCCGTCCCGGGAAGCCAGGCAGAACGTTCCCGTGCCGCCACACGCGCCGATAGCGGTGGGACGGAATGAGAAGACCGTTTTGGTGGCGATCGGCGCCACGGGCGCCGTGCATCTGGTACAGACTAGGTTCGATGCGCCGCTGGAGCCGGCTTCCGTCACCTGGAAGACCCTGCTGCTCGGAGAGGATGAGGCCGACGAGGTCACGGAGGTCGCCTTCAGTTCGGACGATGGCGAGCTTGTCCTTCTTGCCGCGACGAAGAAGGGCAATCGCCTGACCTGGTCGAAACCGCAGACCGAAGCGCCGCCGGTACGGACGAAAGGCCCCGGCCGCCGGGTGGTGCAGATCCAGGGCGCGGCTGCTGCTCTCGTCATCGATCCGCCAAGCAACACCGAGCAGATGATCAATTTCCACGGAATGCCGGGCGGGCCGGTGAAGGTCAAAGCCGATTGGCTGCCGATCAGGCAGCTGGCGGCCTGGGCGGCGCTGGAGCCCCCGGACGCAGGGAAGAGGGCCGTGTTCCTGGCCGGCTACGACACGGCAGGAGTTCTGCGTGTGATGGCGCTATCCGACGCCGCCACCGAGCCGGTCAAGGTCGCGGGGGCCACCGGGACCGGCCCCATCGGGTTCGCGCCGCCGCCGCAGGGCGCAGCTCCGGAGGCCTTTCCAACGCTTCTCCTGGCCGGTCCGGAGTCGGGGAGGTGGGTGTGGCGCGGCGCGGGCTATCGCGCGGCCGGCGGGCAGCCGTCGTTGGAATCGAGCGGCAATCAGTCACGGCATTTCGTGTCGACCCCGAATCTGTTCGCGGTTCACCGCGCAAGCCAGGGCCTGCTCTACCGGCCCGCCGCGCGCGGCGGACGCTGGGCGGAGGAATATGACGTGCCGATCCGCCGAACGGGCCTGGGGCTCGTGAACGACGCTCCCGCAACAGCCGATTATGCGGCGGCGCAGAAACTGCCCGCCGGGACTCGCCTCGATATCGTGCGATCGTCCGTGCCCGGACGGGCCCTCTTGCTACCGGTTGCAGGGATGCCGCCGACCGGAGCAGCGAGGCTCGACCATGCCAGCTTCTTCAAGAAGTCCGCCATCGCCGATGGCCCGGTGGCGGTCGAGAATCGCCGGGTTCTGCTCATCGACGACAAAGCACTCGAGGCGGGACGGCAGGCGGGAATAACGGCGGAGGCTAAGAGCAAGGCCTGGAGCGACGCACAAGCCGAGCAGGAGGTCCTCAAGGCGCCGGAGAAGGAGGCACGCGAAAAGGCGGAAGCCGATCGCGCGCGAGCGCGGGAGCTGAAAGGCATTGCGGACGGCCTCGATGCCAAGGCCAATGGGCTTCGCGAGAGCGCCGAGGCGGCGCGCCGCGCTTTCGACGCCGCCACCGCGGCTCGTGTCGCGGCCGAGCAACATCCCCCGCGCGCGGTCGGAGAGGCGGCGGAGGCGGTGAGGCGGGCCAAGGAAGAAGAAAGCAGCAAAGAGAAGATTTGGCAGACAGCCAATCAGAAGGCCGTGGACTCGCAGGAGGCCGCCGCCAAAGCGAAAGTCGAGGCCGAAAAGGCGGCCCCGGGTACGGACGAAGCGCGCGCGCTGAGCGAGACCGCGGCCCAGCTCAGCGCCGAGGCCGATCGCCTTCGCCAAGTCGCCGCGGATGCGCACAGCGCTTTCGAGCAGGCCACGGCGTCGCGCATCGCGGCCGAGGGGGAGCAAGAGGCCGCCCTCGCCGCGGCCGAAGGGGCGGCAAAGCAGCTGGAGGAAGACGAAGGCGAGAAACGCCAGACGTGGCTGACCGCCAAGCAGCGTGCCGAAGAAGCAGAGGCCGCCGCCGCCGAGGCGCAAGCCCAGGCGGGGCAGGCGGACGGCAAGGCAGTCGAGGCCGAGAACGCTCACGAGGAGGCCTTACGGAAGCTGACCGCGGCCGAGGAGAAAGTGGAGGACGCGCTCAGGGACAAGATCCAGGCCGAACAGGACAGGGTCGAGCGCCTGGCCAAGGTCGAGCTCGACCTTGCCGACAATGAGGTGGACGTCCTCCTGAAGGGCAGCAGCGCACCGTTTGACGCGCAACCGATCTGGCACCTGCGCCGCAATCGCAAGTCGGACAAAGGCTGGGCCGCGCCCGACGAACTGATCGGGGCGCTCGGCGGCAAGGAGGTCCGCTATGAGGTCCTGGCCATCCAGCCGCCGGAGCTGCCCGTCGCGGAAGCGGTGGAGATCGACGGCGGCGAAGAGCTCAGGGCCCATCTCGCCCAGGGGAATCTCCGATCCGAACAGGACCCTGCCTTGGTGGCTTCGCCCGCAACCGTGGAGCAATTCGAGGACCGCTGGATACTTCCGTTTCCAGCCTCTCTCGTCGAGGGCGATGCGAAAGGAGGACAGGGCCACATATTGCTGACGAGCGGGGCCGACGACTGGACCGCCCTCGGCCCCGCCCAACCGCCCAACCCGGCTTTGTCATGGGAATATTGGAACGGCACGTCGTGGTGGGCGCTCGATCACGCCAGGCTCGCAGACGGGACCGCCAACCTGCTGGTCGACGGCATCGTCTCATTCGACGTGCCTGAGGATTTCGCAGAGGGCGATGTCGGCGGGCGCACGAATTACTGGATCAGGGCGCGGCTCGTCGGTGGCGATTATGGCGAGGCGAAGATGTCGGTGAAGTCGGTTCCGGCGCCGGGCGGCGAGACCCGGCAGACCGTCGAGCGCGACATGTCGACGATCCGCCCGCCTTACGTCACTTCGCTTCACGTCGGCTTCTCCGCGCGGAAGGCGCACCAGCCGCAGCTGGTGCTCGCCGAGGACAGCCTCGGCCTGGTCGATCAGACTCCCGCCAACCTGGCGGGCCTCGAGTTCGAGCTGTTCATGCCGGTCGGCGCCGAGATGAACCCCGCCGGCGCCCCCGCCCCGCCGTTCGAGCGCGGGCTGATGATCGGCTTCGCCAAGCCCGTGCGGGGCGATCCCGTGTCGCTTTACGTGGACGCGGCGCCGGGCGGCGTCGCCGCTACGCTGATCGCGGAAACCTATCGCGACGGTCGCTTCGAGCGGGTTCAGATTCGGGACGAGACGCGCGGGCTCAGCGAGCCGGGGATGATCCTGCTCTCGCTGCCGCGCGCGCCGGACCAGGCCGAATTGTTCGGCACCGCCGCCCACTGGGTGCGGCTTGGCCCGAGCGAAGCCGCCGCCGGCTGGCTTCCGCGCATCCGCGGCGTCCATCTCAACGCCGCTTATGCCGATTCCGTCGAGACCCGCGAGCTGGAGAGTCTCGGCCACTCCTCGGGCATCCCTGCCCAAACCCTCGGCCTTGCCGGCGCGCCCGTGGACGCCGGCTCGCTCGATTTGCGCGTGGCTGAGCCGCTCGGCGAGGAAGACCTGCTTTCCGGCACGCTCGACGTCGTGGCGACGGCGGGTACCAAGGCCGCGCACTGGGTGCGCTGGTCGGAGGTGGAAGATTTCAGCGCGGGGGACGGGGGGGCTCGCGTCTTCCTGCTCGATGCCAAAACCGGCCAGATCCGCTTCGGCGACGGCCGCCGCGGGGCGATCCCGCCGCTTGGCGCCGAGCTGCTCGCGATGCGCTACCGGTGCGTCGCCGGGGAAGCGGGCAACAAAGTCGCGCCGGGCGCCGCAATCCAGCTCGTCTCGCCTCTCGCCAGCGTCGAGCGGGTAACGGTGCTCGACGTGGCCGCCGGCGGCAGCGACGCGGAGACGGGCGAGCAGGCGCGCCGCCGCGGCACGGCGAAGCTGCGCCACGGCGACCGCATTATCACCCTCGCCGATCTCGAGGATTATGTGCTGGCCCGCTCGCCGGCAATCGCCCAGGTCTGCGCGGCCAATCGCGGCGGGACCGTGCGGCTGGTCGTCGCGGCCAAGGGGCCGGAGCCGCGTCCTGGCCCGGCCATGCTGCGCGCCCTCGAGCGGTCGGTCCGCGAAGCGGCGGGATACGGCGTTGCCCGCTCAGGCGGCGTCGACGTCGTCGCGCCGCGGCTGCTGCCGCTCCGCATCACGCTCACGCTCGATCCCGACGATCCGGACAAATATATCGAAATGGCCGATTCCGCCGCGGTGGAGCTGGTCAAGCTGTTCGATCAGGCCGCGGGCGGCTTCGACGGGCAGGGCTGGCCGATCGGACGGGCGCCGGTGGCCAGCGACATCGCCGCCGCGCTGGAACCCGTTGGCCGGTTCGGCATGGTGTCGATCGACGTGCTGGAGCGCGCGGATCGGCGCGAGCGGGAGGCCTTTCCCCCGTCGATCCCGTCCGATGTGCTGGTGCGCCTCGATCCGACCGACATCGTCTGCGAGCGGCGCGCGGAGGAGGTTGCATGATCCCGCTGGCGGAAACCCTCGACGACATGGATTTCGACGGTCTCGTCACGCTCGGCCGCAGCCGGCTGCCGGCCCTGGCGCCGGGCTGGACCGACTACAATGTCCACGATCCCGGCGTCACCCTGATCGAACTGCTGGCCTGGGTCGCCGACACCCAGATTTATGCGGCCGGGCGCAACCGGGCCGACGAGCGCCTCGCCATGGCGGCGCTGATCGGGCTGCAGCCGCGCGGCGCCGTGCCCGCCACAGGTGTGCTCTATGCCGAGGGCGATACGGCGCAAACCGACTATGACATCGCCGCAGGCACGCGCCTGACGCCGGCGACCGGCTGCGCGCCGCGGCTGGAGGTCCTGCGAGACGTCTCGATGCTACCGCTCAAGCTCCTCCGGCTGACCGCGGAGGGCGGCGCGGGCGGCACCGTCGATTTAACCGATGCCAACAAGCGGTCGCGCGTGAGTTTTGCGCCGTTCGGCACCCCGCCCGTGCGGGACGCGGCGCTGGTGGCGAGGCTCGGCGGCCGACTGCCCTCGCGCGACCTTCTGCTCTCTATCGGCATCGAGATCGAGGGTGGCGGCGGTGCCGTCCCCGAGGACGACTGCCTCGGTGCCGTCAGCCTCTTCTACCGTTGCGCGAAGGGCGACGAAGTGCCGCTCGATTGCTTGGTCGACAGCAGCGTCGACATGCAGCGCAACGGCGTGATGATCGTCAGGCTACCCGCCGGCGGGCCGCAGGCGGGCCGCGACGCGCACGACATCGTCCTTCGCGCGGACACGGCCAACGCGCTGATGCCGCGGCTGTTGCGGATCGCGCCCAACGCCTTGCCGGTGGGCCAGAAGGCCAGCTTCCCCCGGCTGAGATTCCACGGCACCGGGCGCGCCAACCAGACGCTGTTCATTGAGCCGAACGCGCTATTCGAAGCGGACGAGCGCGTCGAAGGCCGGCAATGGCGCCTGACCGATGCGCGCGCCACTGTGCGGGTCGGCACCGAGCTGTGGGCGGCCGGAACGTTCCAGAGCGCCGGGCCGGCGGACCGCTTCTTCGCGGCTTCTGAAGCGAGGGACGGCAGCGGAATCGAGATCGCCTTCGGCAACGGCGTCAATGGCCGGCGGCCGCGTCCATATGAGCCGATCGAGGTCGCGCTCGAGCTGAGCTGCGGCGCGGCGGGCAATGTCGCCAGCCCGCTCGACTGGCTGATGGCCGCGCCGCGGATGCGCTGGCGCAACCGACAGCCGATCGTGGGCGGCAGCGATGCCGAGGGGCCCGCCGAATTGCTCGCCGCCGTCCGGCGCCGGCTCCGGGACCGGCGGCCGCTGACCGGCTCGCGCGAGATCGAGGAGGCGGCGCTGAGGCTTCCGGACGCGTTCGGAGTCATCAGGGCTTCGGTGATCGAAGGCTGGGAGCGCGGGCGCCGCCAACCCGGAGCTCCCGCCACCCGCACCTTGCTCGTCACACGGCGCGGGACGGCGGCCGAAAGCCGCTCCTGGCTCCGGGCCGTCGCGCGAGCGCTCAGGCCGCGCATCCCACTCGGCGAACGGCTCCTCGTCGCGGCCCCTGCCTTTCGGGAATTGCGGGTTGCCGCGCAGATCACCGCTGCGGTCGGCGCACGGCCGGAGCGCGTGCACCGAGCGGTGTGCGACGATCTCGCCCGGCGGCTGGCCGGCGAGACCTGGGCGCTGGGCCGCAACGTCTCGACGACCGCCGTCGCCGGCTGGATCCGCCTGGTCGCGGGCGTCGAACGCGTTTCCGACGTCACGTTTCTCGGCAAGGACAAAAGGCCGCTGGGCGAGATGCTCGAGCTGCGGGCCGACGAGCTTCCGCGGCTCGCGACCGACCGGGTCACGACCGACATCGTCGTGGAGGCGGGAGCACGGCCATGAACGCGGGGTCCTGCTATATTTTCGCCACCGCGGAGCAGAAGCAGGCTTGCCTGAGAACCGGGCTGGCGGAGACCATGCTGCTCGACCCGAAGGCCGGGGAGCCTCTGACCGGCTTCGACGGCGCCCGGCTGCTGGTAGCGGGACCGGATGGCCGGCTGTTCGCGATCGACGGCCAGGGCCGGCTCACCGCGGGGGGCAATTGCGGGCCTGCGGTCGGGGCGGCGTCGCGGATCGTGGTCGGGCGGACTCGCATATCCGTGCTCGCGAGGGATGGTCTCCACCAATTCGACCGGCGAACGTTGCAGCATCTGCTGACGCTCGACGCGGGCGACACGATCGACATCGCCGCGGCGGCCGGCGACGGTCTCTGGCGGCTGGGAAATCGGAGGGTGGAGAGGTTCGGCGCCAGCGGACGGCCCGCCGGCGACGCCGTCGAGACCGGGCCGGCGGAGCGGATTGCCGTCGCCGGCGGCACGATCTTCCTCCTCTATCCAGGACCGGAAAGGCTGGAGCTGCTCGCCGTCGGCGACGGGCGGCCGGTCGCGATCGACCTTACCCTGCTGCTGGCCGACGCGGGCGCGGGCGTCGGCCCGGCACCGGCCCGGTTCGGCGGCTCGGAGCTGGTCCACGGCACGGATCACGTTTTGCTATGGCGCAGGGAACGGGACCAATGGCCGGATTATCTGGTCCTGGATCCAGAAGGCTCGGTGGTGGCGCGCGGACGCCACGATCATCCTTCGCAGGTCGGCATGATCGCGCTGGCCTGCGAAGATCTGGTCACCGCCTTCGAAGATGGACTGGTGAAGCGCTTTGCCGGGGCCGGCACGGGCGGCGGAGCGCGCTGGCTGACGCCCGCGCTCGACGCGGGAAGCCATTCCGAAACCTGGGTTCGCGCTGAAGTCAACGCCAGGCTACCCGAGGGCGCGACCCTATCGCTGCGCTGGGCCGCCCTCCCGGAACAGCCGCTCGTGCAGTCGATCGAGGCGGTACAGGCGGACCGCGTCCGCTCTACTGGCGACCGTCTCGCCAGCGCCACCGACCTCCTGCGCGACCATTTGTCGCCCGAATTCACCTACAGGGGCCAGCCCGGCGACGACGGCCGCACCGTGCAGCGCCTCGACTTTCCCCTCCACAAGGACGCCGGGCCGTTCCTGTGGCTCTATCTGAAGCTCCGTCGGAACGATGCGGCGCGGATGCCGGTGATCGAGACCCTCAGCGTCTATCATGGCTCCGACCGCCTCATTGACCATCTTCCGGCCATTTACAGGGGCAGCGGCGATGCCGATGGAACATTGAAGCGGCTGGTCGGGGTGCTGGAGGCGACGACCCACGGCATCGACGGGCAGATCGCCACCCTCGCGGCGCGGCTCGATCCTGAGCGGACTGAGAGTCGCTGGCTTCCAGAGCTCGCTGCCACGCTCGGCCTGCCGTTCGACGAGGCCCTGCCGACGGCGATGCAGCGCCGTCTGGTCGGCGCGGCGGGAGCGCTGCTTGTCGGCCGCGGTACACGGGCCGGCTTCGCCGCTCTGTTCGAAGCCCTGTTCCCTGGCCGGCCGGTGGCGATCCGCGACCGCGCGACCCAAAGGATCCCGGTCGCGCTCGGCGGGGGCGGCTTTGCGGGGAGCAGGCTTCCTGCTTTGCTTACCGGTCCGTCGGACCGTTCGCCGCGGCTCAGCCGGCGGTTGGTGCTCGGCAGGACCAGACTTTCGCCGGTCGAGAACGCCGGCCGAATCGCGCCGATGGCGGAAGTCGTGGTCCGCGTTCCGGCAACGGGCGGGGAGAGGCGGCGTCTCGGCAAGGCGATCCGCCAGATGGCCGAAGTCATGGTCCCGGCCGGCGTGCGGCTGACGCTGCGCTGGGCGCCGTGGCGGACGGGCCGACCAGCTGCGCGCGCCGACGGGCTGACTCTCGTCGAAGATCCCGAACCGCTGGAACTCGGCGACGGCCGGCTGGGTCGGGCCGTGCTCGGCGGGCGCCGCAGGCGGATCGACGCGACGTCACTCGGCCGCGGCGGACACAGGCTGCTCTAAGGAGGAGATGGCGCGATGGGCTCGGAGAACAAACCAACGAAGGTCGCCGACAAGGACGCGGCCGGGACCGCGCGGCGCAACCGCTACTTCTCGGGCAAGCTGCTCACCGTGGCCGACTATGCGCTGGAACAACGCTACCACATCGAACGGCGCTGGCTGATCAACCGGATGCTCCACGGCTGGGGCGTCGTCTCGGGGCTGGAGGTCGGGCCACGCGCGGAGGGCGGCTGGCGCATCTCGGCCGGGATGGCGCTGGACCGGGCGGGGCGGGAGCTGGTTGTTCTCGAGCCGCTGGACTTTGAGGACGATGGCGATGTGATCTGGCTGGATGGCGGCAGGCGGATCAAACCGGGCGAGGGGAGGCCCGGCGCCGGCAGCGCCTCCTACCTGCTCTCCGCCCATTATGCCGAGCTCTGGGTGGACGGCGTCCTGATCGACGACGATTATGGCGACGGGGCCTGCGAGGCCAATCGCGTCTGCGAGACGGTGGGCTTCTCGCTTACGCTCGACGATCCAGGCGCGGCGCAGCACCAGGCCATCGACGCCGACCCCTCACACTCGGGAAAGCTGACCAAAATGGGCCCGCTTCACGTCGATCTCGAGCGGCCCGTGCCCCTCGCCCGCGTTACTGTCAGCGTTCCCGACTCCGGGCGGCCCGTCCTTGATGGCGTCGACGAGACGTATCGGCCGCGGCCGCTTGGAAAAACCGAGCCGATCGCGCGAACCGGCGGCCCGCTTCGGCACGAGGCCCGCGTCGCAATACCCGCACCTGCCCCGCCGCCACCGCCGCCCCCCGAGGGAGACCAAGAATGACCAGCCCGTTGCACGATCCCGCCAAAGGCAGAGGGGCAGAGCCGGTCGCGAGCGACCTCGTCCGGCCGCGCTTCGCCCCCGGCCTAGTCCTCGAGGATGTCGACCTCACCGCGGGCGTCGACTATGTGCGAACCCTGACGCGGTTGCTGTTCCGCTCGCTCATCGGCTGCGGCGTTGTCTGCGGACTGAAGGTCACGGTGAAGGCGGGCGACGAGCTGGCGGTGACGGTCGATCCGGGCCTCGCCCTCGACGGCCGCGGCGATCCGATCCAGCTGGTCAAACCGATTACGGTCACGCTCCCTCCGACGGACAACGTGCTCGCCGCGCGCAACGGCGCTGGGACGCCGCCGGAGCGCCCCCAGCTCTGGGTAGTGCTGTGCGGCGGCGAGCAGAATTACGCCAGGCGCGAGTTGGTCTGCGAAGCCGACGATCTCGACGGCGCCGCCGAGCCGACCCGCATCCGCGGCACCGCCCAGGTGGCGGTCTTGTTCGAGCGGCCCAAATGCCTGTGCGCGTACGTCCCGCCGGCGGCCGGCGAAACCGGCGATTGCGCGCCCGACGGGGGGTGCGGCGCCGGCTGCGATTGCGGCTGCTGCGTGCTTCTGGCGCGGCTGGAATGGCTCGATTCGGGCAAGGAGTGGCGTGCCGTGCACGAGGGCGAACGGCGCTTCCTGCGGCCGGTGCTCGGTCCGGATCCGCTCAAGGACCGGGAATCCGGAAAGGCCGCCGACTAGTCGGGCCGGCTGCCACGACCGCACCAAGCCGAAGGACTATCAAAACGCGATGACGATCTGCTTCAACTCGGCAGGAAGGACTAAGCGAGATTTCCCGCGATTGGTGCGCAGTTTGCGGTACCGGCCGCGTGAAGACGACTCGGGCAATTCTCCGGTCGCTATTCGACTGAGGAAGAGACGGGAAGAATTGTCATTGGTTCCTCTCCGCCGATCAGTATGCGCCGGGCCAGAAGTGATCGTAGCGCCTTCTCTTGCAGGTCTGCGGCTATCCTTCATCCGCCCGAGCCGAGGCGAATTAAGCCTTTGCCTGCTCCTTAGGTTAAGCATAGGATCATCTCTTTTGGGGGGCCGCTTCCGGCGGTGCTATCTATTCATGCGCATAGGCGTTCTCACGCCCGTCCGGCTGGTCGGCGAAGGCATCGCAGCGTCGCTCGCCGCCTGCGCACCGGCCTTCGAGGCGGTGACCGCGCGTGACTTTCCCGCGCTTCGCGCCCTCGCCGACGGCCACTCTCCGCCCGTGCTGGTGATCGTCGACGTGACCCAGCGCGTCGCGCTGCCGGAAGTGCGCGCCTTCCATGCCGAATATCCGGACCTCCCACTGCTTGCGCTGGGCCTGCGCGAGCGCGAGACGGAGATCGTCGAGCATGGCCGCGCCGGCTTCGCCGGCTACATCCGCCGCGACGAGGGCATCGACGGAGTGAGCCGCAAAGTTCAGGACGCGGTTGACGGGCGGCTGACCTGCCCGCCCGAAATTGCGGCGGCAATCATGCGGGGGCTGTTCCGCTCCGCGCCGCCGCCCGCCGCCTGCGACCTCAGCAGCCTCACCCCGCGCGAGGGCGACGTCGCCCGCCTCGTCAGCCGCGGCCTCGCCAACAAGGAGATCGCCCGCCACCTCAAGCTCAGCGAATCCACGGTCAAGCACCACGTCCACGCCATCCTCGCCAAGGTCGGCCTGACCCGGCGGGCCAATCTGATGCGCTCGATGAGGGATGATCCCTGGTTCAACGAGCCTGAGAGGAAGAGCGGGTGAGCGCGGCCGGCGCAGAGCCGCGTCGCGGCGCGATGCGGCGCAAGGGGCCGTGCCATGGCCCGTGAAACACCGGCCCCCGTCCACCAGCCGAAGCAACCGGAGGTCGCGCCCGCCGCCCGCGGACCGGAAGCGCCGGCGCAGCCCGCGCGCTGCCTCGGCGCCACAGCCCAGCTCGCGGCGGTGCGGCGCACCCTGCGCCATGGGTCCGCTTCCCCGCTCCCGCCTCATCAAGTCCGCCCGGAGGCTCCGAGTCTGGAGACGCCGCGCCTGCACGGCATGCCGTCCCCAACGCGCGTCATCCAGCGCGCGTTCGACAAGGCCCTGAATATCGGATCGGCCGAGCACTTCGCGACGCAGTTCAGCGGCGCCCTCAGCGGGCTTCCCTTCGGAGCAAAACGGAAACTCTATTCGGAGATCGCCAATCAGCCGGCGGAAATGAACCGGGACCAGGTGAATAAGTACATCAGCGAGAACAAGAGCCGCTTTTCCTCGGCGGCCACGGCCTCGTCGCCGGATTCGTCCCAGCCTTTCTCCAGCGGTGGAGGCTCGTCGTCCTCGCTCCGACCGGAAGTGTCGGCCGTCGCGACCGGGCCGTCGGATTCGTCCTCGTCGCTTCAGCCGGAGGTGCCGACGATGGCTACATCATCACCGGCCTCATCTCTCAGCACCGGGAGGTCGTCCTCCTCGCTCCAAACGGAGCCAGCGACCCTGGCGACCGAGTCCTCGGCCTCATCATCGGGCTTGTCCGGCGGGCATGAGCAGGGATCGGGCGGGGCCGCGCAACCCAGCCATCAGCTGGCGCCATGGGTAGCCAAGGGGCGCCAGCTCTACGCCAGCATGGAGGCGGGGCTTGCGAAGGCCAAGCCGGACAAGGACACCTCGCTTGCCTATAAGGCGCGATACGAGACGGACAGCAAGGAAGGGACCCCTCCGAATCAGTGGGCGAGGGCAGGCGCATTCGATAAGACGACCAAGCTAGCCAGGACGAGAGCGATAGGAACGGAAGCAACTGCATATGAGAATTACGTTGACGTCACGAAAGGCGTCATCGGTGCATCCTACAATTACGCGGACAAGGATCTGTTCGAAGGTCATCAAAAAGAAGGAAGATTGAATAATAGCGAAATACTCTGGAATCAGTACGCAGCGGCGGTGGAGGCCGAGGGGGGAAATCCTTCAGGACTGAATAGTATTTATCGATTGAGCCTTGCAAGCAATGCGCAGACCATCATGGACCTGATGACTTGGCGAGGCAGGAAACTGCTTGGCTCGCGGCAGGGCATGGAATTCGGCCCGAATGACGATGAATTCTATGCCTTGTTGGCGACCGACAACTGCAAGGGGATTACTTTCCTGGTTGTCGACCATGCGAACGCATTGGGCCGAAAGAAGATAATCAGGATCTGGGCTCAAAAAGAAAGCATGCGGATCGATCTGGGATGAAAATGACGATAGCCCACGGCCGGGCATCCGGCACCGTGACGCAGCCGTGACGATGCGTCTCGTCCGTCGCTCTTTGCCTCGCGTCACTTCGCCCCGAGCGCGTCGCCCAAGCGTCATGATGCCGAAAGGACAGCGACATGGCAGGACGTGAAGCGCCCGCCCGCGCCCATCTCCTGAAACAGTCCGCCGGTGAGCACGCCGCCCGCAGCCCGCCGGCGCAGGCGCAGAGCGGGCGCTGTCTGGGCGCGACGGCCCAGCTCGCGGCGCTGCGCCGCACCCTGCGCCATGGGGCCGCGCTCCAGCGCCAGGCGGGCGGCGCCGTGGCCGACGCCCAGCTCGCGGCCGAACCCCGCGCCACCGCCGCCAACCGGACCGGCCTTCCCGATCGGCTGAAAGCGGGCGTGGAGGCGCTGTCCGGGGTCTCGCTGGACGGAGTCAAGGTTCACTACAATTCGTCCAGGCCGGCGGAGCTGAACGCCCATGCCTTTGCCCAGGGAGCCGACATCCATCTCGCGCCGAGCGAGGAACAGCACCTGCCCCACGAAGCCTGGCATGTCGTCCAGCAGGCGCAGGGGCGGGTGAAGCCGACGCGGCAGCTGTGCGGCGGGGCGCGGATCAACGACGAGGCCCGGCTCGAACGCGAGGCCGATGCGATGGGGTCGCGCGCGCTCGGAATGACGGCGGCGGGCGCGGAGGCCGCGCAGCTGCGGCCGATCGCCGATTGTTCCGAAGCGCCGATCCAGGGCGTCTTCGGCGAGCTCGCGGACGTGAACGCCAAGCTGCTGCCGACGGCGGACTTCTCCCCGGCCGAGAAGCTGGAAATCGCCAATTGGTGCGTCGCCACCAACCATAATTCCAACGCCCTGCGCCAGGTTTATGCGAACGACTATCAGCATGTCTTCGCCACCACCGCCAACCATATCGACTATACCGCCGCCTTCGACTGGAGCCTGGCGATGCACATCGATTTCGGCGGCGCCGCCCACGGCGATGTCGACACGCCGCATTTGCAGGCGGTGCAGATGCTGCAGGGCATGAACGGCAGCACAGTCGCCGATCTGATGCTGACCAAGGGCGGTCTCCCCCTCGTCTCCACCGACGAGCAGTGGGTCCCATCCACGCTCGCCTACAATGCCGGCGACAATGCGGTGGCCCTGTCGATGCCGGAGGCGCGCCAGTGCATGGCTGACAGCAGCCTCAATCCGGTCAAGGCCAAGATCCGGCCCAAGCTCAAGGCCTTCGCCGAGGATTGGGCGACCGCTCAGGCCGACAGGGATTCCGGCGCCAAGGCGGCGCGTGAGGAAGCGGGTCCGGACCTGGATTTCGGCGTGCTGGGCGAATAAGCCGGCGGGTGCTCCCTCCCGTTTGGGGTCACGACGGCCACCGTCGCGGAGCGGTGTAAGCCGCGGGACCAACGCTACTTGCTGGGCACAGTTGTGATAGGCTGGCCGCACATTCCGACGTGTCGTGGAGGGTGACCCATGGCTGAGCCGAGTCCCGAACCCTGGTCCGAAAGGCGGATCGATGTCGCCGAGAAGTATCTCGATCGGATGCTGGCGAAAATGGAAAGCGCCAAAGCGGATCTCGACAAGAACTGGCTCGGTCAGATCGCCAGCATCGCCGCGAGTCTCGCATTGGTCGCCGGCCTGGGCTCCGCCATTGCGAACAAGCTCCTCGCCGACCGCGGCGCGGACAACGCGCTGTATCTCGTCCTTCCGCTGGTTAACTCCTATTTCTTCATTCGTTTCGGGCTGATAGCCGGCGTCTTCTCGAAGGCCAGGTTTTATACGGAGAAGCTGGCCACGGAGCTGACTCGTCGTCACAATCTCCCCGAGTCCCTCGGCGCCGACCAGCTCTACCAGACGAACAGCTATTTCGAATGGGCACACCATCGTTTCAGCCGAGCCACGATCTCGTTCCTGCTGACCATCCCGATAGTGTTCGCGCTGAACCATTCTTTGACACTGTATCTGTTATTCAAGGTTGCGGGATGGTCATGGGCGTACTGGCTCGCGGCCGGCGTCTACGTAATCGGTGTCGCGACCGCCTACGTGGCTTATTACCACAGCAATAAGAACAATACGGTCGTTCTCCTGGCGGAGGGAAGGAATTCATTTATCCTGTTCACCATCGGCATCGCCGCTATCGGCACCGTCGCGATGCTGTCGGTCCTGCCGATGGTCGATCAGGATCCGGGTCCAGTCGATTTCCGCGCCGGCGCGGCCGATTCGGCAGAGCACCTCCCCTGAAGCCGCTCACCTCACCGTGAACAGGCTCCGGTCGAGGACCTTCCCGTCGGCGGCGACCAGCGCGAGGCGGTGCGGGCCGGGTCCGGGAAGGATCATCGGTCCTGAGGCGGCGGCGCCGACGTCGCGATTGTCCAGCACCAGCCTCTCGCCCGCCGAGGCTCCGGCGGCGACCAGGCGGATGCGCTGCCTCGGCAGCGGGATGTCAGGATCGAGCGCGTAGACGGTTCCGGAGACCGGATTGGCGATTCGCGGCCGGCGCGCCGCCGGCGGAGCGCTTTCGACCAGGGTCTGGGCGGTGCCGCGAAGGAAATATTCCGAGCGCGGCGGCTCGATCCCGTCGGCGAAGGCGATGGCTCGGGAATCGACTCCCGGGGGTCTCGGCGGGGCCCGGCCGGGACGGTCGCGGTGCAAGGCCAGCATAAGGTCGCGCCAGACCGGCGCCGCGCCGCTGGTTCCCGAGACCCTGGTCATCGAATCGCCTTCGGAATTGCCGATCCAGACGGCGATTGTGTAGCGGTCCGAAAAGCCGATGCACCAATTGTCGCGCATGCCTTTCGAAGTGCCGGTCTTGGCCGCCGCCCAAAAGGGAAGTCGAAGAGCGGAATCGAGGCCGAAGGTGACGGCCCGGGCGTCGGCGTCGGCCATCATTTGAGCGACGATCCAGGCCGCCGCCGGATCGGCGACCGCCTTGGCCTCGCCGGCGGGGCCGCCGGGGCGCAGCCGAAGCGGGCGGTAGCGGCCGCCGTCCGCGAGGGCGCGATAGGCGGCGGCCTGCTGAAGCAGGGTCACCTCGGCCGATCCGAGCGCGAGGCTGTAACCATAATATTCGCCGCCTTCGGTGAGGCCGCGATAGCCCAGGTCCCAGAGCCGGTCGCGAAACTCCTCGACTCCGTCGAGCAGCAGGGCCCTGACCGCCGGCACGTTCAGCGAACCGGCGAGCGCGGTGCGGACGCTGACCGGGCCCTTGAAGCTCTTGTCATAATCCCGGGGCACATAGAGGCCCGAAGCGGTGTCGAGCTGAACCGGGCTGTCCTCGAGGATCGAGGCGGCGGTGAGGAAGCCGCGCTCGATCGCCTGGCCGTAGAGGAAGGGCTTGAGGGTCGAGCCGGCCTGGCGGAGCGAATTGGCGTTATCGACCGCGGGCGCGGTCGAGGCGCCGCCGACTCCGCCGACATAAGCGAGCACCTCGGCCGTCCGGTTGTCGACGACGATCACTGCGCCGTCGCGCGCCCGCTCGCGGCCGAGGCCGATGAGCTGGCGGCGAAGCGCGGTCGCGGCGAGCGCCTGGACCTGGGGGTCGATCGTCACCGTCACCGTCTCGCCGGGCTTCTTGAGGAGCCGGTAGGCGAGATGCGGGGCGAGGCCGGGATCGTCGGCGAGGCGGCGGCCGGGCCCGGTCATCGCCTCGGCCAGAGCGGTCATCGTCGTGCAGTCGGCGATCCGCCCGAGCCTGCAGGCACGGCGGGCGACCGCCGTCGGAGCGGCCTGCGGAGCGGGGAGAAGGGCGGCCAGAAGCAGCGAATCCTCGCGGCCGAGCGCATCCGGGGCCCGGCCGAACAGGGCGCGGGCGGCGGCGCCGATCCCCTGGGTCTCGCCGCGGAAGCTGGCGAGGTTGAGATAGGCTTCGAGTATCTCGCCCTTGCTCCATTCGGACTCGATGGCCCGGGCGGCCCGGGCCTGGCGAAGCTTGGCGCCGAAGGAACGGGCGCCGGGACCGCCCAGCTCGGGCGCCAGGAAGCCGGCGAGCTGCATGGTGATCGTGCTCGCCCCGCGCGCCCGGCCGCCGTGAAGGGCGGCCCAGGCCGAGCCGGCGAAGGCGCTCCAGTCGACTCCGCCGTGGCTTGCGAAACGGCGGTCTTCCGAGGCGACCACGGCTTCGCGAAGCGAAGGCGCGATTCGCTCCAGGGGCACCCAGCCGAGGCGGCGGACGGCGAAGTCGATGCGGACGGTCTGAAGCAGCCGCCCGTCGCGGCCGCGAAGCCAGGCCTCGCTTGAGCGCCAGTCGCGGCGGGTCTGCTCGAAGCCCGGGAGGGGAGGAGGACGGGTCCAGGCGGAGAGGCCGGCGAAGGCAAGCAGGGGAACCAGGAGGCAGAAGATCGGGCGGCGGCGGAGCCAGGCGAATGTATTGCCTCCCTGCGCGCGAAGCGCGTGGGGAGGGGGACCACCCGAAGGGTGGTGGAGGGGTAATTGGCGCAGCCTTGCGCGGCTCACGCGCGAATCCCCTCGGTGCGGTGCCAGCTACCCCTCCACCATGCTTCGCATGGTCCCCCTCCCCGTCGCCTTCGGCGCGAGGGAGGCAGAGAAGCGTGGCCCCTCACGGCTCCACCACCAGCGGCCGGTTCGGCAAAGCCGCGTGGATCTCCGGCGAGTACATCGCCTCGACCCGGGTCGGCGGAAGCTGGAAGCGGCCGGCGCCGTTGATCCGGAGCGCATATTCGACCGTGGTGCGCCCCTTGGGGAGCCAGTCGAAATAGCCGCGCCAGCTATCGTTGCCGCGCTCGATGTAGCTCGGCCAGCCGTCGCCGCCGTTCGCCTGGCCGGCGAGCAAGGCGGACTGGCCGCCGCCGCCGCTGATCACCGAGGCGCCCGCCGGGACCGGGTCCTCGATCACCACCCAGGTGCGGTCGACAGGCGCCTCGACCGTGATCCGTACCTTGAGCACGTCGCCCGAGCTTAGCCGGTCCGGCCGCTTGCGCTCGAGGAAGGTCACCTGGCGGCTGACCCGGTAGCCGGCGAAGGCCGGGGCGGCGAGCGGCACCGCGGCGCGCACCGAGATCGTCGCCCACGGCGCCGGCTGGGCGCTGTGGGAGAGCAGGAGCGAGGCCGGGCGGGAGGGCAGGGCGAAGCTCATCTGCGCCGGCGGCGGCGACGGGCCGCCGAGCGGCGGCCGAACCCAGGTGCCGGTCAGGGTCTGGCCGAGCAGCCGCCCGGTCGTCGTTCCGGTGGCGGCGCTGGGATAGGCCGTCTCGAAGCGCCGGACGGCGACCGTCCCCCAGGCATTGGCGGGGGTCGTGTCCCAATGGCCGCGCTGCTGGCGAAGGCTCACGCCGATCATCATCCGCGGTGCGTCGGAAGCCCAGCCCGGGCGGCCGATCGCGGCGAGCAGCGCCTTCAGAGCCATCTCGTCGCCGCCGATCATCATCCACCAGGGCGAGACGTTGCGGTCGACCAGGTCGAGCCGCGTGCCCTCGTAGACGATCCGGCCGCGCAGGGCGGCCTCGGCCGCGCGCCGCTTGGCGACGGAAACCCCGGGGACCTTGTCGAGGGTCACCAGCCAGTCGGCGAGGATCGCCGTCGGCATGTCGGCAACCGGGATCGACGTCTGGCCGATCATCGCCGGAGTGGCGGCGCCGTTGCGGGCGAGCGCGGCGAGCGCCGCGAGGCGCAGCAGCCTCATGTCGGCCGGCCCTTCATTCTCGTCCTCGAGACGGCCGTCGACGACCGCCTTGAGCGAGTCGAGCAGCCTCTCGCGGCGCTCCTTGGGCCATTCGAAGCCGGCCTCGGAGGTGATCGACAGCGCGTAGGCGGTGAGCGCCACGGAGCCGCGCATATAGTCGCCCGGCCAGTAGCGGAGCAGGCCGTTGCGGTCGATGTAGGCGGGCAGATCGTCCATCATCGCCGCCCAGGCGGCCCGGTCGTCGAGCGCCACGGCCTTGGACAGCCTCTGCTCGAAGCAGCCGTACGGGTAATAGCGCATGTAGGCGCGCACGCCCGCCAGCGAGGGCGAGGGCGAGTCGCTGAGAGCCACGTCGATGCTGCCGCGGCCGGGCAGGGCACCGGGGGGCGGCGCGACCGGGAAGGGCGCCGGGCCGATCCGCAGGAAGGTCGCCGCCCAGGTCTCGACCGGCACCGCCGGAACGACCTGCTCCTCGACCTGGACCTTGTCGGTCGAGCGGCCGTCGGAAGTCCGGGCCGAGACCGTCCAGCGCAGGGTGTCGACATTGTCCGGAGCGGTCAGCCGCCACGTCACCGGCACGGCGCCGCCGGCCGGAATCGTCACCGTCTGCGGGCCGCCGGGGGCTGGGCCCGGCTCGAGCTCGGCGCTCGCCGTCACGTTCATCGGCTTGTCGGTGCCGTTCCTGAGGGTGAAGGTGGCGCCATATTCGTCGCCCGACCGGACCAGCGGCGGCAGTCCGGGATAGATGGTGAGGTCCTGGACGGTGCGGATCGTGGCGCTTCCGGTTCCGAACAGGTCGCCGCCCGCCGTGGCGATGGCGACGAGCTTGTAGGCCGAGAGGGAATCGGCGAGCGGGACGTCGACCTCGGCGCGCCCCTGGGAGTCGAGCTTCACTCGTCCCTTCCAGAGCAGAACCGGCTTGAAGTCGGTTCGGATGAGGTCCGTGAGGTCGCTCCCGCCGCCGCCGCCGGCGGGCAGGGCCTTTCGGCCGTAGTGGCGCTTGCCGACCACCTGCATCGCCGCGGTCGAGGTGATCACCGACAGCGGCCGCTCGCCCATCATCGCGTCGAGCAGGTTCCAGCTCTCGTTCGGGGAGAGCTGGAGCAGCGCCTGGTCGACCGCCGCGAAGGCGATCTCGGCGGATTGCGGCGCCTTGCCGTCGGGACCGAGCACCTGCACCGCGGCCCGGACGTGCTCGCGGACCCGATATTTCTCACGGTCGGGCTTGACCGCGACGTTGAGCCGGTGGGCTTCCCAGCCGACCTTCACCTTGGTGATCCCGATCCGGTAGGCCGGCTTGGCGAGATCCACCAGGGCGGTGGGATTGGCGATCCTTCCGATGACCGGGATCTTCCATCGCTGGGCGAACTCGGCGAGCCACACCCGCCAGTTGGCGACCCGGCCGCGCACCGCCATCACCGAGATGAAGACGTCGGGCGCATAGGCGCCGGGCAGCTTGACGTCGACGACCGGGTCCTTGCCGGAAAGCTCGGTGACGAAAGAGGAGAGGACGCCCTCGCGTTCGACCGTGACCAGCACCGTCGCCTTGCGGAACGGCATCCGCACCTGGACATGGGCGGTGTCGCCGCTTCGATAGGCCTTGGCATCGGCGATGATGTCCATGCGGTCGCCATTGTCGCCGCCGAACCACCATTCGCCGTCGCCGGCGAGGTAGAGGGAGGTGACGGCTCGGGCCTCGTTGCCGTCCTTGTCCCGGCTGGTCGCGACGGCGATCACCTCGCCCGAGACTCCGGGATCGAGGCGGCATTCGGCGAGGCCGTGATCATCGGTTTTGGCCGAGCAGGCGGCGGCGATGCGCTCGGTCTTCACGACATTGTCGAACGCATAGAAGCCGCCGATCAGCCGCCTCCGGGCCGAGATGATCTCGCGGGTGTAGAGCGCGACCTCGACCGGCTGGCCGCGCACGGCGCGTCCGTCCAGCCCGAGCGCGACGATCTTGAGGCGCATGTCGCCGGACCGCTGAATCCAGCCGTCGGGCTTGAGGCCGAGGCGGATGGCGGAGGTGTAGACCGGAATCCGGGTCGAGGCGGTGAGCGTCTCGCCATTGGCGTCGGCATAATCCATCTCGACGATCAGCCGCGCATTGTCGTGAAGCGCCGGAATATCGAGCGGAGTCCTCAGCGCGCCGTTGGCGTCGAGGGTCAGGGGCAGGGTCGAGGCGTCCGGCAGCTGTGCCGCGCCGGAGTCGTTGCCGTCCTCGTCGAGGGCGACCGTGCCTTCGCGGACCGCGGAGCCGCCGAACGACCAGTCCTCCCAGCCGTCGGGGCCGTCGCCTAGCAGCTCCCAGGCTGTGCGCAGCTTGACCGCCGCCCCGGCCGAGCCGCCGCCGGACAGATAGCCGACGAACAGGTCGAGCGGCAGTTGCGCCGGCTTGACCGACGGAGTGCGCGGTCCGCTCACCGACGCACGCATCGTCGGCAGCCGATATTCGTCCACCCGGAAAGACTGGGCGGAGTAGAGGGTCGGCCCCGAGGATGCCTCTTCGTCCTCGTCCTCACCGGCCTTTCGCGGCTCCCGAGCCAGCTTCACCGAGATGTCGTAATCGCCTGCCGGCGCTCCCTTCGGGGCGGTCCACTCATTCTCGCCGATGCCGCCGTCGTCGAGCGAGAACGGCAGCTCGAAGCTCGTCGGCGAGCCGCGATGCTGAAGCACCAGGGTTCCCTTGAGCGTTCCGCCGGAGCGGAAGCCGGTCGGGACCGGAGTGCGGTAGACGTGCTTCATGTGGATCGTCTCGCCGGCGCGAAGCAATGTGCGGTCGAGGATCGAATGGAAGACCGGCTCGGCCTGCGATGCGCCGTAGGGCAGGTCGAAATCGTAGGGCCTGATCCCGTCGCCCCAATTGGTCAGGGTGAAGGAGAAGTCGCCGCCCTTGCGCGCCGAGATCATCAGCGGCGGCGACTCCACGCCGAGGTTGCGGCAATTGGAGCGGGTCGAAGGCTCGGGCAGGCCGCCCGTCACCAGCAGCCGGCCCTGCTTGTCGGTGGTTCCGGAGGCGAGCTGCTTGCCGGTGCAGCTGTCGGTGATCCGGACCGAGGCGCCCGACACCGGCTTGCCCTTGTCGAGCGACGTCACCCAGACGAGCGAGGCCGGCCCGCCCCATTTGAAATGCACCGCCATGTCGGTGACAAGGGCGGCGGCGCTGACGTAGCGGGTCGCCGGCCGGCCGAGCAGGACCCGGCCGAGCGCCGGGCTGGCGAGCTCGACGACGTAGAAGCCCGGCTTGACGAGGGGCACGCCGACCACTTCGAATTCCTTGCCCTTGCCGGGAAGGGCGAGCTTCATACGGCTCGCGCCCTCCGCGCCGGCGAGCAGCGATTTGGTGCCGGTATAATTGACCTTGCGAGGCTTCTCCTCGGTGCCTTCGTTGCGGATGTCGTCGTCCTGGGCGTCGTAGACCCGCCGGATCCAGTCCGCGATCTCGACGTCGCCGGCCTCGATCCGGGCCGCGGCTCCGGCGATGCCGGTGACGCCCTGCTCCAGCTCGGCTTCGACTCCGCGCACCGTGACCGGAAGCACTCCGCCCTCTTTCGCCTCGAGGATCCCGAAGGGCGCAGCGAACTTGACCAGCGGCGGGGTCGCGGCGATCTCGAAGTCGAGCGGGAAGCGGCGGGCATTGGCGAGCGGTCGGCCGCTCTCGTCCCGTATGGCGTCGGGGATGACGATCTTGGCGGTGACGGCCGGGGGCAGCGGAGCCTTGAACTGGACTTCGGAGATCGTCGGCTCGCGCCCCTCGTCGACAGGCGCGACTAGCTTGCCGCCGCCGACGTCCAGGCGAACGGCGAGCGCCTGAGCCCGCGGCACCGGCGCGCTGAATTCGACCTTGACCGCCTCGAGCGGGTTGCAACCGGATTCGACATTGACCCGTGGACAGCTGAGCCGGGCGGTGAACTCCTTGCGGACACTGAAATCGTACCGTCTTTCCTCGCCCGCCGTCCGGCCGCGGGGGGAGCGGATCGACTTGCCCCAGACCAGCGCCATGTCCCGTCCGGGCGGCAGGGGCCGCCGGCATTTCAGGGCGACGACGTTGGCGAGCGCGGCGGCGCGGTCGGCGGCCTTGTCGGGCAGGTTGCCCGGAAGGCCCGCTTCCTCGAGGAAATTACGGCGGGTCCATCGGTTCCCCATCTCGGACAGCACCCTGGCCGCGACATCGCCCGGGAGCAGGTCGACCGCGATTCGTTCGCCGATCCCTTCCACCGCGCAATAGGCGCCGCGGGCGATGGAGGCTCGGTCGACCGGGCCGTTGACCGCGACGATGAAAGTCTGGTCCTCCTCGATCCCGTCCCAGCTGTCGCGGGGAAGAACGGCTCGCGGGTAGGGTCCGCCGCTGTCGATGGTGAAGCTGCGCGTTCCGATCACCTTGTGGCCGGCGAGAGTCTCCAGCCCGTCCTTCAGCTCGGCGGTGCAGCTGATCCCGCCTGGAAGCGGCCTGGCGAACTCCCAGACGAAGGTTTCGGGATCGACCCAGCGGCCTTCGCCCTTGACGTCGCAAGTCATGCCGATGGGCGCGCTGCCGCGCCCCAGCGGCGCCATCGGCTCGGAGAACCGAAGCGTAAATCGGGTGATCGCTGAGCCGTCGGTGCCGGTGGTGGCGGTGAGGACGGAAGGCGGAGTGTCGGCGGAGGCGGTGATCGGAGCCAGGGCCAGCAAAGCCGCAAGTCGATACAGCCAGCCCCGCATACGCCACCTCCTGATCGGCGAATGATGCATCAGTTGTGGGCCGCCGTCTAGCGGTGAAGCGTTATTTTTTTACGATGAGTTGAAGCGCTGTTACGCAAAGAAAAATTGATGGCGGGCCTTCGGATCCGGTTGAAACAGCCGCGCCCCGGCCCACATCGGGTAAGCGAAAGGGGAGAAGTCAGTGGTGCCGGACAAGGCACATGACCGTTCGGGACGGGGGCCATTCGCGGCCCTCCTGGTCCTACTCGGCCTGGTCTTCAGCTCCGCGACCCTCGCCGGCAACGCTTCGATCCAGCACGGCTCGACGGTCCGCCAATCCTCGGCCCGCAGCAGCGCCGCGGTCCTCAACGCCCGGCCGGCGGAACGAAGCTTCCTCTCGGACGAGGCGCCGGATCCGAATGCGTTCGTCCCGCCCCCTCCGCCCGCGGCCGTCACTACGGCTCTTTGGGCCCGCCCGTCAGCCGGGATCGGGACCTCGGCCGGCCCCCCCGTCCGGCAGGCAGTCCCCTCATCCTATCGGGCTCGAGCACCTCCAGCAGCCTGACCGGCCGCGTTGGCGGCTACGTCAGACCATGCCCGTCCATCGCGACAGGGCCTTTTTTGCTGGAGAACCTCCATGTCATCTTCGACCTATCGACTCACGCGTACCCATCGCGGCCTGGACGACGCCATCGCCCGGGAAATGCGCCGGCCGGCGCCCAACAGCCTGAAGCTGCTTCGCCTGAAGAGGCTGCGTCTGGCGGTCAAGGACCGCCTCGCGGCGCTGATGAGAAGCCCCCGGCCGGTCTGAACGAAGGGCCGGCGCTCGGTCTCGAGCGCCGGCCCGACTTCGCTCCCGCGGCCGGGGCGGGTCAGCTTTCCTGATCGGGGCGCCACGCCCTCGCCGTCGAGAGCGTGCTGGCCAATGATCTGACTGTCGAGTGTCGGGGAGGAATAAGGGTTCAGCCCCTCAGAAATCGACGTGGAGGCGCGTCGCCACGGCATCGCCCGCGGTTCGGGTGCCGACCGGGTCGAGCGGGCTGTTGGTGCCGTTGAAGTGGACCCAGTTGAACAGCAGCTTGGCATAAGGGTTCAGATACCAGTTGAGGCCGAAGGTGAGGCTTTCGGCCCGGTTGCCGGCGCGGGCCGGAACCGGCGTGTCGGAGAGGTCGAGCCGGTCGTAGCGCAGGGCGAGCTCGAAGGCGCCCGCGCCGCCTTTGCCGAGCGGCTTCAGCGGCTTGACGCGGTCGAAATTGCCGTTGCGGAACGGTCTCGTCTCGCCGGTCAGGAACCAGGTGGCGTAGACGTAGAAGCCGTCGAAGCTCGGGTCGGAAAGCCCGGGGCGTTCGAGCCAGAGCCTGCCGTATTCGCCGGCCAGCGTGACCGGGCCGAAGACGGCGGCGGCCTCGGCGCCCGCATAGCGGAGCGATTCGACGCCGGGGACGACGCCGCTGTCGGCGATGTTGCCATTGTCGATCCGGATGTTGGGCCGGTCGCTTAGTCGGACGGCGTCGGCGATGTCGCCGGATTTCAGGCCGGTGCGATAATAGCCGGACGCCCCCAGATGGAGGATCCTGCCTTTCTCCGAAATGGGTTCCCACGCGATGCGGGCGTTGCCGCCGAAGCTCTCGTCGGGCGAATCGGTGATTGCGGATCCGGTCGATCGAGTGATGCTCTCATTGTCGCCGAACAGGCCGGCGGCGATGTTGAGATTCTCCTTGGGGGCCCAGGCCGCCGAGAGGCCGATTCGGCGCTCGGCGCCGGCATTGCCGAAGGCGTTGGTGAACATGCCGCGCTCGAGGAAGATGTTGTAATTGTCGCTATTGTTGGATTCGAGGCCGAACGGCGCCTTGTGCTGGCCGGCGGTGAGCAGGAGGTGCTCGATCCCGGCATATTGGAGATAGGCGTCGGTGAGGCCGACCTGGTTGCCGGCGAAATCGACCTCGATCCTGTAGTTGAATACCTTCATCGCCGTGCCTTCAAGCCCGATCCTCGCGCGGCGGAAGGCGGTCCCGTCATTATAATCGTAGCCGCCCGCGCGTTCGTTGAAGAGGGCGTAATCGGCCTCGATCACGCCGCGCGGCTTGAACGTGAAATCGCCTTTGTCGTCGGAAAGGGTCGGGGCGAAGCCGAACTGGACCGGCTTCGACTCGCGCTTCTCCGCCGCTTCGACCCGGGTCCGGGTAGCGGCCGCCTGCTCCTCCAGCTGGGCGTTGCGGGCTTCGAGCTGCTTCACTCGCGCCTCGAGCGCGTTGAGGCGGTCGATGACGGGGTCTCCGGTCGGCGCGGGAGCAGGGTCCTGCGCATAAGCCGCGCCGCCGGCGAGGGCGATCAGAGCGGTGCCGGTCAGGAGCAGAAAACGCATTCAGTCCTCCGTGGAAAGAAGGGGTCCCGCCCGGGGAGCGGGACCCAGGGGGGGCGCGCGACCTTCAGCGCTTCGCTTTCCTGAATATCTGGTCGAATTCGCCGCCGTCGGCAAAGTGGGTTTTCTGGGCCCGGGCCCAGCCGCCGAAATCCTTGTCGATGGTCAGCATCGGCACTTCGGGGAACTGGCCCTTGTGGCGAGCGGAGACCGCGGCGTCGCGGGGACGATAATAATTGCGGGCGATGATCTCCTGAGCCTCGGGCGTGTAGAGGAATTTGAGATAGGCTTCCGCCGCTGCGCGAGTGCCCTTCCGGTCGACGACCGAATCCACCACGGCGACGGGAGGCTCGGCGAGGATCGAGACGGACGGAATGACGATCTCGAACTGGCCCTTGCCGAGCTTGTTGACGGCGAGGAAGGCTTCGTTCTCCCAAGACAGGAGGACATCGCCCTGGGCCCGCTCGACGAAGGTGGTGGTCGAGCCCCGGGCGCCGCTGTCGAGCACGGGCACATTGCGAAACAGCCGGGTCATATAGTCGCGGGTTCGGGAGGCGGAGCCATATCGGCGTGTCGCATAGCCCCATGCGGCGAGATAGTTCCAGCGGGCGCCGCCGCTGGTCTTGGGGTTGGGGGTGATGACCTTCACTCCCGGGCGGACGAGGTCGTCCCAGTCGGTGATCCGCTTGGGATTGCCCTTGCGGACGAGGAAGACGATGGTCGAGGTATAGGGGCTGCTGTTGTCGGGCAGGCGGCTTTGCCAGTTGGCCGGGAGCGACTTGGCGCGCTCGGCGATCTCGTCGATGTCGTAGGCCAATGCGAGGGTGACGACGTCGGCGGCGAGGCCGTCGATCACCGAGCGCGCCTGCTTGCCGGAGCCGCCGTGGCTCTGGCGGATCTCGAGGTCCTGGCCGGTCTCGGCCTTCCACTTGCGCGCGAAGCTGGCATTGACGTCGCGGTAGAGCTCGCGGGTCGGGTCGTAGGAGACGTTGAGCAATTCGCGGCGCTCCTGCCCGGATTTCCCGCCGCAGCCCGAGAGGAGCAAGACTGCGGCGAGAGCGGTGACAAGGGCGGTTCTGGATCTCATGGCTTCTATCCCTCTTATTTACTTAATTAATTTAGTAGACAATCGATCGGCACTGATCCGTGCGGAGCCTTCGGCGCCGCCGGCTTCTCCTCAGATTATCGGGCTTATCCTCCCCGGCACTTGCTGCTCGCTCGCCAGATAGGCGATCCGCTCGACGAAATCACCGAGCCGTTCGTCCCGCCGCCGCTCGCGCGCGTAGCGGCCGAGCAGGTCGTCGAGCACGCTCAGTATCTCGGCCTCGCCGACATTCTCGCGGACCATCCTGGCCAGCCTTTCGCCGTGAAAGCCGCCTCCCAGATAGAGATTATATTTGCCGGGCGCCCGGCCGGTCAGGGCGATCTCGGCGACATACGGGCGCGAGCAGCCGTTCGGGCAGCCGCTGATGCGGAAGGTGATGGGCTCCTCGGCGAGGCCGTTCGCGGCGAGGATGGCTTCGATCCGGCCGAGGATGTCCGGCAGGTAGCGCTCCGCCTCGGCCATGGCGAGGCCGCAGGTCGGAAGCGCGACGCAGGCGATCGAGTTCCGGCGGATCGCGCTCTCGCCGCCGCCTGCGAGACCGTGCTCGGCGAGCAGAGCCTCGATCGCGGCCCGATCCTCCGCCGCGACTCCGGCAACGATCAGATTCTGGTTCGGAGTGACCCGGAAGGTGCCGCGATGGGCCCTGGCGATCGCCCGAAGGCCGTCGAGCCAGGAGCGGCCGGGGCGGTTGGCGAGGCGTCCGCTCTCGACATAGAGGGTGCGGTTGAACCGGCCGCTCTCCGTCTCGCGCCAGCCGAAAACGTCGCCGTTGGACACGAAGCGGAAGGGCCTGGCCGGCTCGAGCGCGGCGCCGAGGCGCGCCTCGATCTCGGCTTTGATCCAGCCCAGGCCCTTGTCGTCGATCGTATATTTGAAGCGGGCCCGGTTGCGCTCGACGCGGTTGCCGTAATCGCGCTGGACGGACATTACCGCTTCGGTCGCGGCGACAAGCCGGTCCCGGGAGATGTAGCCGATCACGTCGGCGAGGCGCGCGTAGGTGAGGGGCTCGTTCTCGGTGCGGCCCATGCCGCCGCCGATGGCGATGTTGAAGCCTTCGAGTCCGGCCGGACCCGCGACGGCGATGAAGCCGAGATCCTGGGTGTAGACGTCGATATCGTTGGACGGCGGGACGACGAAACCGATCTTGAATTTCCGGGGCAGGTAGGTGGCGCCGTAGATCGGTTCCTCTTCGGCTCCCGAGCTGGCGACCTGCTCCTCGCCGTACCAGATCTCATGATAGGCGCGGGTCCGGGGCAGGAAATGGTCGCTGACCTCCCGGGCGGCGCGAGCCACCTCGGCATGGAGCGCGGAATCCTCCGGATCCGCGGCGCACATGACGTTTCGGGAGACGTCGCCGCAGGCCGCGATCGTGTCCAGGAGGACCTCGTGCAGGCCCTGGATCGTCTCCCTCACCTCCTCCTTGAGCACCCAGTGAAACTGGAAGGTCTGGCGGGTGGTGAGGCGAAGCGCGCCGCCGCCATGGGCGCGGGCGAGGTCGTCGAGCTTCAGCCATTGTTCGGGCGTGCAGACTCCGCCGGGGAGCCGGACCCGGATCATGAAGCGATAGGCCGGCTCCAGCTTCTGGCGCCGCCGCTCGTCGCGCAGGTCGCGGTCGTCCTGCTGGTACATTCCGTGGATCTTCATCAGCCTTGTGTCGTCGGCGGCGACGGCGCCCGTGATCCGGTCGAGCAGGCCGGTGGCGATGGTCCCGCGAAGATAGTTGCTGGCCTTCTTCAGCCGCTCGTCCGGGCTCAACCGGTCGAGCGGCTGCGACAGGTCCTTGCCGCGGTCGATGAAGGTCCCGGCGTCGGCCATCAGTAGACGTCCCGCTGGTAGCGATGCCCACGCTGGAGCGCCCGGACATAGTCCTCGGCGCCCTCGCGCCGGAGCCGCCCCTCCTCGGCGACGATCGAGATCAGGGCTTCGTGGACGTCCGGAGCCAGGCGCGCGGCGTCGCCGCACAGATAGAGATGCGCGCCGTCCTCGAGCCAGGCGAAAAGGTCGGCGGCGCGCTCGAGCATCCGGTGCTGGACATAGGCCTTGCCGCGGCGGTCGCGTGAAAAGGCGACGTCCATCCGGCCGAGCAGGCCGTCCTTGAGCCAGGCCTGCCATTCGGTCTGGTAGAGGAAGTCGCTTCGGAAGTTGCGCTCGCCGAAGAACAGCCAGGATTTTCCGGTCGCGCCGCGTGCCTCGCGCTCCTGGAGGAAGGCGCGGTAGGGGGCGATTCCGGTGCCGGCGCCGATCATGATGATGGCCTTGTCGTCCTCGGGGAGGCGGAACTGCTCGTTCGGCTGGATGTACACAGCCAGGGTATCGCCCACCTCCGAACGGTCGGCGAGATGGGCGGAGGCGACTCCATGGCGGGCCTCGCCGTGGAGCTGGTAGCGGACCGGGGCGAGGGTGATGTGGGCTTCGTCGGGCATCGCCGAGAGGCTCGACGCGATCGAGTAGAGGCGCGGCTGAAGCGGCCTCAGGCCGGCCACGAACGTGGCGGAATCGACGTTTTTCGCCGGAAATCGCCTGACTATGTCGACGATGTGGTGATTGCGCAGCCAGTTCTGGCGTTCCGCCTTGCCTTCGTCTCCACTCAGCCGCTCGAGCTCGGCCGCGCCCGTCACGGCGGCCCAATGGTCGAGGAAACGGGGCGGGGTGATCGCGATTTCGAAATGGCCTTCGAGCGCTTCAGCCAGGGTCGTCGGCTCGCCCTTCACGGTGAGGTCGGAATCGCCGGAAAGACCGGTCGCGTCGAGCAGGGCGGCGACGACGGCGGCATCGTTGCGGGCGACGATGCCGAGCGCGTCGCCCGGCTGATAGACGAGGCCCGAGCCGGCGATGTCGAGCTCGAGGTGCCGGGTCTCCTTGGTCGAATCGCGGCCGACGATGGTGAGCTTGTCGATGATCCGGGCCGGGAAGGGATTGCGCTTGTCGTAGGCGGCCGCGGCGGGGAAGGAGGGGTCAGCCGGGGCGGACACCTCGCAGCCCGCCCCGGCCTGGGCAACAAGCAGGGCCAGCGCCTCGGCGCGCCACTGTGCTGCCGTCTCGTCATAATCGACGTCGCATTCGACCCGCTCGGCCAGCCGGGTCGCTCCTAGCGCCTCGAGGCGCCGGTCGAGGCGTCGGCCGGCCTCGCAATAATGCTCGTAGGTGGAATCCCCGAGAGCGAGGACAGAATAGCGAAGCTGGGGGAGCTTCGGCGCCTTCGGACCTTCGACATATTCAAAGAAATCCAGAGCCGGCTGCGGCGGGTCGCCCTCGCCGTGGGTGCTGACGATGACGAGCAGGTCCTGCTCCTCGCGCAGCCGGCGGGGCTTGTAGCGGGCCATGTCCTCGACCTGGGCGACCAGGCCCTGGTCCGCCGCGGCCGCTGCGAAGGCCCGGGCGAGCCCGCCGCAATTGCCGGTTTCGCCGCCGTGGAGCACGGTCAGGGTGCGGAGCGCCGCCGCGGCGCCGGCGGGGAGGCCGGAATCGCCCGAGCGCCGGGCGATTCCGGCCTCGAGCCCGGCGAAATAGCCGCTGATCCAGCGCGCCTGCTCGGGAGTCACGGAGCCGCTGAGGGCCTCGACCTGACGGCGCTGATCCTGGTCGAGCGTGTCGGCCGGGAAAGGATTCAGATGACCCATTCGTCGCCCCCCTCCGGTTCGAGGTCGGCCGGGTCGATCTGCCGGCCCGGCCAGGCCTCCGCGGCCGGAAAATCCATGGCGACGAGAATGTGGAGGCCGGCCCGGCTCATCAGGCTGGCGACCGCCCGTACCCGCCGGATATGCTCGGCCTCGTCGGCGGGGCCGTGGGCGAGGTCGCTGCTGAGGTTCTCGCGAAGCGAGGCCTCGTCGAGGATGAAGCTCATCCGGCCCATCGCCTGGAGCTTCTGCCGAGCCCTGGCGGCGGCCTCGGCGCGCTCCTCGGGAGCGACCGCGTTGAGCCAGATGATGCGGTCGGCCTCGCCGGTCGCGCGGTCGAGGCCGGCGCGGCGGGGGAAGCCGTCGATCATTCCGGCGGCGGCGGTGGCGTGGCTCAATTTGTCGACGAGGATGAAGGCGCCGAGCTCGCGGCCGCGGACGTAGGGGATAGCGGCGACCTCGCGATCGAGCCTCAGTTCGCAGCGGCCAATGTCGTTCAGAGCGAGGAGCCGGGCGGGGGCGGCACGGCCGGTTTCCACCTCGACGATATGCTCGACCCTGCCGACCGTCGCCGAGACCGTGCTTGCGCCGATCTTCAGCCAGTAGGCGCGGCCGGGCGCGAGCGGCTCGTCCGACATCCAGACGAGGTTGGCGACGAGGGCGTCGGCGACCTGGACGGGCGCCGAGACGGCGGCGATCACCTCGCCGCGGGAGCAATCCACCTCGTCGGCCAGGGTGAGCGTGACCGACTGGCCCTCGACGGCGCGGTCGAGATCGCCGTCGAGGGTGACGATCCGCTCGACTCGAGAGCGGCGGCCGGAGGGGAGGACGGCGACCTCGTCGCCGGGCCGGACGGTCCCCCCGGCGATCCGGCCGGCATAGCCGCGAAAGCGGCTGTCGGGGCGGTTCACCCATTGGACCGCCAGGTGGAAATTGCCAGAATCGTGCCTCGCAGAGGCGATCGGGACGGTCTCGAGGTGGTCGAGGAGGGAGGGGCCTTCGTACCAGGGAGTGGCCGGGCTGCGAGAGGCGATGTTGTCGCCGGCGAGGGCGGCGACCGGGATTGCGGTGAAGGCGCCGATCCCGATCTCGTCGGCGAAGGCGCGATAATCGCCGATAATCGCCTCGAATCGTCGCTGATCGTAGCCGATCATGTCCATCTTGTTGACCGCGAGGACGACGTGGCGGATCCCGAGCAGGTGGACGAGGTGGCTGTGCCTCCGGGTCTGGGTGAGAACGCCCTTGGTCGCGTCGATCAGAATGACGGCGAGGTCGGCGGTCGAGGCGCCGGTGACCATGTTGCGCGTATATTGCTCGTGGCCGGGCGTGTCGGCCACGATGAACTTGCGCCGTTCCGTCGCGAAGAAGCGGTAGGCGACGTCGATGGTGATGCCCTGCTCGCGCTCGGCGCTGAGGCCGTCGACGAGTAGCGCGAAATCGAGCGCCTCGCCCTGGGTGCCGGATTTCCGGCTGTCCGCGGCGAGAGCCTCGAGCTGGTCGTCGAGCAGCATCTTGCTGTCGTAGAGCAGCCGCCCGAGCAGCGTCGACTTGCCGTCGTCGACCGAGCCGCAGGTGAGAAGCCGGAGGAGAGATTTTTCCGGAGATTGCACCCCGGCGAAGGCCGGGGCGTCGACGAGACCCGCCGAGACTTCCGGATTCTGGGTCCCGGCCTGCGCCGGGATGCAGGAAGGGCTATCCATCTAAAAATAGCCTTCCTGCTTCTTGCGCTCCATGCTGGCCGAGCCGTCATGGTCGATGGCGCGATTCCGGCGCTCCGAGGTGGTGGCGAGCAGCATCTCGCGAATGACCTGCGGAAGGGTCGTCGCCTCGCTCTCCACGGCCCCGGTCAGCGGATAGCAGCCCAGGGTCCGGAACCGCACCGAACGCTGCACCGGCACCTCGCCGTCGCGAAGCCGGAAGCGCTCGTCGTCGACCATCAGGATCATCCCGTCGCGCTCCACGGTGGGCCGCGGCGCCGCCAGGTAGAGCGGGACGATCGGGATGCTCTCGGCGTGGATGTACTGCCAGACGTCGAGCTCGGTCCAGTTGGAGAGCGGGAAGACCCGGATCGTCTCGCCCCTCGATTTGCGGGCATTGTAGAGGGACCAGAGCTCGGGGCGCTGGTTCTTCGGGTCCCAGCGGTGGTGGATGGAGCGGAAGCTGAAGATGCGCTCCTTGGCCCGGCTCTTGTCCTCGTCGCGGCGGGCGCCCCCGAACGCGGCGTCGAAACCGTGCAGGTCGAGCGCCTGGCGAAGGCCTTCGGTCTTCCACAGATCGGTGTGGAGGCTGCCGTGATCGAACGGGTTGATCCCCCGGCGCTCGGCCTCGGGATTGCGGTGGACGATCAGCTCGACGCCGGCCTCACGGGCGACCCGGTCGCGAAGCGCGTACATGTCCTTGAACTTCCACGTCGTGTCGACATGGAGGAGCGGGAAGGGCGGGGGCGCCGGGAAGAAGGCCTTGCGGGCGAGGTGGAGCATCACCGCGCTGTCCTTGCCGATCGAATAGAGCATCACCGGCCGCTCGGCCTCGGCGACGACCTCGCGAAGGATGTGGATGCTCTCCGCCTCGAGCTGCTCGAGGTGGGTGAGGCCGCGGTGAAAGGTGGCGGGCGCGTTCATGCGGCGGCCCGGAGCTTGGCGAGAGCGACGCGTTCGCGGGCGACCCGACCGATCACCACCGTGACCGGAGCCCCCGGGGGAAGCGACCCGGCGAGTCCGGCGACGGTCGCGATCGTCCCGCTCACCTGCGCCTGCGCGGGGAGGGTCGCGGAGGCGATCGCCACCGCCGGCGTGTCGGGCGACAGGCCGGCGGCGATCGCCGAGCGGGCGAACTCGCCGAGCGTTGCGCGCGGCATGTAGACAATTGTGGTCGCGGCGGGATCGGCGATCGCGCCCCAGTCGAGGTCGCCCGGCAATTTGCCGTCCGCCCCGTGCCCGGTGACGAACTGGATCCGGCGCGCCTCGCGCCGTTCGGTAAGCGAGAAGCCGAGCGAAGCGGCGGCGCCCTGGGCGGCCGAGATCCCCGGGACGATGGTCACCTCGATTCCCGCTGCCCGGCAGGCGTCGATCTCTTCGGTAGCCCGGCCGAAGACCAGGGGGTCGCCGCCCTTCAGGCGGACGACGGTCTCGCCGGCAAGAGCGAGCGCGACCATTTGCGCGCTGATGTCGGACTGCCGGCAGGAGGGTCCGCGGCCGGTCTTGCCGACGGCCACCCGCCTGGCCTCGCGACGCGCCAGCTCGAGTATCTCGGGGCCGACGAGATCGTCGTACAGGATGGTCGTCGCCGACTGGAGGGCCCGCACCGCCTTCAGAGTGAGCAGCTCCGGGTCGCCGGGGCCGGCGCCGACCAAGGTCACCCGTCCGTGGCGACGGCGGTCGGGCTCGATCAGCGCCTCGACATCGCCCGGGGAGCCCCCGGCCCAGGCGCGTTCGACGAAACGCTCCCAGAAGGCACGCCGGTCGCGGAAGCTCTTCACTTCGGCCTTCAGGCGCGGGCGCAATGCCTTGGCCGCTTGGGCCCAGGCGGAGAGGTCGAGCGGAAGGACGGCCTCGATTCGGGCGCGGATGGACTGGCCGAGCATCGGCGCGGCGCCGCCGGTCGAGATGGCGAGGACGATGGGCGAGCGGTTGACGATGGTCCCGAACTGGACGTCGCACAGATCGGTCTGGTCGATGATATTGACCGGCACCCCCGCCGCCCGAGCCGCGGCGACGAAGCTCAGCGCCTCATCGCGGCCGGCCGGATCGGCGACGGCGAGAACCGCGCCGGCGAGGTCGCCCGGGGTCCAGCCCCGCCGGAGCACGGTGAGCGACGCGATCGCTTCGAATTTCTCGCAGTCTCCGCCGTCGCCGGCGAGCACCAGCACCTCGGCGCCGGCGGCGGCGAGCAGCTCGGCCTTCCACAAGGCTCCCTCGGAGCTTCCCGCGACCACCGCCCTGCGTCCGGCCAAGCGATGGAAGAGTGGCAGAGCATCGAGCGGCGCGATCCGCGCAGGAGTCGCGGCCGGCTTGCGCTGAAAGGCGGGAGCGCGGGTCACGCGGCCTTGCTCCGCACCAGCCGGCCGTCGGGGCCGAGGTGGAGGCCGCATTCGGTGGCTTCGTCATTCTCCCACCACCAGCGGCCGGAGCGCTCCGGCTCGCCGGGCGCGACGGCGCGAGTGCAGGGTTCGCAGCCGATCGAGGGATAGCCCTGGGCATGAAGCGCGTTGACCGGGACTCCTTCGGCCGCGCAGAAATCGGCGACCCGCTCGCGAGTCCAATCGAACAAGGGGGCGAACTTGATCAGCCCGCGCGCCTCGTCCCAGGCGGAAAGCTCGACGGTCGAGCGTCCGGCCGACTGGCCGGACCTGAGGCCGGTAACCCAGGCCGAGGCTCCGGCCAGCGCCCGTCCCAGCGGCTCGACCTTGCGCACGTGGCAGCAGCCGAGGCGCGCCGGCTTCGACCCGTAGAAGCCGTTGATGCCGGCGCCGGCGATATAGCCGGCAAGTGCCGCCTGGTCGGGGTGGAAGGAGCGGATGCGCGCGCCGTAGCGCCGTTCGGTGTCGTCCCAGACCCGGTAGGTCGAGGGGAAAAGTCGGCCGGTGTCGAGCGTCGCCAACTCGATGTCGAGCCCGCGCGTGAAGATCAGGTGGGCGACGGCCTGGTCCTCGAGGCCGAAGCTGGTGGTGAAGACGATCCGTCCCTCCACGCCCGCCCGAAGCCCTTCGAGCCGGTCGCCCGGATGCTCGGCGGCCGCCTGAGCGGAGAATCGGGTGAAAGCGTTCATGCCGTGCCCCGGAGCGCGGTGCGCCGGCCGGACATAAAGGCTCCCAACGAGATCACTTTTAGAACTTCCTTCTAATTTTCACGAAAGGGCCGCAACTTCCTTTCAGGCGCGGATTGACTTTGCCAATGCCCGAAAAAGCCAAGTTATCCGCCAAAAAGCACCGGTTCAATGGCACGCCGCAAAAGACGCTATTATTGCCGAGCCTGAGCGGTTATTAGAAGAATATACTCATTTTCGGATCCCGATTAGATGGACGGCACCGACCTCAAGATTCTGGCGATCCTTCAGGACGACGCGTCCATATCCGTCGGCGAGATCGCCGGGCGGGTCGGGCTGTCGCAGACGCCCTGCTGGCGCCGGATCCAGCGACTCGAGGAAAGCGGGGTGATCCGGCGCCGGGTCGCCCTGCTCGACCCGGAAGCGATCGGCCTCGGCCTCACGGTGTTCGTCGAGATCGAAACGGGCGATCATTCCAGGTCGTGGCTCGACCGCTTCGCCCAGACGGTCCTCGCCATGCCGGAGGTGATGGAAGTGCACCGGATGGCCGGCGACGTCGACTATCTGCTCCGAGTCGCGGTCGCCAACATGAGCGCCTATGACGATTTCTACCGCCGGCTGATCGCGGACCTGCCGATCAAGAACGTGACGTCGCGCTTCGCCATGGAGCTGGTCAAGGGGACGACGGCGTTTCCGCTTTCGGCGGAGGCCGCGCCGGGCCAGGCGGGCAAGGGGAGCCGGGGCTCGGACTAGGGCTCGGCAGCTCCCCAGTCATCCCTGCGAAGGCCGGGATCCATGAACGCTGCTGTGCGCAATTGAGGCGAGGAGTCATCGCCCCATTTCCACGTGACGTGTTCGTGGATCCCGGCCTTCGCCGGGATGACGGCCTCGACGATTGACAGCACAATCGCACTGCGGAATGAGCCGTCGCGCCGTCTGGAGCGTTTGAGACGCGTGCCACGCTATTATTTCAACGTGTCCTGCGGGGACTATGAGTCGACCGACGTCGTCGGCGAATGCTGTCCCAACGACGTCGCGGCGCTGAGCGGCGCCATGCGGGTGGCGAGCGCGGTGCTCCAGAAGAGGCTTCAGGCCGAGGAGCTTTCCGACGACGGCTGGGTCGAGGTCGAGGACGAGCGGCATCGGCCGGTGCTGAGATTGCCGCTGCGGGCGGCGGCTTATTAGGCTCTTAAATCCTCCCCCGCATTTGCGGGGGAGGGGGACCGCGCGACGCGCGGTGGAGGGGTTCTGGGAGTCCGTAATTCCCCTCCACCATGCTTCGCATGGTCCCCCTCCCCTGCAAATGCAGGGGAGGATTTAGAAACCTGGCCTCCCCTTGATCGGCTCGCTCTTCCGGCCCACATCCGCCTCATGCTTATCCAGACCGAATCCACCCCGAACCCCTCGACCCTGAAGTTCCTGCCCGGACGAAAGGTGATGGAGGCCGGGACCCGCGATTTCGCCGCTCCCGAGGATGCGGAGGCCTCTCCGCTGGCCGAGGCGATCTTCTCGACCGGCGAAGTGGAAGGCGTGTTCTACGGCCGCGACTTCATTTCCGTCACCGCCGCCCCCGGGGTCGAGTGGCGCGACCTCAAGCCGGAGATATTGAGCATCATGCTCGACCATTTCTCCAGCGACGCGCCGCTGTTCCGGGCGGCCTCGGCGGCGGGGATCGAGGTGGCCGGGGACGAGGATTATGGCGAGGACCCGGCCGATGCGCCGCTCGTCGCCGAGATCCGCGAGCTGATCGAGACCCGGGTCCGCCCCGCCGTCGCCCAGGACGGCGGCGACATCGTCTATCGCGGCTTCCGCAACGGCACCGTCTATCTCGCCCTGCACGGCGCCTGCTCGGGCTGCCCGTCGTCGACGATGACGCTCAAGCAGGGGATCGAGAGCCTGCTCAAACATTATGTGCCCGAGGTCGAAGCGGTCGAGGCGGTTTGACGTCCACCGTCATTCCCGCGAAAGCGGGAATCCATGCTGACTTCGAGCCCGCTCCGACCGCCGCATGGATTCCCGCTTTCGCGGGAATGACGGAATTGGCCCAATGATCCTCGTCATCGACACCGCCACCGCCGCCTGCTCCGTCGCGCTCGTCGACGGCGATTCGCTTGTCGGTGAGCGCCACGAGCTGGTCGGCCGCGGCCATGCCGAGCGGCTGGTGCCGATGATCGAGGCCCTGCTCGGCCGGCGCCGGCCCGAGGCGATCCTGGTCGATTGCGGCCCCGGCAGCTTCACCGGGATCCGGGTCGGCCTTGCCGCGGCGCACGGTCTCGCCATCGGCTGGGGCGTTCCGCTGACCGGATATTCGTCGATGGCCGCGGTCGCCGCGGCCGAGCGGCGGGCGGGAGTCGAGATCGCGGTTGCGCTCGCCGGCGGACACGGGCAGCTTTTCGTCCAGACTTTTGGCGAGGACGCGATGCGGCCGCTCGATACGCTCCGCTCCCTGACGCCCGTCGAGGCGGCGGCGGCGATCCGCGCCCACCGGGTCGCGGGCTCCGGCGCTGCGGCGCTGGTCGCCGCGCGCGGGAGCGGCGAGGCGGTCGACGCGCTGCCCCGAGCCGCCGACGCGCGGTTTCTCGCACCGGCTTTGCGGTCGCTTCCGCCCCGTCCGATCTACGGCCGCGCCCCCGACGCGAAGCCGATGCCGTGACCGGCGGAATCGCCATATCGGAAGGCGGAGCCGCGGACCTGGCGGCGGTCATGCGGGTGATGGAGGCCAGCTTCGACCCGGCTTTCGGCGAAGCCTGGACGGCGCCGCAATGCGCCGGGCTGCTGCCGATGGCGGGAGTCTGGCTGTCGCTTGCCCGCGACGACGCGGCGGTGGTCGGCTTCGCGCTCGGCCGGATCGTCCGCGACGAAGCCGAATTGCTGTTGCTTGCGGTCCATCGGTCTTCGCAAGGCAAAGGCGTCGGCCAGATGCTCCTCGATCGCTTTGGCGTGGTCGCCGCCAGTAAAGGAGCCGAACAACTCCATCTGGAAGTGCGCGAAGGAAATCATGCGGTTAGCCTCTACAGCCGAAACGGCTACAGGGAAGTGGGCCGCCGCAGGAATTATTATAACGGGCGTGATGGCCAGCTTTTCGATGCGCTCACCCTCGCCAAAAATGCGAGGCCATAACCGCATTTTGTATTCGCTTTAATTTTCGCTTGTAAAAACCACCAAAACGGATCATTCGCAGCCCCAGGGGCCAAGTCGCAACCATCCGTGGGTAGAAAGTTTAGTAGGCGAAAGCATGGCTGAGAGCAACGAACTCACTGAGACCCTGATCACCCTGACTGCGGACATCGTGTCCGCCCATGTCAGCAACAACAGCGTGGCGGTCAACGACCTGCCTCAGCTGATCGCTAATGTGCATAATGCGCTCAATGGCTTGGGCGCCAAGCCCGAAGAAGCTCCGGTTCGGCCGGAGCCGGCGGTATCGGTGCGCTCGTCGATCAAGCCCGACTATATCGTCTGCCTCGAGGACGGTAAGAAGCTGAAGATGCTCAAGCGGCATCTGATGACCCATTATCAGATGACCCCTGACGAATATCGTCAGAAGTGGGGGCTCAACGGCGACTACCCGATGGTTGCGCCCAATTATGCCGAGCAGCGCCGGACCCTGGCCAAGAAGATCGGCCTCGGCACCAAGCGCCGCCGGACCGGCAAGGCCGCGAAATAAGTCGAAGGAGCGCCGGGGCAATGCGCCCCGGCGGCCTTTACCGCATCGCCGATTCGGCTAAAGCGGGTAAGGCATGACCCGCAGGATCGACATCGAAGCGCTGTGCGCCGAGAAGGGGCTGCGAATCACCGAGCAGCGGCGGATCATCGCCCGAGTCCTTTCCGAAGCCGAAGACCATCCCGACGTCGAGGCGCTTCATGCCCGGGCGTCCGCGATCGACTCGGGAATCTCGATCGCCACCGTCTATCGCACCGTCCGCCTGTTCGAGGAGGCGGGAATCCTCGAGCGCCACGATTTCGGCGACGGCCGCGCCCGCTACGAGGCCGCCGACGCCACCCATCACGACCATCTGATCGACGTCGAGACCGGCAAGGTCATCGAGTTCGTCGACGAGGAGCTCGAGGCGCTGCAGCGGCGAATCGCCGAGAAGCTGGGCTTCCGGCTCGTCGACCACAGGATGGAGCTGTACGGCGTCGCGCTCGGGCGGAAGAGCTGAAGCCGCGAGGCCGGCAATTCCCCTTTCCACGGAGAGGGGCTGATGGGTAGAGCTCGACTCGCGCTTCGCCTGGCCTGGATGGCCGGGTTGCTGATCCTGTCCCTGCCGCTCCATTATCTGTGGACGCTGTTCGGGGCGCCGTCGCCCTGGCCGCGCCGCTTCCTGCGCTGGGTCGGGCGCGCGGCGGGGATGCGGGTGCGCGTCGTCGGGGTGCCGCTCGAGCGCGACGTGCTGTTTCTCGCCAACCATCTGAGCTGGCTCGACATCCTCGTCCTCGCCGGAGCGAGCGGGACGGCCTTCGTCGCCAAGGCGGAGGTGGCCGAGACGCCGGTGGTCGGCTGGCTGGCGGGGCTCAACCGAACCGTTTTCGTCGCCCGGAGCGAGCGCTCGGCGGTTCGCGGCCAGGCCGACGCCCTTCGCGACGCCCTCGCCGGCGGCCGGCCGGTCGCGCTGTTTCCGGAGGGGACGACCGACGGCGGGCCGGAAATCCTGCCCTTCCGGGCAAGCCTTCTCGCCGCGCTGTTCCCGCCCCTGCCGGGAGTCAAGGTACAGCCCGTGGCGCTGGACTATGGGGCGGCCGCGAACGACCTCGCCTGGGTCGGCGACGAGTCCGGCCTGGCCAACGTCCGTAAGGTCCTGACCCGGCGCGGCACGACCCCGGTCATGGTGCGCTTCCTCGCGCCGGTCGATCCCGAGGCCGGCGACCGCAAGGCCCTGGCGCGGGCGGCCCGCGACGAGATCGTCGAAGCGCTCGGCCCTTCCGGCGGCCCGGCGGATCGCCTATAGGCGCGGCGGATGACCCGACCCGTTCCCAAAAGCTTCCAGATCAAGTCGTTCGGCTGCCAGATGAACGTCTATGACGGCGAGCGCATGGCCGGGCTGCTCGAGGCCGAAGGCATGGCCGCGGCGGCCGCGCCGGACGACGCCGACCTGATCGTCCTCAACACCTGCCACATACGCGAGAAAGCGGCGGAGAAGGTCTATTCGGAGATCGGGCGGCTCAGGCGCGAGGACGGCTCGAGGCCGATGATCGCGGTCGCCGGCTGCGTCGCCCAGGCGGAGGGCGCCGAGATCCCGCGCCGGGCGCCGAGCGTCGACATCGTCGTCGGCCCGCAGGCCTATCACCGGCTGCCGGCCCTGGTCGCCGAGGCGGCCCGGGGCGGGCGCGGGATCGATACCGACATGCCGTTGCTTTCCAAGTTCGCGGCGCTGCCGGCGCGGCGCCGGCCCGGGCCGAGCGCCTTCCTCACCGTCCAGGAGGGCTGCGACAAATTCTGCACCTATTGCGTCGTTCCCTACACGCGCGGCGCAGAAGTCTCGAGGCCCTGGGCGGCGGTGGTCGACGAGGCCCGCGCACTGATCGACGCCGGGGCGAAGGAGATCGTCCTGCTCGGCCAGAACGTCAACGCCTGGACGGGCGAGGACGAGGCCGGACGGATGCAGGGCCTGGACGGCCTCATACGGGCGCTCGACCGGATGCCCGGACTCGAGCGGATCCGCTACACGACCAGCCATCCCAACGACATGACAGACGGCCTGATCCGGGCCCATGCCGAGGTCGGGTCGCTGATGCCCTTCCTCCATCTGCCCGTGCAATCGGGCAGCGACCGGGTCCTCAGGGCGATGAACCGCAGCCACACGTCCGAGAGCTATCTGCGCCTGATCGAGCGGGTGCGGGCGGAGCGGCCGGACATCGCCGTCTCGGGCGATTTCATCGTCGGCTTCCCGGGCGAGACCGGGGCTGAGTTCGAGGCCACCCTCGAAATCGTCCGGGCGGTGAACTACGCCCAGGCTTACTCGTTCAAATATTCGCCCCGCCCGGGAACCCCGGCGGCGACCATGGAGGATCAGCTGCCCCGAGGATTGATGGACGAGAGGCTGCAGCGGCTGCAGGCGTTGCTGGGCGAGCAGCAGCTGGCGTTCAACCGGGCGAGCGTGGGCGAGCGGACGCGCGTGCTGCTCGAGCGCCCCGGCAAAAGGGCCGGACAGATGATCGGCAAGACGCCCTGGCTGCAGTCGGTCCATGTCGAGATCGAGGCCGGGATCGGGGAGATGATCGAGGTCGAGATCGTCTCCGGAGGCCCCAATAGCCTTGCGGGTATCGTCGCCCCGGCGAAGGCTGGGGCCCCGGCGCGCGAAAGGCACCCGCGTTCTTCACCCGCCGGGGTCCCGGCCTTCGCCGGGCCGACGCTATAATGCCCCCCAGGAAAGCCCCCGAGGCCGCCGTCGCCGCGCCGCGCGCCCGGCTCGAGCTCGAGTTCGAGCAGCCGCATCTGCTCGGTCCGCTGTTCGGCGAGTTCGACCGCAACCTCGTCGCGATCGAGGACCGGCTCGGAGTCTATATCGCCGCGCGCGGGGCCAAGGTTCAGATAGAGGGCGAGCCGGAGAACGCGGCGCGGGCGAGGGACGTTCTGCTCGGCCTCTACAACCGGCTCGACGAGGGCCAGGACATCGACGCCGGGATGGTCGACGCGATCATCGCCATGTCGGGCCAGCCTACTCTGGACGGGATCATCACTCCCGACGTGGCCGAGCCGCCCAAGGTGATGATCCGGACCCGCAAGAAGACGATCGTTCCGCGCTCCAAGATGCAGGCCGTCTACATGGAGGCGCTCGGCCGCGACGACATGATCTTCGCGCTCGGTCCGGCCGGCACCGGCAAGACCTATCTCGCCGTCGCCCAGGCCGTGCAGCAGCTGATCGGAGGCTCGGTCGACCGGCTGATCCTGTCGCGGCCCGCGGTCGAGGCGGGCGAGCGGCTCGGCTTCCTTCCGGGCGACATGAAGGAGAAGGTCGATCCGTACCTTCGCCCGCTCTACGACGCGCTCTACGACATGCTTCCGGCCGAGCAGGTCGAGCGGCGGATCGCCAGCGGGGAGATCGAGATCGCGCCGATCGCCTTCATGCGCGGCCGCACCCTGGCCGAGGCCTTCATCATCCTCGACGAGGCGCAGAACACCACGCCCGCGCAGATGAAGATGTTCCTCACCCGCTTCGGCATGAGGAGCCGCATGGTCGTGTGCGGCGATCCCAACCAGACCGACCTTCCGTCCGGCATCAAGTCGGG
>DASVQS010000059.1:0-121048 GCA_036389015.1 Allosphingosinicella sp. | reverse complement strand
GCGAGGGGGTCACCACCGGCTATGACGGGTTCGGGCGGGTGATCTCCTCGACGCTCGCCATGGCGGGGACGAGCCGGACGATCGGCCATCTCTGGGACGGCGACGGCAACCGCATCCGGATAACCCATCCCGACGGCCCCTTCTTCACCTACGATTATGACGGGCTCGGCCGCGCCCTGCGGGTGCACGAGGGCCAATGGGACCCGCTCGTCACCTTCGCCTACGACTCCGCCGGACGGCGCTCGGGCCTGACCAGCGGGGGCACGGCGAGCAGCTATGCCTACGACCCGGCCGGCCGCCTGCAGACGCTGACCCACGATCTCGCCGGGACGAGCGCGGACCAGGTCTTCGCCCTCACCTACAACCCGGCCGGCCAGATCGCCTCGCGAAGGTCCGAGAACGACAGCTACGCCTGGACCGGCGCGGTCGCGGTGGACCGGCCTTATTCGGTGAACGGCCAGAACCAGTATCTCTCCGCCGGCCCGGCCAGCTTCGCCTACGACCTGAACGGCAACCTGATCTCCGACGGCTCGACCGCTTTCGTCTATGACGTCGAGAACCGGCTGGTGTCGGCGAGCGGGGCGAAGAACGCGGCCCTGGTCTACGACCCGCTCGGCCGCCTGTTCCAGACATCGGGCGGAGCGGCGGGCATCACCCAGTTCGTCTACGACGACGACGCGCTGATCGCCGAGTACAACAGCGCCGGGGCGATGGCCCACCGCTACCTCCACGGCACCGGCAAGGGCGCCGACGACCCGCTCATCTGGTACGACAATTTCGCCTGGGGCTGGCGCCGGGCGCTGGTCCCGGACCAGCAGGGCTCGATCGTCGCCGTCGCCGATATGTTCGGAACCCCGCTCGCGATCAACGCCTATGACGAATATGGAATCCCGAATGCGGGCAACCAGGGCCGGTTCCAGTACACCGGCCAGGCCTGGGTTCCCGAGCTCGGCATGTATTATTACAAGGCCCGCATCTACTCGCCGACGCTCGGCCGGTTCATGCAGGTCGATCCGATCGGATACGACGATCAGTTCAACCTATATGCCTATGTAAGCAATGACCCGGTGAACCATGAGGACCCAACGGGATTGGCGTGCACCGGTTCGCACGTCCCCTGCGAAGGGGGAATTGCTTCTAGTTTTAGTGGAAGCGCTCCCGGTGAATTTGCCTATTACCAGCGCGGTGGGCGTGCTGCCCCCCGGGTTGCGCGCCCTGTTGGTATCGGACGGGGCAATAACGCTCGCATGGCCCCAGGCGGAATAAGGGGCCAGCAGGTGCCGGGGGGACACGGTCAGACCCGTCACGTCGGGCGAACTCCTCGTCAGCTTCAGGAGCGGCTGCAGCGCGAGCCGCGGATATCGGAAGCATCCACCTTTAATACCGAAGCGGCAGCAAATAGAATGCTGAGTTCGGCCATTCGACAAAATCAAGGGCGAATCAATGATTGGGTCGCTAGGGGAGATCCCTTTCCTCTTGAAATATCAGCCACCTCAAGAGTCCCCATTGGGACCGTCCTGTACAGGGGCCAAAGTACACCCCGGACTGCTTATACTGCCACGTTTATCCTTAGACCTGCCCCAAGTAACGACTGGATTACATACACATACGACTATTATGTATCCACAGGATTTGTACATTGACTCTTGACGACATTCCAACATTAGTGCGCTTCGCGCGTCTGTACTGGAATCAGATGGGGCCTGATCTCTATGGATCTGTTGAGAACGCGCTTGTCCAAATGGTCACGGACGGAGGGGAGGATATTAGTCATAGGCTTAGGAAGGAACTAGCGTTTCTTGGGGAAGGTCGCCATTATGCCGAGTGGTTCTCGATGGCGCGATACGATAAGACAACTATTCGACAGCTAGGGGGCGCATTCATTCTGCCAGAGGATATTCCTAATCTTATCGCAGTGATTGACAGCTGTGAAGGTCAAGGAAAGTAATAAATCTATATTTAGCCTAATTCGGTCGAAAACCGCCGGGACGGACGCGACCTACGGTCAGGCCCGTTACGGATAATCCGGGACAGTTACCAATTTCCACGTCGCTTGAGCCAACGTCCTAACCGGACGCCGCTGCTCAAAGCGCGACGGCTCGGTCCTGACCTTCCAGTACGACGCCCTCGACCGGATGATCGTGAAGGTCGTGCCCGAGCGCTCGGGCCTCGCCCCCGCGCAGACCCGCGACGTCTATTACGAATATGACAATCGCGGCCTCCAGACCAGGGCGCGGTTCGACAGCCCGGCGGGCGAGGGGGTCACCACCGGCTATGACGGGTTCGGGCGGGTGATCTCCTCGACGCTCGCCATGGCGGGGACGAGCCGGACGATCGGCCATCTCTGGGACGGCGACGGCAACCGCATCCGGATAACCCACCCCGACGGCCCCTTCTTCACCTACGATTATGACGGGCTCGGCCGCTCCCTGCGGGTGCACGAGGGCCAATGGGACCCGCTCGTCACCTTCGCCTACGACTCCGCCGGCCGGCGCTCGGGCCTGACCAGCGGGGGCACGGCGAGCAGCTATGCCTACGACCCGGCCGGCCGCCTTCAGACGCTGACCCACGATCTCGCCGGGACGAGCGCGGACCAGGTCTTCGCACTCACCTACAACCCGGCCGGCCAGATCGCCTCGCGAAGGTCCGAGAACGACAGCTACGCCTGGACCGGCGCGGTCGCGGTCGACCGGCCTTATTCGGTCAACGGCCAGAACCAGTATCTCTCCGCCGGCCCGGCGACCTTCGCCTACGACCTGAACGGCAACCTCGTCTCCGACGGCTCGACCGCTTTCGTCTACGACGTCGAGAACCGGCTGGTGTCGGCGAGCGGGGCGAAGAACGCGGCCCTGGTCTACGACCCGCTCGGCCGCCTGTTCCAGACCTCGGGCGGAGCGGCGGGCATCACCCAGTTCGTCTACGACGACGACGCGCTGATCGGCGAATATAACAGCGGCGGGGCGATGGCCCACCGCTACCTCCACGGCACCGGCAAGGGCGTCGACGACCCGCTCATCTGGTACGACAATTTCGCCTGGGGCTGGCGCCGGGCGCTGGTCCCCGACCAGCAGGGCTCGATCGTCGCCGTCGCCGACATGTTCGGCGGCGTCAACGCCTATGACGAGTATGGAATCCCGAATGCGGACGCCAACGGCACGCCCGGAGCGGGCAACACGGGGCGGTTCGGCTACACTGGCCAGGCGTGGATCCCCGAGCTGGGCATGTATTATTACAAGGCCCGCATCTACTCGCCGACGCTCGGGCGGTTCATGCAGACCGATCCGATCGGATATGACGATCAGATCAATCTTTACGCGTACGTCGGCAACGACCCCATAGATATGAGCGACCCGACCGGTTTGGCGGGAGGAAGCGATCACTATGATGATGTCATGGCTGGCCGCGTCCCTGCCGTAGCGACGCCTCGACAAGCACTCGCTTCGGGAGAAGTCGTCGCTAACCTCTTGGAGGGTCTCTCTGAGTTTCTCAATTCACAGCCTGAACTGGGGGGTAAAACAGCCGGAGGTCCTATAGCAGGCGCTGCCGCCACGCTGCGTGCGGAAATTCGGGCTGCGAAGGCGGCTGAGGCCGCAGCGGCGCGGGCTGCGCAACGTGCGGCGAGTGCAGCAAAGGGGATTCCAGATAGCCGGATCGGAGGCAGTGGAAAACCCGTTCAGCACACGGTAGTGCACAGCAGTCGTAAGGCCGCACGTGAAGCTGCCCAAAGAGACGCGCCGCGCGGAGGTGGAGTTCGAAATGACGCTCATCCGACGAATCCCAAGCAAGGCCCCCATATGCAGGCAGAAGGACCAAACGGAGAAAAGGTCCATCCGACCGTGCATCATGAGTATCCCAAACGGCAGCGATGAGCATTGAAGTGCAAACAACCTGGATCGGCCTCGCCCTCGTTGCCCCCCTCGATGGTTCCGAGCAGCAAAGCAGAGGGCTAAAAGGAGGGTATGGGTTCGTAGCGTATCGTGCCGACACGATAGAGGATGGCATCAAAAGCCTTCGACTGGAGTTGGCGGAGGGAGGGACCGACCTGGTAGGATTCGACTGGTTGAGCCGCTTGCAGGACGATGAGCACGAGCTCAACGAGGCGAACGCTGCGCTGGTCGACCGGCTAGATCAGTATCCCGTTCAGTTTCACGACTTTCATTGGCACTCTGAGTCGGTGAAGAGTCGTTCGCATTAGCTCGCTGTTCAATCCCGAAGCGCACGGGCATATTTTTTGACAATCCTAACGCGGCTGGACCCCATGTGCATGACGGATAATCCGGGACGGTTACCAATTTCCACGTCGCTTGAGCCAACGTCCTAACCGGACGCCGCTGCTCAAAGCGCGACGGCTCGGTCCTGACCTTCCAGTACGACCCCCTCGACCGGATGATCGTGAAGGTCGTGCCCGAGCGCCCGGGCCTCACCGCCGCGCAGACCCGCGACGTCTATTACGAATATGACAATCGCGGCCTCCAGACCAGGGCGCGGTTCGACAGCCCGGCGGGCGAGGGGGTCACCACCGGCTATGACGGGTTCGGGCGGGTGATCTCGTCGACGCTCGCCATGGCGGGGACGAGCGGGACGATCGGCCATCTCTGGGACGGCGACGGCAACCGCAGCCGGATAACCCATCCCGACGGCCCCTTCTTCACCTACGATTATGACGGCCTCGGCCGCGCCCTGCGGGTGCACGAAGGCACGTGGGACCCGCTCGTCACCTTCGCCTACGACGGCGCCGGCCGCCGCTCCGGCTTGAACAGCGGCGGCACCGCGAGCAGCTATGCTTACGATCCGGCCGGCCGCCTTCAGACGCTCACCCACGATCTCGCCGGGACGAGCGCGGACCAGGTCTTCGCCCTCACCTACGACCCGGCGGGGCAGATCGCCTCGCGAAGGTCCGAGAACGACAGCTACGCCTGGACCGGCTCGGTCGCGGTCGACCGGCCTTATTCGGTGAACGGCCAGAACCAGTATCTCTCCGCCGGCCCGGCCAGCTTCGATTATGATGCGAACGGCAACCTCATCTCGTTCGTCAACCCGGGCGTCGGGACCACGACCTACGCCTACGATGTCGAGAACCGCCTGGTCTCCGCCTCCGGCGCGGCGAACGCGACCCTGACCTACGACCCGCTCGGCCGGCTGTTCCAGGTGTCGGGCGCGGCGGGGGCGACCCAGTTCCTCTACGACGGCGACGACCTCGTCTCGGAGTTCTCGGGGGCGGGAGCGATCCTAAGGCGCTACGTCCACGGCCCCGCGACCGACGATCCCCTGCTCTGGTACGAGGGCGCGGCCGACGCCGACCGCCGATCGCTCTTCACCGACCACCAGGGCTCGATCACCGCAATCGCCAACGCCGCCGGCAACGCGGTGGCGATCAACAGCTACGATGCGTGGGGGTCTCCGGGCGCTGCCAATATCGGCCGGTTCGGCTATACGGGCCAGGCGTGGATCCGCGAGCTCGAGCTCTGGCACTACAAGGCCCGCTTCTACTCCCCGAACTTGGGGCGGTTCATGCAGACGGATCCGGTGGGCTATTCGGGCGGCATCAATGTTTACGGATGGATTTGGCGTCGACCCGCTTTCTTGAGATTGCGAATGTGGGTTGATTGCTAAACAGCGGCCCCCCAGGGGGCGTCGAGCGCCTACGGCTATGACGGCGGCGGGCGGGTGGTGTCGGCGAGCGGAGCGAAGAACGCGGCTCTGGTCTACGACCCGCTCGGCCGCCTGTTCCAGACCTCGGGCGGAGCCGGGGGGATCACCCAGTTCGTCTACGAGGACGACGCGCTGATCCGGGACGGGGCGGCACCCACAGTTTCGCCGGGGGTGATCGGCGCCGGCTCGTGCCTGGCAGGGTCGACCCCGGCCCTACAGCCCGGCCTTCTCGAGGGCGGCGCCGAGCTCGGGGTCCATCGCCTTGCCCTCGTCCCTCGGCGCAAGCCGGTTGAATGCCGTCCGGACGCGCTGCTGGGCGACCTGGAGCGACTTGTGCCTTATTTCGCGGGCCAGGTTGGTCCGCCAGGACGGGCTCTGGCCGAGCAGAGCCGCCCATTTCGCCTCTTCCGCCGCGAGAAGGGCGAGGGCCAGCCTAAGGCCGTCCCGCCGGCCCCGGGCGTAATCGTCGGACATCGGGCAGCTCCTGGATCTCGAAGGTCGGCGATTGCCGGCCTTAGCGAACTGCCGGGCGATAATATACTCAGGCGAAGGCCGGCTCGAAGGCGTCCGTCCGGATCCCGACGTGGCGGGCGACGGCGTCGATCCAGCCTTCGACCATCCTGATCTCCTCCGCATGGGTCGCGAGCACTCGCTCGCGCTCCTGTTCCCGGATATCGCGGTCGTAGCGGAGGCGCGGCTCCTTGCTGTGGCTCGAGAAGATCGGACCGGCGAGGGCGCTCGCGATCCGGTCGGGCTGATCGCCGAGCTGGAAGAAGCGGTAGACCCTTTCCAGGACCGCTGCGGGACCGGCGAGCAGATCGTCGGCCTGGAGCATCATGGTCCGCCCGGGACGGGCGCGGGCGACCCGCCGCAGGTGGTCGACCTCCATGAGCCAGCCCAGGCCGGCGATCTGAAGGTCGGTCTGGAGGAAGGATTCGGCCGCGCTGAAGCCGAAATCCAGCCGCGAGAAGCCCGCATAGCAATCGTACAATTGCCGTCCCCAGACCCGGCCGAGAGCGCCCCGGCGGGCGACCGAGTAGAGCATCGTCCTGAGATCCGAATAGAGAAGCACGGCCCTGGCCCGGGGACGCATTTCCAGGATGGGATCGATCAGCGCGTTGGCGAAATTGGTCGGCTTGACGATCACCGATCCGCCGGGGTCGAAGCTTCGGCCGAGCAGCCTAAGGACCAGGTCGAGCCGGCCGCGATTCGAGGCGCCGGAATCGGCGGCCATCCTGTGCGCGAGATTGTTGAGGATCGCCGGCTCGTTGAGGCCGATCGCTCCGCGGGCGTGGGCCGAGGCCCGGACGAGCAGGGTCGAGCAGCAAAAGGCGGTATGAAAGATGAAATGCGGCGTCCGGGCATCGCCGGGCGGAAGCTGGGCGCGGATCGCCGACGCGAGGTGAGTCGAGGCCCGGAAATCATTCTCGAGGTTCCAGAGGAAAGGCTGCGAGCGATGCCTGTCGCGCGGGACGAAGAAGGAGGTCAGGCGGCTCCCCCCGGCGTCGAACGTGTGCGGGATCCATTCCGCCTGGGTCGCGACCGCTTCGAGTGACGAGTCGATCATGGCCGGAACGAGCTCCGCGGGCGTTGCATGACTGGCGCCCCGTCGCCGTGGCCCCGTCGGCGACCCGGAGCTTCAGGCCGAAGCAGGAGCAGGCCGCGGCCCCGAGTCCCCTCCTTCTCACCACGAGCGGCCGAGCGCGCGCTTCATCCCTTCTGCAAATCGGTGTTCCGGATCGACAAACGGCGGCGAAGCCCCGGCTGTCGGGCTCCGGGCGACGGGCTTCCATCCCGGGCGCCTTCAGCGCCGGAACGCCAGCCTCAGGCTCCCCCAGAGCAGGGCGAGGATGGCCGCGCTGATGATCCCGCCCCAGAGCCAGTAAGGCAGCAGCAGCACGTCGGCGATGGCGCCGGTGTCCGACCGGTGCAGCTCGCCGCCGACATTTCCGCCGGGGCTGAACAGATAGTCGAACTGCTGCCAGGCGCTGATCGCCGCCTGGACTCCGATGAGCTGGATGACGAAGCCACGCCAGGCCGGCGATCCGCGCAGAGCGAGCGCCACGATCGCTATTCCGAGGGCGGGGAGAACCAGCCAGCCCGTCGGCGACCGCACCCAGACAAGCGTCGACAGGACCAGAGCGGCGCCGAGGATCGCCAGGGCGTTGCGGGTGGCGGTCAGGGAGCGCGAGGCGACGATCAGCAGGGCTCCGGCGATCGCCGGTCCCAGCGGCCCGCTCGCCGCGATCAGCGCGTCGGTCAGCCTGTAGCCGTCGGCGGGACCCAGCGACAGAGCGACACCCGAACCGTCGGCGAAGATCAGCAGGCGCTCGAACCCGCGGCCGGCGAGCATCGCGGCGATGCCATGGCCCATTTCATGGAACCAGGTCGCCAGGATCGTGAAAGGATAGAGCAGCAGGCTGCCGAGCCTGGTCTGCCACAGCAGGATCGAGGCGAGCGCGATCCCGAGCAGCAGAGTGACCCGCTCCTTCCGGTCCCGGCCGGCAAGGCGGCTCGGCATCAAGGATTCCGTGAAGCGCAGCGCCGGGCCGTCACGCCGCCGGCTTGGGCCGGATGTAGATCGGGGCGAGGGTGTCGATGAGTGCGGCGGCGGGGATGGCCGCTGGGTCCGGTTCGTCGGTGAAGCGGACCTCGATCCGGGTCATGTAGCCGGCGAGGCGCTGCGGGCCGACGGGAGTGCCGTTCATCGTCATCTGGCTGTAGCGCGTGTAATCGGAGCGCTTCTCGATGACGAAGCCCTTGCGGCCGGACTCGCGGGCGAGCTGGGCGGCGCGAAGCAGTGTCATCTCCTCGACCGCCAGCGGCGACGAGACCGAGCCGACGAACTCGATCCGGGTGAGGCCGGTGTCGAGCGTCTTGCTCTTGAAGCCGGTCGACTTGAGGCCGAGGCCGAACTGGCGCGAGAAGCCGTTCAGCCGGTTCTCGTCCTCGGGCTCGGGCAGGGATTCGAAGACCGCGGCGTTCGCCAGCCGGGCCAGCCGCGCCTCCGGCGACGGCGCCACCTTGCCTTCGGTGAGATCGGGGTCGATCGCGACGAGGCCCTTGCGCGCCGCCGGCGGAAGCTTGGAGCGAAGGTCGCGGACTAGGCCGATCAGAAGCGGCGGCGCCGGCCATTCGGTGGCGGAGACCAGCCGCTCCTGGGCGGCGGCGGCGTCGCCGGCGGCGAGCAGGTTGGCGGCGTCGATCATCGGCTGCCACTGGTCGCGCGGACGGAAGAGCATCGCTTCGACCTGGGCAAGCCGGTCGGGCGGGGTCGGGACCTTGGCGGCGGCGAGCCGGTCGATCGTCGCCTTGGCGCTCGACTGGAGCTCGGCGAGGACGGCGTCGGAGCCGGCCTTGTCGCCGGCGCGGGCGGCGGCGAAGGCGATCAGATAGTCGGCCGGGCGCGGATCGATGACGGCGAGGCGGAGGGCCCGGTCGACCATGCCGCCGCCCGGGTCGGCGCGGCGGCGGTCGTAGGATTTCTTCAGCCAGGCCCAGGCCTCCGGGTAGCGGCCGGCGCGAAGGTAGAGCGAGCCGGGCATCTCGCCGGAGGACGGATCGATTCGCACGAGGCGCTCGACCACGGCGAGCTGGGCCGGAGTGACGGCGCGATCGGCGGCGAGCATGGTCAGGGCCAGGATCTGGGCTCGGGCGCTCCACGGCCGGGCCTCGGCGGCGCGAAGGGCGCTCGCAGCCCCTTCCTGGTCGCGGCCGAGGCCGAACAAGGCGAGCGCGCGCAGAAGATCGAGGCTCACCCCGGTGCTGCGCGCATAATAAGGGTCGGCGGCGTTGGCGCCGGCGGCGGCGACCGCCGCGTCGAGCGCGGCGAGCGCGGCTTCCGGTCTTTTCGCCTCGAGCTGGTGGACGGCGAGGCCCTGGTTGAGGGTGACCCTTCGGATCCACGGCGCCGAGGCTGCGGCGGGATCGGCGAGGGCGGCGGTGCAGGCGGCGACCCCGGCCTCGCCCGCGGCCCTGCCGTCGGGGTTGAAGGTCTCGGGCACTCCGAAGATGCCGAGCGTGCTCACCGCGGCGAGCCCCTTGACGATCTTGGTGCCGCGGCTCTCGGGCTTGGGATAGCCGTCGCACTGGACCCAGAGGCTCGGAGTCTTGGCCTCGGCGGCGCCGGCGAACGCCAGCGCGGCGGCCGCGGCCAGCGCGGTGTAGGTAGCTTTCATCGGAATCTTCCCCCTGAGGCGGCGGATGATAACGCGGAAGTTGTTGAACGGGAAGATAAATTCCTCCCCCGGATTTCCGCGAGAGGGGGACCATGCCGAGCATGGTGGAGCGGTTCTTCGGCGGCTGCAAGAACCCCTCCACCACCCTTCGGGTGGTCCCCCTCCCCGGCAAAGGCCGGGGAGGATTTTTTCCTACCGAGCGTCGACGAGGACGATCTCGGCGTCCTCGACCGCCTCGATGGCCAGCTTCGCCTCGCCGGTCACCGCGACTCCGTCCCTCGGCTCGGCCCGGCGGCCGTTGACGAGCACCGCTCCGCCGACGGCGACGAGGTAGACGTGGCGGGCCGGGTCGAGGCTCAGCTCGGCCTGCTCGCCCGCCTTGAGGGTGGCGCCGAGGACTCGGGCGGCGGCGTTGATCTTCAGGGCGTCGGAATCCTCCGCGAAGCCGCTCGCCAGGGTGACGAAATTGCCGGCTCGCTCGCCCTTCGGGAACTGCCGGGCGCCCCAGCCGGGCTCGGCGCCGCGCTTGTCGGTCTGCATCCAGATCTGGAACAGGGTCGTCTTCTCGTCCTCGAGATTATATTCGGCGTGGCGGACCCCGGTGCCGGCCGACATCACCTGGACGTCGCCAGCCTCGGTTCGGCCCTTGTTGCCCATCGAATCCTGGTGGGTGATGGCGCCCTCGCGAACGTAGGTGATGATCTCCATGTCCGAATGGGGATGAGGCGGGAAGCCCGAGCGGGCCGCGATCTCGTCGTCGTTCCAGACCCGGATGGCGCCCCATTGGGTGCGCGCCGGATCGTAATAATCGGCGAAGGAGAAATGGTGGCGGGCGTTGAGCCAGCCATGGTCGGCATGGCCGAGGGTGGCGAAGGGGCGGATGTCGATCATGATGGTCTCCTTTTGAGGAAAATAGGACGGGGCGACGCCCTTTCATCCTCCCTGCGCGCGAAGCGCGTGGGGAGGGGGACCACACGAAGTGTGGTGGAGGGGTAGCTGGCTCAGAAGCGGAGGTTCGCGCACGAACTCGCAACGTCAGCGCCGTCTACCCGTCCACCATCCTTCGCATGGTCCCCCTCCCCATCTGCGATGGGGAGGATTTAGTTGATCAAACCTTCGGCGCGAAGGGTCTCCTGCACCGCCGGCCGGGCCGCGACTCGCTCCAGATAGGCGGCGAGGCCGGGCCAGCGGGCGATGTCGATCGAATGGAGCTTCGTCCAGTTCAGAACCGCGAAGGCATAAGCGTCGAGGATCGAGAAGCGCTCGCCGAGCATCCAGGGGCCGTCGCCGATCTTCTCCTGGAGATAGTCGAACTTCTTGCCGAGCGCCTCGCGGGTCGCTTCCTTGAACTCGTCCGGGGTCGCCGGATTCCACAGCGGGCCGAAGCCCTTGTGCAGCTCGGTGGCGATGAAGTTCAGCCCTTCGAGAAGCCGGTAGCGCTCGATGCCGGAGGCCGGCAGGGCGAGGGAAGAGCCGGGCGCGCGGTCGGCGAGATACTGCAGGATCACCGCATTCTCGGTGAGGACCTCGCCGCCGTCCAGCCTCAGCGCGGGCACGGCCCCCTTGGGGTTGACGTCGGTCAGCTTCTCGCCGTCGTCGGTGACCTTGTCGGGGAAATTGACCCTGGCGAGCTCGATGTCGAGGCCGGCCTCGCGGGCGACGATGTGGGGCGCCTGCGAGCAGGCGGCGGGGGCGTAGTAGAGCTTCATCTTCTGTCTCCCTGATGATGGATATGGTGACCCGTCCGCCCGCCGCCAGGAGGGGCTGCGGCGGCCGGACGGGATGCGCGGCGGCGCTCAGGCCGCCAGCGGCAATTCCTCGGAGGCGAGGCCGCGGAGCTCGTCGATGGCCCCGGCGATCGAGGCCGCCGCCTGCTCGGGGCCGAAGGCGAGCTTCTCGACCCGGACGAAGGCGACGTCGTCCAGACCCATGAAGCCGAGCAGGGTGCGCAGATGCGGCTCCTGGCTGTCCATCGCGGCGGCCGGGCCCTCGCTGTAGAGGCCGGCGCGGCTTTCGACGACGATCGTCTTCTTGCCCCTGAGCAGGCCTTCGGGGCCGGCTTCCGAGTAGCGGAAGGTGATCCCGGCGCGAAGAACATGGTCGAACCAGGTCTTGAGCGTCGACGCGATCGCGAAATTGTACATCGGGGCGCCGATCACGACGAGATCGGCGGCCTTCAGCTCGGCGATCAGCTCGTCCGAGAGGGCGATGGCGTCGCGGGCGGCGTCGGTCTCGGCTTCCGCGCCGCGGATCGCGGGCGTGGTCTCCGCAGTGAGGTGGGGGATCGTGTAGGTGCCGACGTCGCGCCGGACGATCCGGACCGGGCCTCGGCCGCGAAGGATGGCCTCGAGCTCGCCGGTCAGCCGGCGGGTGACGGACGCTTCACCGGTGGCGGCGCTGTCGATGATGAGAACGTTCATGTCTTCCTCCACTGAGCTTGTGAAGGAGAGATAGGCAGAGGCAGGCGTTGCCGATAGACTTGCAATTAGCATTCCAGCGTTGCGGAACATGCAACGATGACGGGCTATTGCATCTTTCGTGGGGTGACCCGCTCGGTATGAAGGCCGGCGACCTCGTTCGAGGCGAGCGGGGCCGCGGTGTAGACCGCCACCACGTCGAGCGGCTGGAAGCTCTGGATGACCAGGAAGCCCGTGAAGAAGCCGGGCGTCGCAATCTGCTCCTCCTGGAGCTGGATGGCGATCTGGGTGCAATCCACCTCCATCGCCTGGTCTTTCTTAAGGGCGGCGAGCTTGAAAGGGCTGATCGGCCCGGGCTGGCCGGGGAAGGCGATGGCGATCTTGCGTGCGAAGCCCTGGGGCGCGCCCGGATTGTGGATATTCACGGCCACGGCATAATTTCCGAGCGCGAGCGGCCCGCGGCTATTGGAGATCCGGCCGCAGACGATCTTCACCGCATATTCGAACTGAAAAACGGGCGCCGGCTGCGCCGCGGCGGGGCCCGATGCGGCCAGCGCCGCGGCGGCGACCGGCAACAATAGGATCTTCCTCCCGTACGTCATGCTCGTCCTCCCATCCGGAACGGTCGCGAAGCCGCGGACCTTCGAGGGCGCCTTCGGGACCTGCTGCGACGGGAAGACCTTAGCTGGCCAGCGACGGTCGGGATGTGATGCGCGTCACGCTCCGCGTGTTGCGCGCGCGGGCCTCCGGCCGCTATGGCGTTGGCAGTCATGCAACGCTCATCCACCGACCTGCTCGACGTTCTCGCCTTCGTCCGGGTGGCTGAGACCGGTGCGTTCAGCCGCGCGGCGGAGCGGATGGGGATGTCGAAATCGATCCTCAGCCGGCGGGTGGCGCGGCTCGAGCAGCAGCTGGGCGCTCGGCTCCTCACCCGGACGGCGCAGGGCGCCCAGCCGACCGAGGTCGGCCAGGCCTATTTCGAGCGGGCGTCGAACATCCTCGCCGATCTCGAGGCGGCCGAGGAGGTGGTCGCCGAGGCGGTTACCCAGGTGGCGGGGCCGGTGCGGCTTTCGGCGCCGCTCTCGTTCGGGGTCCAGCATCTCGCTCCCGCGCTGGCCGAGTTCGCCGAGGCGCATCCGCGGGTCGAGCTCGACATTTCCTTCGACGACCGGGCGGTCGACCTCGCGGCCGGCGGATTCGACCTGGCGGTGCGGATCGGAGCGCTCAAGGATTCGTCGCTGGTCGCCCGGCGGATCGCTCCGGTTCGCAAGGTGCCGACGGCGAGCCCGGCCTATCTCGACGCCCGCGGGCGGCCGGAGCATCCGGGCGACCTCGCGGAGCACGACATCCTGCTCTACGCCAACGAGCAGTGGCGATTCCGGGTCGGCGGCAAATGGGAATATGTGCGCGGGCGGCCGAGGCTTCGAGCAGACAATGGCGAGATGCTCCGGGCGGCGGCCGAAGCCGGGCTTGGAATCTGCATCCTGCCGAGCTTCATCGCGGCTCCGGGCTTCGAGCGGGGGACACTCGAGCCTTTGCTGCGCGATTATCCGCTTGAGGAGGGCGCGCTTCACGCGGTGATGCCGCCGGGGCGGGCGACGACGGCGCGGGTGCGGGCGCTGGTCGATTTCCTGGTCGAGCGTTTCGGTCCCGAGCCGGAGTGGGATCCGTGCTGGCTGGCCGGGGACAGGCGGTGACGGAGGAACGCTGCCGCGGCTGCGGCCGGAGGGTCGAGGGCGGAACCGAGGGCTGCCAGTCGCGCTACGAGGCCCTGCTGGCCCGCGACTATGAGGACCCGGCCTTCTTCGCGGTCCACAGGATGTTCGTCGATACCTACTCGCTTCAGCATCCGGAGCGCTACTGCCGCTCGGCCAAGTCGCTCGCGGCCCATCTCGTCGGGCTCGGACAGATATTGGAGGAGGGGATTTCGGCGGCGACCGGTGCTCCGGCGCTTAGGGATTGGCTCGACGGCAGGCGCGAGCTCGCCAAGCCGCCGCTGCCCGAAGCGCGGGGCGCGATCACGCTCGGCGACGTCGAAGCGATCGAGGAGCCGGGGCCGTGGCGCGAGGCGGTGCGGGCCTGGGCAGCTTCGACCTGGCAGGCTTATGCCGAGCTTCACCCGCTGGCGCGAAGGTGGGCCGCCGAGGCGGGGCGGTGATTCGCATGGGGAGGACAAAGGGGCGCCGAGCGGCTAGAGCGTCCCGATGAAACATGCCGCCCTGCTTCTCGCCCTGTTCGCCACCGCCTGCGCGACGACTCGCGACGGGACGGGGGGCGCCAACGCCGCCGCCGAGACGGAATGGGTGGTCGAGCCGATCCGCGACCCGAGCGCGACACGGGCCGACCCGGCCGCCGAGGACGCCCGGCTGCTCGCCTTCCTCGACGCCGCGTTCGACGAGCGGATCGCCGCGAGCCCGGAGGCGCTGACGGCTCAGGGGAGCAAGGAGAAATACGACCGGCTCGACGATTATACCGACGCCGAGGCGATCCGGCAGCAGGCGCTGCTCCAGGCGCAGCTGGCCCGGATGAAGGCCGGCTTCGACTATGACCGGCTGAGCCCGGCCGGACAGCTCAACTACCGGTTGTTCGAATATAATGCGAAGCGCTCCGCCGAGAATTTCCGCTGGCGCGACTATGGCTTCGCGATGTCGACCAACGGCAGCCCCGCGGGCGACTTCCCGGTCTTCCTGATCAACCAGCACCGGGTCGACAATGTCGCCGACGCCGAGGCCTATATCGCCCGGATCCGCGACACCGAGCGGGCGATGCGCGAGATAAGCGCCGAGGCCCGGGCGCAGGCGCAAAAGGGGATCGTTCCGCCGAAGTTCAACTTCGCGCCGGTGCGCGCCGACGCCAAGCGGGCGATCGCGGGAGCGCCGTTCGGCCCCGGGGCGGACTCACCCTTGCTCGCCGATTTCAGGAAGAAGGTGGAGGCGCTCGACGCTCCGGCCGACGTCAAGGCGCGGCTGATCTCCGGCGCTTCGGCGGCGCTCTCCGGACCGTTCCGCCGAGCCGTCGGCGACATGCTTGCGACTCTCGATGCGATCGAGCCGCGCGCGAGCGGCAACAGCGGCGCCTGGAGCCTGCCCGAGGGCGCCGAATATTACGCCTCGCGGCTTCGCGCCCAGACCACCACCGATCTTTCCGCCGACAGGATCCACCAGATCGGGCTCGACGAGGTCGCTCGGATCCACCGCGAGATGGAGGCGATCAAGGCCCAGGTCGGGTTCAAGGGGACGCTCCAGCAATTCTTCCGGCACATAAAGACCGGGCAGCAGTTCAAATATCCCAACACCGACGAAGGGCGGAAGCGCTACCTCGCGGACGCCAACGCCTTCATCGCCCAGGTGATGGCGGAGGCGCCGAAATGGTTCAGCCGGCTGCCCAGGGCGCCGCTCGAGGTGCGGGCGGTGGAGACCTGGCGGCAGGAGACGGCCTCGGTCGCCTTCTACAACCGCCCTTCGCCGGACGGCTCGAGGCCGGGCATCTTCTATGTCAACCTCGCCGACATGAACCAGGTGCTGAAGCCGCAGATAGAAGGCATCGCCTATCATGAGGGCGCTCCGGGGCACCATTTCCAGATCGCTCTCCAGCAGGAGCTGGAGGGAGTCCCCAAGTTCCGCCGCTTCGGCGGCTACGGCGCCTACAGCGAGGGCTGGGGGCTCTACGCCGAGCGGCTGGGCCGGGAGATGGGCTTCTACAAGGACCCCTATTCGCTGTTCGGGCACCTCTCGCTCGAGCTTTGGCGGGCGGTCCGGCTCGTCACCGACACGGGCCTTCATTCGAAGCGCTGGACCCGCGAGCAGGCGATCAGATATTTCCAGGACAATTCGCTGCTTTCGGAGCGCGACATCGTCAAGGAGGTCGAGCGCTACATCAACAATCCGGGCCAGGCGACGAGCTACAAGATCGGCCAATTGAAGATCCTCGAGCTTCGCGAGCGGGCGAGGCGCGAGCTGGGCGACCGCTTCGACATCCGCGATTTCCACGCCGCGGTGCTCGAGAACGGGGCGTTGCCGCTCGACATATTGGAGCAGCAGGTGGAGGCGTATATCGCCGCGAAGAAGGGGTAGGACGAACGCGGCCGTTCCCCGGCGGAGGCCGGGGCCCAGCGGCTGGGCGTTGGGACTGGAACCCGGCCTTCGCCCGGGAGCAACAAAGGAGAGACGGACATGGCCAAGGGTCAGAAGAAGAGCAACAAGGAAGCGCGCAAGCCCAAGAAGGAAGTCAAGAAGACGATCGCCGCCAACCCCTCCAGCAAGGGCGGCGGCGGGCTTTCGAACGGCTGATGGCGGAGCCCTTCGCCCGCCATCGCCAGCCGTGGAAGCAGGAGGAGATCCAGAAGCTCCACCTGCTCGCCGGCAAGAGCATGTCGCTGAAGGCGATCGCCAAGGCATTGACCCGGACCGAGGAGTCGGTGAAGGAGCGCGCCAAGCTGGACGGGCTCAAGATCAGCAAATTGCGCTGAGGGCCGACTGATGGGGAACACGAACGAAGAGACTGACACCATGGCCGACACGCCCCCCGACCGACTTTCGCTCAACCCGCGCAGCCCGCATTTCGACGGCGAGCTTCTTCGCCGCGGAGTGGGTATCCGCTTCAAGGGCAAGGAGCGCACCGACGTGGAGGAATATAGCGTTTCCGAAGGCTGGATCCGGGTCGCCGCCGGGCGGAGCATGGACCGCTACGGCCAGCCGATGACGATCAAGCTCAAGGGCGAGGTCGAGCCCTTCTTCCAGGATTCGAAGGCCGCAGAAAGCGAGGCGGAATCGGGCGCTGGCGAGAGCGAGGGCGAGGCTAAGCCCGCCTGAAGCCTGCGAGGAGCCGGCGGGGCGCGCGGCGCTCGAACGGCGCCTCGGCGCCTTCCGGATCGAGCAGCTCGCTCTTCGCCACCGCCGTCAGCGCGGCGCTGAATTCGGGCGGCCGGAAGGGGAGCAGGGTCCGGCCGTCGCCGCGCAGCCGCTCGATCGTCGCGATCAGCGAGCCGGTCTTGTCGAAGGAAGCCGCGACCTCGCTCGGGTCGGTCCCGAGATGTTCGGCGATGAGATCGGCGCGCAGGCGCTTGATGGCCGGCCCGGCCGACTCGTTGCCGGGAAGGCGGCAGTCGATCATCACGTCGCACTCGCTGTCGAGGCCCATCGAGCGGTTGTTGATATTGGCCGACCCGACCCGGATGACGTGATCGTCGACGATCATGATCTTGGCGTGGACGTAGATGTCGGCGCCGCCTGTCGTGACCGGCGTGTAGATCCGGAAGCGGCCATAGCGGTCCTTTCGGTCGAGCGCCTTGACCAGCTCGGCCCGGGCCGGGCCCATCACCGATTCGTCGAGCCACCCGAAGCCGGTCTTCGGATTTATGACGACGAATTCCGGGCCGTCGGGCTCGGCGAGGCGCCGGCCCACGGCTTCCGCGACCACCCGGGAGGCGAAATATTGGGTCTCTATATAGACGTGCCGGCGGGCGCCGGCGACGAGGTCGGCGAACAGCGCCTCGATCTCGCGGACCTGCGACCAGCGGCCGTGCGCGCCGCGGGTGCGGGCGATGGCGATGTCGACGTCGCGGAAATCCGGCTCGAGCTCCTCCGGCCAGGCGTCGCCGCCGCCGCCCGCGCGCTCCAGCCGGGTTTCGGTCGCCGCCTCCCAGCGGAGGCGGGCGAGGTCGCCGAGCGCCAGGGCGGCGGCGCCGTCGACCGCCATGGTGGCGTCGTGCCAGGGATCGTAGCGGCGGCGGGTGGTCGGCCGCCGCCGCCCCGGCTCGTCGTCGAGATGCTCGCGCCGGTCCCAGCGCTCGGCGGTGATGTCGATCCCGCCGCAAAAGGCCAGGGCATCGTCGATGACGGCGATCTTCTGGTGATGGCTGGCTTCCCGCGGATGGGCGGAGTCGAGCCTGAACTCGATGTCGCCGGTGGCCCGCCAGGCGGCCATCCGAGCCAGCGTCGTGCCCCGGCCGAGCACGCTGTAGGCCATCCCGCCCCACGCGAGGATGTAGATCTTGAGGTCCGGTTTGTGCTTGACCAGCCAGGAGAGGAGCGGGCCGAGGTGGACCGGCGGATCGCCTTTGGCGCCGGCGCTGTCGAGCGCGATCCTCGTGTCGAGATCCCAGCCGATCAGGAAGATCTGCCGCTCGGCCTTGAGCATCGCCTGGCGGACGAGCCGGAAATAGTCGCAGCCGTCGACGACCAGCGCCGCGCGATGCGCCCGGGCGACCCGCCAGCAATTGCGGCCGGGCTCGAGCTCGAAGATGCGGCTTTCGCGCCCGCTCTGCGTTTTGGTGGTCACATCATCCGGAACGTATCTCGTGCCGCAGCCGTTCCAAATTGCAAAACTCCTCTCCCGCTTTTCGCGGGAGAGGGGGGCGCCGCGTAGCGGGGAGAGGTGAGGGCAGGCTCCGACTGGTCGAACCGGCACTCACCCTCCCGCTTCGCGGGCCCCTCCCTTTCCCCTACAGGGAGAGGGGTTCAAGAAGGAGAATAGTCTTGCGTAACGCCGCTCTCGCCGCCCTTCTGCTCGCCACTGCCGCCTGCGCGACCCGTCCGGCCGAGCCGCCGGCGACGGCCGCGGCGACTGAGGGCTACGACCTGGCGGCCCAGCGCGCCAAGATCGCGCGCATTCCGATGAGCCCGAACACCGCCTTCCTCAGCGCCGAGGAGCGCGACGTGGTCAATCTGCTGATCCAGGCGGCCGAGCTGATGAACCCCATCTATCTCAGGCAGCGGTCGGTCGAGAATCCGACGATCCGAGCCGAGATCGCGCGCAGCCAGCATCCGCGCAAAGCGGCCCTGATCGACATGTTCGACCTCCATTTCGGGCCGTGGGACACGCTCGCCGAGAACCACCCCTTCTACGGCGGCGAGGCGATTCCGGCGGGCGCCGGTTTCTACCCGAAGGACCTGACCAAGGCCGATCTCGACTCCTATCTTGCCGCCCATCCGGGCGAGAAGGAGGCGCTCACCAGCGGCTATACGGTGGTGAAAAGGCGCGGCGACCGGCTGGTCGCGGTGCCCTACAGCGTCGAATATCGGCAGTGGCTGGAGCCGGCGGCGAAATTGCTCGAGCGGGCCGCGGCGCGGACGAGCAACGCCTCGCTCCGCAAGTTCCTGAACCTTCGGGCGAAGGCCTTCAGGACCAACGATTATTACGAATCCGAGCTGGCGTGGATGGACGTCAGCGGGACTCCGATCGAGGTCGTGATCGGCCCCTATGAGGTCTATACCGACTCGCTCTACGGCACCAAGACCGCCTTCGAGGCCTTCGTCACCGTCCAGGACCCGCGCGAGAGCGCCGCCCTGTCGCACTACAAGGCCCTGCTCCCCGACATGGAACGCAACCTTCCGGTCGAGGAGAGCTACAAGAATTTCAACCGGCCGTTCGCCTCGCCGATCCTCGTCGCCGACCAGGTCCATGGCGGGGGTGACAATGTTCCGGGCGTCCAGACCATCGCCTTCAACCTTCCCAATGACGAGCGCGTGCGGGAGGCCAAGGGCGCCAAAAAGGTGATCCTGGCCAACGTGCTCGGAGCCAAATACGACCGCATACTCGCGCCGATGGCCGGCCTGGTGCTGGTCCCGGAGCAGGCGCGGTTGGTGACGAAGAAATATATGACCCAGGAGACCCTGTTCCACGAGCTGTCGCACAGCCTCGGACCGGGAACGATCAAGCTCGGTGGGCGGCAGACGACGGTCAACGCCGAACTGAAGGACCAGTACAGCGCCAGCGAGGAAGCCAAGGCGGACGTGATGGGGGTGTACAACATCCTCTACCTGATGCGCCGCGGCGAGCTTCCGATCGCCGAGCGCGAGCAGCTTCTGGCGACCTATTTCGCCGGGATCTTCCGGGCGGTGCGCTTCGGCACCGACGAGGCGCACGGGCGCGGAGCGGCGATGCAGTACAATTATCTCAAGGAGAAGGGCGCCTTCCGCTGGGACGACGGCGCCGGCCGCTTCCGGGTGGACTACGACCGGATGGAATCGGGCCTGAGGGATCTGGTGGCGGAGCTCGTCAGGCTCCAGGGCAATGGCGACTATGCCGGAACCAAGGCCTTTTTCGACCGCAATGCGCGGCTCGACGAGCGCGCCCGCGCGGTGCTCGCGACAACCGCGCATATTCCGACCGACATCCAGCCGGTCTATCCGAAGCGGGTTTAGGTCGCCATTCCCTCTCCCGCTTTCGCGGGAGAGGAGGGGCCCAAGCCGAAGGCTTGGGAGGTGAGGGTCTTTTCCGACTCTGGTGTACAGACCCTCACCTCCCGCCGCTTCGCGGCGGGCCCCTCCTCTCCCGTAAGGACAGGAGAGGGAGAAGGGAGTTCGAACCCTATTGGGGAAGAGGAGCGAGAATGGACTATCAAGCGCTGGTCGACGAGGTGCTGTCGGACGTGTCCGCCTACAAGGGTCAGGGCAAGGTGGCCTCCTACATTCCCGCGCTTGCCCAGGCCGATCCCAACAAGCTCGGCCTCGCCATCGTCCTGGAGGACGGATCGAGCTTCGCGGCCGGCGATGCCGACGAGGCCTTCTCGATCCAGAGCATCTCCTACGTCTTCGCTTTGTGCATGGCGCTTCATCACGTCAAAGCGTCGCTCTGGAACCATGTCGGGCGCGAGCCTGCGGGCTCGCCGGTCAATTCGATCCTCCAGCTCGAGATGGAGAAGGGACGGCCGCGCAATCCGATGACCAGCGCCGGAGCGCTCGTCGTGTGCGATCAGCTGATCGGCGCGGCCGGCGGCGCCGACGCCGCGGTCGGAGAGCTGGTCGGCTTCCTTCGCGAGCGCTGCGGCGACGACAAGGTGGCGATCGACGAGAGCCTGGCCATGTCGGAATCGCGGGCGGGCGCGTTCAACCGAAGCCTCGCTTTCTTCATCGCCGCCTTCGGCAACCTCACCAATCCGGTGGAGTCGGTGCTGTCCGCTTATTACCGGCAATGCTCGGTCGCGATGAGCTGCCGGCAGCTCGCCCAGGCCGCCCTGTTCCTGGCGTTCGACGGCGTCGATCCGAGGACCGGCGACGCGGTCACCATCCCGTCGCGCTCTCGCCGGATCAACGCCCTGATGCTGACCTCGGGCCATTACGACAACAGTGGCGACTTCGCCTTCCGGGTGGGACTTCCCGGCAAGAGCGCGATGAGCGGCGGAATCCTCGCCATCGTTCCCGGCACCGGCGCCGTCTGCGCCTGGTCGCCCGGGCTCAACGCGGCGGGGACCTCGCTGGCCGGGGCGATGGCGCTCGAGCGGCTCGCGGAGAGAACGGGGTGGTCGCTGTTCGTCTAGAATCCTCCCCATCGAAGATGGGGAGGGGGGACCAGCCGAAGGCTGGTGGAGGGGTAGGTGCGCAGGTCTCGTCAGCTACCCCTCCACCATGCTTCGCATGGTCCCCCTCCCCATGCGGTCGCATGGGGAGGATAAATCGGCTAGTGTCGCCCAATGCTCACCGCCCTCCTCCTCGCCGCCGCCGTGCCAGCCCCGCCCGCCTGCCCGATCGAGCGGGCCGTCTACCGGCTGCAGGGCGATGTCAAATTCACCGCCGGCTTCGCCCGGCAGGACCGGCGGGACTCGGCCGTGTCCGATCTGGTGCTGTGGCTGAGGACCCCGAAGCGCACCTACTGGTTCGCCTTCGTCGCCCCCAACGGCTATGGCGGCACCTACCTGACCCCCGAGATCGACCCCCGTCTTTCGGTCCGCATGTCCGACGACGAGGAGCGCGACGCGGCGGAGAAGATGCAGCGGGACGATCCGCTCGGGCTCCCCTTCGACGCCTTCACCGCCGATCTCGAGGCCTTCCAGGCGCCGCCGCAGGCGCGCGACAAGCCGCCGGCCCTGCTCTTTGCCCGCGGCCTTGGACCGGCGCTGTGGTACGGTCCGTCGAGCCTCGCCGGCGGCGACGAGCAAGCGAAGCCGGAATCGATGCCGATCGGGCTGTTCAGGCCGGCGGGATGCGGAGGGCCGCCGCCGAGGTAGAAAAAATTTCGCTCCGCCGTGATCCAAAGCGCCCCCGGCTTGCGTCCTAGCTTCGAAACCGGGGGCCTGCTCCGGGAATTTGAGGAGCTTTGAAATGCCGTTTACCGAAATGATCGTCGCACTGAGCGTCGGCCTGTTCTTCCTGCTCGGCTTCGTCTTCTTCCTGAGGCTGATCCAGGCGTGGCTTCTTCACCGCACCTTGCGCGAGGCGATCAGCCGGGATTCGGCGCAGGCCGGGATGCTCGTCGACCGGATCGGACGCAACGATCTGGGGGGCCTGCGAGTCGAGGCGGGGACGGACGACCGGACCGGGCTCATCCTGCTCGCCCTCGGCGCCGCCATGGCCGGCTTCTCGCTGATCGTGGGCGAGGCGGAATGGCTTCGCTACGGCCTCGGCGCGGCCCTGTTCCCGGCACTGGTCGGTGCAGCGTTGCTCGTCCGCCACCGCATGCAGAGCCGTTCGGCCGAGCCGGACGATGCCGCCGGAGCGTGAGTCCGATGAAATCCTCTGCCGCCGGGCCGCGGGTGGGGACAAAGGGGCCTTCCGCCTGCTCGTGGAAACCCACGAGCGGCGGCTTCGCGCCTTCCTTACCCAGCTCGCCGGCCCGGATCTCGGCGACGAGCTTGCGCAGGAGACGTTCCTCAAGGCGTGGCAGTCGCTGGCCGGCTTTCGCGGCGAGTCCAAATTCTCGTCCTGGCTGTGCGCGATCGGGTGGCGGCTGTTCGTCGACCAGCGACGACGCCAGCGAAGCGAGAGCCGCAAGCGCGAAGCCGCGGCGGAGCTCGCCGAGACGGTGGCGGAGCCCGCGGGCGAACGGCTCGATCTGGCCCGGGCGCTCGACCGGCTCGAGCCGGTCGAGCGGGCGGCGCTGGTCCTGTGCGACGGCCACGGCTGGTCGCACGAGGAGGCGGCGGTGATCTTGCGAATGCCGCTCGGTACCCTCAAGGGAACGGTTCGGCGGGCGAAGCAGAAGTGCCGCGAGTATCTGAGGTGAGCGTCATGGACGACGAAGAGTTCGACACCCTGCTCGGCGAGGCGCTGGCGCCGCCCGAACGCCCGGCCGACCGCGGCTTCGTGCTTCGCGTCGAGCGTTCGGTGGCCGAGGAGGAGCGCTACCGCAAATGGCGGAAGGCCCTCATTCGCCAGCTGGCGACGGAGGCGGCGGCGCTGGCGGCGCTCGGCGGAAGCTTCGCCTTCATCGCCCGGATCCCGGCGGTCGCGGCCGCCCTGACCGACGCGCCCGGGCTGATCTGGGCGGCCTTGGTGCTCCTGCTGCTGATCTGGGCGCTGATGCGCGGACGCGCCAACGTCCTGGCGTAAGGAGGGTGGAGGGGCGGCTGCCCCTCCATCCCGCGCCTGTTCTCAGAGCAGCCATTCCGGCGTATCGGCGAGCAGTCCGCCGCCGGTCGGAACCGTCATCATCATCGCCATTCCCGCATCGTCATTGGTGATGAAGGCGTGGGCGAAGCTGCCGTTGGCGGTGGCGCTGTTGCCGGCGTCGACGACCACCGATTCGGCGAACTCCAGCACGCCGTCGGCGATCGGATCGACGGTGATCTGGGCGGTCGAGCTTCCGGCCGCGAAAGTGACGGTGCCGAGCCCGGTGCCGCTGTCGTAGCTCGTCGCCCCGAGCAGGTCGAAGTCGGCCGAATTCGCCGTTCCGGTCACCGAGAAATTGGCGACCAGGGCGGCGGACGTGTCGCCGTTGCGGGTGAAGGTGTAGACGAGGTCGGTACCGCCGTCCTCGGCGACAGAGACCGAGGAGACGGTGACGGTGATGAACGCGGGCGAGGCATTGCCGGTGAAGCCCACGGTCTGAGCGGACGAGGTCGAGCTCGACACCTCGTTGTTGCGGCCGTTGAAATAGGCGTTGACCGCCGCCGTGTCGGTCGCCCCGCCCGTATAGCCGTCGAGGTTGACCGTTCCGTCGTTGCGCTGGCGCACCCGGATGTCGCCGGAGGCGAGGACTCCGCCCAGCGAATGGGTGAAGGTGTTCGCCAGCGAGCCGGCGCCGCCGATGTTGAGATCCATGTGCGACGTCACGCCGGGGCCGACCAGGGCGTTCTGGGCGAGGATGGCGTTCGTCGCGTTGCCGACGCCGTCGAGCAGGATGTCGATATTGTTGCCGGTGACGGTCGCGCGCAGGGTGCCGTTGCCGTCCTGGCCCTCCTGGATGAGGATCGCCCGGGTGGTTCCGGCATAGCTGATCGTGTTGTCGGTGATCGCGACGTTCATGGTGCCGCCGCCGGGATTGTTGACGGCGATCCCGTCGGCGGTGACTCCGTTGCCGGTGGTGATCGTATTGTTGGCGAGCCGGGCGTCGAACACGTAGCCATTGTCGAACGAGGAGCCGCTCAGAGCGACGGCGACCGAGTCGCCCGTTCCGCTGGTGAACGTGTTGCCGGTCGCGTTGAGGTCGACCTGGCTGTTGTCGCCCGAGCTGACCGACAGCTGGTTGAAATTGCCGGTCGAAACGCTGTTGGCGACCCCGAGGTTCATCGTCGCATTGTCGAACGCGTCGGCGACTATGCCGCCGCTGAAATTGTCCTGGCTGGCGACGTTGGCCAGGTTGATGTTGGCGGTCGCGGACCCGCGGATTCCGAACAGATAGCCGCTTCCGGCGACGGCGTTCGACGCGCTTCCGCCCGAGATGAACAGGTCGAGATTGCCCGACTGCATCTGCAGGTTGAGATTGTCGTCGCCGCTGCCCGTGATCGTCGTGTTCACGATCCGGCCGGTGCCCGACATGTTGTAGAAATGGATGCCGTCTTCGTCGGGACCGTTGCCGACTCCCGTGATCGACGAGTTGAGCAAGGCGAAATTGGTGACGTCGTTGCCGTTGATGCCCTGCTCCGCGCCGCCGGCGATGTTGATATTGTCGAGCAGGATATTGCTCGACGACACCAGGTGGATGGCGGCGTTGGTGGCGAGATTGTCGCCGATCGGAAGGCCGCCGTTAGTCGCGTCGAGGTCGACCGTGCCGGCATTGGTCAGGTTCATGTTGGCGAGGCTGACGTCGTGCGAGTTGATGACGCTGACGCCCCGGCCCGTCGTGTTGAGGATGGTGCCGCCCGATCCGTCGGTGGTGCCGACTCCGGTCACCGCGAACCCTCCGGCCGAGCCGGTATTGGCGAGAACGATGCCGTTGGCCGCGCCGCTCACCGAAACGCTCTCCAGAGTGACTCCGGCGGCGCCGATAATGGTGCCGCTGATCGTCACCGCGGTGCCGGTGGTCGAGGTCACGCTGTTGCCCGAGCCGGTGACGGTGAGGGTGCCGCCGCCGGTGGCGTTGAGCCCGGCGCCGCTGGTGGTGACGATGTCGAGACCGCCGCCGAGCTCCAGCGAGCCGGTGTTGCCGACATAATTGACCCCCGTCGCGCCTGCGGTCGAGATCGTGCCGCCGCCCGCGAGGGTCGCGGCGATCGACGAGAGGGTGATGTCGACGCCGCCGCCGCTTTGGACTCCACTGATGTTCGTAGCGCCCGTAACGGTGAAGCTGCCGCCGACATTGTTGAGGTCGATCGCGCCGCCGGCCGAGCCGAGCGACTCGGCGGAGTTCAGGGTGACGTCGAGGGTGCCGCCCTGGTCGACGTCGATGATCTGGCCGGTGCCCGAGGTGCCGACGTCGGAGATGGTGAGAGTGCCGACGCTGCCGCCGCTGTCCGCGATATCGGCACCGCTGGTGTTGCCGATGTCGATTCCCGAGATTTCGTTATTCTGGGCGACGTTGATGCCGTCGCCCGCGGTCGCCTCGATGGTCGGCCGGACGGAGCCGGTGGCGTCGCCGATCAGGGTCTGGCCGTTGAGCAGGTTGATTCCGTCCGCTTCGGCGTAGACGCCGGTGCCCGTGCCCGCGAGCAGATGGACGCTGTGGCCGGCCTGGGGCCCACCCAGCGTGCCCTGCGCCGCGTTGAAGGCGGCGATCGAGGTGAACGGATTGGCGGAGGTCCCGACGTTGGTGCTTCCGACCGCGCTGTTGTCGATATACCAGACGGTCTGCGGGCCGGTGCCGACGCCGGTGCCGTTGATGGTAATGGTGACGTCCTGGGTGACGGTGCCGCCATGGCCGTCGTTGATCGTGATCGTATAGACCTGGGTGACCTCCTGGTCCTCGCTGAGGTTCTCGAGCGCGGCGTCGGAGACTGTGAAGTCCCAGCCGACGCTGTCGCCCGTCTGATCGAGATCGAGGGTGAAGGTGCCGTAATAGCCGCCGCCCTGCGGCGCGACGCTGGCGCTGTGCGTGTCGGTGAGGTCGACGTCGTTGAATGTGACCGCGCCGCTGGTGGAATGATCGATTTGGCCTTCGTCCGGATCGCCGTCGGGCAGCTCAGTGACGGTGCCGTCGAAGTCGCCGCCGGTGATCGTCGGAGCGTCGTTGGTGCCGTTGACCGTGACGGTCAGGGTCGCCGTGTCCGATGCCCCGCCGTCGGTGACGGTATAGCTGAAGACGTCCTGCCCCGTCTCGCCGGCGGCGAGCCCGTTGGCGGCCGCGTTGGGCGTATAGGTGTAGCTGCCGTCGGCGTCGAGGACGAGGGTTCCGTAAGTGCCGGCATAAGTGCCCGCGTTCGTCACCGTCAGCGGGTCGTTCTCCACATCGGTGTCGTTGGCGAGGACGTTGCCCGAGACGCTGCTGTCCTCGCCGGTTGAGGCGGAGTCGTTATTCGCGTTCGGGGCGCCGCTGAGGCCGCTGATGCTGATGGTGAGGGTCGCGCTGTCGGAGGCGGTGCCGTCCGACGCGTTGTAGCTGAAGACGTCGATCGCCGTCTGGCCGTTGTTGAGCAAAGCGGCGATGGCGTTCGGCGTATAGGTGTAGCTGCCGTTGGCCGCGAGGACGAGGGTTCCCCAGAAGCCATTGTACGTGCCTGGGGTGGTCACCGTCACCGGCTCCACGTCGACGTCAGTGTCGTTGGTCAGCACGTTGCCCGAGACGGGGCTGTTCTCGTCGGTGGCGGCGGTGTCGTCATTGGCCACCGGAGCGTCGTTGAGCCCGGTGACGGTGATCGTCAGATTGGCGGTGTCGGAGGCGGTGCCGTCCGAGGCTGTGTAGGTGAAGACGTCCTGAGCGGACTCGCCGACGTCGAGCGCCTGGGCGGCGGCGCCCGGCACGTAGGTGTAGCTGCCGTCGGCGTCGATGGTGAGGGTGCCGTAGGTGCCCACATAGGTGCCGGGATTGGCCACCGTCACGGTCTCGCCGTCGACGTCGCTGTCGTTGGCGAGCACATTGCCGGAAATTCCGGCGGAATTCTCGTTGGTCGAGGCGGAGTCGTCGTTCGCCACCGGCGCGTCGTTCGCGCCGTTGACCGTGACGGTGAGCGTGGCCGAATCGGACGCGGTGCCGTCGGAGGCGGTGTAGGAGAAGACGTCCTGCGCCGACTCGCCGTCGTCGAGCCCCTGCGCCGCCGCGTTGGGCGCGTAGGTGTAGCTGCCGTCGGAATTCAGCGTCAGGGTGCCGTAGGCGCCGACATAGACGCCCGGGCTGGTCACCGTCAGCGGCTCGACATCGACGTCGGTGTCGTTCGCCAGCACGTTGCCGGAGGCGCTGGAATCCTCGCTGGTCGAGGCGGAGTCATCGTCCGCCACCGGCGCATCGTTGGAGCCGTTGACCGTGACGGTGAGAATCGCCGTGTCGGAGGCGGTGCCGTCGGAGGCGGTGTAGGAGAAGACGTCCTGCGCCGACTCGCCGTCATCGAGCGCCTGCGCTGCGGCGGCCGGCGTATAGGTGTAGCTGCCGTTCGCGTTCAGGGTCAGAGTTCCATAGGTGCCGACATAGACTCCGGGAGTCGCCACCGTCAGCGGCTCGACGTCGACGTCCGTGTCGTTGGCGAGCACGTTGCCCGCGACGCTTCCGTCCTCGCCGGTCGACGCGGTGTCGTCATTCGCCACCGGCGCGTCATTCTTACCGGCGATGGTGATGGTGAGCGTGCCGGTGTCGCTGAGGCTGCCGTCGGAGACGGTGTAGGTGAAGCTGTCCTGCACCGATTCGCCGTCGTCGAGCGCCTGGTTGGAAGCGTCGGGCGTGTAGGTGTAGGTGCCGTTCGCGTTCATCGTCAGCGTGCCGTAGGCCCCGACGAAAGTGCCTGGAGTGGCTGTCAGGCTGTTGTGCTCCCAGTCGAAATCGTTGGCGAGGACGCTCGAGCCCGAATAGGTGCCGACGTCCTCGTCGGTCGAGGCGGTGTCGTCCTTGGCGATCGGGGCGTTGTTGACGGTGAGGTCGATGACGACGTCGGCGAACTGGAGGCGCTCGACGTTGACCACGTAATCGGCGCCGTCGCGCGCCGCGTTGCTGTCGACGATCCCCCAGGCCCCGCTGCCCAGATTGTAGAAGCTGTATTCGAAGATCGAGCCGAAATAGCGGGCGGTGTCGGTGCCGTCGCCGCCGTCGAGTTGATCATAGCCCGCGCCGCCGACGAGATAGTCGTTCCCTCCCCAGCCGCTCAGCTTGTCGTTGCCGTTCTCGCCGTTGAGGTTGTCGTTGCCGCTGTCGCCGCGGATATCGTCATTGCCTTCGCCGCCGTAGACGGTGTCATTGCCTTTCTTGGTATGGACCCAATCGTCCCCGCCGCCGGCAAAAATGATGTCGTCGCCGTTGGTGCCGTTGATGGTGTCGCTTCCGCCCGTCCCGTTGATGATCGGCATGTCCAGTTTCCCTCGATTTCCGATGACGAGATCAAGCAGGCGCTAGCATTTCCGTCGAATAGACACAGAATTGCTTTAGGCCGACCTTCCCGGCACCCCTCCTCAGCAAATCTCGATTGAGTCCCCCCCAATCGAGAGCGTGGCGAGTGCTCGACTCGCCTCGACTATTCTGCCCCGAAACGAAGACTGGCGCGGGTCCGATGCGCTGTCCAGACCCTTTATTTAATTAAGCTCGCGTTCGTCATCCCGGCAAAGACACGATAACCGCCCGCTTCACAGGTCGAGCAGATATACGCCGTAGGGCACTCCGAAGCGGTCCGGCACCCGGCGCTCGAGCCTGAATCCCATCCGAAGATAAAGCGCCAGCGCGACCGCCATGGCGGGGCTGGTATGGAGGGCAATCGCGGCGGCGTCGTCGCGGCGGGCGCGGTCGATGCAGGCCTGGGTCAGGCTCCTGCCAAGGCCCTGGCCGCGCGCTTGCGGAGCGACGACCAGCATTCGAATCAGCGGCCAGCCCGGGTCGAAAAAATCGGCCCTCGGCCGCGAAAAGGGCGGGCAATAAGCAACGGCGCCGGCGACCTCCCGTCCACTTCCGCGACCAGCAGCTCGGCCTCCCGCGCAAGGCCGGACGTATTCCGGACGGCCCGCTGCAGCGTCGCCCAGTCGTCGTACACCTCTCGATATTGTTCGAAGGCCTCGAGCGCGACCGAGTCGACGGCCTCGGCGTCGCGGCCTTCGAAAGCGCGCACGCGTATCGGCGAAGCTTCGAGCGATATCGCCCTCCCGCCGTCGTCTGGCTCGGCCGTCACCTTCTCTCCGGACTTATTCCAGCTTTCATAGCCTGGCGCAGGCGTAAGGCGACATTAGGGCGCAACCCATCTGAAGCACGATGGAGGTCTTCGATGGCGGGGATTTCATTCCAGGTCGAAGCGGATGAAGTGGCCGGCTTCGCTGTGGCGCACCGACTGGGCCTCGAGCCTTTGCAGCATCCCCTTGGGCATCTTGCGGCGCAGGGGGCCCTTCTTGTCCATGATGAGGGTCCTCGCCCCCCAGTGGCGGGCGAGGCGGAGGCGCTGGTCGCGGCTCAGCGCCGGGTCGAACAGGCGCTCGGCGGCGGCCTGGCGCTTGGCGAGGCCGTCGATCATCGGCTCCGGCCACGGCACCGAGACGACGCGTTGGCCGGTGGCGACGATCGGCCAGGCGAAGACGTCGTAGGCGGCGACCGGCTCGCCTTCCGGAATGTCGCGAGTCAAAGCGAGAGCGGCATTATAGGCATTGCCTTCCTTGTCAGCGATCTGCTGCTCGACGATCAGCTGGGCGCGGGTCATCACTCCGAAGAGGCTCAGGCAGAGCAGAGCGAAGCCGAACAGGCCGAGCTGGGCGGCGCGCGGCAGGGTCCGCCAGTCGTCGACCAGGGCGAGGAAGAGCGCCCCGAGGCCGATCTGGAGCATCAGAACCGCCGGCATCACGAAGCGGGTGGCGATGAGCAGGCCGAACCAGCCGAGCGCGAAGATCCCGGCGAACAGGACGAAGGCGGCGAGCACGGGCAGGCCGGTTCGGGCGAAGCGGCGGTGGCGCAGGCCCCACAGGCCGAGCAGCGAAGGCACGAAGGCGATGACCAGCATCACCGGATGGTAGAAATTGATTCCGCCGCTCCAGGTCGGGATCCCGGTCCGGGCGATCGCCTCGAACGGATTGTGATACGGCCAGGCCATGGAGAGCAGTATCCCGGCGGCGAGGGCGCCGGCGGCGGCGGCCCGGGCCCTGAAGGTCGCTCCCGGCCAGAGCAGGATGAAGCAGCCCGCCGCCATGAAGCCGATTCCGGCGCCGAGCTGGTGGGTGGCAAACATGAAGGCGGCGAGCGGGACGATCCACCCGGCGAGCACGGGCCTCTCGAGGGCGCGGATGACCAAAGCCCAGAGCAGCAGCGACAGTCCGATCAGCAGGGCGGCCGGGTAGGCGATGCCCTCGATGAGGGTGCCGAGCGAGTGATAGCCGGTATGGCTGACCGGAAGGCACCAGCCGAAGGCCATTGCGCCGAGCAGGGCGAGGGGCCCCCAGGGGGTCCGGTAGAAGGCCCGGCCGAAGGCGTGGATCCCGACGAGCAGGGTTCCGGCGCTGACGAAGCCGGCGAAGGCGATCGCCTGCCAGGCGTTCCAGCCGAAGGCCCTGGCGACCAGTGCGACCGAGACCCAGTAGGGATGGAAGTGCCGCGAGCCCTCGCCGGTGGCGACGAACGGGTTGGCGGGGTGGAAGGGATTCTCGATCAGGGCGCGCAGGCTGGCGAGATGCTGCCAGAGGTCGCGCGAGGTCTGGTTGAGGAAATGGCCGCCCGAGAAGTTCCAGGCGGCGAGGCCGTAGACGAGGAGGCCGGCGATCCAGAAGCACAGGTTAGGGCGGCCGAGCAGGCGCCGCAGCGGCCCCGCATGCGCCGGAACGGCTGGGAGGGAATCGGCGAGGCTGGCCATGTCTAGTCCAGAACCATGGGGCTGAACCGGCGATCCCTGCTCCCCGGCGAAGGCCGGGGTCCAGTAACGCAGGTCGAAAGCTGGGTCCCGGCCTTCGCCGGGAAACTATCGCCCGGCATCAGGCGAGGCGGGCGACGAAATGCAGGCGGCGGTCGAACAGCCAGCTGAACGGCGCCGGATAGAGGCCGACCTTGTCGGTCAGCCGCTCGACCTTGAGGCCGAGCCGCGACCAGATCGAGCGCCACTCGGGATCGGACAGGTAATTGTAGGGCAGGACGACGCCGTGCTGGGCGTTTCCGACCCAGTCCATGAACCTCAGGGTCGCGTCGGCGAGCACGCCTTCGCGGAAATGGTCCTTGATGACGATCCCGCCCTTCGAAACCCGTTTGGCCTCGGCGAGAAGGCGGGCCGGCGCCTCGGTATGATGGAGGACGTCGACGAACAGGGCGATGTCGAAATGGCCGTCGGGCCAGGGAATGGTGTCGCCGTCGAACTCGGTGACCGGGATCTCGGTTCCGGGCCGGACGAGCACGTCGATGCCCTCGATGGTGACGTCCGGGCGAAGCGCCATGATCCTTTTGGCGAGCGTGCCGCTGCCGCATCCGATGTCGAGCACCCGGGCATTGGCGGGGATGAAGTCGGCGAGGGTGCGGGTCAGCACCTCGATCCGGCGGTCGAACACCGCCTTGCCGTGCACTTTGCGGTGGAAGCTTTGAAACAGGCTCATGGCGCTTACCTTTGCGGATTGCGGGCGGGGTGGGACAGCAGCTCGAGCAGGAACGAAGTCAGCATGAGCTGCAGGCCGATGCCCGCGGAAAGGACGGAGGGGATGGAGAGGCGCATCAGCATGTCCGGGTCCATGTCGCTGAAGCCGGCTCCGGCCCAGGAGGCGAGGGCGACGACCGCCCCGGCGAGCCCGGCGAGCATCATCGCTCCGCCGATCAGCGAGCCCCTGTCGATGGTGAGCATGGCCCGGGCCCGCTCGAGGCCCTTGCCGGCGGACCAGTAGCGCTCGCGCACTCCGAACTGGCCGGCGACCAGCCCGAAGCTCATCATCTGCGTCCCGATCAGCATTCCGGCGCCGGCGAAGAGCAGGGAATGGACTCCGAAGCGGACGCTTCCGATCGTCACGTCGCCGGGCAGAAGACCGAGGAAGGCAGCCAAGCTCAGCGCGAACAAGCCGAGGCCCGGATAGAGGTAGAGGGAGCGCGGAGCGAAGAGGAGGAGGAATTTGAGGTGGCGCCAGCCGTCGCGCCAGCTGCGCAGATGGGGCGGCCGCGAGCGGCCGTCCTTGGCCAGGGTTGCGGGCACCTCCGACATGGTGACTCCGGCGAGCTGCGCCTTGACGATCATCTCCGAGGCATATTCCATCCCCGGCGAGGACAGGCCGAGCGAAAGGATCGAATCGCGGCGGAAGGCGCGAAGGCCGCAATGGAAGTCGCCGATCGGTGCCGAGAAGAACATCCGGCCGGCGAGGCTGAGCACCGGATTGCCGAGATAGCGGTGGAGGGGCGGCATCGCGCCCTTGCCGATGCCGCCGAGGAAGCGGTTGCCGACGACCAGCTCGGTGCCGCCGCGCAAGCGGTCGAGGAAGGGCATCAGGTCCATGAAGTCGTAGCTGCAATCGGCGTCGGCCATGGCGACATAGGTGCCGCGGGCCGCCTCGATTCCGGCGCGAAGCGCGGCGCCGTAGCCGCGCTCCGGAACCGGGACGACCCGGGCGCCGGCGCCGATGGCGATGGCGGTCGAGCCGTCGGTCGAACCGTTGTCGGCGACGACGACCTCGCCGGCCACGTCATAGGCGTGGAGGAAGCGCCGCGCCCGGTCGATCACCTGAGCGAGGGTCTCGGCCTCGTTGAGGCAGGGAATGACGATGGTAAGCTCGAGCCCGGCGCCGCCGGCCTGGGGGACGAAGCCCACCGGGCTTTCGGTCCGCGCCTTTTTCTTCACCCCCTGCACCGTCGCTCTCTCCCTTTTCTCGGTCCTTGGGAGGGGTTTGGCAGGTGATGGTTAATTCTTTGTTGACGCGCGGCCGGGCTCAGACCTCCGGCGCGGCGGGATAGCAATCGAGGACCGGGCCGAGCGCCCGCTTGAGCGGATCGAGATAGGCCTCGAAGGGCCGCCACCGTTCCACCCCCTCGCGGTTGATCGGGCGGCGGACCTGCCCGGCGCTCGCGGTGGGGACCGCCCGCCGGTTCTCGTGGAAGCGGAGGCAGGCCGGGTCGAACTTCACTCCGACATGGTCGAGAAGGCGCCGCACCTCGGCCTCCGGATCCTCGACGAGTGCCTCGTGAAGCACCCGGTGGACGCGCCCGGGCAGGATCCGGTCGTAGTGGCGCATCAGGCCGACATAGTCGCGGTAATAAAGGCCGAGCTCGCCGAGGTCGTAGGCGAATTCCTGGCCGCGCTCGAAATGCTGGGCGAAGTTTGAGAAGCAGCAACCGAGCGGGTGCCTCCGAACGTCGATGATCCTGGCGTTGGGCAGGATCAGGTGGATGAGGCCGACATGGAGCCAGTTGTTGGGCATCTTGTCGACGAACAGCGGCCGACCGGAACGGCGCTGGATCCGGGTCGACGACATATAGGACTCGCCCAGGCTTCGAAGCCCGGAGCCGTCCATCGCGAGCAGCGCCTCGTGATATCCGCGCTCGCCCCCCCCCAGCCGCTGCGCCAGCCTGGGGAGATCCTGAAGCTCCATCGTTCCCTCGATCTCGGGGTGGCTGGCGAGGATCTGCTCGACGAGGGTCGAGCCCGAGCGCGGCAGCCCGACGAGGAAGATGGGGTCGCCGGCCGGGCAGCCGCGGCCGGCGGGCGCCAGGGCCTCGGCGGTGAACAGCGCCTCGGAACGCTCGACGAAGCGGGTGACGGCGGCCGGATCGTGGGGCACGAGACGCCTGCGGATGCGGTTGCCGGCGGCGTAATGGGCGAAGGAGGGCTCGATCCGCCCCTCGTCCTCGTAATGCTTGCCGAGCGCGAAATGGAGGTGGACGCGGTCGACCTCGCCCAGCCGGGAGTCGGCGCCGGTGCGCTCCATCGCCGCGACGTCCTTCGAGTCCAGCCGAACCGTCTTCAAATTGGCGAGGCTCCACCACGCGATCCCCTGCGCGGGCCGAAGCGCCAGCGCTCGGCGGTAGGCCGCGACCGCTTCGTCGGTCCGCCCGACCGTCTTGAGCAAATGGCCGTAGCTCATCCAGATTTGTGGCTCGCCGGCAAAGCGCTCGAGGATGAGCTCGGTGATCGCCAGGGCATCCTCGAAGCCGCCGGTCTCGACCAGCAGCGAGGCTTTCAGAGCCAGCGACGGCACATCGCCGGGGTCGCGCTCCAGGATGACGTCGAGCTCGTCCAGCGCCTCGCCGGTGCGCCCCTGCTGATAGAGTATCCTCGCCATGTCGGCGCGCGCGGCGGTGAATGAAGGGGCCAGAGCGAGGGTCCGGCGCATCAGCGCCTCGGCTTCGTCGTGGCGGCCGACGATGCCCGCCGCGCTGGCGAGCATCCGAACCGCCACCGCGTCGTCCGGATATCGCTCGAGATAGGGCCGGAGCAGCGCCTCGGCTTCCTCCGTCCGGCTGCGAAGCAGGGCCCGGCCCGCTTCGAGAAGCTCGGGGTCGCCCGACGAGGCGGCGAGGGCATCGAGCTCGGCCCGCTCCGCCTCGGCGGCCCGGCCCTCGTCGCGAAGCGCACGCGCCCGCCGCCGGTGCGCCTCGGCGGCCGCGCGCCCCTCTTTGTCCGTCATCCTCGAATGCCGCCCTTGTTGCGCCACAAAGGCGTGCCTATAGGCGCGGCTGCACGTCCCCACATCAGGATTTTGAAATGAGCCTCCGCAACGTGGCCATAATTGCCCACGTCGATCACGGCAAGACGACGCTCGTCGACCAGCTGTTCCGCCAGTCCGGCACCTTCCGCGACAACCAGCGCGTGGAGGAAAGGGCTATGGATTCCAATGACTTGGAGAAAGAGCGGGGGATCACCATCCTGGCCAAATGCACTTCGGTCGAGTGGCGGGGGACTCACATCAACATCGTCGACACGCCCGGCCACGCCGATTTCGGAGCCGAGGTCGAGCGCATCCTCAGCATGGTCGACGGGGTGATCCTTCTCGTCGACGCGGCCGAGGGGCCGATGCCTCAGACCAAGTTCGTCACCGGCAAGGCGCTCGCGCTGGGGCTGAGGCCGATCGTCGTCGTCAACAAGATCGACCGCCCCGACGCCCGCCCGGCCGAAGTGCTCGACGAGGTGTTCGAGCTCTTCCTGACCCTCGAGGCGAGCGACGAGCAGCTCGATTTCCCGACCCTCTACGCCTCGGGCCGGGCGGGCTATGCCGGCACCTCCGACGACGTCCGCGAGGGCGACCTCACGCCCTTGTTCGACTCGATCGTAAGCCACATACCGGCGCCCGACGCCAATCCCGAGGGCCCTTTCCGGATGATCGGGGTCCTGCTCGACCGCGACCCGTTCCTCGGCCGGATCCTCACCGGCCGGATCGAGAGCGGCCGCCTCAACGTCAACATGCCGATCAAGGCGCTCGACGTCGAGAATGAAGAGGTCGAGACCGGCCGGGCGACCAAGGTCTTCGCCTATCGCGGCCTCGAGCGCGTTCCGGTCGAGACCGCCCAGGCGGGCGACATCGTCGCCATCGCCGGGCTGACCAGGGCGACCGTCTCCAACACCATCGCCGAGATGGCGGTGACCCGTGCCATCGCCGCCCGGCCGATCGACCCGCCGACGCTGGCGATGAGCTTCGCCGTCAACGACAGCCCCTATGCCGGGCGCGACGGCGACAAGGTGCAGAGCCGGGTGATCCGCGACCGGCTCGAGCGCGAGGCCGAGACCAACGTCGCCATCCGCCTCACCGAGAGCGCCGAGAAGGACGCGTTCGAGGTGGCGGGGCGCGGCGAGCTCCAGCTCGGAGTGCTGATCGAGACGATGCGGCGCGAGGGCTTCGAGCTTTCGATCAGCCGTCCGCGGGTCCTCTTCCGGGAAGGCCCGAACGGCCGCGAGGAGCCCTATGAGACGGTCGTCATCGACGTCGACGAGGAGCATGCCGGGACCGTCGTCGAGAAGATGGCTCAGCGGAAGGGCGAGATGACCGACATGCGCCCGTCGGGCGGAGGCAAGACCCGCCTGACCTTCTCGGCCCCGTCGCGAGGCCTGATCGGCTATCACGGCGAGTTCCTCTCCGACACCCGCGGCACCGGAATCATGAACCGGTTGTTCGAGAAATACGGCCCCTACAAGGGCCCGATCACCGGCCGCCAGAACGGTGTGCTGATCTCGATGGAGCAGGGCGAGGCCGTCGCCTACGCGCTCAACATGCTGGAGGAGCGCGGCGTATTGTTCATCTCGCCCGGCGAGAAGCTCTACGAAGGCATGATCATCGGCGAGAACGCCAAGCCGCAGGACCTCGAGGTCAATCCCTTGAAGTCCAAGCAGCTGACCAACTTCCGCGCCTCCGGCCCCAAGGACGAGAGCATCCGGCTGACCCCGCCGAGGCGGATGACGCTCGAGCAGGCGATCGCCTACATCCAGGACGACGAGCTGGTCGAGGTCACTCCGCGGGCGATCCGGCTGAGGAAGCGGCATCTGGATCCGCACGAGAGGAAGCGGCAGTCACGGAAAGCGGAGGCCGCTTGAACTTGGCTAACAACTTGGCTAAGTTTCGGCGATGGCCAGCGTCAGCGTCCACGAAGCGAAGACGAACCTGTCCCGCCTGATCGCAGAGGTCGAATCGGGCGGTGAGGTCGTCATCACGCGCAACAACAAGCCGGTGGCGCGGCTGGTGCGGGAAGGGCCGGCGCCGAAGAAGCCGTTGCTGGGAGCGCTCAAGGGGAAGGTCAGCTTCGACCTTGAGGATGGCTTCTTCGACCCGCTGCCCGACGAGTATCTGGGGCTGGGCGGCGATTGAGGCTATTGCTCGATACTCACGCTCTGCTCTGGGCGCTCGACGGCAATCGCAAGCTCTCCGCAGCGGCCCGCACCGTCATCGGAAGCGAATCTGCGGAGCTCTTGATCAGCAGCGTCTCCGCATTCGAGATCACCACGAAATATCGGATCGGCAAGCTGCCGGAGTTCGCCGCCATCGCCCGCGATTTCCCCACTATCCTCGATCAGCTGGATTACAGGCCCTTGTCCGTAAGCATGGCGCACGCCGCCCTTGCCGGTACGCTCGACCATCAACACGGCGACCCTTTCGACCGACTGCTGATCGCCCAAGCGCGGATCGAGGCTGTGCCCATCGTTTCGAATGACGCCGTGTTCGATGAATTCGGGGTAGAGCGAGTGTGGTAGAGTCCAGCCCATGAGGCTGCCGGCGCATGGCCAGCACGAAGACGATGCGCGCAGCTCTGGCGGGGGCAGGGCGAGCATCGCAGCGCTGGCGCCGGCCGGCCTTGGCGGACAGGACGGACGTCACGAATTCAGTTCGTGACGGCGCACGGTGCGGGGCTGATTCGCACGGAGCCGCGGAGAACGCGGAGAATTGGGTTCACGCGAAGCCCGCGAAGCACGCGAAGGCCCAGCGGCCGGCACAATCCCGGGCGAGGACTCCAGGCCGGCAAGCGACTGCAACCTGACGGCCTGCTGACTGTTACCAGATTGTCTCCGGCCCAATTCGAAAGAGGATCTTACCAACCATGCCGCCCTTCAAGGACAGCTTCCAGGACCGGGTCGGCCAGGCCGCCGAAGCCAAGCGCAAGGCGCTGGAGAAGCTGAAGGCGAGGCCCCCGGCCGACCCGGCGGTCGCCGAGGCGCGCGCCGAGGCCGCGCGCCAGCGCGAGGCGCGGGCGGAGGAGAAGCGCGCCGAGAAAGCCGAGAAGGTCCGCACCGCCGAGAAAGCGAAGGCTGCCGAGGACGCCAAGACCGCAGAGGCCTCCGCCTCGGCGCCTCAGCCGCTCACCGATGCGGAGCGCAAGGCGGCGCGGGATGCGCGGTATGCGGCACGGAAGAGCCGGAAGTAGGGGCCGGAATTTCGCCTCGCCCTTCTACGCCTTTTCTCCAATTGAAGCGCGGGGAGCGAGGGGCTTTCCGAGCTTTTCGCGTAGACACCGAGCCGCCTCATGCTGCTGATCCCTTCGGGGACATGCTTGCAGGTGGTACCAGACTAATTGCTAACCGTAGAACATGACATTCGACCCACTTACTCCAGATGCGCGGAGCGCGCACATGCGTCGCATACGGAAACGCGACACGAAGCCGGAGCTTATCGTTCGCAGGACCGCGCATGCGTTGGGATATCGATTTCGGTTGCATCGGCGTGATCTGCCAGGTTCACCCGACCTGACGTTTCCGCGGTACCGGAAGGTCGTTCTCGTGCATGGATGTTTTTGGCACCAGCATGAAGGGTGCCGACTCAAACGTCAGCCGAAAAGCCGGCTCGAATATTGGTTGCCGAAGCTCGCTCGCAACGTATCCCGCGATGTTGAAGTGCAAAGGCGCCTCGCCGACTTAGGCTGGGAACTCTTGGTGATCTGGGAATGTGAAGTTCAGGATCAGCCAAGGATAGCTAGGCGATTATCTGACTTTCTTGGGAGTCGCGTTGGTCCCGACCGATGAGAGAGGCCCAGAGCGAGAGAGCCTCCTCCGCGACCTCGAGTTCAATCAGGCGCTGCTCAATCCTGCCGGGGAGCTCAGCAGCTCCTTGCAGCGTCGGCAATGGCCCCCAATGAAGTGCTTGGGTCACGAGCGTGGACCAATCGCTTACGACCGTAAGCGTCACGCCTCGTTCGATTGCCCATGCGCGGGCCTCATCTAGCAGACTCATAGAGGGACTTGGAGCAATCGCGACCATCACCGCCTCGTCCACGCGGCTGAGACGGCATTTGTTTGCAAGCAAGTAAAGATCTTCCCGGCTGACCGGCTTGTCGCGCACCTCGAAGACGCGCTCCCAGCCATCGCCATCAGATCGTCTTACGTTGACGTCGGCAGGGACTGTTCGGGACGGGTCGTTGATTCGACGCGCATCCACTCGCTCTACACCGGCGAAGATATCCATCAGCGCGGCAACGACCGCTTGCGCTCGCCGTCCGCCTTCCGACGTACTGACCAATGTGCCGATGCTTTCCAAGAGAGCTTGAAGGCTGATTTCCACCCGCCCGGCTATAGTTCTTGAGTAGCGTGCTCCAAGGCGACGCCGGACCTCGATGAAGGCCCGGAGCGCCTGACGCGCCTGCTCCTCCGACGAGGCTTGCAACCGATCGAGAAGGTCGCAGAGCATTTCCAACACAGCTTGAACCGTGCTTCTGACATTGGCCGCGCGCGAGACACGGTCCATCCCGGCATACGGGTGGTTATTGAGAGGCTCGCGGCCCGTGACGCCAAGGTTGATATCAAGTTCCGGGGCATTCGGCACTAAGACATTATGGCATAGGCCGCGAGCCGAATAAGCCTTTGCGCCTCCGCGCTTCTTCACCGAAAAAACGTCAATGGTGGGCTCGACGCATTTGGCTAGAATCGCCGTTCCAAGGAAAGCAATATGCGTCCGGCTTCCCGCAGCGGCCTCGGACAAAATCTCGATCGGCTTTACCCAACTTTGGTCCACATAGCCGCCGGCTGCTTTTGCAGCCTCCTCAAACAAGATGGCTTTTGCGAGCCGATGATCCATTAACCTTCCTTTTTCCCCGTCTTCGCTACCGGATCGAGTTCCAATATATCCCCGGGCTTACAGTCAAGCGCGCGGCAGATTCTCTCGATGGTGGCGAGGGTAGCATTGTAGCCATTCCGAGTGGCGAGAGACTCCAAGCTGGAGCGGGAGACACCCGCCCGTGATGCGAGTTTCGCATAGGTCAATCGCTCGCCCGTTCGGTGGCGATACGCCTCCATCTCCTCTTTTAAACGAACTTTCATTTCTTGTATTGGCAATACAACTCAGTGAGATATCCAGTTTGCACAATTACCGACTTTCGTAGAAGAATCGACTGATGAAGGTCATCAGCCTCTTCACCGGCGCCGGCGGTCTCGATTTTGGGTTCGAGGCAGCGGGCTTTTGCACTGCGGTGGCGGTCGAAATAGACCGCGCATGCTGCCGGACCCTTCGTGCGAATCGGCCGTGGCGCGTGATTGGCGATGACATTCACAACGTCACAACCTCCGACCTGCTGGCTATTGCCGGCCTCGTTCCAGGCCAAGCAGACGTGCTGATCGGGGGTCCTCCGTGCCAACCATTTTCGAAGTCCGGCTACTGGGCGACGGGAGACTCAAAGCGCCTCGAGGATCAGCGGGCCGACACGCTCTCCGCTTATCTTCGCATCCTTGAAGAAGCTCAGCCTCGATCATTCCTGCTCGAGAATGTCTACGGCCTCGCCTATCGAGGAAAGGACGAAGGCTTGGCCCGCATCCTTAGGGGTGTGGAAGCCATCAACGAGCGGACTGGGCTTAATTACCAGCCTCAATGGAAAGTTCTAAATGCGGCTGGATACGGCGTGCCGCAACTACGCGAGCGCGTTATCATCATAGCTGGCCGCGACGGACAAAGTTTCACCTTTCCGGAGCCGGGCTTTGGGAATCCCGACGCCCTGTGCTTCGGTCAGCAGCCATATCGCACCGCTTGGGATGCCATTGGAGATCTCCCGGCCCATCCAAATGACGAAGGGCTTGAGATGGGCGGCAAATGGGCGGGACTGCTGCCATCCATCCCGGAGGGCCAAAATTATCTCTGGCATACCCGCCGGGGCGGCGGTCTGCCACTATTCGGATGGCGGACACGTTATTGGAACTTCCTACTGAAGCTGGCAAAGGATCGTCCGTCCTGGACGATACAGGCGCAGCCGGGATCGGCGACGGGACCGTTCCACTGGAAGAATCGGAAGCTTTCCTCGCGGGAGCTGGCGCGGCTTCAGACATTTCCGAACGATGTCGATTTTCCGGTCAGCAGGAATGAAGTTCAGCGGCAGCTTGGCAATGCAGTGCCCTCGCTACTCGCCGAGGTGCTTGCGCGTGAGATTGCAACACAATTGCTGGGGCGCCCTGCATATCGCCAATTGCCGAGCCTGCTTCCACCTAAGCGCCCGCGCCGGGAGAAGGCGGAACCAGTGATATCGGTATCACGGCCCTATCTCGCGTTAATTGATAATCATGCAGATCATCCGGGCACCGGACTAGGGCGCAGCGCGAAGCAACGAGCTGCGCACGCGGCGTAGCGCGCAAGATACCAAGCCGGAGATGGAGGTGACAGTCACCAGTGACTGTCACTAGGGCACCGGCGTCCTCAGTCGCCGAGTCCCTTGTCGATCAGCCTCCGGATCGCCTCCGCTCGCGTGGGCTTCGGGTCCGGCTGCCCCTCGATCCAGGCGGTGATCCTCGCGGCCAGGTCGGCGGGGATGCGGACGCCGGTGAGCGGGGTTATGCCCGTGGGCGGGCGGCCGCGTGGTCTTTTTTGATTATCAGCTATTGACCTGGCCCGAAATTATGATACTCATAAATTCACCACCGCAACCGCCCCGAGAAGGAGGCGAAGCATGGCTGCCGGGCAGCATAAACTGTCGCGCCGGGCGCTGCTAGGCGCTGTCTGCGCGGCTCCGCTTGTTCGTCATCCCGGACTTGATCCGGGATCCAGTTTTCCGCCTCCCGGGAGCATGGCCGACTGGACCCTGAAACGAGTTCAGGGTGACGGGGGAGGGGAAGGGGAGGGGCGTTGCTCGTCGGCGGCCATCCGGTGGCACCGTGCCCTGGCGCGGTTGGATGAAGCCGAGGCGGCGCTGGCGGCGGCGGCGGGGGCGCCGGACGACGTCTATGATCCGATCGGCGCTCGGCATGAGGCGGCATTGCAGCGGCTGCTGCGGACGCCCGTGCCGGACGCCGCGGCGCTTGCGCGGAAGCTCGAGCTTGCGCTCGACGAGCGGGCCGGGGAGTTTTTCGGGGACGAGGCGGCGATGAAGGCGATCAAGCGGGACGCTCGGCGAATCGCGGCTTCAGCCTGAGTTGGGGCGGAGCCTTGCCCTCTTCCCGCGTCGCGCGGGAGAGGAGGCGCTCAAGCAGAACGCTTGGGAGGTGAGGGTCCTTGGTAAGTCCGGTGTACAGACCCTCACTTCCCACCGCTTCGCGGCAAGAACTTTGTAGGAAATAATGTTCTTCTTTTGTGCTATAATCAGAGCTTAGCTTTGATGCGCGAAGGACGACTCGCCATGACCGACCAGCCCATGCCCGTACCCGCTCCCGCTTCCCCGCTGCCCGACGGCCTGCTCGACTTCACCCCCGTCCCCCGCCGCTACCGGCACGACGGCTGGACTCCCGAGCGGCAGCGGGCGTTTATCGGGGCGCTGGCGGTGACGGGGTGCGTCGATCGGGCGGCGCGGATGGTCAATATCGCGCAGACCAATTGCTACGAGCTTCGGCGGGCGCCGGGGGCGGAGGGGTTTCGGCGGGCGTGGGACGCGGCGCTCGATTTCTCGCTTCCGAAGCTGAAGGACATCGCCTTCCAGCGGGCGATCGAGGGGGAGCTGGTGCCGGTCTTCTCGGGCGGGAAGCTGATGGGCTTCAGGCGCAAGTATAACGACAAATTGCTGATGTTCTGCCTTCGCCACTACGGGCAGGACGCTTCGGGCAAGCGCACGACGATAAACTATTTCTCGACCCGGGCCAGCGCCGGAGCGGCGGATCCGTCGGCGGGGCCGGCGGCGGCGGCGGAGTCCAGCACGACCACCGTGCGGACGGTGATCACGGGCGCGGCCGAGGGCTCCGGACCGGCCGGCGGCGAGGACGAGCGCGGCGCTCGCGGCGACCGGGCGGCGGCGGTGATGGGCGCCTTCGAGGGCGTCCGGCTCGACGCCGAGGCGGAGGCGGCGATCGCCGCGGCGCTCGAGGCCTGCGCGGAGCGGGCCCGGGCGGCCGACCTGGCCTATGAGAAGGGCGGAAATGCCGCGGCCGAGGCGGCGGCCGACGATCCCGCAGCGCCGTTCGTCCGCGCCGACCTCGTCCAGGGGTTCGCCATCGGAGCGATCGAGCCCCCGGGCGGGATCGAGGCGTTCGAGCCGTTCGTGCCGGACGAGCCGCCGTGGGAGCTCGCCGGGGCCGAGAAGCCGGCCGAGCTCGTCGCCTTCGAGGAACGGGCGGCGCAGGGCCGGATCGAGCCAGCCGCGGCGGAGCCGGGCATGCGGCGCAAGCGCCAGCGGAAGAAAGCGGGAAGGGGAGGCGGCTGACCGGGGCGGCTCGACCCCCCTCCGCCGCTCCCGATTGCGCGGCCGGCGCCGCGGTGCAAGGATGGCGCAGAGGCGGAAGAGGGGGGCGGCCGGGTGAGACGCTATTTGAGCCAGCGATGGCGGGACTCGACGGGCGCGGGCGTCGAGGAGCGGCTCGACCAGGTCTCGGCCGATCTTCCCTACGAGCTTCAATCGAAGATGTTCGACCAGCTCGCCGCGGTGGGGATCGCCGGGGCCGGGCTCGCCGTCACACTGATCGGAAGCCTGCTTCGCGGAGCGTCGGCGATCGTCTGGCTTCCGGTCGTCCTGTTCGGCCTCGCGGCGCTGTTCGCGATCAGCGGCAACAACCATCTGATCGACGGCCTGTTCAGGCGGCGCGAGACGCTTCGGCGGAGCAAGCTCTATGTCGGCATGGCGGTCGGGCTCATCGGGATGGCGATCGGTTCGCTGAGCATGGCGGTCTTCTACGACGGCAAGCGCGAGCCGGCCGAGGCGGGGGCGCGGCCGGCCCGCGCCGAGCCCGCGCCGGCGAGATGACGGGCGAGGCGCTCCGACTGCACATTTTCTCCTTTTCCGCGGCATCCGGGCTGCAACGGGCCGTGCGAGAGGGGAGGCTGGACAACATGAGGGCGCGAGGATGACGGGACGGACGGAGACGGGCGTGAGGAGCGCAAGCCAGGGCTGGCGGGCGGCGGTCTGGGGCGGGGCGGCGGCGCTGATGCTTGCGCCGGCCATAGCCACCCAGGTGACCGACGAGATGGCCTGGGACAGGTTCGATTTCATTCTCGTCGCAGTGATGCTCGCCGCGGCCTGCGGCGCCTGGGAGCTGGCGATGCGCAAGAGCCGAAGCCTGGCCTATTCGGCCGCCGCGATCGTCGCCGTCGGAACGGCCTTCCTGCTCTTCGCGGTCAACGGAGCGGTCGGCTTCATCGGCGACGAGGACAATCCGGTGAACCTGCTCTTCTTCGGAGTGCTCACCCTCGCGCTGGGAGGCGCGATCATCGTCCGCTTCCGGCCCGAGGGCATGGCGAGGACGATGGCCGTCACCGCCGGAGCCCAGGTCGCGGCCGGGGGCCTCGCCGTCATGATGTTCCCGGACGTGCGGGGCTTCATGGTCGGGACGGCGCTGTTCGTTCCGCTTTGGCTGCTCTCGGCCCGGCTGTTCGCGAAAGCGGCTCGGGAGGAGGCGGCCTAGGCCGGCCCGCTGCGCAGGCGCTCGAGCTCGGCCTCGATCCGGGTCAGGCTTTCCAGGATCCGGACCTGCTCCTCGTGGGTGAAGGCGTCGCGATTCTCGTTGAGCCGGTCGATGAGGCGGACGATGATGAGCGGGGCGACGCAGAAGACCGACACGTGCATCAGGACGAAGGCGAGCATCTGGCCGCCGATCGACTTGGGCGTGATGTCGCCATAGCCGGTCGAGGTCGCGGTCGCTCCGGCCCAGTAGAGGCTGGTCGAGAAATCGTAGGGCTCGAAATACATGAACAGCAGAGTGCAGCCGAGGATGAGGAAGGCGTAGAGTGCTGCCAGCTCCTTCAGAGTATCGGTCGCCGCCCGAAGATTCTTCATAATCACCCCCTGATGACGTGCGGGAGGAAACGCGCCCGGTTGCCGGTGATGAGGCCGTCCTCCCTGATCCCCATCCCGGCGGCTTCGCCGTCGACCACCCAGCTGCCCAGCACGGGATAGCCGCTTCCGAAATCGCGAAGCCTGTAGAGCTCCTGATACATGGTCAGGCCCTCAAGATACTCGCCCTGGCTTCGGGCGAGGGTGCGGCCGTTCTCGACCACCTCGATGTTCGAGCCTTCGCGGGCGAGGAAGGGCTTGGCGACGTAGCTCCCGCCGATCTTTCCGGCGCGGACCGAGGCGGCGAGCAGATTGGGGTGATTGGGGAACATGTTCCAGAGGATCTGGAGGATCGCCTTGTTGCTCCAGACCATCTTCCAGATCGGCTCGATCCAGATCGTGTCGGGGAGCCGGCGGACGATGTCGGGGCCATAAGCCTCGCTGACGATCCACTCCCAGGGGTAGAGCTTGAAGATCGCCGTGATGAGATTGTCGTCGCGGTCGAGGATCCGGCCGGAGGAGTCGAGGCCGATATCGTCGATCAGGACCGCATGGGTGTCGAGGCCCGCCTGGGTGGCGAGGTCGCGGAGATAGGTGGTGGTGATCGTGTCCTCGTGCGAGGGATCGGCGGTGTGGGTGAACCAGATGCGCTGGGCCGGAAGGCGCGGGCGGATCTCCGCCCAGCGGCCGATCAGCTTCTCGTGCAGGCTGTTGAACTGGTCGAGATCGGCGAACAGATCCTCCTTCCACTCCCACTGGATCACCGCCGCCTCGAGCAGCGAGGTCGGAGTGTCGCAGTTGAATTCGAACAGCTTGGGCTCGCCCTCGCCATTATAGCCCAGGTCGAAGCGGCCGTAGTTGAGCGACGGCGGCTCCTGCTTCCAGGCGGCCCTGATCGCCCGGTGGCAGAAGGCGGGGATTCCGAACATCTCCATCAGGGTCGGATCGTTGGCGATTTCCTCCCCGGCCTGCAGGAAGAGGCCGTAGAGAGTCTCGGTCGCCGCCTCGATCATCTCGATCTCGGCCGAAGCGAAGGCGTAATAAGCGCTCTCGTCCCAATAGGACTGGCCGGCCTCGCTGTGCCAGATCAGCCCCTGCGCTTCGACGATGGACTGCCACCCTTCGCGCGGGGGACACGCCTGCCGCTCCATCCCGGAGTCAGGACCTCCCGCCGCCGAAGCGCCGGGAGCTCGAGCCGAGGCCGCCGCGTGACACGGCCTGCGAGCGGGTCATCTTCGTCGAGGCCGGGGCCCTGGCATAGTCGACTCCGGGCCGGGGCGCGAAGGAGCCGGCCCGGCCCTGGCGGGCGTAGCGGCTGTCGTAGATGGAATCGCCGTAATAAGGGACGGCCGAGTTGCGCCCGATATAATACCAGAGGAAGGCGTTCGAGCCGCCGCCGTGGCGATGGTTGTCATTGCACAGATCGTCGTCGACGCGGCTGCCTTGCTTGTCGACGCAGACGGCGGTGTCGCGGTCGGCGATCACGTCGTCGTTCCAGCCGTCGTTGGACGAGCAGGCGGGCAGTGCGACAAGAGCCGCCGCCATCGCCGTCGTCATGGTCAATTGCTTCCTCATCGCTTCGGATCTCCTAGGGGACCATGCAGGCGGCCTGGAGGATTCCGATGCCGAGCCCGGTTCCGCCGACGAAAATACCCGAGGCCGCGCAGCCTTCGACGATCCGGGTCGAGATCGTCCGGAACAGCAGGCGGGAAATGAGGAAGAAGACGGCCAGCTGGACGACCGCCGCGACTGCGCCCCACAGCAGCATGTCGGGGATGCTGACCGAATGGCCGATGACGACCGCGACCGGCACGCAGAAGCCCAGGAAGGTGCCGGTGAGCTGTAGCGCGGCGGCGCTGTTGTCCTTGCGGATGAGGTCGATCTCGCGGTGCGGAGTGATCAGGACGTAGACCGCGAGGAAGGCGGCGGCGAGGAGGACGGCCGCTCCGAAATAGGCGAGGAAATGCGGAAGCGTCTCGGTGAAATAGGCGAACATCCGGGGCCCCTTTGCCGTTGCGTCCAGCCGTCAGCGTAACAGGCCGGAAGCTTTTCCGAAAGATCGCCCCGCGGCCGGCGCGCCGAGCGGACGCGAGGGCTGAATTTTGTAGGACAAAAAGAGAACAGGCTAAGTTAGACGTGCTTATTGCCGGCGATTCGGGACAGCGCCGGACCGGCGGGAGAATAAAAAGGCGGCCACTTTACGCATTGTAAAGCCGACCTTTCCTAACCTAGCCTGACTATCGGGGGGAATATCAATGCCAAATTACGTCGCGGTCGGTTCCGAGTTCACGGTCAACAGCGTTACTGGCGGCTGGCAGAATTATCCCGATTTCGCGAAGCTCAAGGGCGGGCGGTTCGTCGGGGTCTGGGAATCTCCCGACAGCGATGGCTCGGAAGGGCTGAGAGGCCGGGTGTTCGGCCCGGACGGGCTTCCGATCGGCCCCGACTTTGCGATCAATACCGCCACGAAAGACGACCAGAAAGACCCGAGCGTAGCCGGGCTCGCGGACGGCGGCTTCGTGGTCACATGGTCGACCCGCGACCCCCTGCAGGACGGCAGTTACGATGCGATCAAGGCGCAGCGTTTCGACGCGTCCGGAGTCAAGGTCGGCGCCGAGTTCCTGGTCAACAGCATGACCACGAGTATCCAGTGGCAGCCTGCGGTCACATCTCTCGACAATGGCGGCTTCGTGATCACCTGGGAGACGTACGACAGCGCCTCGGACGGAAGCGGACGTTCGATAAAGGCGCAGATCTACAACGCCGCCGGCGTTCGGGTCGGCGGTGAGTTCCTCGTCAACACGGTTACGGCCGACGAGCAGATGCACCCCGAAATCTCCGCCCTGGCGGGAGGGGGTTTCGTCGCCATTTGGACGACCCAGATTTTTGGCAAGCTCGACGTGCGCGCGCAGATTTTCGATTCGACCGGCGCCAAAGTCGGTTCGGAGATCCTCGTCAACACGCAGACCTTCGAGAGCCAGTCCGAGGTTCAGGTCTCCACCCTCGCCAACGGCGGCTTCGTCGTCACCTGGACCACCTTCGATCCGGCGCAGGACGGCAGCGGCTATTCGATCAAGGCGCAATTGTTCAACGCCGCGGGGGCGAAGGTCGGAGGCGAGTTCCTCGTCAACGCCGCCACCGCTTCGTCGCAAAAGATGCCGACCGTCAGCGGCCTGTCGAACGGCGACTTCGTCATCGCCTGGCGGACCGATGACCAGACCGCCGACGACTCGGCCGGCGCGATAAAGGCGCAGGTCTTCAGCGCGACGGGGGTCAAGATCGACGGCGAGTTCCGGGTGAATTCCACCGCCGGATCGATCGAGACCGATCCGGTCGTCGTCGATCTCGGCAACGGCGCCTTCATGATCGGCTGGACCTCAAGCTCATCCCCGGCCTGGGACGATAATATCAGGGGCCAGATCTACAGCTCGGGATCGGCGCCGGTGATCCAGTCCAATGGCGCCGGCGACACCGCGGCTCTCCTCATCGCCGAGCATCAGGCCGCGGTCACCACGGTCAGAGCCGTCGACCTCGACGGCCCCTCGACCACCTACTCGCTGGCGGGAGGCGCCGACGCCGCCTTGTTCTCGATCAACGCCTCCAGCGGCGCGCTCACCTTCATCGCGGCGCCCGATTTCGCCACGCCCCGCGATTCGGACGGCAACAACGTCTACGAGGTCGTTGTGCGCGCCAGCGACGGCCAGCGGAGCGACACCCAGGCGCTTTCGGTCACCATCGCCTCACCCGCAAGCGTCCCTACCATCGTCTCGGACGGCGGCGGCGACCAGGCCGCTCTCACGGTCCTGGAAAACGCGACTTACGTCACCAGCGTGTCCGCGGTCGACGGCGACGGGGACACGATGTCCTATGCGATCGTCGGCGGGTCCGACGCCGCCCGCTTCACGATCAATTCGGCCACCGGAGCGCTTGCCTTCGCCACGGCCCCCAATCGGGAAGCGCCCACCGACGCCAACGGCGACAACGTCTATCAGGTCGTCGTTCGGGCCAGCGACGGCACGTTGTCGGATATTCAGACCCTGTCCATCACTGTCGCCAACGTCAACGAAGCGCCCGTTATCATGCGTTTCGGCTCGCCGGTGAGCGACACGACGATCACCTCGATGTCCGAAGGCTTTCCGGGCGTGGGAACCTTCACCGCGGTCGACCCCGAGGCCAACCCGCTGAACTGGACATTGACGGGCGCGGATGCGGCGCTGTTCGCTTTCAACGTCGCGACCGGCGAGCTCCGCTTCATAACGACGCCGGATTTCGAGACTCCTCGAAGCAGCACCGGAAGCAACAGCTATAGCGTAACTCTGGGCGTCAGCGACGGCAGCCTTGCCGACTCGGTCGCGATCACCGTCGTCATCCGCGACGTCAACGAGGCGCCCGTCATCGTCTCGAACGGCGGCGGAGCCACCGCCGCCGTGACCGCAGCCGAGAACCAGATCGCGGTGACCACCGTGGCCGCCGTCGATCCTGAAAGATCTACGGCCCTGACATTTTCCATCGCCGGCGGCGCCGACGCCGCGCGCTTCGCGATCAACGCGTCGACGGGCGTCCTCACGTTCGTCCAGGCCCCGAATTTCGAAGCGCCGCAGGATGCCGGCGGCAACAACGTCTATGACGTCGTCGTTGCCGTCTCCGACGGTTCGAAGACCGGTACCCAGGCGATCGCGGTGACGGTCGCGAACGTCAATGAAGCCGCCCCGGTCATCGCCGGCAGCGAAACCTCCTTCCTCGTCACGGAGAATGGCACCGCCGTCGCGAGCTTCTCGGCGAGCGACGCCGACGGAGACGTCTTGACCTGGTCGATCGCGGGCGGCGCCGATGCCGGCCGCTTCGCCATAGACCCCGCCAGCGGAGCGCTCCGCTACCTCGCGGCCCCGGACTTCGAGGCGCCCGCGGACGCCGGCGGCGACAATCTCTACGACGTCACCATCGCCGTCAGCGACGGCAGCCTGACGGCGACCCGCGCGCTGACCGTCCAAATCCTGAACTCGAACGAGGCGCCGGTCATCGGCTCGAACGGCGGCGGCGCCACGGCGGCGATCTCGATGGCCGAGGAAGGGCTTTTCGTCACGACCGTGGCGGCCTCCGATCCCGAGGGCACGGCCGTGTCCTATTCGATCGCCGGCGGCGCCGACGCGATGCGGTTCGCGATCGATTCCACCACCGGAGCTCTCACCTTCCTGACCGCCCCCAATTACGAGCAGCCGGAGGATCTCGACGGCGACAATGTCTACGAGGTCATCGTGCGCGCGAGCGACGGCGGGATTTCCGACACGCAGGCGTTGTCGATCACCGTCGCCAACGCCAACGAGCGGCCGATCATCACCACCGACGGGGGCCAGACCTCCGCCTTCATCGAGATCGACGAAGGCCAGACGGCGGTCACGAATGTCCTCGCCGACGATCCGGACGGGCCCGACGGAGTGACCTATTCGATCACCGGCGGCGCCCATGCCGGCCTGTTCGTGATCGATGCGGCGACGGGCGCCCTGAGCTTCGCCGCGGCGCCGGACTATGAGGCGCCGCTCGGGGAATCGAACAACTTCTATTCGGTGACCGTGACCGCGAGCGACGGCGAGCTGAGCAGCTTCCAGTCCATTCAGGTGGCGGTCCGCAACGTCAATGAAGCGGTGACGATCACTTCCGGCGCGGCGGCGTCGGTCGGTGAGAATGCCACGGCGGTGATGACCGTGACCGCTCAGGACCTGGACGGCGATTCGGTGAGCTTCGCCATTTCGGGCGGCGCGGACGCGGCGCTGTTCGCGGTCGACGCGGCGACCGGGGCGCTGAGCTTCCTCGCCGCCCCGAACTTCGAGGCGCCGGCGGATTCGGACGGGAACAATGTCTACGACGTCGAAGTGAGGGCGAGCGACGGAACGCTTTCCGACTCGCGCGCCGTCTCCGTCACCGTCGTCAATGTCGACGAGCCGGTCGAGATCGTCTCCTACGGCGGCGCCGCCACGGTCTCGGTTTCCAGGGACGAAGGCCTCTTCGGAGTAGGCCGGGTCGAGGCCTCCGATCCCGAGGGCGCGACGATTGCCTATTCGATCGCCGGCGGCGCCGACGCCGCGATGTTCGAGATCGACCCGGATACGGGCGCGCTCCGGTTCGCCTTCCCGGCGGGCCGGCCCGACTTCGAGGCGCCCGCCGATTCCGACGGCGACAATGTCTACCAGGTCACCGTCGCCGCCACGGCGGGCGCGGCCACCGCGACCCAGGCTTTCCAGGTGACGATCGTCGACCGCAACGAGGGGATATTCATCACCTCCAACGGCGGCAACAACAGCGTCGGGCTCACCCAGGAAGAGGGCACGAGCTACGTCACCACGGTCACGGCCCACGATCCCGAGGGAGTGGCCCCGGTCTATTCGATCACCGGCGGCAACGACGCGGCCCGCTTCGTCATCGATTCGGCGACCGGAGTCCTCAGCTTCGTCGAGGCCACGGATTACGAGACTCCGCTCGATACCTACGGGACCAATATCTATGTGGTGATCGTCACCGCCAGCGACGGCGTGACGAGCAGCTGGCAGTACATCTCGGTGCTGATCACCAACGTCAACGAGGCGGTGACGATCACCTCGGGCGGCGGCGCCGATTCGGTCGCGGTCACGATCAACGAGGACCGGACCGCCGTCGCCGATGTCGACGCCGTCGACTCGGACGGGACCACGGTCTTCTATTCGATCGCCGGCGGCGCCGACGCCGCCTTCTTCACCATCGACCTGCTCACCGGGGCGTTGAGCCTCGTCGGCGCCGATTATGATGTGCCCGCCGATGCCGACGGCGACAATGTCTACGAGGTGATCGTGTCCGCCGACGACGGCTGGCTGAGCGATACCCAGGCCTTCTCCGTCACCGTCGCCGATGTCGACGAGCCGCTGTTCTTCACCTCATACAACAGCGACTTCTACGTCAGCCTCGATCTGGACGAGAACAGCCTCGACGCGGCCGTGGTCGCGGCCGAGGACCCGGAGGGACGGGCGATCGTCTATTCGATCGTCGACAGCTACCAGGGCGCCAATTTCACCATCGACCCCCAGACCGGAGTGGTGCGGTTCGTGTCGGCGCCCGATTATGAAGCGCCCACCGATCCCTACGGCAACAATATCTACACCGTGCTGGTCGCCGCGACGGACGGCCGCTTCTTCGATTACCAGAACATCACTTTCCACATCGGGAATGTCGCGGAGCGCCCGACGATCACCACCGGTCCCGCCCTCTCGGTGAACGAGGATTCGGCCTTCGTGGCGAGGGTGGCCGCAACCGACGGCGACGGCGACGCGATCAGCTACGCCATCGTCGGCGGGGCCGACGCCTCGCACTTCGTGATCGATCCGGCGACGGGCGACCTGACTCTGGCCGGCTCGCTCGATTACGAGGCGCCCGCCGATGCCGACGGCGACAATGTCTACGAGGTCACCGTCCGAGCTTCGGACGGCCAGCTCTCGGACGCGCGGCAGTTCTCGATCACGGTCAACGACGTGTACGACGATGTCGAGATCGTCTCCTATGGGGGCGCCGACCTGGTGACTCTGACGGTGCAGGAAGGCGGCAGCCTTCAGGTCGCCGACCTGGAGGCGTCCCTGTCTCCCTTCGCGGGGGTCACCTTCGCGATCACCGGCGGGGCCGATGCCAATCTCTTCCGGGTCGACCCTTACTCCGGCGTGCTGAGCTTCGCTTACGGCGTGTATCCGGACTTCGAGGCTCCGGCCGATGCCGGCGGCAACAATGTCTACGACGTCGTCGTGACCGCGAGCAACGCAAGCTCGAGCGACGACCAGGCCTTCGCGATCACGGTCTCGAACCGGAACGAGAGCCTCTGGATCACTTCGAACAACGGCGGTGACGCCACCGTGGCGATCAACGAGGGCGGCCGCAACGTCACCACAGTCCTCGCCTTCGACCCGGACGGGGACGTTCCGACCTATTCGATCGTCGGGGGCGCCGACGCCGCCCTGTTCGCCATCGATCCGGCGACCGGAGTCCTGACCTTCATCGCCGCTCCGGATTACGAGGCGCCTCACAACGGCACCGGCGCCAACGTCTACTTCGTCGCGGTCGGCGCCAGCGACGGCGAGTTCCTCGGGACCCAGCGGATCCGGGTCGAGATCAACAACGTCAACGAGGGGGTGGCGATCACGTCCGGCGGCGGCGGGGCCGCAGCGGCCGTCACGGTCGGCGAGAACGGCCTCGCGGTCACGACCCTCGCCGCCAGCGACGCCGACGGCGATCCGCTGACCTGGTCGATCGCCGGAGGCGCCGACTCGTCGCGCTTCACCATCGACGCCCGGACCGGCGCCCTGAGCTTCGTCCAGGCGCCGAATTTCGAGGCGCCGGCCGATTCGGGCGGCAACAATGTCTATGATGTCGTCGTGTCGGTCACCGACGGCACCTTCACCGACAGCCAGGCCGTCGCGGTCACGGTCGCGAACGTGAACGAGGGCCTCGCCATCACTTCGAACGGCGGCGGCGCGAGCGCGTCGATCACGGTGGCGGAGAACGGCACCGCGGTCGCCACCGTCGCCGCCACCGATCCCGACGGCGGGGCGGTGACCTACGCCATCGCCGGCGGCGCCGATGCGGCGCGCTTCACGATCGACTCGAGCACGGGCGCGCTCGCCTTCGTCTCCGCGCCCGATTTCGAGGCGCCGGCGGATGCCGGAGCGAACAACGTCTACGACGTGGTGGTCTCGGCCACCGACGGCAGCTTTACCGACACCCAGGCGATCGCCGTGACGGTCGGCAACGTCAATGAAGGCGTCGCCATCACCTCGAACGGCGGCGGCGCCAGCGCCGCGGTCACCGTGGCGGAGAACGGCACCGCGGTCGCGACCGTCGCCGCCACCGATCCCGACGGCGGGGCGGTGACCTACGCCATCGCCGGAGGCGCCGACTCGAACCGCTTCACCATCAACGCGGCGACCGGCGTCCTCGCCTTCGTCGCCGCCCCGAATTTCGAGGCGCCCGGGGATTCGGGGGGCAACAACGTCTACGACGTGATCGTCTCGGCGAGCGACGGCACCTTCACCGACACCCAGGCGATCGCGGTGACGGTCGGCAACGTCAACGAGGCTCCGGTCATCACGTCCGGGGGCGGCGGGGCCAGCGCGGCGGTCTCCGTCGCGGAGAACGGCACCGCGGTCGCGACCGTCGCCGCAACCGATCTCGACGGCGGGGCGGTGACCTACGCCATCGCCGGCGGCGCCGACTCCAGCCGTTTCACGATCAATGCCACGACCGGAGTGCTCACCTTCGTCGCCGCCCCGAATTTCGAGGCGCCCGGGGATTCGGGCGGCAACAACGTCTACGACGTGATCGTCTCGGCGAGCGACGGCGTCTTGACCGACACCCAGGCGATCGCGGTGACGGTCGGCAACGTCAACGAGGCTCCGGTCATCACGTCCGGGGGCGGTGCCGCCGCGGCCGCCGTCTCGGTGGCGGAGAACAGCCTCGCCGTCACTCTCGTCGGGGCGACGGATCCGGACGGCACCGCGCTCACCTACTCGATCGTCGGGGGCGCCGATGCCGCCCGGTTCACGATCAACCCCCAGACCGGCGCCCTCCAGTTCGTCGCCGCACCCGACTGGGAGCTGCCGAGCGACTCCAACGGCGACAACATCTATGCCGTGGTCGTGCGCTCGAGCGACGGCCAGCTCTTCGACGACCAGGCGCTGAGCGTCTCGGTCACCAACACGGTCGACGGCAACAACGTCACCGGCACCGCCGGCGGCGACACGATCTCGGCCACCAGCACCAACGTCGCCCTGCGCACCTCCAACGAGGAGGACGTCGTCTTCGGCCGCGACGGTCATGACACCATCTACGGAATGGCGGGCGACGACGATCTGTACGGCGAGGCGGGCAACGACGTGCTGATCGGCGGCGCCGGGGCGGACAGGCTCACCGGCGGGCTCGGCAAGGATACTTTCACCTACGGCAGCCTGTCCGAATCCACCTCGGCCTCGCGCGACATGATCATGGACTTCAGCCGGTCGCAGGGCGACAAGATCTCGTTGAGCGCGATCGACGCCAACACCGGAGTCGGCGGCGACCAGGCCTTCACCTTCATCGGGAACGCGGCCTTCTCCAACGTCGCCGGGCAATTGCGCTTCGAGACGTCGGGCGGGATCACCATCATCTCGGGCGACGTCAACGGCGACGGCATCGCCGACCTCCAGATCCAGCTCTCGGGGACGGTCGTCCTGACCGCGTCGGATTTCGTCCTCTAGCGGGCCGACCGCCGGCGGTTGAAGCGCCGGAGGCCGGCGAGCAGGCTGGGCTCGTCGGCGGTGGCGACGTCCGCGACCCGCCAGCCGGCGGCGGTGCGGACGAGGCGAAGGCTGAGCTCGCGCCGGTCCGAGCCGAAATCGACGCGCACGTTCACGGTCGCCCGGCCACGGTCCGAGCCGCGTACCTCCCCTATGCGCGGCTGCAATCCTGACGGATCCTGACACTGGCAAAGGGGATCGGCGTCCATATAACCGACTTCATCCCTCGACAGCCTCCGGTCTTCGCGGATGGCGGCGACCAGCGGCGGAGCGAAGACGCGCCGGGGGCGGGCGAGCGGGCTGTAATCGGGGTCGCGATAGCCGGCGTAGAGGCGCTCGACGAAGGCGCGCGGAGTCTCGGCGGCCGGGGCGGCGGCGAGCAAGGCGACGAGGAGGGCGCTCATCGCGACGCTCCGGCGAGCTCGATGATCGCCGCCCATTCCTCGTCGCGCACCGGGGCGACCGAAAGGCGGGACTGGCGGATCAGCTCCATCCCGGCCAGCCGCGGATCGGCCTTGATCGTCTTCAGGGCGACGGGGCCGATCGCGCGCACCGGCTCGACGGCCACCGACACCCAGTCGCCGTCCTTCGGGTCCGGCCGCGCCGAGCGCGCGATTCGCATGATCCCGACGACCGCGCGCTCCTCCATGCTGTGGTAGAAGAAGGCCTCGTCTCCGACCTTCATCGCCTTGAGATGGAGCCGGGCCGCGTTGTTGCGGACTCCGTCCCATTCGGTGCCGCCCTCGCGGACGAGGTCGTCCCAGCCGTAGCTGCCGGGCTCCGATTTCATCAGCCAGTGCGCCATCGTCGCTCCTTCCGCCGCCAGCGTAGATTTTTACCGCGCGGCGCGCCACAAGGAGCCGCATGCGAGCGCCGATCATCCTTCTGAGCCTGGCCCTCTCCGCCTGCGGAGAGCCCGCGACGGTCCCCGACCGCTCGGCGCAGGACAATGAGGCCGCCCCGGAAGCGGCGGTGGTCACCCCGGCCTCGAAGCCGGTCCGGATCGGCGATTACGGGGCCAATTTCCGGGCGTGCAGCGCCGCCGGGACGACCCGCGCCCTCAAGGCCGGCGAGGCGCTTCCGGTCCGTTCGGCGCCCTTCGACAATGCCGAGCAGACCGGCAGCGTCGCCTCGGGGAGCCGCTACTTCATCTGCACGCGCAGCCTCGATCAGAAATGGTTCGGAATCGTCTTCGACGAAGGGGGCACGCTCGCCGAGCGCTGCGGGGTCTCGGAGCCGGTGACAAGCCGGCGCGACTATGACGGGCCGTGCCGGTCGGGCTGGGTGCAAAGCGCCTTCGTCAAGGTGATCGCGGGTGAGGAGCCGGCCGCGGCGCTGCCCTCCGAGAGCGGAAACGTTACGGGGACGTCCAATTCCACGCTTCCAGGTGCCTGAAAAAAGAGGTTTTTTTCAAAGGTTCCGAGAGAAGACGAATTTTTTTCAACGTGTCCCTTGAGTCACACGACTCATCGCTTCGTCGCCGCCGACGACTTGCGTAAGGGCCGGACTTCGACCATCTGCCCCTCAGCTTAGTAGCGAGAGCGGGTCCGCCGAAGCCGATTAGCGGCCGGCGGGAGCTCGAGACGGGGGGCGATCAGGGGGTGCGGTTCTCGCACCCGGGGGATCAGCCGGCCGCACTGAAAAAGAGACTAGATGAACCGGATCGTTCGCGCCGCGGGCTTCGCCGCGGCTGCCTTTGCGCTCGTCGCTGGGGCCAGCTACTCCGACCCCGCCAGCGCCGGCGAGACCTTGGCTCCGGCCGTGGTCGGCGCGGAGGCGCCCAAGACCTCGGTCATGACCGACCCGAGCCTGTTCTCCAAAATGTGGTCCAGCGTCACCGCTCTGGTGACTCCGAAGGCCGAAACGCCCGCCCCGACCGCCGCGCCGGTGGCCGGCGGGCTCGCCGACCTCGTCCTCGCTTATGCGGCGACCCAGGCCGGCGACCGCGAGATGGAGTGCCTCGCCAACGCCGTCTATTTCGAAGCCCGCAGCGAGCCGATCGAAGGCCAGCTCGCCGTCGCCGAAGTGGTGCTCAACCGCGCCGCCTCGGGCCGCTACCCGACCGACCTGTGCGCGGTCATCACCCAGAAGGCGCAATTCTCCTTCATCCGCCGCGGCCGCTTCCCGCGCGCCGACCGGGGCTCGGACGCCTGGAAGAAGGCCGTCGCCATCGCCAGCATCGCCAAGCAGAAGCTGGCCGGCAACCTGCCCTCCAGCGTGCTCTGGTACCACGCCACCTACGTCTCGCCGAAATGGGGCAAGCGCCTCACCCGGCAGACCCAGATCGGGCTTCATATTTTCTATTCGTAATTGCCTCCCCACGCGAAGCGGGGGGAGGGGGACCAGGCGAAGCCTGGTGGAGGGGTAGCTGACGAGGTCCAGGCGGATCTCGCGAGAACCTTCCAGTCCGGGGCCTTCTACCCCTCCACCACGCTACGCGTGGTCCCCCTCCCCATCTTCGATGGGGAGGCAGCCAAGGTCCGCAGGGTCACCGAATAGCGCAGGGTCTCCAGCTGCGGGATGCTGTGCTCCCATTCGTGCCGGGCCTCGCCGCGGAGCAGATAGGCGGAGCGGGGCTCGGCGGTGAGGGTGAATCGTTCCCATTTCGCTCCGGCCCGGCGGCGGAAGCGCAAGGGCGCCGGGGCGAGCAGCGAGATCCCGACGACGTCGCCGAACACCGGCCGGTCGCGGTGCCAGCCGATTCCGGCGCCCGGGGCGTATTCGATGACCAAGGCGTGGACGAAGGCATCGGGCTCGCGTCCGGCCAGGGCCGCGGCCCTGGCGCGAAGCGGCCCGAGCCAGCCGGGGACGGGCTCGGCCTCGCGCAGGCCGCTTCCGTCGAACGCATAATGCAGTCCGAACGAGACGGTCCGGCGGTTGCCGGTGAAGCCGTGAAACTCGAACGGCTTGAACGGTAGGCCGGCGATATGGCCGGCGAGCGCGGCTTCCTCCCGGACGTCGACGAAGCCGGGCACATAGACCAGGCCCGCCGGGGCCGCGGGCGCGGAGTCCTCGAACAGATTCAGCTGCGGCCTGGCCATAAACGAACGTCCTCAACGGGTTCGGCTAGCGATTCGGTAATCATTTCTATGCGATGGGACCTCTGACACGCCGATCCTGGGGGCCGAAATGCACGAACTCCGCTCAACGATCCTTGCCGGGGAGCCCAAGGCGTCCCTCGTTGCGCGCAAGGCCAAGGCCAAGGCCGAGGGCGCCAGCCCCGGCGGCCTCAAAAAGATCGCGATCAAGCGGCAGGAGGCGCGGGTCACCGACCAGCGCCTCGAGGACAGGCTTCGAGGGATCGTCGAGAGCACGACGATCGTCTTCCGCCGCCGCCGGCAGGACGTCGCCGTGGTCAACGTCTCCTCGCGCGGGGCGATGATCCGCGCCGAGATCGAGCCCCGGATCGGCGAGAAGATCGACCTGCTGTTCGACGGCCGCAACAAGACCAGGTGCATCGTGCGCTGGGTCCGCGAGGGCCGGATCGGCGTCGAATTCATCGACGAGACGATCTTCTGGAGCTCGGACCGCAACGGCGGCCCGGTCTTCCAGCCCGAGAAGACCGAGGCGCCGGCCATCCACGCCGTCGCCGACCGCGAGCCGCGGCAGAAGCTGCTTCGCGCGGGCACGCTCTACTGGAGCGGAATCTCGATCCCGGTGCGGCTCCGCAACATCTCCGGCGGAGGCGCCCGGGTCGAGAGCGGGCGCGAGCTCTGCCCGGGCTCGGAGGTCGAGCTCGACCTTGGTGAGGCGGGTTTCCAGATCGCCGAGGTGCGCTGGTCGAAGGACGGCCAGGTCGGCCTCAGGTTCGCCGAGTCGTTCGACATCGAATCCCTGGCCCCGGCCCACCCGGCCGAGCGTCCCCCCGAAGTCCTCAAGCCCGCCTATCTCGAGACCGAGCTCCAGCCCGATTCGCCCTGGGCGGCGCGCTTCGAGAAGCTGTCGCTGACGGATTTGAAGCCGCTGGGGCCGAAGTAAATTCTGCCTCCCCATCGAAGATGGGGAGGGGGACCATGCTGAGCATGGTGGAGGGGTGGCTGGCGCGGGCCTTTGCCGTGCCGCGCCAATCCTCCGAATCCTCGGCAATTACCCCTCCACCACGTTTCACGTGGTCCCCCTCCCCATGCTCCGCATGGGGAGGCAGCTGATCACCCCGTCATCGAGCTCCAGAACAGACCGAAGCCGATGAACAGGAAGCCGAACAGGGCCATGATCAGGTAGATCGGCCCGGGCTTGCGAGTCTCGAGCACGCATTCCTGCGGATCGGCCGGATTGTAGCGGACCATTGGGGTCGCCCCGACCGGATAGGGGGCGAGCGCCGCTTCCGCTTTCTTGCGGCTGGCGCTCCGGTAATTGCCGAAGCGCAGCCGCCGGCTGGTAAGCTCGCGGCCGCCGGCGGTGTAGGCATAAGTCACGACCGGATTGTACCAGGTGCTTGTGCCGCCCTCACGGTCGGTCGATTCCTCCTCGACGACCTCGCTGGAAACCACCCGCCCCGCCGCCGTCGGCCAGGTTTCGGCCGCTTTGGCCTTACCGACCGCCCGGAAATGGGCGTAACCGAAGCCGGCGACCCACAAGAGGCCGAGCAGAAGCATGCCAAGACCCACATATTCCATTGAAAACCCTCCGTTGCGTCGCCGCCATTGAGCATCGGCGCCGGCCGGGAGTAAAGCCCCCGAATGCAAGGGAGACGGCGATGCTGAAGGGCGTTCTGGGACTTCTGGCGCTTGCCTGGGCCGGGGCTTCGGCCGCGCAAACCGATTATGCCGCCCGGCTGAAGGAGGGGGACTCGGTCCTCAGCGACTTCCGCTTCGGCAGCGGCGAGCGGATGGCCCGGCTGAGGATCCATTATGCGACGCTCGGCACTCCGCGGCGCGATTCCCGCGGCGCGGTGACGAACGCGGTAATGGTTCTCCACGGCACGGGCGGCTCGGGACGGCAGTTCCTCCAGCCGCAATTCGCCGATGAGCTGTTCGGGCCGGGCCAGCCGCTCGACATCGAGCGTTATTACGTCATCCTCCCCGACGGGATCGGACACGGCAAATCGTCGAAGCCGAGCGACGGGGAGCGAATGGCTTTCCCGAAATATGATTATGACGACATGGTCGAAGCGCAGCGGCGCTTGCTCGTCGAGGGGCTGGGCGTGCGCCGCCTCCGGCTGATCATGGGCACCTCGATGGGCTGCATGCACATCTTCGCCTGGGCCGAGACCAATCCGGACTTCGCCCGCGCGCTGATGCCGATGGCGTGCCTTCCGACCGAGATCGCCGGCCACAACCGCATGTGGCGCAAGCTCGCGATCGAGGGGATCCGGAGCGATCCCGCCTGGGCGGGCGGCAATTACTCGGCGCAGCCCGTCCAGGGCCTCCGAACCGCGGTCAGCATCTTGCAGATCGCCGGCTTCGCTCCGCTCTACCTGCAGAAGGCCTATCCGACCCGGGCCGCGGCCGACGCCTATATCGTCGACCGGGTGGCGAAGGACCTCCCCACACGCGACGCCAACGATCTCATCTACCAGCTCGAAGCCTCGCGCCGCTACAATCCCTGGCCGAGGCTGGAGCGCATCCGGGCGCCGATGACCTGGGTCAACTCCGCCGACGATTTCATCAACCCGGCCGAATACGGCATCGCCGAGGATGCGGCGCGGCGGCTGAAGACGGGCCGCTACATCCTGATCCGGGCGACTTCGGACACGCGCGGCCACGGCACCCATACATGGGCGAAATTCTGGCGCCAGGAGCTGATCGACCTGCTCGCGCGGACGGAGGAATAGCCGTCGCCCCAGCGCAGGCTGGGGCCCGGCGGGTGAAAGGCGCGGTGTTCTTCACCCCCTGGGGTCCCAGCCTTCGCTGGGACGACGGTGTCGACTTCGCTTCGCCGCGTTCGCCTATTATAGCCGCGGCATGGACTCCCTCCGAACCCTCGTCGCAGCCGAGCTGGCCGAGCCGGTCGACCCACGCGTGAGCGCGATGGCGGCGGCGGTGGCGGGGCTGTATCCGGGGGCGGCGAGGGCGGTGCTCTTCTACGGTTCCTGCCTGAGGCAGCGCGAGCTCGACGGGCTGATGCTCGATTTCTACCTGATCGTCTCGGACTATCGCTTGGCTTATGGGCGGAGCTGGCGGGCGCCGGCGAACCGGCTGATTCCGCCCAACGTCTTCCCGTTCGAGCACGAGGGGCTCGTCGCCAAATATGCGGTCCTGAGCGAGGCGGACCTCGATCGGGAATGCGGGCTCGGGGCGCGCAGCGTCTCGGTCTGGGCGCGCTTCGCCCAGCCTTCGCGGCTGGTATGGGTGGCGGACTCCGCGGCGAAGGAACAAGTGGTCGAGGCGGTGTCGAAAGCGGGGCCGACGCTACTGCAGATGACTCTGCCGGTCCTGGAACGGCCCGACATGACCCTGCCGGACATCTGGAAGCAGGGTTTCTCGCTGACCTACCGGTCGGAGCTGCGCGCGGAGCGGCAGGACCGTTCGGCAGCCGTCGTCGACTCGGATCCGGAACGCTATGAGCGGTTCGGAGCCGCGGCGCTGGCGGCGATCGCCGGCGAGGCGGGCGTGGGCCCCGACGGCAAAGTGCCGCTCATCGCCTCGCGTGAAGCCATGCAGCGTCGCTGGCGCCGCTTGCAGCGGAAGGGCAAGGCGCTGACCGTGCTCCGGCTGATGAAGGCGAGCGGTACCTATGCCGGCGGGATCGATTACCTCGCCTGGAAGATCAACCGCCACGCCGGAACGAAGATCGAGATCAGGCCCTGGCAGCGGCGCTGGCCGCTGGTTGCCGCTATCGGCCTCCTGCCGCGGCTGCTGAGGCGGGGGGCCATTCGCTAGGCCGCCGGGCCAGGGCGCCGGCGACGGCGGCGGCGAGGGCGGCGACGGTGAACGGCTTCCTCAGGATGTCGTGGCCGCTCAATTCCTCGCTTCCGGCCTCGCCGACATAGCCGGTGACGTAGAGGATGGCGGTCGAGGGCCAGCGCGCGGTGGCCTCGCGGACCAGCTCGGGGCCGGTCATCTCGGGCATCATGATGTCGGTGATGACGAGCTCGATCCGGCCGCCCTCGCGCTCCAATATGTCGAGCGCCTCGCGCCCGCCGCCGCAGGCGATCGGCCGGTAGCCCAGCTCCTCGAGCGCTCCGACGGTGGACCGGCTGACTCGCGGATCGTCCTCGACGACGAGGATCGCCGTTCCGGCGGCGCCCGCCGCGGGCTCGTCGGCATCCGGCGCGGCAGCGGCGGCCGATTCCACCTCCTGGGTCGAGCGCGGCAGGTAGAGCGAGACGGTGGAGCCCACTCCGACCGTCGAATCGATGACGACGTCGCCGCCGGATTCGCGGGCGAATCCGAAGATCTGGCTGAGGCCCAGGCCGGTCCCCTTGCCGACCGGCTTGGTCGTGAAGAAGGGCTCGAACACCCGCTCGATCACCTCGGGCGGCATTCCCGATCCGGTGTCTGAGACGCTGATCCGGACATATTCGCCGGCGCCCATCTCGCCCACCTCGCCGGCCGCGAGCGCCACATTGTCGACGCTGATCGCGAGCTGGCCTTCGCCGTCCATGGCGTCGCGGGCGTTGACCGCGAGGTTGAGGATGGCGTTCTCGAGCTGGTTGGTGTCGACGCTGACGTTCCACGTCTCCTCGGGGAAGCGGGTGCGGACGGTGATCCGCTCGCCGATCGAGCGGTCGACCAGATCGAGCATGCCTTCGACGAGCCCGGCCGGAGCGACGGCGACGGGGAGCAGGGGCTCGGCCCGGGCGAAGGCGAGCAGCCGGCGGGTGAGCGCGGCGGCCCGGGTGGCGCCCTCCATGGCATTGTCGAGGTGGAACTCGACCTCGCGGCGGGGGCCGGTGAGCTTGCGCCGGGCGAGGTCGAGGCCGCCGACGACGACCGCGAGCATATTGTTGAAATCGTGGGCGATGCCGCCGGTCAGCTGGCCGACCGCCTCCATCTTCTGGACTTGGCGGAGCTGGGCCTCGGCCGCCTCGCGCTCGGCCGATTCCTCCTTGAGCTGCTCATAGGCCTGGCTGAGCTCGCGGGTGCGCTCGCGAACCGCCTGCTCGAGCTGGCTGGCCCGGCTGGCCTCGCTGTCGGCCTCGCGAACCGCCGCCAGCCGCTCGCTGATCGCCCGGAAGGCGAGCCAGCCGAGCACGATCGCTCCAACGCCGATCGCCACTGCAAGCCAGCCCAGCCATTCGGTGAGCTGGTCGGAGCGGGTGCCGGAGACCCGGGTGGCGGCCATTCGCCGCCGCAGATCCTCGCGCTCGGAGGCGGCGATGAGGCCGAGAGTCTCGCGCAGCTTCGGGCCGGTCGGAGTGCGCGCGGCGCCGTAGAAGAGCGAGATTCCGCCGCTTCCGCGCTTCGCCTGGGCGGCCACGGCGGCCGGCGCCAGCTCGCGCCCGCGGGTCGCGAACAGGGCCTCGAGCGCCTCGACCCGGCCGAGCTGCTCCTTGTTGCCGCGGACCTGACGCCGAAGTTCGGCGATCAGCTGCTGCGCCTGGCGCCATTCGGCTCCGTACACGCTTCCGCTGGTCGCAACGTCCTCGTCGAGCACGTAACGGCCGAGCGCGGCCTCGGCGCGGGCGATGGCGCCGTCGACCGTCCGGGTCAGGAGCATGACGTCGTAGCTGTGGCGCTCGGAGGCCAGCGCCCGGTCCCGGGCCTCGTTCGACGAGGTGACCATCAGCATCAGGGCGATGAGCAGCAAGGCGGCGAGCACGGCCCCCGCGCTCGCCAGCATCCCGCGCCATGCCCCGGAAGTCCTTTCCTCGGACATGGCGTACATGTCCTCGCCCGCCATGAACGGAGTCTAGATCATGCGGGGAGGGGATTGGAAGAAGGTTCCACTCCATGTCCTTCGATTCGCCGCGCTTTGGGGGGCGATGGTCGCGGCTTATCCCCGTCACCCCAGCGTATGCTGGGGTCCCAGCGGGTGAAATGCACTGGCATATTTCACCAACTGGGGTCCCAGCTTTCGCTCGGACGACGGCACGGTTCCATTTGACAGTGGGAACGCTCCACGCTTTACTCCAACCCATGGGGAGCGCGATCGCCCCATGAGGCTTCGGGCTGAAGTTTCGCGTCCTGCTTCTTGAAAGGACGCCTCGTGCCGAGCCCCAACGCCATCTCTCCCGAAAAGCTCGCCCGTCTCATCGGCACCCCCGCCTGTCCCGCCGTCGTGGACGTCGGCAGCGACCCGGGCCTGTGCATTCCGGGCTCGGTGCGCCGCCGAGCGGAGGACGCGGGCCGGTGGGCCGCCGGGCTCGCCGGGCGATCGGCCGTCGTCGTCTGCGCCCGCGGCGCCCAGCTGAGCGCCGGAGCGGCGGCCTGGCTTCGACATGAAGGCGTGGACGCGGAGATACTCGAAGGCGGCATCGCCGCCTGGCGGGACGCCGGCCTGCCCTTGCTCGCGGAAGGCCGGCTGCCGCCGCGCGACTCCAGCGGGCGGACGCTTTGGGTGACCCGCGCTCGTCCCAAGGTGGACCGGATCGCCTGTCCCTGGCTGATCCGACGGTTCGTCGACCCTGAAGCTGTCTTCCTCTTCGTGGCGCCCGCCGAGGTCGCCGCGGTGGGCGAGCGTTTCGGTGCGGCGGCGTTCGACCTCGAAGGCGCCTATTGGAGCCATCGCGGCGAGCTTTGCACGTTCGATGTGATGGTGGACGAGCTCGGGCTCGGCGGCTTTCCCGGCCTCGCCCGCCTCGCTCAGATCGTTCGCGGCGCCGACACCGCCCGGCCGGAGCTCGCTCCCCAGGCCGCGGGCCTGCTCGCCGCGTCGCTCGGGCTGTCGCGGATGTTCGCCGACGATCTCGAGCAGCTGAACGCCGGGATGCTGCTCTACGACGCCTTCTACCGCTGGTGCCGGGACGCGGTCGACGAGACTCACGACTGGGTCTCGCATATGCCCAAGAAGAGAGGCCGGTCGTGACCCTGCTGCTGTCGCGCTCGGACATTTCGGGGCTGATGGGCCCCGCCGATTATCTGGCGGCGGTCGAAACCGGCTTTCGTGCCGCCGAGGAGGGGAAGGCCTCGTCACCGGCGCCGATGGCCCTGGCGGGAGAGGGTGGAACGTTCCACGCGAAGGGAGCCAGCCTCGGCCTCGAAAGGCTCCGGGTTGCCCTCAAGCTCAACGGCAACTTCCCCGACAACGAGGCCGGGCTGCCTACCATCCAGGGCGCGATCCTGCTGTGCGACGGCGGCAACGGCGCCCTGCTCGCGGTGATGGATTCGATCGAGGTGACCTTGCGGCGGACCGCGGCCGCGTCCGCGCTCGCCGCCCGCTTCCTGGCGCGCCCGGATTCGCGCTCGGTGCTGGTTTGCGGTTGCGGAATGCAGGCCCTGGCGCAATTGGAAGCGCTGGCGCAGCTGCTGCCGCTGCGGCGCTGCTTCGCCTGGGACCGCGACTTCGAACGCTCGAAAGCGCTGGCTCGAGCGGCGCTCGGGCTGGGCATGGCCGCCGAGCCGGTCGCCGACCTCGACTCCGTGGCCCCGGCCTCCGACGTCATCGTCACCTGCACGACCGCGCGGGAGCCGTTCCTCGGGCCGGGCCAGGTCGGGCCGGGCTGCTTCATCGCCGCGGTCGGGGCGGACAGCCCGGAAAAGAGCGAGATCCATCCCGAGCTGATGGGAAAGTCGCGAATCGTCGTAGACCGGCTCGAGCAATGCCTCGACATGGGGGACCTGCGCCATGCCGTCCGCGCCGGCACGGTGCGGCCGGATCAGGTTCATGCAAGCCTGGGCGCGCTGGTCACCGGTGCCGCCGAGGGCCGCACCCGCGACGACGAGATCTTCGTCTTTGACTCGACCGGCACCGCCCTTCAGGACGTCGCCGCGGCTTCCGCGATCTACGATCGCGCCTGCCGGCGGAGCGGCTTCGAGGCCTTCGCTTTCGCAAGTGACTGTCATCGTGACCGTCACTGAATCGGGGGAGAGGTGGACGGTGACCGACATCAGTGACGGTCACTCGGTCTCGCTGGCCGAAGCGACCCGCGTGTGGGCGAAGATCGCCCTGCTCAGCTTCGGCGGGCCGGCCGGGCAGATCGCTGTCATGCATCGGATCCTCGTCGAGGAAAGGCGCTGGATCGGCGAGGCCCGTTTCCTTCACGCGCTCAATTACTGCATGCTCCTTCCGGGCCCGGAGGCGCAGCAGCTGGCCACCTATATCGGCTGGCTGATGCACCGGACGAAGGGCGGGCTGATCGCCGGCATCCTGTTCGTCCTGCCGGGCTTCGCCGCCATCATGGTCCTCTCCTGGATCTACGCGGCGGCGGGCAATGTCGGCTGGGTGGCAGCCCTGTTCTTCGGCCTGAAGGCGGCGGTGCTGGCGATCGTCGCCGAGGCGGTCAGGCGGATCGGCTCCCGGGCGCTGAAGAATAACGTCCTTCGCGCCCTGGCCGCAGGCGCCTTCGTCGCCATCTTCTTCTTCGCAGTGCCCTTCCCGCTGATCGTGCTTGCGGCAGGACTGGCCGGCTATCTCGGCGCCCGGGCCGGCAGCCGCGCCTTCGTCGCCGGCGGACATGGGCCGGAAGCCGCGGCCCCCGAGACCGTACTGGGAGATCGGATTCCGGCCCATGCGGTGCCGAGCCTCCGCTGGTCGCTGCGCATCTCGGCGGTCTTCCTGCTGCTGTGGCTCGGGCCGGTCACGCTACTGCTGGCAACCGCCGGGCGGGAGAGCGTGTTCGGCCAGATCGCCTTGTTCTTCTCGCAAATGGCGGTGGTGACGTTCGGCGGCGCCTATGCCGTGCTCGCCTATGTCGCTCAGCAGGCGGTAGAGAATTACGGCTGGCTTGCCCCGGGCGAGATGCTCGATGGGCTGGGCATGGCGGAGACGACTCCGGGACCGCTGATCATGGTGACCCAGTTCGTGGGCTTCATGGGCGCCTATCGCGACCCGGGCGACCTTCACCCCATGGTTGCCGGGACTCTCGGCGGCCTCCTCACCACCTGGGTGACGTTCACGCCCTGCTTCCTGTGGATCTTCCTCGGCGCCCCGTTCGTGGAGAAATTGCGCGAGAACCGCGCGCTGAGCGCGGCCCTGTCGGCGATCACCGCGGCCGTGGTGGGCGTGGTGCTCAACCTGGCGATCTGGTTCGCGCTCCACACCCTGTTCCGCGAGGCGAAGGAGGTGGCGGCGGGACCGCTGCGCTTCGACCTGCCGGTGGCGGGCAGCATCGACCTCGCCGCCTGCGTCCTCGCCGCCGCCGCTTTGGTCGCGATGTTCCGATTCCGCCTCGGCGCGCCGGTGGTGCTCGCCGGCTGCGCGGCCGCAGGAATGGCCTGGTGGGCGGCGGGCGGATAAGAAGGGCTGTGTCCCCGGGACGCGGGAGCGCACGCGACGGACGACCCGCCGCGTGCGACGCGGATAATGGGACAGTCACTAGTGACTGTCCCCAAGCCCTGTACGTCATGCTGAACTCGTTTCAGAATCCAGCGTCGAGCCGAGGTGGGGGCGGAGAACTGGACCCCGAAACAAGTTCAGAGTGACGGTAGAGACGGTCTCTACAGGATGCCCGTCGCCTTACCCGCGCTCTCGAACATGCCCAGGATCTGGGTGACCTGCTCCTCGCTATGGTCGGCGCAGAGGGAGCAGCGGAGCAGGTACATTCCGGCGGGCGTGGCGGGGGGGCGGGCCATGTTGACGTAGACGCCCGCTTCGAGCAGCGCCTGCCACATGCGCACCGTCCTGTCCTGGTCGGGCAGGAGGATGGCGATGATCGCCGACTGGGCTTCGGGCGTGGCGAGGTCGAAGCCGAGGTCGCGAAGCCCCTTGTGGAGGCGGCGGCTGTTCTCCCAGAGGTGCTGGCGCTTGTTGCCGGCATATTTCAATTTGCGGATCGAGGTCGCGGCGGTGGCGACGACGCTGGGCGGAAGCGAGGCGGTGAAGACGTAGGGGCGGCAGACGAGGCGGAGCACTCCGAACTTGGGATGGTTGGAGACGATGAATCCGCCGACCGTTCCGACGGACTTGGAGAAGGTGCCGACGACGAAATCTATCTGGTCCTCGACCCCGGCTTCCTCGAAGACTCCGCGGCCGTTGGCGCCGAAGAAGCCCATCCCGTGAGCCTCGTCGACCACCACCATGGCGCCGTGGCGCTTGGCGACCTCGACCATTTCCCTCAGTGGAGCGATGTCGCCGAGCATCGAATAGACGCCCTCGAGGACGACCAGCCGGCCGCCCTCCGCCGGAAGCCGCCCGAGGCGCTTGTCGAGATCCTCGACATTGTTGTGGCGGAAGCGGACGATCTGGGCGTCGCCGAGCTTGCAGCCGTCATAGATGGAGGCGTGGCTGTCGGCGTCGAGGATGATGTAATCCTCCTTGCCGGCGAGGGTCGACATCAGCCCGAGATTGGCCTGGTAGCCGGTCGAGAAGACCATGGCGTGGGCGGTGCCGTAAAAGTCCTTCAGAGCCTCCTCGACCTCCATATGGCCCTGGTAGGTGCCGTTGAGCACCCGGCTTCCGGTGGTGCCCGCGCCGAATTCGTCGAGCGCATTCCTGCCCGCCTCGATCACGTCGGGATCGAAGGTCATGCCCATGTAATTGTAGGTGCCGAGCAGGATCGTCTCCTTGCCCTTGACGATCGCCAGGGTCGGCGAGAGGACCTTCTCCATGACCAGGCCGAACGGGTCGCGGACTCCGGTGTCGAGCAGGGTCTCGCGCTCGGCGATGAGGGCGTCGAACTTGGAGAAGAGGTCGCGGCCGTGGGTATGGCCGGGCGGGGCCTCGGCGGGATCCATCGGGTTGGCGTCGGATTCGGTCATGAAATTCCTCCCCCGGATTCCCGGGGGAGGGGGACCGCGCGAAGCGCGGTGGAGGGGTTCTTCGGAGTCAGCAAGGCCCCTCCACCATGCTTCGCATGGTCCCCCTCCCCTGCAAAAGCAGGGGAGGAATTAGCTCCCCAATCCCTCATCCCTCGTTCCGAAGCTCCTCGACCGAGTCGACCAGCTGGCCCACCGTCTCGATCTCGGCCTGCATGTTCATCGTGATCAATATGTCGAACTCGTCCTCGACCGAGGCGACGAAGTCCATGACGATCAGGCTGTCCCATTCGAGATCGCCCGCGAAGGTCGTGTCGTCGCTGAGCTCGACGTCCTTCTTGTTGAAAGGCTCGATAAGCTTCGCGACCTTGGCGAACGTCTCTTCTCTGTCGGTCATCCCCGCCCCTTATGTCCCGGCCACGGCTCTGCCAAGCGAATAGGGCGGCAATGGGGCGGCCGCTTGGCAGAGCGCGGGGGCCGTGCCATGCTTTGCCGATGGCGGAGGAGCAGGAGGGCGGCGGGCCGGTCTACCCGCCAAATGCGGTGCATCTGACGCGGACCGCGGTGCTCGCCCAGATGCAGCTTTCCGCCATGGCGGACCAGAAGGCCAGCATCCTGATGGGCGCCACCTTCGTCATCTTCACGATCGCGGTCGGCCACTCGAACGGCGCCGGAGCGCCGCTGCCGCTCCTGATCCTCGGCGGCGCCGCCTTCCTCTCGGCGCTGTGCGCGGTCGGCGCGGTCCTGCCCGCGGTCCGCTTCCGCCGCAAGGCGCCGCTCAACCTCATGTTCTTCGGCTCGTTCGCCGATCTGGACGAGGAGGAATATATCGAGCGGCTGATGGCCGAGCTCGAAAGCGACGACCGCATCTACCGGACGATGGCGCGCGACATCTACCAGAACGGACTCGTTCTCGCCCGCAAGAAGTACCGGCTGCTCGGCTGGGCCTACCGGATCTTCCTGGCCGGCCTGACCGCGAGCTTTGCCGCCTTCGTCTGGAGCGCCGTGTCCTAATTTTGCCTCCCCATGCGCAGCATGGGGAGGGGGACCACCGAAGGTGGTGGAGGGGTGACCTGGAACGGGCTTGGGCCGGATCACCCCTCCACCCCGCTATGCGGGGTCCCCCTCCCCATCTTCGATGGGGAGGCAAGTCAACACCTCCTCGGCGAACTGGCTGAGGGTGTCGTCGCGCGCGCCCATGACGAGGATGCGGTCGCCGGGCCGGGCGGCAGCGGCGAGTCGGCGGCCGGCCTCGGCGCGATCCGGAATGTGCTCCGCGAGGCGGCCGGCGGAGCGGACGTCCGCGACGATGTCGGCGCTGGTCACAATCCGCTCGACGGTGCCGCCGTAATAGACCGGGTCGCACAGGATGAGCAGGTCTTCGGCGGCCATGCCCTGGGCGAAGGCGGCGACGAGCTCGCGCCGCATGGTTCGAAGCGGGCCGTAGCCGTGCGGCTGGAAGAAGATCAGAAGCCGGCCGGGGAAAGCGTGGCAGGTGGCGAGGGTGGCGGCGATCTTGTCCGGGTTGTGGCCGAAATCGTCGACGACCGTGACTCCGTTGCGGCTTCCGACAAGATCGAACCGGCGCCTGAGCCCGGCGAAGTCCGACAGGGCCGCGGCGGCGGCGAGCGGAGCTCCGGCCGCGCGCGCGGCGGCGGTGGCGGCGAGCGCGTTGGCGACATTGTGCCGCCCGGGGACCGCGAGCCGGATCCGCGCTGTCTCGCCGCTCCGCCGTTCCGCCAGGGTGAATTCGACCGCGGTCGGAGCCTCCACGATGTCGGAGGCGCTGTAATCGGCTCGCCGGTCCGCCAGGCTGAAGGTGACGGCGTCCGTGCCGGCGAGGGCCCGAGCTTCGACGTCGTCGAGATTGACCACCGCCGTTCCCGCCCGGGCGAGGAAGTCCCCGAACAAGGCGCGCAGCTCGTCCATCGACTTGTGATCGAGGCTGACGTTGTTGAGGACCGCGATTCCGGGCCGGTAGAGCGCGATCGAGCCGTCGCTTTCGTCGACCTCGCTGACGAAGACCCGGTCGCCGCCGACGAGCGCGCTTGCGAAAGGCGCGTCGGGGGTCGCGAAATTCTTCATCACCGCCCCGTTCATCACCGTCGGATCGAACCCGGCCCGGTGTAGGATCCAGCCGATCATCCCGGTGACGGTCGATTTGCCGCTGGTGCCGCCGACGGCGATGCCCGTCCCGGCGGCGTTGAACAGGCCGGCGAGCAATTCGGCGCGGGTGATCCGCTCGAGACCGAGGCGTGCGGCCGCGCGGACGTCGGGAACGCTGTCCTCGACCGCGGCCGAGGCGACGAGGATCTGGCCGGGCGAGGTCAGGCCGCTTCCGTCCTGTGGGTAGAGGTTGATGCCGAGGCGGCGCAGATAATCGAACTTGGCGGCGGTCCGGCCCTGGTCGAGAGCCCGGTCCGACCCCGCCACCGCCGCGCCCCGGGCGCGGACGATGGAGGCCAAGGGAAGCATGCCGCTGCCGCCGATGCCGCAGAAGAAATAGGATTTGGTCCCTGACATGGCGCCGCCCTATTGAGGTCGGCGAGGCTTTTCAAACGCGGAAGGGAGGAGGAATGCGGATTGGGATCGTCGCTCCGAGCACTCCGATCCGGCCCGAGACGGCGGAACGGGTGACGGCGATCGCCGCCGAGGCGTTCCCCGACGTCGAGCTGGTCTTCCACCCGCAATGCTTCCTCAGCCACCGCCATTTCGCCGGCGACGACCCGACCCGGGCGGCGGCCTTCCTCGAAGTGGCCAACGATCCCGGCTTCGACGCCTTGTGGTTCGGCCGCGGCGGCTACGGCTCGTGCCGGATCGCGGAAGGGGTGCTGGAACGGCTGGCCCCGCCGGCGCGGGACAAGGCCTATCTCGGCTACAGCGACGCCGGCTATATGCTCGCCGGCCTCTATCGTGCCGGCTATCCGAGCGTCGCGCACGGGCCGATGCCGATGGACGTCCGCCGCGACGGCGGCGAGGCGGCGGTGGCTCGGGCGCTGGCGTGGCTGGTCCGCCGCGATCCGGCGGCCCTCGATCCCAATCTGGGCGAGACGCCGGCGGCCGCGTTCAACATCACCGTCTTCTCGCAGCTGCTGGGGACGGCGCTGGAGCCGGATCTCGCCGGCCATTTGCTCATGCTCGAGGATGTCTCGGAACATATGTACCGGACGGACCGGGCGCTGTTTCACATCACCGGCAACGCGAGCGTGCGCAAGGTCGCCGGGATCAGGCTCGGGCGGTGCACTGAGGTCCCGGACAACGACCCGGACTTCGGCGCGGGCGAGGAAGAGGTGTTCCGTTACTGGTGCGAGCGCTCCGCAATCCCCTATCTCGGCCGGGCCGACATCGGTCACGACGCCGGCAACAAGGTCGTTCCGTTCGGAGCCTGGCGCGAATCGGGCGGCGCGGACCGGGGCCGGTGAAGGCGCCCCCGCTGCCCGGCCGAGGCCCGAATCGGACAATGATCCACATTAAAATTGCGCTGGAACGGCCCTGAGCCGCGATCCGACGATTTCCACTCTGTAATCCTCTTGCGCTCGACGCGCGTTTGAGGCTTATCGGCGGGGCATTCACAGGAGGGAAGACTATGGCAAAGGGCACTACTGGCGGCGGAGCAAGGGGCGGATTGTCGCGCCCGGTGACGCCGTCGTCCGATCTGGCGGCGATCACGGGTTCCGACCCGCTTCCGCGCAGCCAGGTGGTCAGCAAGATGTGGGACTATATCCGGTCCAACAAGCTCCAGAATCCGGAGAACAAGCGCGAGATCCTCGCCGACGACAAGCTCAAGAAGATCTTCGGAACCGACCGCTGCTCCATGTTCGAGATGAACAAGCATCTCTCTCGGCATCTGAGCTAGAGCCTTTCCGCTCCGGCGGAGAATCGAATCGGCCTCGCCCGCAAGGGCGGGGCCGATCTGTTTTCATGACTTGCCTCCCCGTGGCAAAGCCATGGGGAGGGGGACCACCCGAAGGGTGGTGGAGGGGTAGAAGGCACAGGCCTTCGCCGTCTCGCGATTGAACCTCAGAATCTCCGTAATTACCCCTCCACCATGCTTCGCATGGTCCCCCTCCCCATCTTCGATGGGGAGGCAAGTTAGTTGCACGCCCGCCACCCCGTCGCTCCGCGCCGGGCCTGGTCGAGGTGGATATGGTCGCGGTGGGCGGCATTATAGTCCGGCGACAGGGTCGTCGCGAACAGGCGGCAGGCGCCGTCGCGGACGTCGCGGAGAAAAAGGGCTCTGGCGCCGTCGCCACGCCAGTCGCCGGCGACGCTGATCCGGCGGCCGTCGGCGAGCCGGAAGGCGGCGATGTCCACCGCATTGGCCGAGGCATGCTCGCTCCACGCGCCTTCCGGCCGCCCGTAGATGCGGCGGCAGCTGAAGCTTCCATAATGCTCGACCGCGGCGACCTTCGTCCCGAAGCGCCGGAGCGCCGCAGGCTGGACGACGTGCCACTCCCAAAGCGCGAGGCCTGCGGCGACCGGGCAGCTCGTGCCGAGGCCCGACGGCCGATAGGAGAGCGAGAGCGCTCCGCCCGCTGAGAAGCGGACGGAATCGTCGTAGCCGCATTGCCGCCCGCCCCGGCGGGGCAGTGCGGCGAAGCGGATTCCGGCACGGCGAAGCAGGGCTCGGCACGTCTCGCCTTTGCCTCCCAGCGCCGCCAGCTTGCGCCCGGTGAAGGCGCCGACCGGCTGGGCGAGGTCGAGAGCCGTCCACGGCACGTCCTCGGGGTGATTGCGCGCATAGCCCCAGCCGAGAAAGGCCAGAAAGGCGATCAGCGCCGACACTAGGAAGATTTTTACCCCGCGCGCGTATCTCATGGCGACAAGACTCCGGTCGACGGGCGCCGGTTTCGTGAGGCGAAGGACGAGAAAGTGACGGCGAGCCGGCTCGCGTCAAGGCAGGTCGAGAAATTGTGGGGGCGCGCCGAGCTCCCGCGAAGCTTCGGCGCGGCCGCGGCGGGCAGCGAGCCGATCGGAGAGATCTGGTTCCAGGACGCGCGCGGGCCGGACTCGGAGCTGCTCGTCAAATATCTTCTGACCCGGGAGAAATTGTCGATCCAGGTCCATCCCGACGGCGAGGCGGCGCGGGCCACCGGACATCGCCGGGGGAAGGACGAAGCCTGGCTGGTGCTTGAAGCCGAGCCCGGCGCCCGGATCGGGCTCGGGCTCAAGCGCGAGGTTTCGCCGGTCGAGCTGCGCTCCGCAATCGAGGAGGGGACGCTCGAGGCCTTGGTCGACTGGCGCGAGGCGAGAGCCGGCGATTTCCATTATTCGCCCGCCGGGACCATCCACGCGCTCGGGCCGGGGCTCACCCTGGTCGAGATCCAGGAGAATGTCGATCTCACCTACCGACTGTTCGACTATGGCCGGGAGCGCGAGCTCCAGGTCGAGGCGGGCGTGAAAGCGGCTCGGCCGGGGCCTTATCGTTCGCCGGCGGCGCGCAGGGAGATCGAGCCTGGGCGGGAGATCCTCGCGGATGGCGGAGCGTTCGTGGTCGAGCGCTGGACCCGGAGCGCCGGCGGACGGCTCGCCGGGGAGGTGGAGCGGCCGGTCTGGCTGGTGCCGGTCCAAGGGAGCGGGCTGATCGACGGCCAGGCGCTCGAGCCGCCTTCGGTCTGGCTGGTCGAGGATCAGAGCCGGGTCAGGCTCGATCCGGGATCGGAGATGCTGTTCGCCTATCCCGGTGCCACCGTCATCGAATCCCTGTTCGTCGATACGCGCCGGTCGCAGCCGGTCGAGCGGCTTGAGGAACGGCGCCGGTACCGGCCCCCCACGCGGCTGGAGCCGAGCTTTCGCTGATGCCCAACGGTTCGCCGCAAGCCTTGGAACCTGAAGACTCGCGAAGCTTTGTCGCGCCATGATGTACGCGTTCCCAATCCTCATCGCCCTCATGCTCATCTATATGTTCTGGCTGGCCGCCTACCGGCTTCGGCGGGACCGCCTCGCCGTCGCGCGGCTCTCCCGCCGGCCGAAGCGGGATCAGCGGCGACGGGCGCTTTCATAAGGCTCGGCCGTCACCGGATAGCCTATGCCTTCCGGGATGCAGACGAAGCGCCTGCCGTCGCGTTCCTCGACCCAGGGCGTGATCTGCCGCACCGGGTGGCGAACCGCGTCGGCGCGGGCTTCCGCAAGCGAGTCGAAGCCGGCGAGGCGTTCCAGGTTGCGGCGGGTCGGGAAGATCGCCTTGGCGCGGCCGGCCTCGATTTCGGCGATAACTTCGGCGGCGCTCGCCCAGAAGGTGTGGACCGATTCGGTCTCGTCGGCGCTGTGGACGGTGCCCCCCGCCGGAGCCTCGGCCAGATAGAATAAGGTGTCGAAGCGCCGGGCCTCGCGGAAATTGGGGCACCAGCGGGCGAAGGGGGTGAGCGCTTCGAGATCCGGCGTCAGCTTCATTTCGTCGAGGAGAAAGGCGAAAGGACGGCCCGCGGCCATCGCCTCGCGAAGCTTCGCCGCGTCGGGAGCCGGCCGGAGCGCCGGCGCCACTCCGGTTTCCTCGATCGTCTCCCGGATCGCCGCGATCCGCGCGGCGGCGTCCGGCAAGCCGGGAAAACGCGCCGCCAGCGCCTCGTCCTCCGGATCGATCCGTCCACCGGGGAAAACCAAGGCTCCGGCGGCGAAGGCCATCGTCTCGGCCCGCTCCAGCATCAGGATTTCGGGCGGCCCGCCGGCCAAGGCAGGGCGCATCAGGATCAGGGTGGCGGCCGGGATAGCGTCCGGCAGGTCGTCGTCCATGGCGGGAGCGTTAGGCGCGGATCGAGTGACAGTCACTAGCTCGGTGGTTCCTTCGATACGCCGGTTCGACAAGCTCACCGGCTACTCAGGATGAGCGAAAATGCCACTTCCGCTCATCCTGAGTAGGGACTGAGCTTGGCGAAGGCCCGTATCGAAGGAGGTCAGGCGAAATCGGGGGATTTGACGACGTGGAGGAGGGCGCCGGGGGCGTAGGGCTTGGTGAAGAAGATGGCGCGCTCGGGATAGGTGCCCTGGGGCGGGCGCAGAGCGCCCGAGACCATGACGATGCGCAGGTGGGGCCAGCGCTCGGCGGCGACCCGGGCGAGAGTCATGCCGTCGCCCGGGCAGGCGACGTTGAGGTCGGTGACGAGCACGGCGGTGTCGGGCTCCGCCTCGAGCCGGGCGAGCGCCTCCTCGCAGCCGGTGCATTCGGTGACGTCGTAGCCGTCCTCGATGAGCAGATCGGCGGTGTTGCGAAGGACGAGCGGCTCGTCCTCGACCAGCAATATCTTGGTCCCAGTCACTCGGACCTTCCCCTGTCTGCGGCTGTCGGAATCGGGCCGCAAAGGCGCTAACCCAGATCAACGCTCCGCGTTCCCGCAAGCCGGGGTGACCGCGAAAGAAAGGTGGGGATTATGAGGCGGTCCATGTCCCCCATTAGGACGGACGGAGGCAGGGCGCCCGACTCGACTTCCCCCTCGATGCTGATAGGCGTCCGGAATGGGAACCGAAGGTTTGACACCGTGGCTGGTCCTAATATTCGTCGCGCTGTTCACGCTGCTGTTCGTGGGGCTCTGCGTCTTGGCGGTCGTGACGATAATCCGGGACTGGCGTTCCTAGCGCCCGTGAAGTCGCGCCGCGCGTCAGGCAATGGGGAGGCGGACGGCGCTCACTCGGCCAGCCTCAATCGCTCCGCCACCGCCTTCGAATAATTCGGCCCGACCTGGACGATGGCGCCGTCGCGAAGCACCAGGGCGTTGATCGTCCGGCCGAGGCGCTGGACCTCGACGACGTTGGCGGGACGGGCGAAGGCGGAGCGGTGGACCCTCAATAGCTGGGCGGGATCGAGCTTCTCCTCGAGCGCCCGCATCGAGATGCGCAGGATGTGGCTGCGGGTGGCGGTGTGGAGCATGACATAGTCGCGCTGAGCCTCGATCCAGTCGATCGTCTCTACGGGCACGAAGACGGCGCCGGCTCGGGTCGGGACCCAGAGGCCGTCCTCGCGGGCGCTCTCCCGAGGCGCCGCGGCCTCGGCCCGGCCGGCGAGGGTGCGCTGATGCTTGCGGCGCTTGGCGCGCTCGACCGCCTGCCACAGCCGGTCGAAGCGGACGGGCTTGAGCAGATAGTCGGCGGCCTCGACCTCGAACGCGTCGGGGGCATATTGCTCGAAGGCGGTGACGAAGATGATCTCGGGCCGGTCTTCCGGCGGCAGTGTGGCGGCGACTCGAAGGCCGTTCTGCTCGGGCATCTGGATGTCGAGCAGGGCAAGGTCGGGCTTCAGGCGCTCGATCGCCTCGGCCGCTTCCCGGCCGTCGCGGGCGGTGCCGACCACCTCGACTCCGGCGATGTCGCGGAAGAAGACCTGGAGCCGCTCCAGGGCGAGCGGCTCGTCGTCGACGAGGAGCGTGCGCAGGGTCATGCGACCAGTCCGAGCGTCGGCGCCTCGGCGACCGGGATCCGGATGAGGGCGGTGTAGCCGCCGTCATGGGCGAGGGTCTCGAGCCGGCCGCGGGGGCCGTAGATGACATCGAGGCGCCGCCGAGTGTTGTCCAGGCCCACGCCCGTGCCGTTGCCCGCGCAGGCCGCCCGTCCTCCATTGTCGCTGACCGACAGGATCAGGTCTCCCCCTTCGCGGCGGGCGCCGACCCGGACGATGACCGGGCGGCTGGTGGGGGCGACCCCGTGCTTCACCGCGTTCTCGACCAGAGGCTGGAGGATGAAATTGGGGACCGCCAGCTCGAGCAGCTCGTCGGGCGCCGCGAATTCCACCGTAAGCCGGTCTCCGAAGCGGATCGACTCGATCTCGAGATAGGTCTGGATCGTCTCCAGCTCCTCGCCGAGCGTGACCTCGCTTCGGCCGTCGGCGACCAGCGCGGTGCGCAGGAACAGGCAAAGCCGGGTCAGCATCGCCTCGCCGTCGCGATTGCGGCCGGTGACGATCAGCGACGAGATGGCGTTGAGGGTGTTGAACAGGAAATGGGGGTTGAGCTGGAGCCTGAGGGCGGTGAGCTGGGCGGTCTGGGCGAGGGTTCGGGCCTCGGCGAGCTGGAGCTCGCGCTCGGCCATCGCCGCATTGGTCTGGAGGATGACGTAGGTCGTGCCGAGCCAGCCGTAGAGCCAGGAGAAGCTGATGAAGTTGGAGACGGTGCGGTTGATCACGTCGGGGCGGATATGGTGCTCGGCCATGAACATCTGGATGATGTTGCCGCCGAGCAGGGCGTCGCCGAGCGAGAAGGCGAAGGCGGCGAGGCAGACGGCGCCGAACACGCCGCCGACCTTGAGCGGGGTCGGCGAGTCCTGGAGCCGGGCGCAGGCCCAGTAGAGCAGGGCCGAGACCAGGATTCCGAAGCCGATGACACCGGCGGTGACGCCGACCGCGAAGGGCGGAACCCGGCCGTTGGCGGCCAGGCCCGGCATCAAAAACAGAATGAAGGTAAAAACCCAGACCCCGAGAGTCAGCTTCGCCGCCTGGCGGGTCAGGTTCGGCCGCGGTCTGAAGAGTTCCATCGCTCTATCCTATCGCGCATGCGTCGCAAGCGCCGCCCTTTTCGTCGCACCGGCGGCGGGTTTCGCAGAAAGTCAGGGGGCCGGGGGCGCCGGCGGTACGGCGATCATGTTGTCCACGATCAGGGTCCATCCGCCCTCGCGGCGCTGCCAGATTCGGACATAATGACCTCTCGCCTCGGCCCCGTCCTTCAGCCAGCGCGCCGTCCCATAAGTGTAAGCGAGGTCGCCGGCCTCCGAAACCGCTCCGCCGAGCGGCGCCGCGTCGATCCGCTCCGGTCCGGCGGCGAGGATCGGCGCCCAGGCGCCGGCGCCGACCGCGGGCTGCGGGCCGACCCGCATTAGCCGGCCGTCGGCGGCGAGGAAGCGCGGGAACGCCGAGCGGGCGTCGGCGGCGAGGGCGGCGGCGAGATGGGCTTCGGCCGCCCTGAGGCTCCCGAACGCATGGTGCTTGTGCGAAGGCCGCCCGGGCGCAAGCGCGGCGACCGGCCCATCGCGCCCGAAAGCGGCGGCCTCGCGGGTGGGCGGCCCGTGGTCGAGCACCCAGCGCCAGCTGCCGTCCGCCTGACGCTTCCAGACCGTGAAATACCAGCCGTGACGCCGCTTCTCGCCCGCGCCGATCTCGTAGGGGCCGGTGGTGAAGCCGAGATCGCCGGAGGCGGCGATCCCGGCATAAGCCGGCCACCAGTTCAGCGCGATCGGCGGGATCGGGTGCGCGGCGAGCGCGGCTTTGGCACTGGTCGGGCCCGGCTGGAAGACGAGCGCGTCGGGCGCCGAAAATCGAACGAAGGCGGCGTTGACCCCGTCGGTCCGGGCGGCCGCGGCGAAGGCCCGCTCGGCCGCGACAACCTCGGCGACATCGGCTCGGGGCGCGGCCGTGGCCGGCGAGACGGCAGCGACGGCGGCGAGGGCGAAGGGAAGGCGGTTCATCGGAACTCCGGACTTTCGACAGGGCCGCCGCGGGAGGCGGGGGGAGGGCGAGCCTTTGTCCCGCGGCGGTGGATCTCCAATAGGGCCCGGTGCGGCGCGTGGCGCGGCCGTCGCGACGACCGGTCCGTTCCGGGCGCCGAAGTCCCGCCGATGCGACGAAGGATCGGATTGCGGCGACGAAAGCCGGCAGGGCGCGAACGCCGGGCCGATATGCTGCCGGACGCCGTGGCGGCGACGGCGCGGATCTGCGGCTGGCCGCCCGCTCAAAATAATTTTTCCTTCTGATCCCAAGCATTTGGCGCGTATTCAAATTGTCATTGGGGATGGTTCGGGATATGCCCGGCGAATCGGGAAGGATTCGCTCGCGATCGCCGCCACGCAAGGCCGCGCCGTTCGATTTGCGTCTTCATTTCGGTTTTGAGCGCAGGGAGCCGGACCTGAGGATCGGCCCTACTGCCCTCGATTTGCCGTCGTCCTTGTCGCTGGGGGAATTTCGAAATGGCCGCTTTCACGCCTGGTAATCTCGTCGTCTATCGCGTTGGCGCCGTCGGCGGCGGCGCACTCAGCGGCGCGGCCTTCGCCGTATTCCTCGACGAATATACGCCCGCCGGGGTGCTGGTGCAGTCGATCGCGATGCCCACCGCGGACTCCGGCAGCAACCAGACATTGACCGCGGCTGGATCGGCGACCTCCGAGGGTCTTCTCACCCGGAGCGTGGACGGCCGCTACCTGCTGCTGACCGGTTATGACGCCGCGGTCGGAACGGCGACCGTGGCAGGCACGACCGCGGCAGCCGCGCCCCGCATCGTCGGGCGGGTGGCCGCCGACGGCACGGTCGACACTTCGACCGTCCTGACCGGCTCCTTCACCGGGACCAACATCCGCAGCGCCGCCAGCGAGGACGGAACGGCGATCTATGCCGGCGGAGGCAATGGCCTCGTCTACACGACCTTCGGCTCGAGCACGGCGCCGACTTTGCTCACCAGCCAGAACACCCGCGCCGTCCAGCTGGTCAACGGCCAGCTCTACGAGAGCAGCGCCTCGGGGACGGTCCGGATCGGAGCGGTCGGGACCGGAGAGCCGACGACGACGGGTCAGACCGTCACCAACCTGTCGTTCAGCGGCACCAACGCCCACACCCTGGGTTCTCCCTACGGCTTCTACTTCGCCGACCTGACGGCGGCGGTTGCCGGAGTCGATACGCTTTACGTGTCCGATGACGGCCTCGGGCTGCTCAAATTCTCGCTGGTCGGCGGGAGCTGGGTGGAGAACGGCCTCGTGGGCGCCAATGCCGACGACTATTTCGGCCTCACCGCGAGCGTCAGCGGCACTACGGTCACGCTCTACGCCACCCGCCGCAACGGCAGCGCCGCCGACACGATCGTCAGCCTGATCGACACCGGCGGCTACAACACGGCGTTCAGCAGCAGTGCGCCGACCACCATCGCGACGGCGTCCGCCAACACCATCTTCAACGGCATCGCCTTCGCGCCCCAGGCCGCCGCCCCCACCGAAACGCAGTCCGTGGTCTTCAACCCGGTCTCCGTCACTCACGACGAAGGCAATTCGGGCGCCGTCCTCTACACCTTCACGGTCACGCGTTCCGGCGGCACGACCGGAATCCTCGATTTCTCCGGCACGGTCGCGGCCGGAACGACGGACTCCGCCGATTTCACCGGCGGAACCGCGCCGACCACCTTCAGCGGCTCGATCCCGGCCGGTGAAACGAGCGCTACGGTCACGGTCAGCGTCGCCGGCGACACCGTCGTCGAGGCCAACGAGGCTTTCTCGCTCACCCTGACCAGCGTCTCCAACCAGTCCGGTATCGCCGCCAGCATCGGCGCCAACGCGACCGCGACCGGCAATATCACCAACGACGACACTCCGGTCCTGACGATCGACAACGTCTCGATGACGGAGGGCGACAGCGGCATCGTCACCTACACCTTCACCGTCAGCCTCGACCGCGCCGCTCCGACGGGAGGCGTGACTTTCGACATCGCCACCGCCGACGGCACGGCCACCACCGCCGGCGCGGACTATGTCGGCCGCACGCTGACCAGCCAGACCATCGCCGCGGGCCTGACCAGCTACACGTTCGACGTCACGGTCAATGGCGACGATGCCGTGGAGCTCGACGAGAATTTCTTCGTGAACGTCACCAACGTCGTCAACGCGACCGTCTCCGACGGCCAGGCGACCGGGACGATCACCAACGACGACAATACGGGCTCGCTCGCCATCGGCGACGTCAGCCTATCCGAAGGCAATAGCGGAACCACCGCCTTCACCTTCACCGTCACCCGTTCCGGCGGCGACGACGGTGCCGTCTCGGCAACCTGGACGCTCGTGGCGCCCGGCGGCGCCGGCAATGCGGATTCCGGCGACTTCGACGGGACCCAGCTTTCCACCGGCTCGGTCACTTTCGCCGACGGCGAGACCAGCAAGACGATCACCGTCAACGTCGCCGGCGATACGGCCTTCGAGAGCGACGAGGCGTTCACGGTCACCCTGTCCGATCCTGTCGGCGGAGTGGCGATCGGCGACGGCTCCGGTGCCGGCACCATCCAGAATGACGACGCTGCGCCGGCCGGCAGCTTCAGCATAGACGATGTCAGCCATGGCGAAGGCGATTCGGGCGCGATCACCTACACCTTCACCGTCAGCCGCACGGGAGGCACCGGCGGCGCCGTCACCGTCGACTACGCCATCCCCACGGCCGGCGGCGCCGGGGTGGCGGATGGCGGCGATTTCGTCTCCGGCTCGAGCTTCTCGGGCACGCTGAGCTTCGCCGACGGCGAGAGCAGCAAGACGATCACGATCGATGTCCAGGGCGACACGACGTTCGAGCCCGACGAGACCTTCGCGGTCAATCTCTCCAACGCCACGGGCGGCGCCGGTATCGCCGACGCCAGCGGCACCGGAACGATCGTCAACGACGACGCCGCGCCCGCCGCCGGCAGCGTCACCATCGCCGACATCAGCATCGTCGAGGGCAATGCCGGCACGTCGATCCTGACCCTGACCGTCACCCGCAGCGGCGGCACGGCCGCGTTCGACGTCAATTACGCCACCTCCAACGGCGGCGCTCCGGGGCACGCCTCGGCAACGGCCGGCAGCGATTATGTCGCGACGAGCGGCACATTGAGCTTCGCGGACGGCCAGAACACGGCGACCATCATGGTCACGATCAACGGCGACACGACGCCCGAGCTCAACGAGGAGTTCACCGTCACGCTCTCCGGCGCGACCAACGGTGCGACGCTGAGCGACGCCAGCGCCATCGCCACCATCACCACCGACGATCCGGCGCCCGCAAGCACGCGCATCTTCGAGGAGGACTTCACCGGCTTCGACGCCAGCGGCTTCGCCCCCAACCCGACCGCCAGCCAGGTCGACTCCGACATCTGGCGGGTCGTCGGGCTCAGCGACATCCCCAATCCCGCCTACGGCTTTACCTCGGTGGCGCCGCCGGCCAACGACTTTGCGCGAGGGGTCATCACCGGCAGCGCCGATCCGACGAGCGCGGGCGTCTATTCGCCGTCCGGCGGGGCGGCGCTCATCCTGCAGCCGACGGGCGCCGAGATCGAAAGCGGCGGCTTCATCGAGGCCAGGATCCCGAACTCCAGCGGAAGCACGGCGACCGGCTTCGACATCGCCTTCGACTGGTCCTACCGCAACAGCGGCGACCGCTCGAGCAGCATGCAGCTGTCTTATTCGACCGACGGCACCAATTTCACCACCGTTCCCGCCGCGAACTTCAGCACGCCCTCGACCAAGGAGGCGTCGACTCCGACCTCGTTCAGCACCGTGCACGAGACGGTCAGCCTGACCGGCCTGTCGGTCCCCGACCAGGGCTTCCTCTATCTGCGCTGGACCCATCTCAGCTCGTCCGGCTCGGCCAATCGCGACGAGGTCGGAATCGACAACGTCACGGTCGACGCCACCGGCGGCGCCACCGGCCCGCTCGTCTCCGTGTCCGACGTCTCGGTCAACGAGGCGGCGGGGACGATGACCTTCACCGTCACCCGCACCAACCTTGCCGCGGGCGCCTTCACTGTCGACTATGCGACCGCCGACGGCACCGCCTCCGCGGGCAGCGATTATTCGCCGGCCAGCGGCACCCTGTCCTTCGCCGACAACCAGGTCAGCGCTACGGTCAGCGTCGCGATCAACGACGATGCGATCGCCGAGCTCGACGAGACGGTGCTTCTCAATCTCAGCAACGCCGGCGGCGCCACCATCGCCGACGCGCAGGGCGTCGGCACGATCGTCAACGACGACGGCGCGCCGATCCAGGTCTCGATCGGGGACGCCTCCGTCGTCGAGGGCAACAGCGGCAGCGTCAACCTGGTCTTCACCCTCACCCGGACCGGCGGCACCGGCGCGTTCGACGTCAATTTCCAGACCGCCGACGTGACCGCCACCTCGACCGGCCCCGGTCAGGACTATGTCACGACCACCGGCACGGTGAGCTTCGCAGCGGGCCAGAACAGCGCGACCATCTCCGTTCCGGTCCTCGGCGACACGGTCGCGGAATCGAACGAGACCTTCCAGGTCCAGCTCATCAGCGCGACCAACAACGCCATCATCGCCGACAACATTGCCGTCGGCACGATCGTCAACGACGAACCGACCTTCATCCACGACATCCAGGGCACGACCTATTACAGCCCGATCCTCGCCGCCGAAGGCAAGAACGGCTTCAACGTCGCCTCGACGACGGTCGTCACCGTCCGCGCCATCGTCACCGCGGTCGACAATGTCGGCAACCGCCAGGGCTATTACATCACCGAGGAAGGCTCGGACTGGGACTCCAATCCCTTCACGTCCGAGGGAATCTTCGTGATGACCCGAAACGACGCCGGCGTCGGCACCGTCGTCTCCGGGATCAGCGTCGGCGATCTCATCCAGGTCTCCGCGCAGGTGATGGAATATCAGTCCTTCAGCACCATGCCGCGCACGATGCTGGTCAATCCGACTGGCCTCACGGTGATCAGCCAGGGCAATTCGCTCGCGAGCATCACGCCCGTGCTCACCAACATGCCCAACGAGGTGATGACCGACGTCACGCCGGATTACACCGATTCCTCCGACGGCGCGGGGGATACGTTCGACGCCTCGGTCTACGCCCTTTCCTACTTCGAGACGGTCGAGGGGATGCTGGTCACCATCCCGAACATGGTGGTCGCCGACGGCTTCGTCTCTACGTCGGGCGGCGATCCCTATCTGAAGGCCTATTCGCTCGACAGCGCCAATGCGGATCAGATCAACAGCCGCGGCGGCTACACGATCGCAGGCGATCCTCCGATCGGCCCGCCGGACACGGCGACGACCGGCGACGATACTAATTTCGACGGCCGCGTCGTCCACGACGGCGACATCAATCCCGACATCATCGAAGTCGATTTCACCGATTTCGCAATGTCCGCGCCCGCCGGGCTGCTCGAGAACGCGACGATGGGCGACCCCTTGGGCGACGTCACCGGAATCATCGACTTCGATTTCACCGACCTCAAGCTGTTCGTCACCGCGATGGAGCCGGGCGGCTTCGTCAACGCCGGCAATCCGGTGCAGGAGATCACCGTGTTCGGCGACGACACGCGCAGCCTCACCGTCGCGACCTTCAACGTCGAGAATCTCGATCCGACCGACGGCGCGGCGCGCTTCACGGCCCTGGCCAACGCGATCGCCAACAATCTCAACGCTCCGGACATCATCTCGATCGAGGAGATTCAGGACAATAACGGCGCCGCCGCGGGCGACGGCAGCTCGGCCACCGGCACCGATGCGTCGGTCACCTGGCAGATGCTGGTCGACGCGCTCAACCTCGCCACCGGCGCTCATTATCAATGGGTCGACCAGGCCCCGGTCTACAATGCCGAGGGGGGCGAGCAGAGCGGCAACATCCGCGTCGGCTTCCTCTACAACACCGATCGAGTCCAGCTTGGCAATCTCGCGCCCGACGCGCCGCTTGCCGAGCGCCGGATGTATACCGACCGGATCGGCGACGGAGTCCGCGACGCCGGCGACCTCATCGCTTTCTCGGACGACATGCTCGGCGGCGAGATCAACACCGCCGACTGGGCGGGCACGCGCCGTTCGCTGCTCGGCCAGTTCACCTTCCATGGCAACACGGTCTTCGTCACCGCCAATCACTTCCCCTCGAAAGGCGGCTCGGGCGAATTCTGGCAGCTCAACCAGAACGTCACGGGCGGGCAGCCGGCCAACAGCGATCTGCAGCAGCGCAGCTCGGTCGCCCAGGACGTCTATGCGATGCTCAACCTCGTCCAGGGGAGCGCTCCGGGCGCCGGGATCGTCGCCGGCGGCGACTTCAACGATTTCTATTTCTACCGGCCGCTGACCACGGTCACCGGCTATACCATGGCGGACGGGACGGCGCGCGCCGGCGGCGCCCGCTTCGACAATCTCACCCTGACCCTGCCGGAGGCCGAGCGCTACACCTATACGTTCGACGGCCGCAGCCAGGCGATCGACCACATCATCGTCAACGGCCTGCTCAGCGCCGTCGCGACCTACGACGTGGTCCACCTCAACACGGGCTATAATTCGCGCGGCACCGGCGCGGATGCCAACCCGGCCCTGTCGGACCACGATCCGGCCGTCGCCTCGTTCGACTTCCGCAGCCTGTCGGAAGTCCTGGTCGGGACTCCGCAGGCGGACACGTTGGACCTCAGTCAGGGCGGCAACGATTCGGTGTCCGGCCTCGGCGGAAACGACGTGTTCCTGTTCGGCGGGGCGATGACGACGGCCGACTCGGTCGACGGCGGCGAAGGCATCGACCAGATCGCCCTGCAGGGCGATTATTCGGGCGGGCTGACCTTGGGCACGGGCGTGGTCGGCGTGGAGAGCCTCGGACTCCTTCCCGGCAACGACACGCGCTTCGGCGCTCCCGGCACCGCTTTCTATGATTACGACATCACGACCGTGGATGAGAATGTTGCCGCAGGGGCAGACATGACGGTCGACGGCGCCCGCCTCCGGGTGGGCGAGGACCTAACCTTCGACGGCTCGGCCGAGACCGACGGCAGGTTCTTCATCTTCGGCGGCAGGGGCCAGGACGATTTGACCGGCGGCGCCCAGAACGATGTCTTCCTGTTCGGCGCGGGCCGCTGGGGCTCCGGCGACACGGTCGACGGCGGCGGCGGGCAGGACCAGCTGGCGTTGCGCGGCGACTATACGATCACATTCGGGGCCACGCAGATCGTCGACATCGTCAGCATCGGTCTGATCTCCGCCTACGACACGCGCTATGGTGCCGCCAGCGACCGCTACGATTACAACCTCACCATGAACAACGGCAACGTCGCCGCCGGGGTGCAGATGACCGTCGACGGCGGCAAGCTGCGGTCGGACGAGACCCTGACCTTCAACGGCTCGGCCGAGCTGGACGGAAGCTTCCGGGTGTTCGGAGGCGCCGGCATCGACACGATCCAGGGAAGCCAGAACGCCGACATCATCGTCGGCCGCGGCAGTGGGGACATGCTCTACGGCAATGGCGGCAACGACATCTTCCGCTACGATTCGGTGGGCGATTCAAACTCGGTCGGGCGCGACGAGATCAAGGACTTCAACGCGGGCGACCTCATCGACCTGTCGCGGATCGACGCGAACACTCTTGTCGACGGCGACCAGGCGTTCACCTTCATCGGCAATGCCGACTTCAGCCACACGGCCGGAGAGCTTCGCTTCGAGAATATCTCGCTGGGCGGGACGGTCTGGCTCGTCCAGGGCGATATCGACGGCAACGGCGTGGCCGACTTCGAGGTGCAGCTGATCATCAACCCGCCCGACCCGATCACCAGCAGCGACTTCATCCTGTAAATTCCTCCCCTGCATTTGCAGGGGAGGGGGACCACCCGAAGGGGTGGTGGGGGGCCTACTAAGTCAAAGAACCCTCCACCGCGCTTCGCGCGGTCCCCCTCCCGCGAAATGAGGAGGTTCGAACTGCCCCCGGCAGTTCGAAGCCATGCCGGGGGCATGGCGTCCTCCTCATCGGAGAGGATTTAGGCTGCTTCGGTATCGCCCGTGAACGCTCTTCTAAGCTCGGCCAGGTCGAGCTTCACCATCCCCATCATCGCCTCGAACGCTCGACGGGCTCCCTCGCGGTCGTCGGAGGCGAGCATTTCGAGCATCTCCTCGGGGCAGATCTGCCAGCGCAGGCCGTAGCGGTCCTTGAGCCAGCCGCACTGGACCGGCTCGCCGCCGTCGGCGGTGAGCGCGTCCCACAGACGGTCGACCTCGGCCTGGTCCCGGCAATGGATCATGAACGACACGGCCTCGGTGAAGGGGAATTGCGGGCCGCCGTTCAGGGCCTGATATTGCCGGCCGGCGAGCGTGAAGTCGACGGTGATGACGTCGCCCGCCTTGCCGCTCGGATAATCGGCGGGCGAGCGGGTGACCCGGTCGATCCGGCTGTCCGGGAGCAGCGAGACGTAGAAATTGGCCGCCTCCTCCCCGTTCATGTCGAACCAGAGGACGGGCGTGATCTTGTCGGCCATGGGATGCTCCTGGTGAATGCGCGATCGGTCGGGTCGCCAGCTGCCCGCTCATCCTGAGTAGCCGTTGAGCCTGGCGAAACGGCGTATCGAAGGACGGTCCTTCGATACCTTCGCCTTCGCTCAGTCCTACTCAGGATGAGCGGAAAAGTCCTCACGCCGGCTCGGGCTCGGCGGTCTCGAGGCCGATTCCGGTCTGCGAGTCGAGCAGCACGTCGAAACCGCCCCAGAACATGCGCTTGCCGTCGAACGGCATCGCCTCGCCTTCCGGCGGCTTCATCCGCTCATCGGCCATCACCTTGCCCCAGCCGGCGACCCTGGCCTCCTTCGACGGCCACTCGATCCACGAGAAGACGACATTCTCGCCGTCCTCGGCTTTCACGGCCTTCCTGAAGTCGGTGACCTTGCCGTCACGGACGTCGTCGCCCCAGGCCTCGACGACCCGGGTGGCGCCATGCTCGAGGAAGATCGGAGCGGCCTTCGCCGCCATGGCGAGATAGGCGTCGCGGTCGGGCGCCGGTGCCACGAACCCGTCGGTATAGGCCATGCTGCCGCCATCGCCCTCCTCGAGCATCGGCGCGAAGCCCGAGAAGATCATGCGCTGGCCGTCGAACGGCATGGAATCGCCCATCTCCTTCATCCGCGGATCGGTCATCATCCTTTCGTTGGCCGAGTCGCGGACGGCCTTCGAGGGATATTCGAACCAGGAGAAGACGACGGTCTCGCCCTCCTTCGCCTGGACGGCGCCCTTGAAGTCGGTGACCTTGCCGTCGGGCACGTCGTCGCCCCAGGCCTCGACGTGCCGGGTGACTCCGAAATCCTGGAAGATCGGCACCGCCTTGGCGGCGTGGCGGAGATATTCGGTTTTCTTGTCGGTCGGCACAGCGACCACGAATCCTTCGACGTAGGACATGATTCTCTCCTCGGCTAAGCTCAGGCGGCGACGGCGGCGTGGGCTTCGGCCTCGGCGAGCTCGGCGAGCTGCGCCGCGCAAATCCCCCAGCCTTCCTCGAAGCCCATCGCCTCGTGCGCATTCTTCGCCGCTTCGTTCCAATGCCGGACGACGGCCCTGTAGCGCGTGCCGGAGCCTTCCGGCTCGAAGGTAACGATCGCGACCATCGACATGTCGCACTCGCTGTCCATGTAGGTCTTGGGCTGCCAGCCGGCGGTGAAGGCGTTGGTGAAGACGATCTTCTCGTTCGGAACGACCTCGAGATAGACGCCTTCGCCGGGATGCTTCTCGCCGTTCGGCCCCTCCATCTCGATCGAGGAGCGGCCGCCGGCGCGGAGCTCCTGGGCGACGACCCTGGCCTTCCAGGGCCTGGGGGCAAACCATTCCCCGGTGCGCTCGGTGTAGGTGCGGTAGACCGTCTCCGGCGGCGCGTCGATGAAGCGGGTGATCGAAAGTTCGTGCTGGGGATTGCTCATCGTCTCTCTCCTTTTTTCCGGCTCATTCGCGGGGGCCGACGGCCATGAACCGGGCGCCCTGCGGGTCGCTCGCCATGACGACACGATCGCCGCCCGGCACCTCGATGGGGCCGTGGTGGACGGTGCCCCCGGCGGCTGTGATCTTTTCCGCGGCTTCGTCGATGTCGCGCACTCCGAAGGCGAATTTCCAGCCGGCCGGCATTCCCGGCGGGTTGGTCATCATCGCCCCGATCATCCCGCCATCATGGTTGATGAACTGGTAGCCGCCCATCTCGCCCATCGGCATGACGTCGCCGGCCTTCCAGCCGAATTGCTCCGTGTAGAAGGCGAGGGCTCCGGCCTGGTCGGGGGTTGAAAGCTCGTTCCAGCTGCAATGGCCCGCCTTCACCGCGTCGAAGGAATCGCTGGGCTCCTCGCTGGCGCCGCGCATGACGTAGAAGGGCACGCCCTGCGGATCGGCGACGAGGGCGATCCGGCCGACGCCCTCCAGGTCCATCGCGGGCATGTGCACCTTTCCGCCCGCCCGCTCGATGCCGGCGACCGCGGAGTCGACGTCGTCCACTCCGATATAGCCGAGCCAGCCGGGACGCATTCCGGCCTCTTCCGCGCCTTCAGGCAGCTTCATATGGCCGGCCACAGGAGCGCCGTCGGCCGAGAAGAGGCGATAGTCGATACCGGGCTGGTCCGCACCGGCAGCCGTCCAGCCTATGACGTCGCCGTAAAAGGCGGCGGCGGAGTCGGGATCGGGCGTCAGCAGCTCGTACCAGATGAAGCTGCCGTGGGGGTTGCGGCTGTCAGCCATGGTGGGTTCCTATAATCCAAGTTAATCCGGACGACGATTCCGCCGACCGCACGAAGGCCACGTTCAGGCGTCGGCCGGCTGGGCCATCGCCTGGGTCGCCGCGGCGACGTCCATCCACATCGGCTCCCAGGTGTGGCCGTCCGGATCCTCGAAGGCGCGGCCGTACATCCAGCCGTGATCCTCCTTCTCGCGTGTCTCGCGGCCTCCGGCGGCGATCGCCTTGTCGGTGATGTCGTCGACTCCGTCGCGGCCGTCGCAGGACAAAGCGAGCAGGACCTGCACCGTCTCGTGCGAATCGGCGATCCGCTTGGTTGTGAATTGCCGGAACTTGTCGTGGGTGAGCAGCATCACGTGGATGGTGTCGGAAATGACCATCATCGCCGCGGTCTCGTCGCTGAACTGGGGATTCTGCTCGGCGCCGATCGCTTTGTAGAAGGCCACGGAGCGATCGAGATCGGCCACGGGCAGGTTCACGAAGATCATCCGGGACATCTTTTCTCTCCTGGTGCGAATCACTGTTTGACGCTGATGCGCCCTTCAGTTATAAAAAGCAACCATGAAGTTACAAAAAATAACTGATCCCGAAAGAAGCGCTTCCAGGCGGCGTTATGACGACGCCTGCGGGACAGCTCACGCGCTCGACCTGATCGGCGAGCGCTGGGCCCTGCTGGTGATTCGCGAGCTGATGCTGGGGCCCAAGCGCTTCAGCGACCTGCGCTCGGACCTTCCGGGGATCAGCGCAAACGTACTGACCCAGCGGCTCGAAGGCCTCGAGGCTTCCGGCCTGCTCGTCCGCCGCCGACTGCCGCCGCCGGCTTCGACCCAGGTCTACGAATTGACCCCGTGGGGCTATGAGGCCGAGCCGATCGTCCAGTCCCTCGGCAAATGGGCCGCGCGCTCGCCCGCGCACGACCCGACGCTCCCGATCAGCGCGACCTCGATCATGCTGTCGTTCCGGACCATGTTCGATGCGGAGCGGGCCCGGCATTTCCGCGCTCGGATCGGGTTCAGCCTTGGGGCGGAGCAGTTTCTGGCCGAGGTGGAGGACGGGCGCTTCGAAAACGGAAGGGCGGAGATCGTCGCGACCGACGTGGTGTTCACGGGGACTCCGACCGGATTGGCGGCTTTCGTTTACGGCGGGCAGCCGATCGAGGCTCTGGAAGAGGCGGGAATCCTGAAGCTGGACGGCGACGAAGCGGTCGCGGCAAGGTTCGCAACGCTGTTTCCGCTGCCGCCGAAGGTCGGCGCCGGTTCTCAGGCGCCGTAGCTCGCCAAGCCTGGCTCGCCGGCCGAAGCCCGAATTGCGAAGGCTGGTGGAGCTGAGGGGAATCGAACCCCTGACCTCTGCAGTGCGATTGCAGCGCTCTCCCATCTGAGCTACAGCCCCGCGCCTTTTCGGCGGCCAGGTTTCCCCGTGGACAGCGGGGCTGGGAGGCGCCCAGATAGCGAGCCGCAAGCGCTTGCGCAATGCCGCGATTCCGTTCGGCGGGGGCCGGTCACGGGTCGGCTCTTGACATGGAACAGCTTCGGCGAGGTCCCGTTTCCCTCCTGTCCCGCGGCGCGCGGATGGTCCGCGCCGTCAAGCCCGCGGGCCCAGATCACGAGGAGGGTATCATGAGTAACGGCAGAGACGATCGCTTCGGGGATCGATGGCGTGACCGCGACGATCGCGGCGACGGTTGGCGCGGCGACGGCTGGCGCGGCGACGGCTGGCGCGGGGAAGGCCGCGGCGGCGACGACCGCGGCTTTTTCGACCGGGCCGGCGACGAGGTCCGTTCCTGGTTCGGCGACGACGACGCCCAGCGCCGGCGCGAGATGGACGAGCGCCGCTGGCAGCAGGAGCAAAGGATGAGCGGCCGGCGCGACAACGACCCGCGCTCCGGCGGCTCGGGCTGGATGGGCGGCGGCTGGGGCAACCAGCCTGGCGAGAGCTGGCACCGGGACCGCCCGGGAGTCCGCGGCGGCTGGGACCGCGATGCCTCGAGCGAGCGCGAAGGCTGGTTCTCGAGCTCGGTCGGCGGCGAGCGCGGCGAGCGCTGGGGCGGGTCCTCCGGCGGACGCCAGGAGGGTTTCGGCAATGACCGGGTCGCCCACGGCGGAGGCTTCGGCGGCGGCCATCCCGGCCAGGGCCGCTTCGACCGCGATGACCCGGGCCGTGTCGGCTCGTCCGCGGCGATGGGTCAGCGTTTCGCAAGCTTCGGGGGAGGCGAGCACATCACTCGCGGCGGGCCCGGCGGCGACATCCACGATCCGCATTATTCGGAATGGCGGCGGCGCCAGATCGAGGATCTCGACCGCGACTATGACGAATATCGGCGCGAGCATCAGTCGAAGTTCGAGCAAGAGTTCGGCGGCTGGCGGCAGAAGCGCGCAAGCCAGCGCCAGATGCTCGGCAAGGTGACCGAGCATATGGAGGTCGTCGGCTCCGACGGCGCCCATGTCGGCAAGGTCGACAAGGTGCGCGGCGACCGAATCATCCTCGCCAAGTCCGATCCCAATGCCGGCGGAATGCATCACAGCGTACCGTGCGGCTGGGTCGAGAATGTCGAGGACAAGGTGATCCTCAACCGCACCGCCGAGGCGGCGATGGACGCCTGGCGCAACGAGGACAACGGCCGCGCCCTGTTCGAGCGCGAGAACCAGGGCAGCGAGGGCCCGCATGCCCTCGATCGCAGCTTCTCGGGCACCTACGGCGGCCGCAACGACGATTGACGGGCGGCTAAAAAGAGGGCCCGGCTTCCTGAGGGAGGCCGGGCCCTTTTTGACTCCTCCCGTCATTCCCGCGAAAGCGGGAATCCAGCCGGACCTCCGTGCCCGGCATCAACGCAGACTGGATCCCCGCTTGCGCGGGGATGACGAGGAGGGGCCCATGACCACCACCCGCGCCTGGCATCTGAAGTCGCGCCCCCAGGGCATGCCGACGATGGACAATTTCGAGCTGAAGGAGGCGCCGCTGGGCGAACTCCAGGACGGCTGGGTCCGGGTCGAGAACAAGTGGCTCTCGGTCGACCCCTACATGCGCGGGCGGATGAACGACGTGAAGAGCTACGTCCCGCCATTCGAGGTCGGAGCGCCGATGCAGGGCGGCGCGGTCGGCAAGGTGGTCGAGAGCCGCTCGCCGAATTTCGTCGAGGGCGAAACCGTTTTCCACATGCAGGGCTGGCGCGAGGCCGCGGCCGGTCCAGCGGAGCAGTTCAACAAGGTGCCGCCACTGCCGGTCGAGGATTTCCACTGGCTCGGCAATCTCGGACTGACCGGCGCCACCGCCTATTTCGGATTGCTCAGGGCGGCGCAGGCGAAGGCCGGCGACATCGTGTTCGTCTCGGCGGCGGCGGGCGCGGTCGGCTCCGCGGTGGTGCAGATCGCCAAGGCGATGGGGATGACCGTGATCGGCTCCGCCGGCGGGGCCGACAAGGTTGCGTGGGTGCGCGAGCTCGGCGCCGACGAGGCGATCGACTACAAGGCCGAGCCGATCGTTCCGGCGCTCGTCAAGGCGGCGCCCAAGGGCATCGACGTCTATTTCGACAATGTCGGCGGCGAGCATCTCGACGCGGCCTTCGCCGCCGCGCGCCAGAACGCGCGCTTCGCGATCTGCGGAATGATCGATTCCTATAACGGCGGCCAGCCTCAGGCCTTCCGCTACATAATGCGGGTGATCGTCGCCCGGATCATGCTCAAGGGCTTCATCTACACCGACTATCTGCCCGAGATGGCCGAATTCTACCGCGACATGGGCGGCTGGGTCGCGGCCGGGAAGGTGACCAGCCGCGAGACGGTGAGGGAGGGGATCGAGGCGATGCCCGACGCCTTCCTCGACCTGTTCCGGGGGGCGAACATGGGCAAAATGCTGGTAAGGCTGCCTTAAGCGGCCGGGAACCGCCCGGATGACGATGTTCTTCGCCTTCGCGGCCGCCCTGCCGGAGGACGGGCGGCTCGACTGGGGCGGGGATTCCGCATTCAACCGGCCGAACCAGGCTCTGCTGCCCCCGCTGGAGATTGGAGAGCGCGGATGGGCGGCCTGCTGGCGGCGGCTCGACCCGGCCGGCGCGGAGGGGCGGGTGATCGACGGCGCGGCGGTCGCCCTGAAGCTTGGCTCCGCCGCCCTTCGGACCCTGCTCGAGGAATTCGGCGAGGGCCGGGCCGGTCCCGGCGGCGGAGCCGATTATTACGTACTCGCCGACGCAATGGGCTCCGACGAGCGCATCGCGTTGATCGCCTATGAGGTCTGACGGCTCAGGCGAGCGCCTGGGCGAAGCTACGGCCCCGGCACCGCCGGAGGAGAGCCGCTGACCGGACCCAGCCAGTAAAAGCCGTCGTAGGCGGAATCGTTTTGAGAGCCCGGCAGGGCGCCCAGGCCGACGAAGGGCGGCCTGTGCAGGTCGGAACGGCCGCGTGTCGGGTGGCTGCCGCAGTCCATCGCGTCCGGCGGCAGGGGCTGCCCCGGCTGAAGCTGCACCCCGGGTTTGAGCAGGCAGTTCCACATCGTGCCCGCCCCTCCGGCCATGTCCAGCGAGGTGACCGAAGCGGCGGGCGCGAGCCGCATCGCCATCGGCTCGAAGCTCACCTCGCCGCGGGTCAACGGCTGCTTGCGCGCATGGAGGTTGCCGACGAGCACCAGCACATGATCGTAGCGCTTCGCTTCCGCGGCGCGCCGGATGTTTTCCGCCTGCGCGGCTTCGTGCGGTCCCTGGCCGGGCAGATCCTTGAAGCGCTCGCGCTGCTCGTCGTCGCGGGCGCCGCTGAAGGCGACCACGTCGATCCGGCGCCCCTGGCCTTTCAGGCGGTGGAGGCGGACGATAAGCTCGAACATGGCCTGGCTGGCGACCCCGTCCCGGCGGCCGGCCCAGCCGATCGCCCGCAGCGCGGGTGCGAATTGCGCGCCCGGTAACGACCATGCGGCCTGGAGCGCCGGATCGTCCGTCGCGTTAAGCTCGACCGCCACCAGAATACGCTTCCCCTTGGCAGCGAGCCCGCACGCGGTCGTTGCGATGAACGCCGGCGATTCCCGTGTTCCGTGCACCTCGCCGAAAATGACGTAACGGCTTTTTCGAGCGGCAACCGCCGACCAGCCTTCGGGTACCGCGCAGGCGACTCCGTTCGTCCCGGCGGGCTTGAAGGCGGAGGCGGGTTGCACCCAGCCGCCCGCGAGGGTCAGGCCGGCGAGAAGCACTTTCAGCAACAGTGTCCGCATCTCATGGCCCCCCTGGTCTCGCCCGAGTCAGCTCAGCTCCGCCAGTCTTTCCTTCAACCGAACCAGGTCAGCGACGAATTTGCGGTATTCCGCCTCCTTATTGTCCTGCACGCGGAGCAGGAAGCTCGGGTGGACGGTCACCCAGGCCTCGCCGCCCTCGGGCAGAGCGTGGGCGCGGCCGCGCATCGAGGTGATCGTTACCGCCTTGCCGAAGATCGAGCGGGCGGCGGTGGCGCCCAGCGCTACGGTGAGCGGCGGGCGGATGAGCAGGCGCTCCTGCTCGATCCACCAGCGGCAGGCCTCGATCTCGCCGGCATCGGGCTTGGAATGGATCCGGCGCTTGCCGCGCTGCTCGAACTTGAAATGCTTGACCGCGTTGGTGACGTAGGCGGCCCTGCGGTCGACCCCGGCCTCGCCCAGCGCCCGGTCGAAAAGCTGGCCGGCGGGGCCGACGAAGGGGCGGCCGGCGAGATCCTCCTGGTCGCCCGGCTGCTCGCCGACGAACAGGATTCGGGCGTCGAGCGGCCCCTCGCCGAACACGGTCTGGGTCGCGCATTTGTAGAGGTGGCAGCGGGTGCAGACCCTGGCTTCGTCGCGCACCGCTTCCCAGGCGGTGCTCAGGTTGCCGCCGACCATTCCTCGTCCTGCCTCGACCATCTTCGCCTCGCGCGCCTGAGCCGCTGCCACCAGCTCCGCCACCAACGCCGTCTCGGGCATGTTTTTCCAGTATTTCCTGGGCATCTCCTTGAGCATCGCCCCGGTCTTGAGTCGGGCCGGGTTGAAGATCGAGGCATAATAGGTCTTCCACACCGATTCGATCGGATCGCCGTCCGGGGCCTCGGCGCGGGCGGCGCCCGGGCCTTCGCTGAGCGTCTCGCCGTCCCAGTGGAGCGACAGGGCCGGAGTCAGGATCGACCAGGCCATGTTGGCGAAGCGGCGGACGAAGAAGCCGGCATTGTGGCGGACGATATGATGCTCGGGCTCGAACCAGGCGACGAAGCGCGGTCCGTCCGCGGTCTCCACCTCGCGGAAGCGGAGGAAGGCGCGCATCTTGTGGACGTCGCGGCGGACCGCCTTGGCCATCCGCTCGAGGCGCTGGATTAGCGGGTCGGCACTGTCCGCCATCAGGCCGGGCCGCTCGCGAAGCCTCAGGAGGAGGGCGTAGAGCAAGGCGAAGCGCTCGGGGTCCGAATGGCAGATCGCGCTTTCGGCGAGGGTGAGGAAGGCCCGGGGGACGGATAAGGGGCCGTTCGGCGCGGGCAATTCGGACCGGGTGGCGAAAAGGTCGCCGGGGTCCTCGCCGACCCGCCAACTCACCTCGGCGGCGGGAATCCCCGCCATCGCGAGCGGTCGGGCCGAATCCCGCCATCCGTCGAAATCGTCGGGCGCGCTTAGCTGGACGGAGTACAAGGCCGTCCGTCCTTACAAGTCCGAATCCGGGCGGATTCCGGGCGAGCCGCATGTGTCCGCATCCTCGCCGTGCAGGTCCTCGCAGGTTTTGGCGCCAAGCGCGATCAGGGCCTTGCCGACGGCGCTGTCGCGCTTGTCCCAAGGCAGCGTCTCGAAGGGCGTGCGGCCGATGCCGTCCAGGTCGTTCACGCTTATTCCGGGCACGGTCCCGGCCAAGGCGAGAAAATCGAGGGAGTTGCAGGTCACCGCACGGGCGAAGAGATTGCCGCCGTCGAGATCCTTCCACACCGACAGGTCGACGCCCCGCTTCTGCAACAAACGGAAGTCGTCAATTCGGCATCGCTCCGGGTCTCCGTAGCCCGCGTCCAGGGCGAACCTGACTTCCTGCGGACCGACCGGGGTGAAGCCGGCCAGGATGGCCGTCGCGGCGGCTTCGTCATTCCTTTCGAGCACGTCGCTCAGGCTCGACGCCAACTCGTTCCTGTCGCCGGTGGAGGCAAGGGCGGCAAGCCGGGTGAGCAGTGGAAGCCGTCCGGGCCGGGTCGGCGGCTGGAAGGCGAGATAGGGGAGCACGTCCAGCGCCGCTTCAGGCCGAGAGCGCCGGAGGAGAAGGTCGATACGCGCCGGGTCTCCCGACACGACGGCGGTCCCTAGCGCATGCCGGCTGAACCCGGCCCCGGGCCGGACCTTCGGCTCGAGCGCCTCCGATTCCGCGCACAGGGCGATCAGGGTTTCGCTCTGCGCCCGGCTGGGCTTGTTGCGGCCGAAATCGTCGCTGATGCTCGAACATTCCAGCCGCTCCTCGCGATTCTCGTAGGTATCGGCGCGGCCGCCATGGGCGAGCATCCAGCGAAGGGTGGCCAGGTCGCGCCCGGCGGCGCGGCTGACGGCGGTTTCCCCCCGGCGCTCCGCGAAGTCGACCCCTGCCGCGGCCAGGGCGTCGAGGCCCGCCAAGTCGCCGCCGAGCACCAGGTCCCAGGTCTTCTCCCGCGCCTGGGCGGCGGCGGCGAGAAAGGGTCGAAGGCCCGCAGCGGTGAGGCCGGGAAGGGCCTTTTTCAGCCGGTCGCGTTCAACGGCGGACAGATAGTTGAGGTCGCCCCCGAACCAGATCAGCATCGCCAGCGGCTCCGGGCGCGGAAGCTCCGCGGCCGCGAGCCAAAGGCCCTCCTCCGCGGGGCTTCGGGCCGCATTGCCGCCGCCCACCGCCAATAGGGTCCGAAGCATCGGGCGGTCGAGCCGATAGGCAGCCATCCTGAGCACCGAAGGCTGCAGGAGGAGGCCCTTCGACTCGCCCGCCGCTTCAACGAAGGTGCGGACGATCTCCGGGCGGCCGCGCTTCACCGCTTCGTAAAGATCGAGGATAGACTCCTCACGCTCTTCATAGTCGCCGCGGGCCAGGATCGCCCCGACCAGCGGAGCTACGGGTCCGGCCAGGCCCCGCTCGATCGACTGGCGCAATGGGCAGGCCTGACGGGAGCCGCTAAGGGTGCTGCCCCAGGAAAGGCGGACATCCATCTTGCCGCAGCGGAAGGGCGAGGCGCCGGCGCGAAGCAGGCGCTCGACGGCGGTGCCGTGGCCAGAATCGGCGGCCAGCAGGAGCGGGGAAGCGGGCTCGCGCCCGTCCGGCTTGGCGCCCGCCGCCAAGAGCAGGTCGATCGTCGCCACATCCCCCCGCCGCGCCGCCCAGTGAAGCGGCCGGCGATACCAGCGGTCCCATCCGTCGAAGGGGCGCCCGGCCGCGATCTGCGCGTGCACGAGATCGGGACGAGCGGCGCGAGCGGCGCGATTGACGCTGGTCGCGGGATGGAGCGGCTTGCCCGGCGCCTTCGCGAATTCAGGCCAATCCGGCTCATCGAGATCCGTGTCGAGAGGAACGCAGACGTCCCGGTCGGGGAAAGCCGATTCCGCGAGCAAGGCGGCATTATAGGCCTCGGCGAAGCGCCTCCCCGGCTTGCTCCAGGCGATACCCCGCGCCGCCGCCTCGCTGAGCAGGCCGTCGCAGGCGAGGCCCGGCGTGGCCTGGCCGAAATTGATATGGCCGTCCGAGTCCGTCTCGTCGAAGACCAGCTGGGCGACGCGGAAATCGCCGCGCCGCAATGCCGCCTGCGCCTGCGCCTCAGGGCTGCGCTTCAGGTCGAGCTTGGGCTCCTCGACTTCGTCCTCATCCTCCTGGGCGGCCGCGGGCGGTGCGCAGGCGCCGAAGGCGAGCAGCGCGGCCATTCCTGTCCACCGCAAATATCGAGTCACTCGATCCTCCAACCGGCCTCCAGGCCTAGCATCAGGCGGCGAAGAGCTCCAACTGATCGGGCTTCGGCTTCAGCCAGGACACAAGATCGGCTTTGTCGGTCAGTGCCGTCGGCCGCCATCCGTCGGCGCAGATGAAGGGCCGCACCTTGGCGACCGAGACTGTGAGGCGCCCGACGTCCTCGAGACGCAGCCGCCGCCAGCGGCGGCTGGCGATGAGCTTGTCGACGGCCTTCACACCGAGCCCGGGCACTCGAAGCAGCGCCTCCCTGGGAGCGCGGTTGACGTCGACCGGGAAGCTTTCGCGGAACTTGAGTGCCCAGGCGAGCTTGGGATCGATGTCGAGCGGAAGCATTCCGGCCGGATCCGCCGCCGACGCCACCTCGGCCGGCGAGAAGCCGTAGAAGCGCATCAGCCAGTCCGACTGGTAGAGCCGGTGCTCGCGCATCAGCGGCGGCCGCCGCAGGGGCAGCACCGCCGACGCGTCCGGAATGGGCGAGAAAGCCGAATAATAGACCCGGCGCAGGCGGAACCGGTCGTAAAGGGCGCTGGCGCGGCCGACGATGTCGGTGTCGGTGGCGGAATCGGCGCCGACGATCATCTGGGTCGACTGGCCGGCGGGGGCGAAGCCGGGGGCGGCCTTGTAGCGCTTCTTCGCGTCGGCGCCGTCCTCGATCGCCGTCCGCATGTCCTTCATCGCCCCCTCGATCCGGCCGCCGTCCTTCTCCGGAGCGAGCCGGGCGAGGCCGGCGGCGGTGGGCAGCTCGACGTTGATCGAGACCCGGTCGGCATGGACCCCCGCGAGCCGGACCAGCTCGGGGTCGGCGTCGGGAATGGTCTTCAAATGGATGTAGCCGCGGAAATCGTGATCCTCGCGAAGCGACCGGGCGACCTCGACCAGCTGCTCCATCGTGTAGTTGGACGAGCGGATGATCCCCGAGGAAAGGAACAGGCCCTCGATATAGTTGCGGCGGTAGAAGGCGAGGGTGAGGCGGACGACCTCCTCGGCGGTGAATCGGGCGCGGCGGACGTTCGAGCTCTTGCGGTTGATGCAATAATGACAGTCGAAGATGCAGCTGTTGGTCAGCAGGATCTTGAGAAGCGAGATGCAGCGGCCGTCGGGCGCGTAGGCGTGGCAGATGCCCATGCCCTCGGTCGAGCCGATCCCCTTGCCGCCGCGGCTGTCGCGCTTCGCGGTCCCGGAGGAAGCGCAGGAGGCGTCATACTTCGCCGCGTCGGCGAGGATAGCGAGCTTCTGCTGGAGGTCGAGCTGGGACATCAGCGGCTCGCCGCGGCGCCGGCGAAGGTGAAGTTCATGAAGTTCACGATGTCCGAGTTTTTCAAGCAGGCGGGCTCGGCCGCGTGGGACGCGACCCGCGGGCCCGGACGCGCGTACGGCCGCGGCCGCCGTGAGAAAATCGGATTGCACCGACGCGAGAAAAGAGATTCGCCCATCGGATTATATGGCCTCAAACCAACGCTGTAGGAAAGTGTTTTGTTTTTGTTCTGGACTGGAACCCTTCGCGCAGACCCTCTCCTCCGCACAACGACGGTAGACATATGTTCATTCTTTGTTCTTGATTCAAGGCGGGGGTTCTGCAAATATCCGGATTGCCGATTCGCCCACAGCCCTCAGGCGAACGGCGAGTCCGGCGTCTTATGGTGGAGGGGCTCTCCTGCGCGGGGGAGCCTCTCCGCCAACCCGGCTTGCACTGGAGGCATTTCCCGCGTCGGGAGCCCCCTCTTGTACGGGTCCATCGCGGCTCAGCTGCCGCAGCCGCCCCCGCAGCCGCCGCCGCAGCCGGCGCCGCAGCCGCCGTCATGGCCGGAGCCGCCGCAGCTTCCGCCGCAACCGGCCCCGCCATCGTTCCTCCTGGAGCGGGCTTCTCCGGGGCCGAAGGGCAGCGAGAGCAACAGGAAGATGAGGGCGGTGCCGGCGAGCGCCATCGTCAGCGCCCCGAGCCCCGCGACTTGAGTGGCGGCGGCTCCCGCGACAGCCGCGCCGGCCGTGGCGATGGCCAGGCGGCGGCCGCGGCGGCCCTTCCTCGCCGCCTCCTGGGCCTCGGGTGAAGGCGCGCGCGGCCAGATGTCGGACGGCGGCGGCCGGAGGAAGGCGCGCTCATAAAGGGCCACCGTGTCCTCATATTGGCGGTGGTGGCGCTCCTCCTCGCCCGGCAGCCCGGAGGCCGGACGGTGTTCCAGCGGCCGACCCAGGATCCGCTCGCAGAGGATCTCCCGATAGTGCGGAGAGGTGAGATGGAGGTGCCAGGCTTCATCCACCGACCGTGACGGAGTGACCTCGAACCCGGCGGTGGCGGCAAGGTAGAGAAAGCGGCGATATTCGTCCGTCACCCGTTCCGCGAAGCCGACCGTCCAGCCCTGCTCCTCGGCGAGCGAGTCCTCGAAACGGGAGTCGATGCCGGGCAGCTCGATCGGCATGCGGGATAGAGCGGCCCAGAGGGCGGGGCGGCTCGGGACTGGCGCGTCGCCTGTCATAGCGTCGATTATATTGCAGGGAGATGACGGTTTCGTGACACACGATTTGCCTCCCCATGCGTGCCGCATGGGGAGGCAAGTCAGAAGCCGATCCTCGCGACCCGCTCCGGCTTGGCTTTCGCTTCCGCCGCGAGCAAAGCGAGGATCTCGCCGCCCCGCGCCTCGGGGCGGTAGCGAAGCTGGCGCCTGACGACGGCGAAGTCGCCCGGAGTCAGCCCGCCAACCTCGGCGAGGCCCGCCGGGGCGGGCCGGCCGAAGAAGCGCTCGAAGGCCCGCGCCGCCGCTTGCGCCGACAGCGCCCCCAGCTCGATCTTGAAGACGAAGCGCCGGAGCGCCGCCGGATCGAGCCGCCGGGCGAAGTTGGTCGCCGCGACGAAGGGCAGGGGATGGGAGTCCATCCAGGTGAGCATCTCGTTCACCTGGGTGATCTCCCACGAATGCCGCGCGTCGCCACGGTCGAGGAGGAGCGAATCCGCCTCGTCGAACAGCAGGACGGAGCCCTCGTCGCGAGCCTCCGCGAAGGCCTCGGCGATGTTCGCCTCGGTGCCCCCGACCCATTTGGAGAGCAGGTCGGAGGCGCGCTTCACCTTGAGCGGCCGGTCGAGCCGCTCCGCGACGTGGGCCGCGAGCGCCGTCTTCCCGGTGCCCGGCGGTCCGGTGAGCAGGAGCGAGAAATCGCTCGCCGCGCCGGGCGCCGAGAGCCGCTCGATCAGCGGCGCGATCGCGACGTCCGCCTGGTACAGCGCGAGGTCGAGCCCCGCCCCGTCCGGACCGGGCGGAAGCGAACGGCGGCCCCGCAGCCCGAGGATGAGCGAACGCTCCGCCGCCGCCGCGGCGCCCGCGCCTCCGCCCGAGAGGGCGGCGGTGCGGAGCGCCGTTCGGGCGACGCTCGCGCTCTCAGGATCGCGCAGGAGGAACGGGACGAGGCCGGCCTCGGCGCCGGCCACGCCTTCCGCCTCGGCCGCGCGCGCGGCGATTCGCGCCCGGGCCCGGGGCGAGGGATAGTCCATGCGAAGCACGAAGCTCATCCTGCGCAGGTGGGCGGGATCGACGGCGGCGACGTCGTTGGCGGTCCAGATCACCGGCACCGCCCCCTCTTCGAGCAGTCGGTTGACGTAGATCTTCGACCCCGAACGATGTCCGCCGCCGGCCGACCATGACGCTTCGGCGAACAGATCCTCCATTTCGTCGAAGAGGAGGACGCTTCCGCCGCGACGGGCGAGCAGGCGCTGCGAGCGCCTGAGCGCCTGAAGCCGCTCGAGACGGCTCGGCTCCTCGCCCTCGAGATCGGCCTCCCCGACCGCAAACAGGGCCGCGCCCGCGGCCTGCGCGACCGCGCGAGCGAACTCCGTCTTGCCGGTGCCCGGCGGCCCGTGGAGAAGCACTGCGACGCCCCTGGCGCGGGTCTCGAGTGCGCCGGCGAGCAGGCGCGCGATCAGGTCGAACGCCCCCTCATGCTCGACGAAGTCCGCCCGCTCGAGGTTCGCCGCCTGCGGGATCCCCGCGAGCGCGGCCACGAGGCGGGCCTCGTCGGACGGGCCGTCGTCGAGCAGCCGGGCGAAGCGCCACTGGAGCTGGAGCTCGTTGCCGCACAGGCCGGTGTCGGCGCCGTACCAGAGCAGGCCGAGCGCAAGCGCCTCGGAGCGGCGAACGCGCGCGGTCGCCTCGGCCGGAGGCGCTCCCGCCAGCCGGCCGATCAGCGCCGGAACGTCGCCCCCGGCGGAGCCGAGCCGGAAGCGCAGCGCCGAAAGGCGCGGCAGCCGCTCGAAGGCGGCGACCGTCTCGATCAGGGCCGAGTCGAACGGATCGAGCTCGAGCAGAGCGGCCGCGCCCCGAAGGCCGGCGAAAAGCGGCAGCTCGGGCTCGTCGGTGTCCACCCGGTCGAGAAGGCGCGGAAGAGTCTCCCAATCGAGCGACTCGACGCCGAGCGCGCGCGCGATCAGCCCGGGCGGAGAATCCGCCCACGCCTGCCCCGGCCACAGCCAGTCGCGCTGGTCCGACGCCCAGCCGAGGGCCGCGGCGCCTTCCTGGCTCGCAGGTCCAACAGTGTCGCGCAGCAGCCGGAGGGCACGCTGCGCCAGAAGCTTCTCGCCCATGACAAATCCATCCGGCCGCGGCCGCGCTCGAGGCGCGGCCGAAGCCGTTTTCTAAAAAAGGTTCAGTGGATTTCGAGTCTCGCCGGCCCGGAGCCGGCGGCGCGGTTAGCGCCTGGGCATCCGGACGGAGGCGGGATGAAATCGCATTGGGTTGCGATCTTCCAAGTCATTGCTCCGTCGTTCCCGCGGCCGAAAGGGACGCGGGGAGCGGGCCATTAAGCGGGGGCGTAACGAATGTCAATTGACGCCGTCGCCCCAGCCTTCGCTGGGACGACGCTTCAAGACGCCGCCGCCGCGGCCTCGTGATGCTCGGCCATGCGCTTCGACATGAAGAATTTGAACAGGACGAAGGCGGTGAGGCCGACCGCGGCGCTTGCGACGTGGAGCAGCCAGAAGGTCGGCGTGTCGAGGGTCGAATAGAGCTGGCCGACCTCGCCGACGATCTTGTTGGCCAGGAAGAAGGCGAGGTAATAGAGACCGATGACGGTGGCGTTGATCTGCCGGGGCGCGATCTTCGAGAAGAGCGCGAGGCTGACCGGCAGGATGCAGGCGAAGCCGACGCTGTTCAGGAGATGGAACATCACCGGCCAGAACAGGCCGATCTTGCCGTCGCCCTGGGTCAGCGCGGCGATGTACAGGCACAGGCCGCCGGCGATGGTGAAGCCGCTGCCGATGATCATCTTACCGAGCTCGTCCGGCTCCCGGCGCCTCGTCCCGTACCATTTGAAGAAGGCGGCGACGGCGACCAGCATCGTGAAGCTCAGCGCCGCGTCGATGGTGATCATCCAGCTCGTCGGCAGCGTGCGGCCGAAGAAGGTGAGCTGGAAATGCTGGTCGGCCCAGACCAGGTAGGCGTTGAAGATCTCCTGGTTGGTGAGCAGTGCGACCGCCATCGCCGGGATCAGAAGGATCAGCGCCAGCACGCGCATCTTCTCGCCGCGGTCGAGGCGCCAGGTCAGCCAGAAATAGAGCGGCACCAGGGCGGTCAAGGCGATGAAGATTCCGGCGACGAAGACGATTCCGATGACCGCCGCCGTGACCAGAGTGGCCAGGCCGATCGCCGAAAGGGTCTTGCCGGGACCGATCGATTCGCTCTCGCCCTCCTCGACCGGCAGATGCGGCCGCCCGGCCAGGAAGATGAGGACTCCGAGCACCATGACGATGCCGGCGGTGCCGAAGCCGTAATGCCAGCCGACCTCCTCGCCCAGGGTGCCGCTGATCAGTGGCGCGACGATGACGCTGACGTTGATCGCGATGTAGAAGATCTGGAAGGCCATGGCGCGCCTGAGGTCGTCGCCCTTGTAGAGCGCCCCGACCTGGCTCGCGATATTGCCCTTGAACAGGCCGACTCCGATGATCAGCGACAGCAGCGCGAAGAGGAAGGCGCCTTCGAACGCCATCAGGAAGTGGCCGATCGACATGATTATGCCGCCGGCGAACAGGGCGACCCGGCGGCCGGAGAAGCGGTCGGCGATGATCCCGCCGAGGATCGGGGTGAGATAGACGAGCGACGTATAGTCGCCGAAGATCGCCGAGGAGAGCGGCTGTCCGCTGAGCCCGGGATAATGCCAGGAGCGAAGCCATTCGAGCCCGACGATGCCCTCGATCGGGCCCGGTTTCAGCAGATAGTTGACCATGTAGAGGGTCAGCAGGGTCTGCATCGAATAATAAGAGAAGCGCTCGCACGCCTCGATGAAGCTCAGATAGCCGAGGCCCTTGGGGTGGCCGAGGAAGGCGCGGTCGTTGCGATCGGCTACGGCCTCGAAATCGGGGGTGGCGTCGGCGACGGTCATGCGCGCTCCTCTCGCAGGATCGAGCGGACGCTAGCGGATCGATTCGGCGGCGCCAGCCTTTTTCGATGGAGCCCGTCATTCCGGCGAAGGCCGGAACCCATGAACACGAGGGCCTGCGATTAATTACGGAAGTCGGTGTTCATGGATCCCGGCCTTTGCCGGGATGACCTGGCAAATTGGTGCCCGGCACCGATTTCTCAGCCGAACAGCCAGCGCCCGAGCATCCGGTCGAAGGGGAAGGTGAAGATCCCGGCGACGAGCAGTGCGCCGATGACCATGCCGCGAACCGCGTTGCGGTGCTTGCGGTGGTTGTGGGCGCGGGCGGACCAGACGATCAGCGGCACCTGGATGAGAGTCCATGCCGAGAGGATGTGGATGAGGCTCAGCGAACCCTGATTGATTCCCCGGATCCAGAAGCTGAGGGCGGCGGTGAGCGCCATCGACCCGGCCCACGCCCAGCCCATGCGGCGGTGAAGCCGGTCGCCGCGCGGCCTGAGCAGCATGACCGGCGTGAGGGCGATCGCGAGCAGGATGGTGGCGATATGGGCCCAGACGAAGGACGGGACGTCCGCCCACTGGCTCCGGCCCCGCCACAGGGCAGTCAGGACGACGGCAAGCAGCAGCAGGGCGCCGCCGGACAGGATCCGGTCGAGCAGGTCCGGCTTCAGGCTGAGCTTCGGGCGCTGCCGCGCCCCGGCTGCGGATTCGGCTGCGGTCGTGGCCATGTTCATCCCCCTGCGCGATGGTTAGGCGATTCGCGCCGGCAGGCAAGCGCCTCAGCTGCGCAGCGTGAAGCCGATCTTGAGGGTGACCTGATAATGGGCGACCTTGCCGCCCTCGACATGGCCGCGGGTCTCCTTGACCTCGAACCAGCCGATGTCGTGGATTGTCGAGGCGGCCCGGGCGATGGCGCCCTCGATCGCATCCTCGATGCTGGTCGCCGAGCTGCCGACGATCTCGATCACCTTGTAGACATTTTCGCTCATCGGGGGCCTCCAGTCCACCGCCCAACGGGCGATGGGCGGGATCGTTGCGGTGCAATTCCTCCCCGCGATTTCGCGGTGAGGGGGACCGCCCGAAGCGCGGTGGAGGGGGTTCTTTCAGACTCAGCAAGGCCCCTCCACCATGCTTCGCATGGTTCCCCTCCCCTGCCAATGCAGGGGAGGATTTAGGCGGCGCCATCTACCGAATATCTGCAGAACACATACGCACCTCGGACCGCAAGGACGGTGGACGGGGTCGCCGCGGCACAGTTAGAGTGCGACGCGCAAGCGAAGGAGAGCTTCATGCGGATTTGGCTTCTGGCCGGAGCGGCGCTGCTTGCGGCAAGCCCGGCCGCGGCGGCCCCGGCGGACGATTTCAGGCGGCTGCTCGACGATCATTATGCATGGCTGCTGCGCGAGAGCCCGACCTACGCGACCGCCCTGGGCGTTCGCGACTATGACGACCGGATCGAGGACCTCAGCCTCGCCGCCCGCGACCGGCAGGCGCTGGAGGCGGGCGCCTTCCTTACCCGGCTGAACCGCATCCCGGCCGAGGCGCTCGCGCCGGCGGACCGGGTCAACCGGGCGATATTGAAGCGGAGCCTGGAGGAAGGGATCGAGGCGAACCGATTCGGCCAGCGGCTGATGCTGTTCACCACTTATGCCGGCTGGCACCAGAATTTCGCCGGGCTGGCGGACAACGTCCCGCTCCGGACGAAGGCGGATTACGAGAGCTACCTGACCCGGCTCGCGCTCTATCCCGCGCAGAACGACGCGGCGCTCGGAATCACCGCGCAGGCGGTAAGGGGCGGCTTCGTCCTGCCCTGCTCGGTGCTCGGCAATTACGAGAAGGGCATCGCCGGAGTGATCGCCGAGGATCCGGCCGGATCGCGCTTCTACGAGCCGTTCACCCGGACCCGGCCGGCCGATGTCGGCGAGCCGGAATGGACGGCGATGAAGGCTCGGGCCCGGCGGCTCGTCGCCGAGGTGCTCAACCCGGCCTATGCCAAGCATCTCGCTTTCTACCGAACGGCCTACCTTCCCAAATGCGCCAAGGCCGACAGCATCTCGGCCCAGCCGGGCGGGCGCGACTATTATGCTTTCCGGGTACGGCAGGAGACCACCACCGATCTGACGCCCGACCAGATCCATGAGATCGGACTCAGGGAAATGGCGCGGATCCGGGCCGAGATGGAGTCGGTCGCCAAGTCGGCGGGCTTCGCGAGCCGCGAGGCCTTCATCCGCGAGCTCAGGACCAATCCCAGATATTATGCGACCAGCCCGGCCGAGCTGATGCGGGCCGCGGCCCTGACCGCGAAGACCATAGACGGCAAGATGCCGGGCTATTTCGGGACCCTGCCGAGGCTTTCCTACGGGGTCAGGGCGATCCCGGCGGAGATTGCCGAGGGCACGACGACCGCCTATTACAGCCAGGGCTCGCCCGCCAGCGGGCTCGCCGGCACCTATTATGTCAACACCTCGAAGCTCGATCAGAGGCCGCTCTGGGAGCTTCCGGCGCTGACCTTGCATGAGGCCGTGCCCGGCCACCACCACCAGATCGCTCTCCAGCAGGAGGTCGAGCTGCCGCCTTTCCGCCGCAACTTCACTTCCTTCACCGCCTTCACCGAGGGCTGGGGCCTCTACGCCGAGAGCCTGGGCGAGGAGATGGGGCTGTACGACACGCCCGAGAAGAAGATGGGCCAGCTCTCCTACCAGGCCTGGCGCGCGTCGCGGCTCGTCGTCGACACCGGGATCCATTCCAAAGGCTGGGACAAGGCGCGGGCGGTGGCCTTCATGCGCGAGAATACCGCCCTGACCGACGCCAATATCGACGCGGAGGTCAACCGCTACATCAGCTGGCCGGGCCAGGCGCTCGGCTACAAGATCGGCGAACTCAGGATCAAGGCGCTGCGCGCGAAGGCCGAAAAGGCGCTGGGCGCGAAGTTCGACCTGAGGCGCTTCCACGACGCGGTGCTTCTGCAGGGGAGCGTGCCGCTCGACGTGCTCGAGGCGCAGGTGGACGAGTGGATCGCGGGGGAGAAGAACTTGCCTCCCCGCGCGTAGCGGGGGGAGGGGGACCACCCGGAGGGTGGTTGAGGGGTAAATGGCGCAGACCGTTTAGGATCGAGCGCGAACCCCCCACGTCAGGGCAGCGACCCCTCCACCATGCTACGCATGGTCCCCCTCCCCATGCTGCGCATGGGGAGGCAAATCACCGCCCCGGCTCGCCGTCCCCGGTCCGCCGGTCCCGGCGCCAGGCGCGGACCATCTCGTTCCAGCAGCCGCTGACCCCGCCCGGGCCGACGGTCGAGCAGCTCTGGATTCCGCTCCGCCCGACATATTCGAGCGCTTCGGCCCGGGCGGCCCAGCTGGTGCTGTCGGGATCGTCCTCGGCGGCGGAATCGCGAAGCTCCTTGGGGATCCGGTAGCGCTCCGTCTCGGGGCGGCGGGCGCAGACGACGATCTCGTCGCCGCTCTGGGCGCGCGGGCAGGGGTCCTTGCCGTAGACGACGAGCCGGCGGACCTTTTCGTTCTGGGCGTCCGCCTGCGCGGGCAGCGGCGTCGCGCCCGAAACGGCGGCGAGGGCGGCGATGGCTAAGGCGGCTTTCATGAGCGGCCTCCTTTCGGTTTCACCGGAAAGAAGGGCTGGAGGGCGGAGAGGTTCCCTTTTTGCCTCCCCATCGCAGATGGGGAGGGGGACCACCCGAAGGGTGGTGGAGGGGTAGATGGCGCGGACTAAGAGGATCCAGCGCGAGACGGCCGCGGCCTGCGCCACTTACCCCTCCACCATGCTTCGCATGGTCCCCCTCCCCATGCGAAGCATGGGAGGCAAAACTAGCGCGGAGTCGCCGCCGCCTCGTCGGCCTTGGCGTCGGCTTCGTCGGCTTCGGCCTGGGCGTCGATCTTGCCGAGCCGCTCCTGCCGGGCTTCCTCGATGAGGGCGTTCCAGTTCGTGTTGGGATCGGCGCCCCGCTCGGCGCGGGCCTGGCGGACGATCTGGTTGAAGCAGCCGCTGGCGCCGCCGGGGCCGACGGTCGAGCAGCTGCCGATCCCGGAGCGGCCGGCATATTCGAGCGCCTGGGAGCGGGTCGCCCAGGCCTGGTTGGTCGGATCGTTGGGATCGCCGCGCAGGACCTCGGGGATCCGGTAGCGCTCCTTTTCGGGCTGGCGCCCGCAGACGATGATCGTGTCGTCGGTGCTCGGCGGGCAGGGATCGTCGCCATAGATGATCATCGTGCTGATCTTCGGCTCGGCCGCCGGGGCCTGGGCGGCGGCCGGCGCGCCCGCGAGCAGGGTTCCGGCGGCCCCGGCGGCGGCGAGGAGGAGGGCTTTCATCGGGTCAGATCCTTTTCGACAGCGCGATGGCGATACGACAGCCCGCGCGGATGAGGGAAGACAATAAGGGATAGCCGAAGGCGTCCTCGGCGCCGGCCGCCATCGCCGTGTCCCGATGCTCGAGCTCCTCGTCGCGGAAGCGGCGGATGTTGTCGGCGAGATCGGGCTCGGCGTCGCCCAGGGCCCGGAGCTGGTCGGAATAATGGCGGTCGATCTCGGTCTCGACCGCGGCGGTGCAGGCCATGGCGGCACTGGGGCTCATCAGCGCCGTCGCCGCTCCCAGCGCATGGCCGGCGACCCGCCAGACCGGCTGGAGAAGGGTCGGGCGGATTCCGCGCTCGACCATCATCTCGTCGAAGGTCCTGAGGTGCCGCTCCTCCTGCGACTGCATCCGGGCGATCGGGCGGCTGGCGGGGTGGGAGCCGAGCACGGCGAGCTGGCCGCAATAGATTCGGGTGGCGCCATATTCGCCGGCCTGGTCGACTCGGACCATCGAGGCGACGTCGGGCCGCTCGTCGCCGGGGCGCCAGCGCGGGAGGGGCGGGGCTTCGGCGGCGTTCAAGAGCGCGCCCTCGGTCGTCTCAGGCTCAACCATAGGACGGACAACGCGGCAAGGATGGAAAGGATCGCATTCCACCCGGCCATCGAGATTCCGAGGAAGGCGAATTGGATATCTTTGCAGGTAACCAGCGGCGCCGCCATGACCGCCTTCAGGAGCTCTTCTCCGCTCAGTCCGGCGCCGGCCGTCGAAGTGCATTGGGTGAAGCCTTCGAACACCCCCGCTTCAACTCCCGCATGATAGGCGCCGATTCCGCCGCTGGTCAGGATGGCGAGGGCGGCCAGCCAGACGAGGCTCCGGCCGCGGTCCGGGAAGCTGCGCAGCGCAAGCGAAAGCAGTCCGAAGGCGAGCGCCACGAAATGGGCGTAGCGCTGCCACCAGCACATCTCGCACGGATAGAGGCCGCCCCAGATTTCGGAGCCGTAGGCGCCGGCCAGCAGGGCCGCCGGGACGGCGATGGCGAGCGCGCGAGCCTTGTCGAGCGAGGTCATGACCGTCTCCCCTCCCTGCAAGGGAGGGGTAGGGGGTGGGTCCGCCGAAGGCGGTCGAAACTCCGAGTCAGTAAGTCTCGCTGCGCTCGACTACCCACCCCTAGCCCCTCCCTTCCAGGGAGGGGAATCCTCCGGCCTTCATCAGCGCTTTCCGGTCGGCCGGGCCCCGCCGCTCGGGGCGGGAGTTGCCGCGGCGCTTCGGCCGAGGCGGGAGATGGTCTGCAGTGCGTAATGGAGCTGGAAATCCTCGATGCCCTTGGCCTTCAGCTGCTCGGGAGTCGCGGCAAAGCGGGGATCGGGCTTGCCGTCGTCCTCGATGACGTCGTTGTCGACCGTCACCTCGTTGATCAGGTGGCGCCTGAGGTCCGCCTCGCGAAGCTTGGGCCGAGTCTTATAGTCGGGGTCGGAAAGCTGCGGAACCTCGATATCGGGCTTGATCCCGCCTTCCTGGACCGAGCGCCCCGACGGCGTGTAATAGCGCGCCGTGGTGAGGCGAAGGCCGGTCTTCTGGCTCAGCGGAACGAGGGTCTGGACCGAGCCCTTGCCGAAGCTGCGCTCGCCCATGACGAGGGCCCTGTGATGGTCCTGAAGGGCCGCGGCGACGATCTCCGCCGCCGAGGCGCTGCCCGCGTCGATCAGGACGACGATCGGAAGGCCGCGCGCCGCATCGCCCGGCTTGGCGAAATAGCGCTCGATGTCGCTCTTGCGGCGGCCGCGCTGCGAGACAACCTCGCCGCGCTCGAGGAAGACGTCGGAGAGGCCGACGGCCTGGTCGAGCAGGCCGCCCGGGTTGGAGCGAAGGTCGACGATATAGCCGGTCGGGGCGTGGCCGAGCTTCTTCTCGATGGCGGCGATCGCCGCGAGGGTTTCATCGGTGGTCGTCCGGCTGAAGGTGTTGACGTTGATCACGCCGACATTGTCCTTGACCTGCCATTTGACCGCGGGAAGCTCGATCGTCGCCCGGTTCAGGGTCACTTCGAACGGCTTGTCGCGGCCGAGGCGAAGGATGGTGACCTTGATCGAGGTGCCCGGCGGACCGCGCATCGAATCGACCGCCTCGTCGAGCGTTCCGCCGTAGATCAGCTTGCCGTTCAAATGGGTGATATAGTCGCCCGCCTTGATTCCGGCCTTGAAGCCGGGGCTGTCCTCGATCGGAGCGACCACCTTGACCACACCGTCTTCCATAGTGACGTTGAGTCCAAGCCCCCCGTAATTGCCGTCGGTCGTCGTCATCAGGGCCTGGTAACCCCGCTCGTCCATGTAGGAGCTGTGCGGATCGAGGCTTGCCAGCATGCCGTCGATCGCGCCGCGGATCAGGGTCTTGTCGTCGACCTGCTCGACATATTCGGAGCGGACGCGCTCGAAGACGCTCATGAATTGGTCGAGCTCGCGATAGGTGTCGACGTCGACCGCGGCGAGCGACGCGCTCGCGGCGGGGACGATCGCCACCGCGCTGACCAGGGCGAGCGAGCGGAAGAGGTTGTTGGACATTGAGGAGATTCCTGTTCGGGCCGTTCGAGACGCGTGTACCGCCTTTTTAAGCAGGCGAAAAGCAACGCTGCGTGAACAAGCAAGACTTACTTGCCTCCCCATGCGCAGCATGGGGAGGGGGACCACCGAAGGTGGTGGATGGGTGATCTCGAGCAGGCCTTCCAAGTCACCCCTCCACCAGGCTTCGCCTGGTCCCCCTCCCCATCTGGCGATGGGGAGGCAAATCAGAGCAGCAACGTGATCGGGAAGGGCCTTCCGTCCTTCCGGAGCTCGACCGTCACCTGGCCCGCGCCGGCCCGGCCGATCGGCTGGCGGGCCCGGACCTGGTCGCCGCGCTTGACGGCGAGGCCGGCGAGGTTGGTCAAAGTCGTCGTCCAGCCGCCGCCGTGATCGATGATCACCACCTCGCCATAGCCGCGATGAGGCGCGGCATAGGCGATCCGCCCGGAACGGGGCGCTACCGCCTGCGCGCCGGCCGAGGTGGCGAAGGTGAGTCCGCGGGCATGGACTCCGGCGTCCGAAATCTCGCCGGTGCCGGTCAGGAGACGGCCCTCGACCGGGAGCAGATAATAAGGGGCACGGGGGCCGGCCGGCGCGGCGCCGGGGCGGAGCGCCGGTCCGGGAAGCTCGGCGAGCCGGCGCTCGAGTTGCGCCTGGAACGCCCGGGTGCCCGCCAAAGCGGCGATGTCGCGAGCCTCCTCGCCGAAGGCCAGGGCCCGGTCGGATTCCTGGAGGGCGGAGCGGGTCAGGCTCGCCGAGCGGAGGCGCTGCTCCTGCTCGAAGCGGGCGAGGGCGACCCGGCGGCGCTGCAGGTCCTCGCGGCTCGAGGCGAGCTGGACGACGGCCTCGCGAGCCTCGCGGCGGAGCCGCTCGCCGCGGGCCATTTCGGCTCGGACCCCAGCGGTTCGGGCGCGGATGGCGGGGAGCGACGAGGCGAGCAGGGCGCGCACGTGGACGACCTCGTGCAGGGATCCGGGCTGGATCAGGGCGAGCGCCGGCGGCCGCCGGGCCATGGTCTGGAGCGCCGCGGTGAGGCGGATGAGCGAGCCCTGGCTGGCGGCGAGGCGCGCCCTCTGCTCGGCGCTGAGCCGCTCGACGAGCGCGATTCGAGCCTGGGCGGCGGTGATGTCGGCTTCGGCCGCCTCGATCCGAGCGGCGAGGGCGGCGGCGGCGGCATTGGCCCGCGCGGCCTCGCCGGTAGCGCGCCGAGCCTGGCGCTCGAGCAGGTCGGAGCGGCGCTTGGCGACCGCCGCTTCCCGCTGCGCCTGGGCGAGGGTCGGGGGCGCCTGGGCGACGGCCAGGTCTCCGGCGGGGAGGGCGAGGGCGAAGGCGAGAAGAATCGGAGTCGGACACCGTTTCCACCTGCCCAGCCTGGTGTCCGACACCGATTTTGCGCCGCCGATCGCCATTGCCCTATCCTTCGCGGTGATAAGGGTGGTTGGCAAGGATGGAGGTGGCGCGCCAGAGCTGCTCGGCGAGCATCGCCCGGGCGAGGAGATGGGGCCAGGTCGTCCGGCCGAAGGAGAGGAGGAGATCGGCCGAGGCCCGATCCCCGTCGGTGAAGCCGTCGGCGCCGCCGATCAGGAACCGCGCCTCGCGCCGGCCTTCGTCCCGCCAGCGCTCGAGGCGTCCGGCCAGGTCGAGCGAGCCGAGCGTCTCGCCTTTCTCGTCGAGGAGGATGGTGACGCCGCGCTCGGCCGGCGGAGGATTGCGGCCGCCGCTTTCGGGAAGCTCGGTGATCTTCGTCGGCCACGCCACGCGCTTCAGGTAGCGCTCGACCAGCTCGGCCTCGGGTCCGCGACCGATGCGCCCGCGCGCGACGATGTGGAGGAGCATGAAGCGGCTCAGTCGAGCAGGCGGCAAAGCTCGTCGCGGTGACGAACGATGTACTCGCCGACCTCGACCTTCGAGGCCGCCTTGGTTTCGTCGCGGTAGAACCAGTCGTCGAAAGCGTCCGCCGCGTCGGTGGGAAGCTCGACTCCCGGGCCCTGCCGGAGCTTCGGGTGGCTCGGGTCGCCGGCCTGCTCGCGGAAGGCGCGGTCGAATCGCTCGAACAGCTCCGGCCATTCCAGCTTGGCGATCAGCCGGTAGGCGAGCGCGAGGCTGTTCCTGAAATTGTACACGAACTGGGTGAACCCGCCGTTTGCGGTCTGGCCGACCAGGTCCGACCACATCATCAGCACGCGCTGCGGCTCGGTCAGGGAATTGTTGCCGCTGTGTCCGTAAATATCCCAGCCCTCGACCTGCATGACCGAAGGGACGTGAATGAAGCTTTCCTCGCCGGTCAGCCAATGGCCTCCATAGGCGTAGGCCGAAGCCTCGGCGAACTGCGCCCGAGTCATCTCCGGCCGGGTATCGGTCACGGATCCGCTACGGCCCGGCGGCGGCCGCCGGCCGGGTGCCTTCCTCGAAAGCCCACATCCGCTCGAGGTTGTAGAAGCTCCGGACCTCGGGGCGGAAGATGTGGACGATGACGTCGTCGGCGTCGATCAGCACCCAGTCGGCGACCGGCAATCCCTCGACCCGGATGTTGCGGCCGAGCTCCTGCTTGATCCGCTCGCCGAGCTTCTGCGCCATCGAGGCCACCTGACGGGTCGAGCGGCCCGAGGCGATCACCATGTGATCGGCGATGGCGGACTTGCCCGCCAAGGGGATGGAGACGACGTCCTGGGCCTGGTCATCGTCAAGCGATCGAAGCACGAGATTGTGCAGGGCTTCGACCTTCTCATGCGCTCCGCCGTGGGGCGGAGCCGGTGCGTTAGCGGGCAAACGGCCTCCTCAAGTCACGAGCCGCCGCGTTACGCCGTCGCGCAGGGCCCGGGGGTTGAACGAATAAGCTTCCGATTGGTGCCAGTTCGGATCGGCGGCACGAATGCCTGTGGCGGAGGTCGGATCGAGCGGCAATCTCAGGAACACGAGCGCCGGCGGTCTCCACTCCGTCCAGTTCCGAGCCTGGTCCGCGGGTTGGACGAAGCGCCGCAGCCAGCCCATCGCGCGAGCCGCGTGGGCGGCGCCATCATATCCCGGACGCGAAACGACCGCAATCGGAACTGTCCGGGCGATCTTGCGCCAGTGCCGCCAGAGGTGGAACTGGGCGAGATTGTCCTCGCCCATCAGCCATATGAAGCGGCGTTCGGGGAATTGGCGGACCAGAGCGGAGAGCGTGTCGACCGTGTAGCGGGTCCCCAGCTCGGCCTCGATCGCGGTGGCGCGGATCGGCAGTCCGCGGGCGAGGCGCCGGGCGGAAGCGAGCCTCGCCGGCAGAGGCGCCATGCCTGCGGCGGGCTTGAGCGGATTTCCGGGCGAGACCAGCCACCACATCTCGTCGAGGCCGAGAGCGCGGATCGCCGCCGAGCTCACCCGGCGGTGGCCGCGATGGGCGGGGTTGAACGAGCCGCCGAGGAGGCCGGTGGGGATCACCGGCCCGTCGATAGCATGGCGCGGGCGCTTGCCAAGCGCTTCCGGCTCTGTTGTTCTTCCCCGCCGTGGCGATCGACGACAAAGGGAAGCTGCCTCCCGAGCAGGACGTTCGCGGTTTCATTCGCGAGACGTTCGGCTGCACCGAGGAGATTGCCGGCCATATCTTCGTTCGTGGCGCGGTCCGGGCCTTCGCGCCGCATGCGACGATCGTCCGTCAGGGCGAGAAAGCGGCGGCGGCCTATCTGCTGACCCGGGGCCGGGCGCACGCGCTGCTCTACAGCCTCGAGGGACATATGGTCCTGCTGTGCGAATATGGCGCCGGCGACCTGTTCGGCGCGCTCGGCGAGCTCGACCCGGCGCCCGAGGAGGCGGAGATCGTCGCGGTCGAGCCGGCGCTCACCTTCATCCTCAAGAGCCGCGACCTGGTGGCGCTCGCCGAGACCTACGGCTCGATCGGCCTTGCCTTGTCGCGGCTTCTGATTCGCCAGCTGAGGCGGGTGACGTCGCGCATCTACGAGCGGGCGGCGGTTTCGGCGGTGGGACGGGTCAATGCGGAGATATTGCGCATGGCGCGCGCCTCGCCCGGCTTCGCCATCCGCCCGGCGCCGGTCCTCTCCGAGCTGGCGGTGAGGGTCTCGACAACCCGCGAAACCGCCTCGCGGGCGGTCAGCGCGTTGGAGCGGCGCGGCCTCATCCGCCGGGATCAGGGGTCATTGACCGTCGTCGCCCCCCAAAGGCTGGAAGAGCTGATCATATGATTTGAGGGCGTAGAGCCCCACCGGCGGGCCTCCGTCCGGCGCATCGAGCTCGCCGATATATTCGCTGGCCGGGCGCCGCGGCCCGGCGGCGGCGAGGGCGGCGGCGAAATCGTCGGTGACGAAGGCGGTGCCGCGGGGCGCGGAGGCGAGGGCGCCGGCGGCGGCCGAGGCGGCGGCGGCGGCAAGTCGGACGGAGCCGGAGAAGGGGTCGCGGAAGGAGGGGGCTGGGCCGTACTGGCCACCGATTCGCAGGGGGAGCGTGTCGGAGCCGGCCTGGAGGAGCCGGATGGCGGCTTCGGCGGCTTCACCCGGACCCCGATAGGCAAGGATCAGGCGGTCTTCGGCGAGGTAAGGCGGCAAGGCGGGAGCGGGGAGGTGGCCGACCTGCTCCTGAAGAGCCGCGAGCGCATCTTCGATGCCGCAGTCCGCCATGCCCACTGCGAGGACGGCGAGCGGGGAAGGGCCCTCTGCCTCTTCGCCAAGAGGTTCGGGCCGAGTTTCGCGCGGCGCGGTTAGGATCCGCTGGCGCCAGCCCCCTGCCTGCCAAACGTCGCGCGAGCGGCCGGAAGTGCCGTTGGCCTCCTGAGCGCAATCGAGGACGAGCAGCTGCACAGCCGAGCTTTCAAGACGCCGGCCGTTCATCAGCGCCGCGCCCATGGCCACCTCGTCGGCAAGTCCAATCGTCGCGTCGTTCGGCGGAGCGCGGAGGGGGCGGACAGGGCGGACCGTGTCGGCCTCGGCCAGCACCGCGTCGAAGCGGCGGCGCCAGCCCCCGCCAAAGGGGTCGACCGACACGGCGGCGAAAGCTTCAGCGCCGCCGGGCAGGATGGCGTGAAGCTCGGCTCCGCGCGCCAGCAGTGCTTCGGCGATGATGATATCCGCGCCGGCGGCCAGGGCGCCGAAGGCGAAGCCGATATTCTCCTCTTCCAGCACTGCGGCGATCTTCTCATCGAGATGCTCGCGGCGCACGACCTTAGGGTCGAACGACATGTGCCCGCCGAAGTGGAGCGAGCGCGGAGGGCGGTGAGCGTCGAGCCAGGCGGAGTCGCGGCCCTGGGCCTGGAGAACCAAGCTGAACTGCCGAAGGGTGGAGGCATGGTCCTCCCACGCCCTGGGCGCTACGGCGATCGCTTCGGCGAAAGTGGCGCGGGCCTCATTCTCGCGATCGAGCAGAAGCAGAGCCTCGGCTCGGGTTGCGGCGTGGTAGTAAGGGGTTTCGGGCTCCTCCGGGTGCCGCTGGATGAGATCCAAGACCTGAGCCGCCAGGCTCTTCGCCCGGTCCGGTTGTCCCGCGAGCTCTGCTAGGGTCGCTGCATTGATCCACGAATAGCTCGCCGCCCGGATCGTGGCCGAGGCTTCATAGGCCGCGGCGGACTCGGCGAAGAGCTGAGTTCGGCGCGCGCCGGAAGAGCGAAGGGCGTCGTCCTTGAGGAGGCGGCCTTTGAGACTCGCCACGGCCGGATCATCATCCACCAGGTTCAGTCCGGCGGAATTGAAGAGACGCCATCCCTGATCCAGGGCTCCGGCCCGGCAATGGGCGATGATGGCAAGCACGGCGCCGGGGTCGGGGGCAGGCATCGTCACTCCAGGAACGGGTCGGGTGGTCTCTCACTTGCATCTAGCCTAAGCCGCGCGCCGGCCCCAGCGGGAAAACCGGAGAAGATGTTGAAGTGCGGCCGCGCCGCGGGCCTCCGGGCTTCGTTCCCGCAGGCCCACGGCCGGCCATTTGCTCAAGGGGTCTCGGGAGGCCCCTGGTTAGTGCCGGTCGGGTCGAAGATGACCGTCAGTGTGTTGGGACTCGTCTCCGCGAATTGGACCTTGAGGAACATCTCGAACTCGAACAGTTGGGATTCGGGTGGTGTCGGCGGGAAATCGTTTCCGTTTTCGTTCTTTTTCATGTGGTTGACGAAGAAGATCGCCGAACGCGTATCGTCGATGCCGGTAAAATTGTTGGGCAGCACCAGCGGAACGTCCTGGGCATCGAAGAAGGTGTGATTCGGATGAGCACCGGGGCGAGGCTTGAACGCCACCGCGGACCTGCCGCCGCCGCGCGTGTGAAACTGCCAATTCACCTCGTCGAAGAAGAAAGCGATGTAGCTTCTCCGCGACCAGACGATGTTATCGAAATTATGGTCGGGCAGCGGTGCCGGGCTCGTTGGAGCCAGCCGTCGCCCGTTCAGGGCGAGATTGCGCAGGCGCCCGGGAACGGCGGCGTATGGGATGGGCTGCCATTGGGTCGGATCGTCGCTCGGTCCGTCGCAATCGAAATAATGGTCGATCCGCAGCTTGCCGCTATTGTCCACCCTCACATAGTAAAAGTAGATGCAGTACGGCACGTAGTCGAAGCCCGGCGCCGGTCCGCCGGGCGCCGTCAGCCTGGCTTCGTAAATGTCATGGTTGGGCGCCCCGCTCGCACCGGTGGCGGCGAGCTCCTCCGCCACCAATTCCTGGATCTGAGATTCTCTGGCTTCGAGCATTGTGACCTCCCTGGATCCGAGTTCGGATCCCAGGAGCCTAGCGGTCGCTCGCCGCGGTTGCCGTGACGGGCGTCACGTCAAGGCTGAGGGGGTGGCGCTGGAGGGTCGATCAGCCCCGGGGGGTCCTCCGGCGGGCCCTGATTTGTCCCGGTGGGATCGATGATGACGGTCATGGAACTCGCGGTTCCGTTCGATGGTGCTACTTCGAAAAATAGATCGAAATGGAAAAATTCGCTGTCCCCGCTCGCAAGATCTTCCTCGTCCTCTTTTTTCATATGGTTCACTATGCTTACGGCCGAACATTGCATGGTTTGTCCAATATTATCCGGATCCGGCATATCAATCACGAAATCTTCCGCATCAAAAAAGCTATGATTGGGTTTGCTTCCTTGACTAATATTGAAAACTACCGGTGCCTTGTCATGATCTTCTTTGTGTAAGGTCCAAGCTTTCTCATCAATAAATATCATTATATAGCTTTTGTGTTTCCAAGTATCTCCAAATCCAAATCCCTGTCCCTGGCCCTTGCGCGCAAACGTCGCGCGCTCAGTAATTATCTTTTTGAGATTCGATCTGTTATTATTAATTGGCAACCACTTCTTAGAATTATTCGGATCGACATTTGGCCAGAAATGTTTCCATATGGTCAAGGCGCCACTGGCTTCGAGGCGAAGATAATAAAAATATACGCAACGGGGGGTATATTTAAACTTCTCTTTCTGAGGGTCCTTAAGCCTGAACTCATAAATTGGGGCGTCAACAGCCGTTTCGGGCAGAAGCTGCTGCTCTCTGTCAGCGAGCGCTTCGATGAAAGTAGTGATCGCTAGGCTCATATCTCGTCCTTTCGCGTGGCAAGTTGAAGGCCGAGGCAGTGCGAAACCTCGGATATCCGCGGGCTTCCGGTACGGAGCAGGTCCTTGCGCGCAGCTTCGATTTCTGTTCGAAGCTCACGCTGGTCGGCGGTAGGCTCATCCAATAAATCGCAGTCGATCTTCAGCCTCAACAGTAGCCATTCGGCATTGGCCGGGTCGAGGGCGGCCAGGCTTCGCATGCGAGCCCGCGCAGCTTCTAAGTGGCGCGCGGCTTCGACGGGGTTTTGCAATTTACGCGCGACTCGGCCCAGCGCGCGCTCGGCGATAGCCAGTCGATAGACGGCATCCCTGTCTTGGGGATCCAGGGCAAGGAGATCCAGGGTCACCCGATATTGCTGGCTATAGGCCGCCTTTGCTCGCGGCCAAGCCTTAGTTACGTAATGCGTCTCGGCGAGATAACTGTAGGCGTTCGCGAGCTCGCGGCGAACTCCCGACTCCTTCGGGCGGGCCTTGGCCGCCTTCTGAAACCAGCCGACCGCGCGGTTGAAATAAGGGAGGGACGCTTCAGGGCGTTTGAAGGCGCGGAGCTCGACGAGCCCGATATTGATCGCGCCCCAGCCCATCTCCATCATGTAATCCGGGTTCGAGGGGTCTAAGGCGATCAGGCGCTGCGCCGCCTCGGCGTAACGTCGGTAATAGCGCGCAGCCTCCGGCCACTTCTGACGCATCTCGTAGATGTGGCCAATCCAATATTCGCTCTGGCCATGCGCGAATATCGCCTTCGCATCGCGGGGATGACGCGCGAGCGTCACCTTCGTCGCGGAGTGAGCTTCACGGAACCACGCAAAGGCGTCGTCGAAGTTGCCGAGCTTCTCTTCGTCCTCTCCTCTTGCATGGAGCAGCCGCGCCCGGCGCTCCAAGCTCTCGTCCGATAGCCCGCGTAACGCTGCGGGGTCGCCGTAATATGCGATCGCTCGCTCGTTGACCGCATTCATCACGTCGAGTCGCCCAACGCCTTTCAGTCTCGTCCTCAGATCGGTAAGCATGAACTCCACCAGCCCTTCGGCCTCGTCGCGTTGGCGTTGCGCCTCGGTTCGCGCGTTCAGGGCGAAGGCCGTCAACAGGGCCATGGCTAGCATTGCGATCACGGCCGCCGCCGTGACGTAGGTCACACGGCGTATTCTTCTGTGCGCATCGCGCTGGACGAGCGCGTCGAGGCCCACGCCGGCGAGGCCCGCGACCAGCTTGAGAAGGCCCAGCCGGCGGCCATCCCCCTCCTTCCGAAGGTCCGCGGCGAGCGGCTCAACACCGCCTTCGCGCAATGCCGGCGAGAAGCATTGCCCCGGCT
>DASVQS010000058.1:0-207259 GCA_036389015.1 Allosphingosinicella sp. | reverse complement strand
ATGACGGTGCCGAGCGCCATCACCTCACGCTGGCGCGCGCGGACGAGAATCGGTAGCGAGAGTGGTAACGACACCAAGGAGGCCATAATGCGAGCGGGCAGCATCTTAGAGACGATCGGCCGAACCCCCCATATCCGGGTCAACCGCCTGTTCGGCGACGCCGAGGTCTGGGTGAAGTCGGAGCGGGCCAATCCCGGCGGCTCGATCAAGGACCGGATCGCCTTGTCGATGATCGAGGAGGCCGAGCGCAGCGGCGCCTTGAAGCCCAACGGGACGATCGTCGAGCCGACCTCCGGCAATACCGGGATCGGCCTCGCCATGGTCGCAGCGGTCAAGGGCTACAAGCTGATCCTCGTCATGCCGGAAAGCATGAGCCTCGAGCGGCGCCGGCTGATGCTCGCCTACGGAGCGAGCTTCGACCTCACCCCGCGCGAGAAGGGCATGAAGGGCGCGATCGCCCGCGCCCAGGAGCTGCTCGGCGAGATCGAGGACAGCTGGATGCCGCAGCAGTTCGAGAATCCCGCCAATATCGAAGTCCACCTGCGCACCACGGCCCAGGAGATACTGGAGGATTTCCGCGACTCGCCGATCGACGTTCTGATCACCGGGGTAGGCACCGGCGGCCACATCACCGCCTGCGCCCAGATCCTCAAGAAGGAATGGCCCGGCCTCCAGGTCTTCGCGGTCGAGCCGACCCTGTCGCCGGTCATCTCGGGCGGCCAGCCCGGCCCTCACCCGATCCAGGGGATCGGCGCCGGCTTCATCCCGGCGAACCTTCACACGGACGTCATCGACGGAGTCATCCAGGTCGACCCGGCCGATGCCAAGGAGATGGCCCGGCGGGCGGCGCGCGAGGAAGGCGTATTGGTGGGGATCAGCTCCGGCGCGAGCCTCGCGGCGGTCCGCCAGAAGCTCGACGAGATCGGCCCCGGCAAGCGCGTGCTCACCTTCAACTACGACACCGGCGAGCGCTACCTCTCGGTCCCGGACTTCCTTCCGGAGGGCTGATCCTTCGATACGCCGCTTCGACTTCGCTCAGCGGCTACTCAGGATGAGCGGAAGAGGATCAGCTCAACCGCTCATCCTGAGTGGGGACTGAGCCTGGCGAAGGCCCGTATCGAAGGACGGACCGCAACCTTGATATCTCCGCCGCCAGCGCCTCCGCCGCCTCGCTTCGAAGGTCGACGATCCGAGGCGCGTTGATCATCGACGCGCCGGCGGTGTCGATCGCCAGGGAGGCGAGGCCGAGCCGGCGCTGGATCGGGCCCCGGCTGAGGCTCAGCGACTGCACGTTGGCGAGCGGAACCAGCCACAGCCGCCGGCGCCACACGCCGCGGCTGACGAACAGCAGGTCGTCGGCAAGCGCGTAGCGATGGAAGCGCCGCTCCAGAGCCGCCGCGACGAGGAGCAGCGGAAGCAGGGCGAGCAGCCCCAGGGCGAAAGGCAGCAAGTAGGACAGCGCGGCGATTGCCACGAGCGCCGGCAGCAGCGACCCGGCGGCCGCCCGCAGGATGTGACGCTTCGACACCCGCACCAGCTCGGGCGGCGGCGGCAGGCGGAGCGGCGGAACCTCGGCCAGCACCGTCTCGATCTCGCTTCGAGTGGCGAAGGGGGCCGCGCTCTGATGGCCTCCCCGGTCGGCGCCCGCGCCCAGGGTCTGGAAGGAAAGGCCCGACCAGCCGAACAGCGCTCGGACCGGGCCGCCGCTAAGCTGGGCGAGCTGGACCCGGCGGCGCGATATCACCGCCTCCTTGCGGGTGAACAGGCCCTGCTCGCGGCGCAGCCGGTCGCCTTCGAGCGAGAGCCTGAAACCGTAGTCGCGGGCGAGAGTGCGAAGCACTCCGGCGGCCGAGCCGAGCAGGGCCGCCATCAGCAGCACCGCCGCGATCGCGCCCAGGGTCCAGCGATGGGGCAGGTAATCGCCGACCAGCCCGACCCAGCGTGCCGGATCGTAAATGTCGAACGGAAGGAAGCGATCGAAAGTCTGGAGCAGAGCGAACAGGCCGGCGATGTAGACCAAGGAGAAGCTGAAGGCGCCGAACAGCAGCACCCGCGGCACGTCCATCGCGAACAAGGTCCGCGACTCCGGGGCCTCCGCGGCGTCCGGCCGGGCCGCGGTCGCGGCTCCGGAGCGGGAAGCGCGCACCGTTTCGCGGAGCCGGTTCGCCTCGGCCACCGAGACGCTGTCGAGCAAACCCTCGTCCTTGCCGCCGGCGCCGGTCTCGATCCGCACCTTGGCGAGCCCGAGCACACGGGCGAGGAAGGTGCGCTCGATATCGACGTCTTGGACACGGTCGAACGGGATGCTTCGCCGGTTGCGGTGGAGGATCCCACTCTCGATGACGATCTCGGCCGCGCCGACGCCATATCTGAAGCGCCGCCAGGCCAGCCATTTCAGAGCGAGAAGGGCGACTCCCAGCCCGGCGGCCAGGTACAAGGCGTTGGTCAGACCCGATCTCGAAGAGAAAGCCACGGCGGCGGGAAGCGCGAAGAGCGTCTGCGGCGCCTCCTTGATGAAGCGAAGCGCGATCGTGCCCGGATGGAGATGGCGATCGGCGCCGTCGCTCACGCCGGCTCCTCGCTGATCCGGCCCCTGATCTCGTCCCGCATCGTCTCGGCGGTCGCGCGAGTCAGGCCGGGCAGGACGATCTGGCTGTGCAAGGTGCCGGCGGTGTGGAGGACGAGGCTGCAGATTCCGAAGGCGCGCTCGAGCGGACCCTGGCTGACGTCGATATGCTGGACATGGTCGAGCGGGACCAGGGTGTGAACCCGGATCCAGACGCCGCGGCGCACCTGCAGCTCCTCCCCGTCGATGGCGTAGCCCCAGGCGCGGTAGCGGCGCGGCGGCGCCCACAGCACCAGATAGAGGAGGATCGCAAGCGCCGCTCCGAGCAGCAGGCCGAACGGCAGGTCGACCAGCCTGTCGACCCATATCTCGCCCACCGCCGCCGCCGCCAGAAGGAAGCAGCCCGCCATGGCGCCCCGTAGCCGCATCAACCTGAGCAGTCCCCGGTCGAGCGGCGTCAGCGGCAAGGTCTCCATGGCTCATCCATAAGACGCGGCTGTGCTATGCGTCCACCATGTCTCCGCTCGAGCAATCGCTGATCGCCTTCACCCTCGCCGCGGCTCTGCTGACGGTGACTCCGGGCCTCGACACGGCGCTCGTTCTTCGGACAGCCGCTGCCGAGGGCGCACGGCGGGCTTTCGCGGCGGCGCTCGGCATCTGCCTCGGCTGCCTCGCCTGGGGTGCCCTGGTCGCGGTCGGCCTCGGCATTGTCCTCCAGGCCTCGGAGCTGGCTTATCTGGCTCTGAGATGGATCGGCGCCGCCTATCTGCTTTACCTCGGCATGCGCCTGATCTTCGCCAGGCGCGTCGAGACCGGGCAAGCGGGGCCGGCGCCGAGGGCCAATTGGTTCGCGCGGGGCCTTCTGACCAATCTGCTCAACCCCAAAGTCGGCGCCTTCTACGTCTCCTTCCTACCGCAGTTCATCCCCGATGGATCGGACGTGTCCTCGACTATCCTGTTGCTCGCCGTCATCCATGCCGCCCTCGGACTGCTCTGGTTCGCCTTGCTGATCGGCGCGACCCGGCCGCTGGCGAGGCTGCTGCGCAACCCCGCTATGGTGCGCGGCCTGGACCGAGCGACCGGCGGAATACTCATCTGCTTCGGTCTGAAGCTCGCGCTCAGCCGGCCGTGAAGCCGGACGGCGAGGAACCCCCCCCACCGACCCAGCGTTGAGGCTCCGAAACAAAGCGGAGATACATTATGACCGAGCCTGTTCGCGAGCGCGAAACGACCGTCGTCACCACGGACGGCGGCGGTGGAGGCGGCACGATCATCGCGGTCGTCCTGCTGATCGCGATCATCGCCCTGCTCTTCTACCTGTTCGGCGGATCGCTTCTCGGCGGCGCCGACAAGACGACCGACGTCAAGGTCGACGTCAGTGCCCCGGCGAAAAGCAGCTGATCGGACCCTCGATCGGAAATCCGCGGAAGGCGCGGTCGGGCCTTCCGCCTGTAACCCATGGAGAGTGAAATGACCGACCCCGATCGCGATCGCGAGATTCCGCGAGACACGGTGCGCGACACCGAACGAACGACCATCATCCAGACCGACGGAGGCCGCGACCGCGGCGGCGGCGGCGTGATCCTCGCCGTCGTCCTCATCCTGGCCTTGCTGGCGCTGCTCTATTTCGTCTTCAGCGGCGGCTTCAACCGCGCCGCCGACGAGGTCGGAGTGAACGTCAACGTCGAGACTCCCAAGGTCGAGATGCCGTCCGTGAAGATGCCGGACAAGATCGAGGTCAACGTGCCGGACAAGATCGACGTCACCACCGACGGCGGCGGCAACAAGTCGAAATAAGGTTCGGGCGGCTGAATGGCGGCTGACGGAGTCATTCAGAGATTCCTAAACCGAATCAATGCATAAGCTCAGGGTCGGTCCGCGGATCGACCCCTCGAGTCGCGTAACGAGGGAGGGGCCGGCAGCCGAAAGGTTGCCGGCCCCTTACCTTTTGGGACGCCGTCATTCCGGCGGACGCCGGAATCCATGAACACCGTCCTCACCAGAATTGCGGCCGCCCGTGTTCATGATGCCGGATCAAGTCCGGCATGACGATCAATCTTCCGCCGGCGCATTGGGATTGTCGCCCGTCTCGTCCTCGCCCAGCTGGCCCTGCCCGTGATAGGGCATTTCGGTCTGGCCGCCGCTACCCGTGAAGCCGTCCTTGTCGCCGTCCTTGCCGCGGTGCGGGTTGGGATAGGCGCCGCCTCCGGAATCGCCGCCGCCGCCGCGGCCGCTCAGCTTGTCGTCGTCGCTCATGGCACGCTCCTTGGCCGGTGGGTCTCACCGGCCTGAATGAGCCGCCGCGGGCGAGGTTCCGAAAGCTCAGTAAGCGGTTCGCGCCAGCCGCCGGCCTTCGAAGGGCGACGCCGGGCGGCCCATCCCGACCGGCGCGATCACCGCGACCGGACGGCGCTGGGCGATGGCGAGCCCGGCATGGGTCGCCATCACAGCCGCCTCCGCGATGCTCTTCACTCCGAGCTTGGCCATGATGTGGGCCCGGTGCATCTCGACGGTTCGGACGCTGATTCCGAGCTCGTGCGCCACCGTCTTGTTGGAGCGGCCGCCGAACAAAGCGAGCGAGATGTCGAGCTCGCGCGCGGTCAGCCGGGCCAGCCGTTCCTGGGCGACGCGCCTGGCCTCCCCACGCTCAAGCGACGCTTCGAGCGCATTCCAGGCGGGAACCAGAGCGGCGGCGAGCTTGGTCGCCTCGACCGGCTTTTCGAGGAAGTCCAGCGCCCCGAGCTTCATCGCCGCGACGGCCACCTCGACCCTGGGAGTGGCGCTCATGGCGAGGATCGGCCAGCCCGTCTCCCGCTGAACCAGCGCTTCCAGGACTTCGAGGCCGTCGTCGGCATCCAGGTCGAGCAGCACGCAGCCCGGCATCAGATGGCCCAATATGTCGAGAAACTCGGCGCCGCCGCCGAACGGCCAGGCCTCGGCGCCGATCGACGCCAGATTGATCGTCAGCGACCTCCTCGTCTCGAGGTCGTTATCCACCACATACACGGTGCGTTGGTGCGACATAAGCCCGCTCCCCCAAAGGCCCAACAAGACACGGCCACGCACAGTCAACTGTCTGAGTCGACTGGTTAATGCACAACCTAGGAGAATTACGGTGAACCGTAGATGACCGGGGCCGGCCAAGTGTCTGGCATTGTGGACCTTTCTTCACAAAGGGCGAGGCACCCAGGTAGGTCCGAAGTGACATAATGCAGGTTAGTTTCCTTGAAGGTGTTGCGATATCGGCGCCCCGTAGAGTCCAGAGCGAATCACAGTACGATTACCGGTGTACAAGTCCGATCTGAGCCCTGCCCCCGTTAACCATTAAGCTCCTCCCTGCACCGGCCGTCGGCGGGTGCGGGTTGGGCGTTGCGGGGGACGGACTTGGCCGTGGAAGTCACGCAGATCTTCAGCGGGAACGCGCTCGGCGCGCTCGACGAAGAGGGCCGGGTCCGTCTCCCGCCTTTCATCCTTCGGGAGATGGCGCGCCAGGACGGCGGACGCGTGCTTCTCGGGGTCCATGAAAGCGATCCCTGCCTGACCGGCTACGGCTCAGGCCTTCAGCCGCGCCTCGAGGCCGAGCTCGAGCGCCGCCGGCTCCGCGACGAGGCGCTGGGACGGGCGCCCGGCGAGCATCATGCCCGTGCCCGGCGGACTTTCGGACTGGTCGAGGAGGCAAGCTACGACGAGCGCGGCCGGCTGACCCTGCCGCCCTTGGCCAGGCGCCGCGGCGGCCTCGGCCGCCACATCCTGTTCATCGGCGCCGGCAGCCATTTCGAGATCTGGGACCCGTCGCTGGCCATGGCCGAGGGGGACGAGGAATTGCGCTTCGTCGCCGAGTACCGGCTCGGCGACGGGGGCGGTGCCGCGACGTTCGAAGAGGAGGAGGAAGACGGATGAGCCTGTTATGCGCATTGGGCGGCCACGAGGCGGGGGCTGGCGAAGTCTATAATGGCGGATATTATTTCTCGCGCTGCCGGCGCTGCGAGCGCGACATGATCCGCTCCGGCGCCGCCTGGCAGATGGTGCCGGACGGCCACCGGGTGGTCTGGCGTTCGGGCCGACACCAGCACTCGGTCGAGCCGAGCTTCGCCGGAGTGCTTCCGGTACTGCATCGTGAGTCCAATCTGCCGGCGGTCCGCCCGCCCTTCGCCTCGTGGAGCCGCGACATCGTCCGGCTGCGGCGCCCCCCCGCCGCCACCGCCGCGGCTTCGGCCGCGGCGGTGCTCGAGAAGGAGGAGCCGGCCTATCCGAGGCTGCTGGTCATCGCCGCCCTGGTCGGCGCCGGCCTCCAGCTGATCTTCAGTCTCGGCTCGGGGCGCGGCGGGCTGGGCTGAGCGCACCCGGTGCTTCGATACGGCATTTCGACTTCGCTCAATGCCTACTCAGCATGAGCTGAAGAGGCCTGATCGCTCATCCTGAGTAGCGGCTGAGCCTGGCGAAGCCGCGTGTCGAAGGACGGACCCTTGCGCGGCGCGGCGCATTCTGTGCCTTGTCGGGAGGCAAGGAGGCACCGCGCGAATGAAGCCGATGGGCGAGCAGCATCTGGCCCTGTTGAGGCGCCACATGGTCGAGATCGTCGACATGCATTTCGACCTGGCGAGCGAGGAGCTCGGCAAGGACGAGCTTGATCCGCGGCTCCGGTCCGCGCTTCTTCGGGTTCCCCGCCATCTGTTCGTCCCTCACCAGCTCGCCGTCGCCGCCTATCAGGACACGCCGCTTCCGATCGGCTTCGACAAGACCATATCCCAGCCCTTCATCGGCGCCCTGATGCTCGACCTGCTCGAGCTCCAGCCCGGGCAGCGGGTGCTCGAGGTCGGCACCGGGCTGGGCTGGCAGGCCGCGGTGATGAGCGCGCTCGGCGCCCGCGTGTGGAGCGTCGAGATCGTCGAGGAATTCGCCGAGGGCGCCCGGCTCCGGCTCGCCTCGGAAGGCCATGACGTCGACATCAGGGTCGGCGACGGCTCGCGCGGCTGGAGCGAGCACGCCCCTTTCGACCGGATCCTCGTCACCGCCGCGGCCGCCGCTCCGCCTCCGGCCCTCACCGGGCAGCTGGCGCCGGGCGGACTCATGGTGATCCCGCTGGGAGGCAAGGACGTCCAGCGCCTCAGCACCGTCGCCAAGGCCGGGGACGGGAGCCTGACGGTTCGGGAGATACTGCCGGTGCGCTTCACCCAGCTCGAGACCGCGACCTGAACCGCTTGCCTCCCCATCGCAGATGGGGAGGGGGACCAGGCGAAGCCTGGTGGAGGGGTGACCTGGAGCAGGCCTTGGCAGGTCACCCCTCCACCACCCTCCGGGTGGTCCCCCTCCCCGCCGCTTCGCGGCTGGGAGGCAAGATGCGCCCACATGCTTTACGCCTTCTTCACCCACTCCGCCGCATAAGCCCCTCTTCCCAGGGGTGGGTAAGAACGAATGCTTCGAGTCTATGCCTGCATCACGGGCGAACATGATTTCCGGCTGGTGCTCGTCGCCGGCACGATCTGTCTGCTCGCGGCCTTCACCGCTTTCTCGATCTTCGAGCAGGCGCGGCGGGCGGAGCGGCGGGCGGCGGCGTGGACCGCGCTTGCCGGCTTCGTCGCCGGCACCGGCATCTGGGCGACCCATTTCGTCGCCATGCTCGCCTACCGTCCGAACCTTCCGATCGGCTACGACCTGCCCCTGACCCTGCTCTCGATCGCCGCGGCCGTGCTGGTCACCGGCGCCGGCTGGACCGCGGCGCTGCGCAGCGGACGCTTCGGAAACCTCGTCGCCGGGACCGTCATCGGCGCGGGCATCGGCACCATGCACTATATCGGAATGGCGGCGGTTGAGCTGCCCGGCCGATTCGCCTGGGATCCGGCCCTGGTCGCGGTCTCGCTCCTGCTCGGTGTCGGTCTCAGCGCCGCCGCCCTGGCCGAGCACCGGCGCAGGCCGAACGCTCTGCCCTGGCGGCCGGCCCTGCTCTTCACCCTCGCCATCTGCGGCCTCCATTTCACCGCCATGGCGGCCGCCTCGATCTACCCGGAAGCGAGGATCGCGGTGCCGCCCGCGGCGATCGACGGGAAGATCCTGACCCTGGCCGTGGTGGCGATGGCCCTGGTCATCCTCGCCATTGGCTTCCTGATGGTGCTGTTCGACCGCAAGCTCGCCAGGAACGCGATCGAGGAGGCGCGCCGGCTCCGCACCTTCGCCGACGCGGCCGTCGAGGGCCTGGTGGTGATCGACGGGGAGCGGATCGTCGACGCCAACCGAAGCTTCCTCAGGCTGGCCGGCTTCGACAGCGTCGGAGACGCGCCCGAACGGCTTTCCGACCTGCTCATCGAATTCAATCTCGGCGCCCTCTCGATGGCGGCCGACGCGCCGCCGGCCGAATGCCGGCTCCTTCGCGCCGACGGCGAGAGCCGCGAGGTCGAATTGCTCCTGCGCCCGCTCGCCTGGCGGGGGGCCGAGCTCCGAATCCTCGCGGTGCGCGACATTTCCGAGCGCAAGGAGGCGGCCGAACGGATCGCCCATCTCGCCTTCCACGATGCCCTGACCGGCCTTCCCAACCGCTCGGTGTTCGGCGACCATCTCGCCCGGACCGTCGCCAAAGCGGACGAATCCGCCGACCCCGTCGCCGTCCTTTGCGTCGATCTCGACGGCTTCAAGGCGGTCAACGACATTTACGGCCATCCAGCGGGAGACGCCCTGCTGGTCGCCGCGGCGCAGCGGCTTCGCTCGGCGGTGCGCGGCCACGAGCTGGTCGCCCGCCTCGGCGGCGACGAATTCGCCGTGGTCCAGTCCGGCGGCCAGCAGCCCGATCATGCCGGCCTCCTCGCCCAGCGCGTGCTCGAGGCGCTTGCCGAGCCGTTCGCGCTCGGGCCCGACACGGTGCGGATCAGCGCAAGCGTCGGGGTCGCCCTCTTCCCGGCCGACGCCGCCGATCCGGAGAGCCTCATCAAGAATGCCGACATGGCGCTCTACCGCGCCAAGGCCGAGGGCCGGGGCACGGCCCGTTTCTACGAAGCGGCGATGGACGAGGCGCTTCGCCGGCGCCGCCAGCTCGAGGCGGACCTCCGGCAGGCGATCGGCCGCGGCGAGCTCGCCGTCCACTACCAGCCGCTCGCCGACCTCGGAACCGGCGCCATCCTCGGCTTCGAGGCGCTGCTTCGCTGGACCCACGGCCGGCTCGGCGAGATCGGGCCGGCGACCTTCATCCCGCTCGCCGAGGAGAGCGGCCTGATCCTCAAGCTCGGCGACTGGGTGCTCCGCGAGGCCTGCGCCGAGGCGGCGCGCTGGACCCCCGCGCTGAAGCTCTCGGTCAATCTCTCGCCGGTGCAATTCACCCACGGCGACCTCGCCGCCGAGGTCGAGGCTATCCTCGGCGAGACCGGGCTCGAGCCGGGCCGGCTGGAGCTGGAAGTGACCGAGGGACTACTGATCAAGGACGCCGACAGGGCGATCGCCATTCTCGAACGGCTGAAGGCGCTCGGAGTCCAGATCTCGATGGACGATTTCGGCACCGGCTATTCGTCCTTGAGCTATTTCCGGATGTTCCCCTTCGACAAGGTCAAGATCGACCAGAGCTTCATCCGCGACATGATCGACAACCCGCAGGCGCGCGCCATCATCCGCTCGGTGATCGGGCTCGGCCAGGGGCTCGGAATGCCGGTGGTGGCGGAGGGCGTCGAGACCGCCGAGCAGCTCGAGGCGCTGCGCGCCGAAGGCTGCGACCAGGTCCAGGGCTATTGGATCAGCCGCCCCGGACCCATCGCCCATTTCGAGGGCGTGGTGATGGACCGCGGCGGCGCCGAATCGGGGATGGCGCGCAAGCGGGCGGGGTAGCGGCCCGAAGGTCACGACCTGGAGCCCGAAAGCGGGAATATTTCACCTGTGACCTTTTACCCGCCAGGCGGGATAAGGTCCTGCGAAAACAGAATAAGATTCTTCGCGGGCGCGCCGAGTCCGTGACCTTCCGGGCTGCCGCGATTCTGCACGATTCAAAGAGCCGTCGACCTGATCTTAGAACATAACATGAACTTACATGATGGGCAAGAGCGGGGGCAGCCGTTATGCTCGCCGAATGATCCGCCGGGTAATTATCGCTCTCGCGCTCGCCGCCTCGCTCGGCGCGGCCGCGCCGCCGGTTTCCTTCACCGCGGTGTCGCCGGAATATGCCGAGGCCGCGGACGAGTATCGAAGGCTGTGGCAGGCCGAGGGACCGCGGATCACCGCCGCGATGGAGGCGGCGACCGGCCTCGCCTTCCCGGCCGAGCGGATCGACGCGATCGTCTCCGAGGGCCGGCCGATGGCGAGCTTCGACGGCCGCACCATCCGCCTGCGGGCGAGCTATTCCCCGGCCTACAAGAAGGCGACCCTCGCCCACGAGATCGGCCACCGCCTCGCCTTCACCCTGCCCCGCCGCGACGGCCTCGACGACCACCGCCTGCTCTACCTCTTCCTCTACGACGTCTGGACCGACCTCTACGGCCGCGAGTTCGCCGACCGGATGGTGAGCATCGAGCGCCGGATCGGGCCGGCTTATGAGGCGGCGTGGACCTGGGCGCTGGCGATGACCCGGGCGGAAAGGCAGACGCGCCTGAAGGTGCTGCGCGCTGCGTCCGCAGTGGCGCCGTCACCTTGAAGACTGCGATACGTGCTTCTGCCCGGGCTCAACGATACTCGGGACATATCTCTCATGAAGGAGGCTCGGCCATTTTCATACGGCGCTCGCATGGTTACGATCGAGGCCTGCTGAAGGGGATTCAGCAGTGTCCGTGGAGACACTTATGGTAGCCTCGTCCGGATCAACGGCCCTCGTCTCAAATACGATGATTTGCGAAGCGAGTCGTCTCGAGCACCCGTCCGAAACCAGGTCGAAGCGGCATTTTGTGGGAGAAAAATCGGACGCGTACCGGGTTATCGATCTGTTTTCAGTGATCGAGGCCGCCGTCCTGCATGAAAAGCTATGCACCTTGCCGGCCAAGCTCGTCCTCCCCGACGAGTCACTTCCACTAAGGGATGTCCTGATGGCGGAAGGCATTCTCGGCGAACTGGACGTGGGCAGCGACCATGCGCAGGTGGCGAGCGTGATAACCTCGTCGCTTGGCCGAGTTCCTTCGCCGGTGCGAGTCGCGGGCAGCGGCGACATGATAGGCCTTCCGATTGAATTCGAACGGATCAGGCCGTGGATCGAGGACTTCCTAAGAGAGGATCCAAGCGGAGTCGTCGCAGACACGAAAGCACGATTGAAGAGATGGCCTGGCCGAGACGTTAGTGATCGAGATGTGGTATTTTACCTTCCTCCCAATATGTTCGATAGTCTGGATACTGGAGACTTTGGAGGAAACGCAGGAGAGATACTGCGCCAAAACAGCTTTGATGATTTCGGTAGGCAGCTAATTGGATGGATCGAATATCATGGAAGCGGAGCCTATGAATACTGTACGTCCATATTGCGAGATATGTACTACATCATCGTCGCCGAAATCAAAGGAATTCCTTACTGGCCCCAAAGCACTCGAGTAGAGTTTGCAAGAAGGTTTCCTAACTTTTTTGAGCAAAATACTCGAACTCGCCTATATAGCAAACTTGCAGGCGGACTTAAGGAAGACGTCAAGGAGGTTCAGAGGGTGCTGGGGGAAAGGGTATTTTATATCCCCCCGCTGTCCGCACTCGTCCTCGACAGAAGCGACAGACCGTCCGACGTTCCAAAAAACATACTTAAGGTGCGCAAGGAGTTCTCGACGCTACGTGTGGACATGGATGAACTTGACCGTGAGATGTCTGGGGCGCGGACTTTTGGAGAAATAAAAAAGGTTTCCAGGAAGATCGAAAGTCTTAGCAACAAGATAGAGGAAAAATATAAAAACCGGAATAACATTCTAATTGAGAAGACGATAAGATTAATTCCCGAAATCGGCAAGGCGGCAGTTGCAACCGCCGATCCCACTAAGTATGGATCCGCTTTGCTAAGTCAGCCCGTCGAGTGGTTGGTCGATGCAATTAGAAATCGGCCGATATCGAAGTTCTTCGACTTAAGACAGAAAGTGGACACTATCTATTCTTACGAGTCGCTGGTTTCAAAGCTCTATCCGACGGTCAGATTTAACCGCTCCCGGTAGCGACCCTCAGCTATTCCATCGCCGGCCCGGTCCTAGCAGGCAAGTGGTCATGGAAGGCACGGTTGGCGACTCGATCTAGTCAGTCCATCGCAAGCCAGACGGCACCGACCAACACTCCGAGGTTCAAATAGGCCGTCGCCGCGAAGCCGAAGGCGCGGTAGAGGGGTGGATGCGGTAGCCGATCCAGAAGGCGAGCCGGGCGGCGGCGAACCAGATGGCGGCGGCTCGGACGATTCCCATCCATTCGGGCGGGAGGCTGGCGGCGAGGCCGAGCAGGCCGCAGGCGAAGAGCAGGGTCTGCTGGGTGGTGTTGTCGGCGACCCGGCCGTTGACGATCGTCTTCCTGTCCTCCGCGCCGCGGGTCGGATCGATCGCCTCGCTGGCGAAGCGGGCGTTGCCGACCGCCGCGACCATCGCGAACAAAGGCAGCGCCGCGAAGGCCAGCCAGCGGGCGGCGTAGGCGAGGCGGTCGGCCAGGGTCTCGACCCCGGAAGGCGGCGGCGCGAGGGTCGATACCAGCCACATGGCGAGCGCCATGGAGACGATCCCGCTCGAGGCGCCGGCGGCGACGATCTTCTGGTCACGAGTCATCGTGCAAATCCTCCCCGGGCGGCTTTATCAAAGCACGAAGAGCGCTCCAAATCCGTCATGCTGAACTTGTTTCAGCATCCAGTCCGGTGGAGGTCGAAGCGGCTCGATCCTGGACCCTGAAACAAGTTCAGGGTGACGTTGGTGCGAAATTGGTGCCAGGCACCAATTAACGAACGTTCGTGGGAAATTGGTGCCTGGCACCAATTAGCGCGGCCTAGCGCACCCGCATCGCGAACAGGCGGGGGGGCAGCGGCTTGACGACGCGCAGGTCCACGCCGTCGCCGCCGACCGCGACCACTTCGATCTCGGCGCCGAGGATGTCCGTCCGCGCCGGGAGCTCGGCGAGGCCGAGCCTGAAGCGCTGGGGCGCCGGCGCGAGCTCGCCCTTGCGGCCGACGACCACCAGGAAGGTGGCGCGCCGCTTCCTGGGGTCGAACGAATCGAGGCGCAGGCCGATGGCGCGGGTGGCGTTGGCGGAGTCGTAGCGGATCAGGGTGTAGGGGACGGGCGGGATCGGCTCTCGGCCGCGATAGACCATCTCGATCGCCGGGATCGACGTCTTCGGGCCGCCGAAGGAGGTCAGGAAGGTGCCGAACCGGCCGTCGAAGCGGCCGTCGCCATTCTCGTCGTCGAGGCAATAATAATTGCGGCCGAGGACGTTGCCATTGGGGTGGGTGCGGTCGTGGCAATATAATTTGCGGCCGTCCTCGACCAGCTCGGCGCCGAACAGCTCGGTTCCGGCCGCGATGTTCATTCCGCGCCAGGCGATGTCGACATCGGCCCTAGCCGCGGCGAGCGGCACCAGCGGCTGGGTGAGAAAGGTCTCGCCCGCCCGGACGTGGCGGACGGATCCGACCAGGCCCGCTTCGGGGGCGAGCGGAGTCCAACCGCTCTTCGCCGGAAGCTGCTTCATGAAGATGCCCGCCGCGGCCGGGGCGGCGAGCGCAAGCGCGGCGGCGAGGACGAGGGCCGCGCGCGGAAGCATCAGAAAGCCTCCGCCGGAAGCGCCATCAGAGTGTCCGAACCCGCCTCGATCTGCCGCCTCAGCGCCCCCGTCTCCGGCATCATCCGCTGGGCGAAGAAGCGGGCGGTGACGAGCTTGGCCTCGTGGAAGGCCTGGTCGCCGCCGCCGTTGGCCAGCGCCGCCCGGCTCGCTTTGGCCATTCGAAGCCACATCAGGCCGAGGCAGACGATCCCGGTGAGGGTCATGTAGGGATAGGCCGCGGCGCCGGCGTGGTTGGGATTGGCCATGCCGTTCTGCATCAGCCACATCGTCGCGGCCTGGAGGTCGGCGACGCCTTTCTCCAGAGCGGCGGCGACTTCGGCGGCCTCCCCTTCCCCGGCCTTGGCCTCGCCGATCTCCTCCGCGAGGAGCCTGAGGAAGGCCTGGATCGCCCGGCCGCCGTTGGCGCCGAGCTTCCGCCCGACGAGGTCGAGCGCCTGGATTCCGTTGGTGCCCTCGTAGATCTGGGCGATGCGGGCGTCGCGGACGAACTGCTCCATGCCCCATTCGCGGATGTAGCCGTGGCCGCCGTGGATCTGCTGGGCGTCGACCGCGACCTTGAAGCCCTGGTCGGTCATATAGCCCTTGATGACCGGGGTGAGCAGTCCGAGCAGGTCGGACGCCGCCTCCCGCTCCGCCTCGGTCTGGGCCCGGCGGGAGATGTCGACCTGGAGAGCGCCCCACAGGACGAGCGCGCGCGACGCCTCGTTGAACGCCTTCATCTCCATCAGCATCCGGCGGACGTCGGGATGGACGATGATCGGATCGGCTTTGGCGTCGGGATCGCGCTGGTCGGGGACGAGGGCTCGGCCCTGGCGGCGGTCCTTCGCATAGGCGACCGCGTTCTGATAGGCGACCTCGCCCTGGGCGAGGCCCTGCAGGCCCACTCCGAGCCGGGCCGCGTTCATCATGATGAACATTGCGGCCAGGCCCTTCTCGGCCTCGCCGACGAGCCAGCCGACGGCGTTGTCGTAATTGAGCAGGCAGGTCGAATTGCCGTGGATGCCCATCTTCTCCTCGATCGAGCCGCAGCTGACGCCGTTGCGCTCGCCGAGGCTGCCGTCCTCGTTGACCAGGAACTTGGGGACGATGAACAGCGAGATGCCTTTGACGTTGTCGGGGGCGCCGGCGATCTTGGCGAGGACGAGGTGGATGATGTTCTCGGAAAGGTCGTGCTCGCCCGAGGAGATGAAGATCTTCGTTCCCGAGATGAGGTAGCTTCCGTCCGCCTGGGGCTCGGCCTTGGTGCGAAGGAGGCCGAGGTCGGTGCCGCAATGCGGCTCGGTCAGGTTCATCGTCCCGGTCCATCTGCCGGCGACCATGTTGGGCAGGTATTTGGACTTCTGCTCGTCGGAGCCCTTGGTCAGGATCGAGGCGACGGCGCCGGCGGTGAGGCCGTGGTACATCTCGAACGCCTGGTTGGCGGAGAGCAGATATTCGGTGACCGCGGTGCCGACGGTCTGCGGAAGGCCCTGGCCGCCATATTCCTCCGGCGCCGACAGCGTCGTCCAGCCGCCCGCGGTGAACTGGTCCCACGCCTCCTTGAAACCCGGCGGAGTGGAGACGCTGCCGTCCTCGTGGCGGACGCAGCCTTTCTCGTCGCCGATCCGGTTCAAGGGCGCCAGCACCTCGGCGGCGAAGCGGCCGCCTTCGGTGAGGATCGCCTCGATCATGTCGGGGGTGGCGTTCTCGAAGCCGGGCAGGTTGGAATAGCGGTCGATGCCGAGCACCTCCTCCAGCACGTAGCGGGTCTCGCGGACGGGGGCGGTGTAGCTGGGCATCTGGGACTTCCTCTTTAAGTTGCTCCGGGAGAACAGAACCGTTCGGGCTGAGCTTGTCGAAGCCCTCTCCTTGTTCTGCTTCCCCGAAGGAAAGGGCTTCGACAGGCTCAGCCCAAACGGAGAAACTGAATTGAAATCCTACTACTACGCGCCCGAACCGGCCGCCTCGACCATGGCGATGAACTTCTCGAGCTCGGCGATGGTGGCGTCGATGTCGTGGCGCTGCTTGGCCAGCAGGTCGATCCGGCCCCGGCATTTCTCGAGAGTCACCCGGCGCTGCGAGGCGCGGCCGTCGCCGAGGTCGTAGAGGTCGATCATCTCGCGGATCTCGGCGAGGCTGAAGCCGACCCTCTTGCCGCGCAGGATCCAGGCGAGCCGGGCGCGGTCGCGCCACGAATAGATCCGGGCGAGACCCTGCCGCTCGGGGGTGATCAGCCCCTCGTCCTCGTAGAAGCGCAGCGCCCGCGGAGTGACGGCGAACTCCTCGCACAAATCGGTGATCGACCAGCTCCGCGCGGTGCGCGGTGGGGCGTCAAAGTCGGAATGGAGCGCCTGAGGCATGGCCGCGGCGGTAGTTTACGTTCACGTCAACGTCAATTCCTCCCCGACATTTGTCGGGGAGGGGGACCGCGCGAAGCGCGGTGGAGGGGTTCTTCTGAGTGAGTGAGGCCCCTCCACCATGCTTCGCATGGTCCCCCTCAAATGCAGGGGAGGCTTTTCAGTCGCAGAGCGGGTCGCCGGCTATGTCCCTGGCCTTCTTCACGTCCTCTCCGCTTCGGGCGAAGCTGGCACCGGCGAGGCTTGCGCGGGCGCCGCAATAATAAGCGCAGCCCAGCGGCAGGCTCGCCGGGAGCGCGATCCAACCGTCCTTGAAGGTCGCCTCGATCGTGCAGGTCTCGTCGCCCGTCATCGTCAGGGTCAGCCGCTCGCCCTTGCGCACCGCGCGGCCTGCGCCCGAGCAGCTGTGCAGGTTGGCGCCCCAGACGAGCAGCCCGAACTGGGCTTCGCCGCCCTTCTCGACGATGCACATCTGATTCTTCTGGGCACCCGAGCCGCCTTCGTAGAGGCCGGCGAGCCGGGCCTGCCCGGCCTGGTCCGGCGGCGCTTTTGTCGATCGCGCCGCTCCGGGACCGTCCGGTTCGGGCGCGGCCCCGTTATCCGCCGGCGAGTCGCCGCGACCGCAGCCGGCGAGGATGAGGAGGATGAGGAGAGCCTTTTTCATAACCTGTCCCATGGCAAGATTCGCGACGGGGCAAGCCGTTCCATTATCCACATCAATTTAAGCCGGGCGGGGCGACAAGCGGCGGCCCGGCGCCTATATGGCGACGGGGCAATCCATCGACCGGGCGGGCGAACTCACATATGCTGACCACGCATCCCTTCGACACAGGTTACGAGGAGGACAAGCTCCGCGAGGAATGCGGAGTCTTCGGGATCTGGGGCTCGGACAGCGCCTCGGCGGTGGTCGCCCTCGGCCTCCACGCCCTCCAGCACCGCGGCCAGGAGGCGGCCGGGATCACCAGCTATGACGGCCGCAACTTCCATTCGCACCGGGCGATGGGCCATGTCGCCGGCAATTTCGACAAGGACGAGGTCATCCGCCGCCTCGCCGGCCCGGCGGCGATCGGTCACGTCCGCTATTCGACCACCGGCGAGACCGCGCTCCGCAACGTCCAGCCGCTGTTCGCCGAGCTCGCCTCGGGCGGCTTCGCGGTCGCCCATAACGGCAACATCTCCAACGCCATGCGCCTGAGGCGCGATCTCAACCGGCGAGGCTCGATCTTCCAGTCGACGTCGGACACCGAGGTCATCATCCACCTCGTCGCCACCTCGACCTACCGGACGCTGCTCGACCGGCTCATCGACGCGCTCAAGCAGGTGGAGGGCGCCTATTCGCTCATCTGCCTGACGGGCGAGGGCATGATCGCCTGCCGCGACCCGCTCGGGGTCAGGCCGCTGGTCATGGGCCGGCTCGGCGACAGCTACATCTTCGCCTCCGAGACGGTCGCCCTCGACGTCGTCGGAGCGACCTACATCCGGACCGTCGAGCCCGGCGAGATCGTCATCGTCTCCTCGCAGGGCGTGCGCTCGCACCGGCCGTTCCAGGACGTCCGGCCGAGGCCGTGCATCTTCGAGCATATCTATTTCTCGCGTCCCGACAGCGTCCTCGACGGCGCCTCGGTCTATCAGGTGAGGAAGGCGATCGGCGCCCAGCTGGCCCGGGAGAATCCGGTCGAGGCCGATTATGTCGTGCCGGTGCCCGACAGCGGAGTGCCGGCGGCGATCGGCTACGCCCAGGAGAGCGGAATCCCGTTCGAGCTCGGGATCATCCGCTCCCATTATGTCGGGCGGACCTTCATCCAGCCCGGCGACGCCGTCCGCCACCTCGGAGTCAAGCTCAAGCACAATGCCAACAGCGCTCTCATTCAGGGCAAGAGGCTCGTGCTGATCGACGATTCGATCGTCCGAGGCACGACCTCGCTCAAGATCGTCCAGATGCTCCGCGAGGCCGGCGCCCGCGAGGTCCATATGCGCATCGCTTCGCCGCCGACCCGGCACAGCTGCTTCTACGGCGTCAACACGCCCGACCGCGCCAAATTGCTCGCCGCTCAGATGAACGTTCCGCAGATGAACGATTACATCAAGGCCGACAGCCTCGCCTTCATCTCGATCGACGGCCTCTACCGGGCGCTCGGCGAGGATCTGCGCGACGAGGCCCAGCCGCAATATTGCGACGCCTGCTTCACCGGCGCCTATCCGACCCGGCTGACCGACCAGGAGGATCTCGAGGCGCCGGACCAGCTGGCGCTTCTGGCGGAGCGCTACGCCTGACCGTCACCCTGAACTTGTTTCAGGGTCCAGTTTCGAGCATCGCCGGCCTTCACCGAACTGGATGCTGAAACAAGTTCAGCATGACGGAGCCCAATGACCGCAAAATTCCTTGAAGGCCGAATCGCCCTCGTCACCGGGGCAAGCCGGGGCATCGGCGCCGCCACCGCCGAAGCGCTCGCCGCCGCCGGAGCCCATGTCGTCCTCACCGCGCGAACCGCGGCCGACCTCGAGCTCGCCGAGGAGCGGATCCACCACGCCGGCGGCACCGCCACCATCGCCCCGCTCGACCTCGTCGAGACCGACAGCATCGCCAGGCTGGCGGGAGCCGTGGCGGAGCGCTGGGGCAAGCTCGACCTGCTGATGCTCAACGCCGCCACGCTCGGCTCGCTAACCCCCGTCGCCCAGATCGACGGCAAGGAGTTCAACCGGGTGCTCACCCTCAACGTGCTGGCGAGCCAGGCCCTGATCGCCGGCTTCGACCCGCTCCTGAGGAAGAGCGAGGCGGGCCGGCTGCTCGCGGTGACGTCGAGCGTCGGACGCCATCCCCGCGCTTATTGGGGGGCCTACGGAGCGTCGAAGGCGGCTCTGGAGACCTTGGTGCTGAGCTACGCCGAGGAGGTCCGCAACGTCTCGCCGGTCCGGATCGCGATCGTCGATCCGGGCTCCACCGCCACGGCGATGCGCGCCCGTGCCTTTCCGGGCGAGGACCCGGCCACGCTCAAGCCGCCGAGCTCGGTGGCGGAGGCGGTAGTGGCGCTGCTCGAGCGCGGCTTCGAGACGGGGGAACGGCTCGAGGTTCGGGAGTAGAAGGGCTTCGACAAGCTCAGCCCGAACGGTAAGGGTTTGGATCCCGTTCTTCATCCGTTCGGGCTGAGCCTGTCGAAGCCTCCCCACTCGGGCTTACCTGCTCCCCCGTTCGGGCTGAGCCTGTCGAAGCCCTCTCCTACCCCTTCACCAACGTCACCTGCGCGACGTCGATCCCCCCGCCTCGAAACCCGCCCTCGCAATACATGAGGTAGTAGCGCCACAGGCGATGGAAGGGTTCGTCGAAGCCCGGCGGAAGCCGCCCTTGCGCCACCGCTTCGTCGTAGCGGCGGCGCCAGCGCTTCAGGGTCTCGGCATAATGGAGGCCGTAGCCCTTCCGGTCCCGCCACTCGAGCCCCGCCTCCGCGGCCAGCGCCTCGAGCCGCGATTCGCTGACCAGCATTCCGCCCGGGAAGATGTAGGTCTGGATGAAGTCCGCATTGGCCGCGTAATCGTCGAACAAAGGCTCGCGGATTGAGATGAACTGGAGAGCGGCGCGACCGCCCGGCTTCAGCACCCGGGCGATGCTCTCGAGGTAGGCCGGCCAATAGTCCCGGCCGACCGCCTCGACCATCTCGACGCTTGCGACGGCGTCGAACAGGCCGTCGACGTCGCGATAGTCGGTGAGCTGGATCGAGCAGCGCCCGGCGAGCCCCGCCGCTTCCAGGCGCCGCTCCGCATAAGCCTTCTGCGCCTCGGAAATCGTCAGTCCGACGACCGCCACGCCATGGTCGCGCGCCGCCGTCTCGGCGAGCGAGCCCCAGCCGCAGCCGATTTCGAGCAGCCGCTGGCCGGGCTCGAGACCGAGCCGGCCGAGCAGCCGGTCGAGCTTGCGCGCCTGCGCCGCCTCGAGCGGTTCGCCGGGCTCGAAGGGCTCGGCGAAGACCGCGCTCGAATAGGTCATGCTCTCGTCCAGCCAGGCGCGGTAGAAATCGTTGCCGAGGTCGTAATGGTGGGAGATATTCTCCCGCGCCCGCTTCTTGTCGTTGTCGCGGAAGCGGTGAGCGAGGCTGTTGACCAGGCGGAACAGACCCTTGGCCCGGGCGGTGGCGCCGAGGCTCTCGGCGTTGAGCATGAACAGCTCGAACAGCGGCACCGGATCGGGCGACGACCATTCGCCCAGCTCCCAGCTCTTGTACCAGCCGACCGAGCCGGAGGCGATCAGCCGGGCCAGCGCGCGCCAGCTGTGGAGGTGGACGACCGGGCGGGGACCGGGCCGCCGGCCGCCGAGGATCCGCCGCGAGCCGTCGGGCAGGGTCGCCTCGATCGCGCCCTGCTCCAGCCCGCGGTCGATCCGGCCGAGGATCCGCGAGAAGCTCCCTGACATGAGCCGGGCGATCGGCCCGCCGCCGGTGGCGAAGCGGCGGTCGGCGGCGACGAGATGGCGCCCGCGGGGGTGCTGGTTCATGGCGCGCTTGGTGGCGGGAATGGGGACGGGAGGCAACTCCCCTCGGACAATCCCGTCTTTCCGGGGACGGCCGGAATCCATGAACACCGACCGTGCCGGTTCTCCCTGGACCATGTTCATGGATCGCGGCCTTCGCCGGGATGACGATCTGGCCCGGCCTTGTTATCCTTTCCGCCGGGACAGGGGAAACGACATGACCAGAGCGAAACGGACGATCCTGGCGATGATGGTGCTGGAGCTCTTCCTCGCCGGCCTGTGGTATTATCTGGCGGGGGCGCCGGGGGCAGGCCCCGACACGGCGCGGGTCCTCGGCCAGACGATGGGCACCGCGATGGGCGTCGTTCTCGGCCTCTCGCCCTTGCTCTACCTGCTGGCCCGCAGCAACGACCGCAAGGCGGCGGCGAAGAAGGATAAGTGAAGGGAAGGGCTTCGACGGGCTCAGCCCGAACGGAATTGGGAAAGGCCAGTCTCAAACCCGTTCGGGCTGAGCCTGTCGAAGCCCTTGCCTTCGCGACCGTCAAATCGCGTGCGGTTCCTTGGTCACCATCCAGCTCTGGCCTTTCGAGACCAGGGCCTGGAGGTCCGCCTTCTTGCCCGCGGCCGCTTCCGCATTCTGGCGCACGACCGCGCTCTCAAAGGTCGGGGCGGGATCCTCGTAGAGGACTCCGAGCGCGGTCGGGAACGCGCCGAAGGGCATCTCGACCAGCATGTGGGCGACCGAGCGGTTGCCGGGATCGTGGACGAGCACGCCCGCGGCCTGCCAGTCGGCTCCTTCGACGTCGACGACCTTCAACGCCAGCGCCTCGCGGTCGAGGGCGATGCCGCGGGTGCCGCCGTCGAACAGCATCGGCTCGCCCGCCTTCAGCCACAGCTGCCGGCCGCTATTCTCCTTGGCGGTGAACGGCGCGAAGACGTCGTCGTTGTAGACGATGCAATTCTGGTAGATCTCGACGAAGCTCGCGCCCTTGTGGGCGTGGGCGGCCTTGAGGACCTCCGGCAGATTCTTGTGGACGTCGATGGCGCGGGCGATGAAGCGCGCGCCGGAACCCAAAGCGAAGGCACAGGGGCTGACCGGCCGGTCGACCGATCCGAACGGGGTCGAGGGCGAGCGGGTCCCGGCCCGGCTGGTCGGCGAATATTGCCCCTTGGTGAGGCCGTATATTTCGTTGTTGAACAGCAATATCTGGCAGTCGAGGTTGCGCCTCAGCACGTGCATCGTGTGGTTGCCGCCGATCGACAGAGCGTCGCCGTCGCCGGTGATGATCCAGACGTCGAGCTCGGGCCGGGCCAGCTTGATCCCCGTCGCGAAGCTCGGCGCGCGGCCGTGGATGGTGTGGAAGCCGTAGGTCTCCATATAATAAGGAAAGCGCGACGAGCAGCCGATTCCGGAGACGAAGACGGTGTTCTCAGGCCTCACGCCGAGCTCCGGCATGGTCCGCTGCACCGCCTTGAGCACGGCATAATCGCCGCAGCCCGGGCACCAGCGCACTTCCTGGTCGGTCGCGAAATCCTTGGCGGTGAGCTTGGTCAGTTCGTTCATTTCTGCTCTTCCCGGGCGGCGCCGATGGTCGCGCCGCCGAATATCTTTTCGGAGATTTCGGCGCGGAGCCGGTCGGCGTCCTTGCGGTTGAAATAGGTGACGATGACGTTGAACCGGTCCTGGCCGTCGATCACGGTCCAGGTCTGCTTGAGCCCGGCGCCCGTCTCATATTCGCCGTAGAAGGTCTGGGCCGAAGGCCATTTGGGGGTCGTGAAGCTCGCCTCGCGGACGATCTTGCGAAGGCCCGATTCGTGGAAGCTGCCGCGCGTCTGCTCGGCGAGATCCCCCTCGACCTGGATCTTCGCGCCGCGGGTGGCCATGATCCCGGCCATCGGATCGACTCCGAGCCGCTTGGGGAAATAGAGGACCAGAGGCGAGCCCGGGAGCTTGATCGCCTTGGCGCCGATGAGCGTGTCGGGCAGCGCCGCGAGCAGATCGGCCGCCGGCGGAATGTCGAGCTCCGGGCCGGGAGCCGCCGGCGGCGGGGGGGCCGGAGCGGCAGCGTCCTGAGCCGACGCGGGCGACGACGCGATCAGCAGTGCGGTCGCGCACGACAGGAGCGAGGCTGTGATTTTCACCGGTCATTCCCCTGGTTCACACCGACTCCGAAGACCTTCGCCTCGATGTCGGCGGTCATCGCCGCGAAGTCGGCGGGCGCGAAGACGGTCGCGATCACCCGGGTGAAGCGGCCTTCGCTGAGCAGCGCCCAGACGTAGCGATTGCCCAGGTCCGTCTGGTAGAGCGCCCGAAAGCCGACCGCCTTCGGGTCCGCCGTCGGCTCGAACGGCTCCTCGCGGATCACGTTGAACATCGTCCGTTCGTGAAACGCCTCGCGCATCAGGGCGATCATCTCGGCCCGGGTCATCTGCCGCTTCCAGGGTCCGGACACGGCGCTGATAGAGGGCGTCTTGAGGAGGTCCGGAGGATCGCACCGCAGGCTCGGATCGGAGGTGGAATCGCCGTCCCGGGCCTCGCAGTCGATCCCGAATATCCGGGCGGGAATGCTCCCCGAGGGCAGGGACAGAATCTGAGGTCCGGCGGGGCTCGGCGCGGGATGGGCCGCTTCGGGCGAGGTTCCCGCTTCCTGTGCCGCGACGGGCGGCGCCGCGAGCACCGCCAAGCCAAGCGCGAGCGCGATTCGCCTGGTGATCTCGTTCATGGCCGGTCCGCCGGCTTGCCGGCGCTGACGACGGCGCCCCTGAAAATCTTCTCGGCCACCAGGGCTTCGACCCGCCTGGCGTCCTTCCCGTTCGCGAAGACGGCGGTGACGTTCATGCCCTCCTTGCCCGTGACGAGGCTCCAGCTCTGGGTGAAGCCCTTGTCGGTTGCATATTCGCCGAAGAAAGTGGGAGCGCTGGACCACATCGGGGTGGTGAAGGCTCCCTCCCGAAGCACCTGGCGCAAGCCGAAATCCTTGACCATCTCGACGGCGAGCCCCCGCAACTGCTCCGGAGAGACGAACCCCTCCTTCTCCATGACCGTAAGGGCGACGACGATCGTCGGTTTTCCGTCCGGCCCCGGGATCATGTACATCATAATCCCGTTTTCCATCTTCACGGCGGGCGCGCCCTCGAGCGCCTTCGGCATCTGATCCAGGATCCGGGCCGGGGAGCCGGCGTCCTGGGCGGCCGCCGGGGAGGCGACGATCAAGGCGAAGGCCATGAAGACAGCCGTCATCCCGGGGAGGATCATCTCAGAGCCTCCTCGATCGCGGCCTCGATCTCGGCGATCTTGAAGGGCTGGCCCGAGACCTTGTTCACGGGCCGGGCGTCGACCAGGAACTGGTCGCGGAGCAGCGTCTTGAGCTGGCCCTTGTTCATCTCCGGAACGATGATCCGGTCATAGGACCGGAGAAGCTCGCCCAGATTCCTGGGCAGCGGCCAGATGTGGCGGATGTGGATATGGGCGACGTCGAGGCCGCGGCCTCGGGCCCGGCGCACGGCCTGGTGGATCGGGCCGAAGGTCGAGCCCCAGCCGACCACGGCCAGCTTCGCCCCCGGCTCGCCGAGGCACACCTCCTGCTCCGGGATCGAATCGGCCACTCCGAGCACCTTGTTGGCGCGGATGTCGGTCATCGCCTGGTGGTTGGCCGGAGCGTAGTCGATATGGCCGGTGCCGACATTCTTCTCGATCCCGCCGATGCGGTGGGTAAGGCCGGGGCTTCCGGGACGGATCCAGACCCGGGCGAGCTTGCCGTCGCGGGCATAGGGGTTGACCGCCTCGCCTTCCGCCGGCGGCTCGTCGTGGAAGGCGACCGGGAAGGGCTCGAACGACGCCATGTCGGGCACCCGCCAGGGCTCGGCGGCATTGGCGATATAGCCGTCGGTGAGGAGCATCACCGGAGTCATGTACTGGACCGCGATCCGGCACGCCTCGATCGCGCAGTCGAAGGCGTCGGCGGGCGAGCGCGCGGCGATGACGGGGACCGGGGCGTCGCCGTTGCGGCCGTAGACCGCCTGGTACAGGTCCGACTGCTCGGTCTTGGTCGGGAGCCCGGTCGACGGGCCGCCGCGCTGCGAGTTGACGATGACGAGGGGAAGCTCGGCCATGATGGCGAGGCCCATCGCCTCCATCTTCAAAGCGATGCCCGGACCCGAGGAGGAGGTGACCCCGAGGCTCCCGGCGTAGCTGGCGCCGATCGCCGAGCCGATCGCGGCGATCTCGTCCTCGGCCTGGAAGGTCGTCACCCCATATTCCTTGAGGCGCGAGAGATGGTGGAGGATCGCCGATGCCGGAGTGATCGGATAGCCGCCGAAGAACATCGGAAGGCCGGCGAGCTGAGCGCCGGCGACGAGGCCGATCGAGACCGCCTCGGCCCCGGTCACCGTCCGGTAGAGCCCAGGCTCGGCCGGCGCCGGTTCGATGTGGCGCTGCGGGATCTGGCCACCGATCTCGGCGGTCTCGCCATAGGCGTGGCCGGCGTTGAGCGCGGCGATGTTGGCCTCGGCGAGCTCAGCGGCCTTGGCGAACTTGGTCCGGAGCCACTGGACGATCGGCTCGCGGTCCCGGTCGAACATCCACAGGGCCAGGCCGAGCGTCCACATGTTCTTGCAGCGCAGCGCCTCCTTGTTGCCGAGGCCGAAGGGCTTCACCGCGTCGAGGGTGAGCTGCGAGATGTTGAAGCGGATGACCTGCCAGCGGGACAGGCTTCCGTCGTCGAGCGGATTGGCCTGATAGCCGGCCTTGGCGAGGTTGCGCATCCCGAACTCGCCCTCGTCGGCGATGATCAGGCCGCCGGGCTTCAGGTCCTCGACGTTGGTCTTGAGCGCGGCCGGGTTCATCGCGATCAGGACGTCGGGCGAGTCGCCCGCGGTCTCGATCGCGGCCGAGCCGAAATTGATCTGGAAGGCGGAGACTCCGAAGGTCGTCCCCTGCGGCGCCCGGATCTCCGCCGGGAAATCGGGGAAGGTGGCGAGGTCGTTGCCGGCGAGAGCGGTCGACAAGGTGAACTGGCCGCCGGTCAGCTGCATGCCGTCGCCGCTGTCGCCGGCGAAGCGCACGACGACCGCCTCGCAGGCGGTGTCGGCGCCGGCTTCCTCGGGAGTCAATAAATGAGTGGCCGTCGCCAATCTGGCTTCCTTTGTCGCGGGTTGCCCGATTACCCTAGCCGGGCGGGCGGTGCGCGACAACTCGCTGCGAGGCTCGATCTCGCCGTCCCGGGCTCGGGCGGAGAAGAACGATTATCGCGCGTCCCACTTCCGCGTCATGCTGAACTTGTTTCAGCATCGAGGTTGGAGCGATGCGCTTTCGCAGGGGAGGAACCCGGGCGTCCGGGCGGGCTCCACCCTGGATCCTGAAACAAGTTCAGGATGACGGGCAAGGGGGGGGGCTCGCGGACTACCGCCGCGAACGCCTTCGCCCGATCAATTGGCGCGGCTCATCCCGCGCAGCCGGTTCTCGGCGTCGTTGACGTCGCCCCGGCCCGCCATCTGGTCCCATTCGGTCTTGGTGCGGCAGATTTTCTTCGGAATCCGGCTGGTCGAGGTCGGATCGCCCTTGCAGATCTTCTTTTCCTTGGGCGCGCCTTCCGGAGATTCATCCTTGGCGACGGCGGTGCCGCCGACGAGCAGGGTCGCGGCCACGGCGGCCAGAAGGTTCAGGTTACGCATGTGATCTCCGTTTCGAAACTTGCTCAGTTGCTTCCGTCGCCCGCCTCGCGGGCATCGCCGGCGGCCTTGCGCTCGACGTTTTCCGCCGCCGTGTCCGCCGGGGGCAAGATTCGGCAGATGCGGCGGGGCGTGATCCGGCCTGGCTCCTGGTAGGACTTGCAGATCTTCCTGGGCTTGGGCTCGTTCGGTTTCTCCTTCGCGGAGACTCCGCCGGCCATCAGCAGGGCGGCCGAAACAGCCGCCAGCACGTTGAAATTACGCATTTTCCCTCCGGTCCCGGTAACCCGGCCAATGTCCGAAACGGATCCAAAAGTCAACGACACGAAGCCTTTAGCCCCGATTCAAGCAATCCGTGACGAGCCGGTTGGCGGATGGCCGGCGGAGCAATAAGGGGATTGCTCTCAACCCGGGAGAGACGATGAGCGACCCCTATGTGCGGCCCGACGTCCGCCTCTTCCTCGATTATTACAACAAGCTGCCGGGACCCCGCGCGCACGAGGTCGGGCCCAACCAGGCCCGGGCGATGATCCTGGCCTCGCGCCATGTCGCCGACGCCGAGGTCGGCGAGCTGGCGGTGATCCGGGACCTTTCGTGCCCGGGCCCGGACGGCGACATCCGCCTTCGCCTCTACGATTCGCGCGAGACTCGCCGGGCGGGGCCTCTCCTGCTCTTCTTCCACGGCGGCGGCTTCGTGTTCGGCGATCTCGACACGCACGAGCCCTTCTGCGCCGAGGTCGCCCGGCAGCTCGGTCTGCCCGTGCTCGCGGTCGACTACCGGCTGGCGCCCGAGCATCCCTTCCCGGCGGGGGCCGAGGATTGCATCGCCGCGGCGCGCTGGGCGGCCGCGAGCCCGGCCCCGCTCGGCCTGGAGGTGACCGGCCTCGTCACCGCCGGCGACAGCGCGGGCGGCAATTTCACCATCGTCGCCGGACTCGCGCTGAGGGACGAGCCCGCGGCCGTTCCGGTGATCGCGCAATGGCCGATCTACCCGGCCGCGGATCCGGCGAGAGGCTATCCCTCCTACAAGGATTTCGGCGAGGGCTATTTCCTCAGCCACGAGGGCATGAATTGGTTCGACGGCTGCTACCGGCCCGACCCGGCCGACTGGCGCTATTCCCCGCTGCTCAAGAGCCAGGCCGGAATGCCCCCCACCCTCGTCCAGACCGCGAGCCTCGATCCGATCCGCGACCAGGGCCGGGCCTATGCCGCCGCCTGCGCCGAGGCGGGGGTCCCGGTCGTCTTCCGCGAGGCGAAGGGCAACATCCACGGCTATATCAACCTGAGACGCGCCATTCCTTCGTCGGAGGAAGATATCAAAGGCGGGGTTGAGGCGCTGAAGCTGATCCTGAAGGAGACGCAGGCATGAGTGCCGTCCACGACCGTCGCCCTGAACTCGATTCAGGGTCCACGGCCGGGCCGGCCCAGGCGCCGGCGGGTACACACTATCGTGCGGACCTCGCCCAGGCCTGGATGCTGAAACAAGTTCAGCATGACGGGGGAAGGACCCACCCATGACCGAATATGGCTATCGCCCCGCCGTCGGCATCATGCTGGTCAATAATGAGGGCAAGGTCTGGGTCGGGCAGCGGCTCGATAACAGCCTCGACGCCTGGCAGATGCCCCAGGGCGGCCTCGACCCGGGCGAGGCGCCCGTCGACGGGGCGCTTCGCGAGCTCGAGGAGGAGACGGGAATCCGCCCGGACCGGGTCGAGATCGTCGCCCGTCACGGCGAGGAACTGTATTACGATCTGCCCGAGGCTCTGATCGGCAAGGTCTGGAAGGAGCCCTGGCGAGGCCAGCGCCAGACCTGGTTCCTCGCCCGCTTCCTCGGCACCGACGAGGACGTCGACATCGCCACCCCCGATCCCGAGTTCCGGGCCTGGAAATGGGCCGATCCGGAGGAGCTTCCGGCGATGATCGTGCCGTTCAAGAAGAAGCTCTACGAAGACGTCCTCGCCGCTTTCCGCGGCCGGTTCTGACACCGGCCCATCATCCCGGATCAAGTCCGGGATGACGGGCCCACGGACACGGCCCTTCCTCGCCGAAGGGCGCGCCAGCTCAGCTGCTGATCGTCGGTGTGAGCGCGCGCATCCGGGCGAGGATCTCGTTGACCTTCGCGCCGAGCGCGTTCAGCGCCGCCACGACCTCGGTGTCCGAGAAAGTGGCGTTGAGCGCATGCGCGGTGGAAGCGTTGGCGATCGCGGCCCCCCTGGCGATTTTCATCACCGCGACTCCGTCGCGCTGGAGATAGACGCCGTCGCCGCCGCCATGCTCCATCGACGCGAGCGAGCCGTCCGCGGCGCGAACGTACAACCCGTGCGACGACAGGCGGGTGGCGCGCGAGGCGGGGAGACCCGGCCCCGCGGACTCGCCGATTCCGTAGCCATAGCCGTTGGCCGAGACGTTGATCGATTCATGCGTGACGAGCCCCGCGGAAGGCGACGCCTCCAGCCTCGTGTTCCTGCCCGCGGCCAGGTTGAGCTCCGGCGTCGGGCCCGTGGGCTGAAGGATCAGCCCGGGCGTGCCGATGTCCCAGTGGGGCCCAGACATCGAATCGCCTTCGTCGTAGCAGAAAGCGAAAAGCGATTTGTTGATTCCGCCGTTCGACACCGATTTGTAGCTGCTGACGGTATTGGACGTCGTGCCTTCGCGAAGGCAACCCGAGTAGAGGTTGCCGAAGGCCGAGGCCTCGTGGAAGCCGATCCGGTTGGGAGCCCAGGCCTTGCATCCGACGAAGGTGATGGCGTTCGCGTCCCCGCCGTCCGTGAAGAAGCCGTCCTCGGTCGCGTAGAAGCTGCGGCAGTTCGCAACGTAGCACATGTTGGCGTTGCCGGTGATCGCTCCGCTGCCGACGACCAGGTTGCCGCCGACGAACTTGAAGCCGCCGTTCTGCACGTGGACGCTCTCGACGCTCGCCCGCGCCGCGCACCAGATGCCGTGGTGGAAGTTGCTCGGCCTCGTGCCTTCGATGGAGATCGAAAGCTGGCGAACGGAGGAAAAGTCCGCGCCGCCGGCCGCGTAATCATTCGCCGGCGAAACCGTATAGTCGTTGGGGTTCGTCGTGTAGGCCGTCAGGGTCGAAGCGTTGCCCAGCGCGATCGCGCCGCGCATCGTGCTGTTGCTCGACGCGAGCTTCTTGAAGGTGAGGCGGGTGACCTCCATTCCGGCGCCGACGAGCTCGACCTGCCGGCGCGGGATGATCTGCCGCGAGAGCAGGTAATTGCCTTCCGGAATGAACAGGCAGACTTTGGTCTCGGGGGCTTCCGGCTCTCCGTAGATCGCCTCCTCGAACGCGTCCGTATCGTCGGTGACGCCATCGCCGGCCGCACCGAAGTCTTTGATATTCAGCATTTCGTGCTCCTTAACTCGGTTGAGGCGTCGCCCTCGCGGGGCGGCTCCGGCGACGGCTATGGCCCCTCGTTTTTCCGGCGTATCCTTCAAAGTTCTTGTTATGTTCTTTTGTTGGCCTTGCATGGCCCTCGTGGCTCCTGGGCCCCGGCCGCGGTGGTGACATTCCAGCTCGTCGTCGGCTAAGGCTTGGCCGATGCGGGGCCTTACCAACGACGAAGCAGCCGCGGTGGAGCGGGTCGCGGGCGAGCCGATGCTGGCCCAGGTCGAGGGGTGGGCGGCGGTGAACAGCGGCTCGCGCAACCTCGCCGGCCTGGGCCGGGTCGCAGCCCTGCTCGCCGATGCCTTCGCGGCGCTACCCGGCGGCATCGAACTTCGCGAGCCCTCGCCGGTCGATTCGGTCACCGAGGCCGGGGAGCTCCTGCCGGTCCAGCACGGCCGCAACCTCCACCTCGTGGTCCGGCCCGAGGCGCCGGTGCAGCTGCTCTTCACCGGCCATATGGACACGGTGTTCGCCGCCGATCATCCTTTCCAGGACGTGTTCTGGCGGGACGAAGGGGTGCTCGGCGGGCCTGGGGTGGCTGACATGAAGGGCGGTCTAGCGGTGCTTCTGGCAGCGCTGCGGGCCGTTGAAGAATCGCCGGTTTCCGCGACTTTGGGCTATGAAGTGGTGATCAATTCCGACGAGGAGGTGGGCTCGCCCGGCTCGGCGGCGCTGATCGCGCAGGCGGCGCGCGGCAAGCGGGCGGCGCTGACCTACGAGCCCTCCGCACTCCCCGACGGCACCCTCGCCGGCGCCAGGCCGGGAAGCGGCAATTTCTCGCTGATCGTCACCGGTCGAAGCGCCCATGCCGGCCGCAATCCCGAGGACGGCCGCAACGCCGTGCTGGCGGCGGCCGAGCTTGCGCTTCGTCTCGCCGAGGCCAAGGGCGACGGCCTCAGCGTCAACCCGGCCCGGATCGACGGCGGAGCGCCCAACAACGTCGTTCCCGACCACGCGATATTGCGGGTAAACATGCGCCCCTCGACCCTCGCCGACCAGGCCCGGGCCCAGGCCGCGCTGGAGGAGGCGGTCGCCGAAGTCTCCGCCCGGCGCGAAGTGCGCATAATCCTGCACGGCGGCTGGGGCCGTCCGCCCAAGCCGCTCGATCCCGCCGCCGGGAAACTGTTCGCCCTGGTGACGCGCTGCGGCGCGGATCTGGGCCAGACCCTGGGCTGGCGCGATTCCGGCGGCGTCTGCGACGGCAACAACATCGCCGCCTGCGGAGTGCCGGTGGTCGACACGATGGGCGTCCGCGGCGGGGCGATCCATTCGGATTGCGAATATCTGATCGTCGAGAGCCTCGCCGAGCGCGCGCGCCTGTCGGCGCTCGCCATCATGAGGCTCGCCCGGGGGGAGGGCTTGTGAGCTTTCGGATCCGGCCCGCAAGGAACGACGACTTCCAGGCTCTTTACGAGATGGCGAAGCTGACCGGCGGAGGCTTCACCAACCTGCCCGCCGATCGCGGCGCCCTTGTCGACAAGCTGATCCGGTCCGAGAAGGGCTTCGCCGCCGAAGTGACGGAGCCCGGCGACCAGCTCTATGTCTTCATGCTCGAGAATGCGGAGACCGGCCAGATCCGGGGCACCTGCCAGATTTTCGGAATGGTCGGGGTCGACACGCCTTTCTACAGCTACCGGATCAGCACCCTCACCCAGACGTCGAAGGCCCTGGGACAGACCTTCCGCAACGAGATGGTGACTCTCACCACCGACCTCGAGGGCTCGTCGGAGGTGGGCGGCCTGTTCCTCCACCCGGGCGAGCGCGCCGGCGGTCTCGGCATGCTTCTCGCCCGAAGCCGCTACCTGTTCATCAAGCTCCACCGCGAGCGCTTCGCCAAACGGGTCATCGCCGAGCTGCGAGGCGTGATGGACGAGAAAGGCGGCTCGGCTTTCTGGGACGCGATCGCCGGCCGCTTCTTCGGGATGAGCTTCCAGGAGGCGGACGAGTTCAACGGCGCCCACGGCACCCAGTTCATCGCCGACCTGATGCCCAAGACTCCGATCTACACGGCGATGCTTCCCGAGAGCGCCCGCGAGGTCATGGGCCTCCCCCACCCGTCGGGGCGGGCGGCGATGAAGATGCTCGAGCGCGAGGGCTTCCAGTTCGATTGCTATGTCGACATCTTCGACGGCGGGCCGACCATGACCGCCCCGACCGACCACATCCGCACCGTCCGCGAGTCGCGCGAGCTGGTCCTCGCCGAGGTGGCCGATGAAGTCGAGGGCACCAGCATGCTGCTCGCCCATGGCCGGCTGACCGGTTTCTCCGCCTGCTGCGGCGACGTCAAGATCGCCGAGGACGAGAGCGCCAGGCTCAGCCGCGAGACCGCCGCCCTGCTCGGAATCGCGCCGGGCGACAGATTCCTCGCCATGGGTCGCTAGATGCCGCTCGCGGAGATCAATTTCGACGGGATCATCGGCCCCAGCCACAATTATTCGGGCCTAAGCCTCGGCAACATCGCCTCGGCGACCAACAAGGGCCTGGTCTCGCACCCGCGCTCGGCCGCGCTCCAGGGGCTCGGGAAGATGCGGCACAACCTGCGCCTCGGCCTGCAGCAGGGCCTTCTCCTCCCCCACCGCCGGCCCGACCGCGCCTGGCTCGCCGAGCTCGGCACGAGGGTCGAGGACGTCCCCGCCTCGCTCCGCCCCGCCGCCTTCTCGGCCTCGGCGATGTGGGCGGCCAACGCCGCGACCGTCTCGCCCGCCCCGGACACCGCCGACGGCCGCTGCCACCTGACCGTCGCCAACCTTCGGACCATGGCCCATCGAAGCCACGAAAGCCCCGAGACCCTAGCCCAGCTGCGCGTCGCCTTCGCCGACGATGAGCGCTTCGCCGTCCACCCGCCGGTCCCGGGCACGTTCGGCGACGAGGGCGCGGCCAACCATATGCGGCTGTGCCCGGACCATCGCGACCCGGGAGTCGAAATCTTCGTCTACGGCCTTCGCGGCGGCCCCTTCCCGGTCCGCCAGCATGACGAGGCGAGCCGGGCGATCGCCCGCCTTCACGGCCTCGACCCGGACCGGACGCTGTTCGTCGCCCAGTCCGAGGAGGCGATCGCCGCCGGAGCCTTCCACAACGACGTCGTCGCCGTCGCCAACGAAAATGTCCTCTTCGCCCATGAACGGGCCTTCGAGGATCGCCCGGGCTTCTACGCCGAGCTCAAGCGGCTCCTTCCGGAGGTGGAGATCATCGAGGTGCCGGCGAGCGCCGTCAGCCTGGAGGATTCGATCCGCTCCTATCTGTTCAACGCCCAGCTGGTCACTCTGCCGGCCGGCGGCATGGGCCTGATCCTGCCCGGGGAAGCCCGCGAGACCCCGGCCGTGTGGGCCTGGCTCCAGGACATGGTGGCCGGCAACGGCCCGATCCGCGAGCTGTTCGTCGTCGACGTCCGCCAGTCCATGGCCAATGGCGGCGGCCCCGCCTGCCTGAGGCTTCGGGTCGTGGCGGAGCCGGAGGCGGTCGATCCGCGGTTCATGGTCGACGAGGCCAAGCTCGATCGGATCGCCGCGGTGGTGGAGTCAGAATGGCCTGAGCGTATCGCCCCGGAAGACCTGCTCGACCCGCCCCTGTGGACGAGGATGGAGGGCGCGAGGGCGGCGCTGCTCGGCGTGCTGGGGCTGGAGGAGCTGCTCTGACTTTGCCTCCCCAGCGCCAGCTGGGGAGGGGGACCATGCGAAGCATGGTGGAGGGGTGATTGGCGCCGATCGGAGGTTCGCGCGCAAGACGGCAGGAACCTGCGCCTTCTACCCCTCCACCACCCTTCGGGTGGTCCCCCTCCCCATCTTCGATGGGGAGGCAAATCAGCCCTCCGCGCTCCAGAAGATGTCGACCGGCGAGTCGATCCCCGCCAGCAGCCGGCCGATCGGCGTGGAGGCGAGCGGGCCTTCCTTGATCGCCTGCTCGAGCACCGCCCGCTTCTTCGCCCCGGCGATGACGATCATGATCGCCCTGGCCGACGTGAGCGCCGGGGCGGTCAGGGTCACCCGCTCGACCGGCGCCGTCTCCGGCATCGGCTCGGGCTTGACGCCGACGACCCTGCGCTCGCGCGGGCCGGCGACGGCGCGTTCCAGGTCGGGCCCCTGGAAAAGGCCGGCGGCATGGCCGTCCGCGCCCATGCCGAGGCAGGCGAGATCGAGCGGCCAGCCGATCAGCGACAGCCGGGCGTCGGCGAGCCGGCCCGCCTCCTGGCGATCGCCGAGCGCGGCCTCGTCGACCAGCGACAGGATTTGAGCGCGCCGGGCGGCGAAATAGCCTTCGAGCTTGCGGTAATTGCTGAGCGGGTCGCCGAGCGGCACCAGCCGGTCGTCGGTCGGCATGATCGTCACCTTCGACCAGTCGATTCCCTTCGATTTGGCGAGCTGGGCGAAGATGAGGTCGGAGGTCGAGCCGCCGGGCAAGGCGATCCGGGCGCCCTTATGCGCCTCGATCGCGCTCTCGATGACGAAGCCGATATCCCCCGCGGCCTGCTCGGCCATCTCCTTGGCGGTGTCGAACTCCCACCATTCGATCTCGTCCACGTCCATGCTCTCTGGTCTTCCTCGTTGCGGCCTGAGCGGCACGGAACCCTCGCGAAGCGAAACCCGTTCCAGCCGCGACCGCCTTAGGGAGACAAATCATGCCTGCCAAATCGAAAGCGCAGCAGAAAGCCGCCGGCGCCGCTTTGTCCGCCAAGCGCGGCGACACGCCCAAGAGCAAGCTCAAGGGCGCGTCGAAGCAGATGGCCGAATCGATGAGCGAGAAGCAGCTCGAGGAATTCGCCTCGACCAGGCGCAAGGGCAAGCCCGAGCACGCCGGCGATTGAATCCAGCCAATCTTGAAATGGTTAGCGGCGCGTTCGCCGCACCCGTTCATCGTCCTTCAGCAGCCGAAGCCGCATCAGTCAGGACATGACAGCGGAGGCGAGAATGGACGCGTTGGCCCAATTTCCGGAGTCGGAGAGCGAGCGGCCTGACGAAGCCCGGCCCCAGGCGGCGATCTGGGCCGAGCCGCGGCACCTCTTCTTCTTCAGGCTCGCAACCCTGCTCGGCGAGGGCGGGCCGAGGCCGGCCGAGATACTCGCCCTCGCGGAAAGCGGGGCGATCGTTCGAATCGGCGAAAGCCTCCGGGAAGGCGACCGGCTGACTCTCGAGCTCAACTCCCATCACCGCTTCGCGGTTCGGGTCGAATGGTCCTCGGACGCTCTGGCCGGCCTCGAGTTCGAGGATCGCGAGCATGTCCGGGGGACTTTGGCGGGGCGCGACCGGGCCCACCCCTATCGGGCACCGCGGCTCGAGCTCTCGACCGAGGTCGTGCTTCGCTTCGGCGAAACCTGCGTCACCGCCCGCGCGAAGGACGTCTCGGAGGGCGGGATCAAGGTCGAGCTGGCCGAGCCCGGACATGTCGGCCGCGAGGCCAGCGTGATCGTTCCTGGAATGCCGCCGGTCGCCGGCCGCATCCTGTGGTGCCGCGACGGCCGCGCCGGAATATCGTTCGAGCGCCCGCTTCCGTTTAGAAGCCTGATCGATTGCCTCACCCGGCAAGCGGGGGCTGAAGCGACGGCTTAGATCGTAAGGGCACGGCTGCCTTCTTACCGTTCGCCCTGAGCTTGTCGAAGCCCTCACCATCCCTTTTCAGAACAAGAAGATAAGGCCCTTCGACAAGCTCAGGGCGAACGGATGATGATTCAGGCTCACCCTTCAGCCGCTGGCGACGCGCATTGCTCGACGAGGTGGGCGGTCCAGCGCGTGGTGTCGTCGGGGAGGCGGGCCGGGTCGAACTCGCGCACTTCGTCCACCTCGAAGCTGCGCCGCGGGCGATAGACGACGTCCCTGACGAGGAAGAAGGCCGAGGGGTCGCCCGGCCGGACCGCCTCCAGCGGCTCGACCGCCCCGTGCGAGAGCAGGCCGATTTCCTCGCGAAGCTCGCGAAGCATCGCCTGCTCGGGGGCCTCGCCGCGGTTGCGGCCGCCGCCGGGCACCCGCCAGCCGGGCGCGTAGCTGAGCCGGACCAGAACGACCCTGCCCTCCGCGGTCAGCGGCACGGCGTGGACCCCGGAACGGCCAGAGCCGGTCACCTTGCGAAGCGCCAGGCGAAGGCGGTTGAGTAAGGTGAAGACGCTCCGGCGCAGTCGGCGGGAAAGGCCCATCGCCTCAATCTATCGTGAGACGCAGGAAGAGCATCGCCCCCTCCCGGTCGCCGCCGTAAGAGGGCTCGAGGCCTGCCGGGACGAAGTTGAAGGCCCACAGGCCGCCGAGTCCGAGCCGCACGTGAGGCGCCGCCCGGAAATCGTGAAGCGCCCCCAGCGAAACCTTGCCGACCCGGTAGGCGGGTACGTGACCGGCCGGGCCGAGCTCGTCATTCTCCGTCCGCTCGGCGCGCCCGAACAGGGCCCACCGCCCGCGCGCCACGGCGCTCTCGAGCAGGAAGGCGTCGAGCTGGCCGTGCCCCCGTGAGCGGCGACCCCAGGCCAGGGTCGTCGACCATCGCGAGCGCCGGCCCAGCGGCAGATTGTAGAGCGCGCTGGCCGACCAGCGGGTCTGGTCCTCACCCGGCTCGAGCTGCTCGGGATCGATGAGGCGCGCCCAGCTCGCCTGCAGCGACAAGGTCCGCGCCGGATTCCAGGACAGGCGAAGGGCGGTCGAATCGAGCGGCCCGGTCTCGATGTCGAAGCGGCGCTGGTCGGGCTCGCGGCCGTTGAAGCGCGACGCCTCCAGCTTGACGTCCCCGGCGACGATCCCCGCCGTGATCACTCCGAAGGCGATATGGGTCGAATCGAGCCAATGGTGGCTGATCGGCGCTTCCGGCGAATTCTGCGCCGCGAGCCGGTGCATGAAGGGGGGCGGGCCGAAGGCCGGCTCTCCGGGCAGGCCGGCATAAGCGAACAGGCTCGTTCGGGAGGAGAGAGGCAGGCTGTAGCTTGCCGACAGCTCCATGACGAGATCGTGCGGATGCTGGCGGTCGACGAGCGGAGCAGCGCCGTCCGCGGTCTCGCCGGAAGCGAGCAGCAAGGGAAAGCCGCGCCGCCCCATCAGGGGATCCGGGCTGAGCCCGGCGCGAAGCTGGAGCGTGCCCGGGCCGACCGGCCGGCGGGCCATCCCCATCGCCATCCCGGAAAGGAAGACCTTCTCCCCGCCGCGGGGGCCCGATTGCCGGTCATAGACTCCAAAGAGCATGGCATGGCCCATCAGCGACCAGCGGCCGGCGGTGACGTGCGCGCCCGCGTGCGGCGACGTCTCCGGCTGCCAGGCCGTGCCGGACGCCTCCCGGGTGGTGGAATAAGGGCCGAGCGCTCCGGTCATCGCCTCGGGGTGAAGCTGTCCGGGCGGCATGGCGTCCTCGGCCGAAGGATCCTCCGCACGGACGGCGTCGGGTTCCGCCGCCCCGCCATGGCCTTCATGCTGCGCGGCCGCGGGGGACGCGGCAAACGCCAGCACGAAAGCCCCGGAGGCAAGCCTGATACTCATCGTCATGCTCCGAAGCGGGTGGGGATCGGCAGGGCCGCCGCCGACGGCCTCACCCAGTGGCCCTCATCGCCCTGACGGGCGCCGGACTAAGCGAAGGCTGGGCTTGAAAGCGGCTATCCATTCCACGCGGATCGTCTCAGGGCTTTCCAACCTCATCCGACGGACTGAGGCTGGGCTGGTGCGGCCCCCTCGCGAGAGCCTTCTCACTCCAGACAGAAAAGGTCTATTGCCCGCCGGTCCCGAGGGCGCCATCCTAGGGTGACCTCATTGAAAAAGGAAGTGGTTTTGGATTCCAGCCTCTCTAGACTTGCGGTCCTCCGAATGGGAGTAGCCTTGGCTACGGGGCGCGAGTTCGCACGTCTCGAAGGGCACTCGCTCCAGCTTTATCGCCTCGCGGTAGCGCGCTGGTTGGATGATGCGTTCTTCGCTTTGGCCCGGGCGCTCGAAGTCGACTTCCTGTTCGAGTGCGGCGCCTTCGATGCCCGCACGTCGGTCCGTTTCGTGAGTGCCGGCAATCGGTCCGCCGTGGCTATCGAGGCCAACCCCTCCACCTACGAGGCCGCGACGATCGAAGCTCGAAAGTCCGGGGTCGAGACGGTCAATCTCGGTCTGAGCGATAAGCAAGGCACAGCGACTTTTTTCATCCCGCAGGGCGCGCATGTTACGTCGAACGCGTCTTTCCTCAGGAAGCCCGGGGCGGCCTATGAGGAGATGGAGATTCCGCTGAAAACGCTCGACGATATTTCCGGCACCTATGGACTTGAGAGCCAATCCGTCGCTCTCTGGGTTGATGTCGAAGGCTTGGCCAAGCCCGTCCTGGAAGGGGGCAAGTCCCTCTTGGCTAGTCCCCGCTGCAAGCTGGTCAAAGTGGAAGTGGAAACGAAGGGCCATTGGAGCGGGCAAGCGCTGGCTGACCAGGTAGATGCCCTGATGCAGGAGTGCGGACTCACGCCGGTTTTGCGCGATCACGAATTCGACGGGCAGCATAACGTCATCTATGTTCGCGATAGTGCCGTGTCGGGGCTCGACGAGATCATCATTCAGCAATGGGCGCTGCTTGGTTCCGTTAGGTCACCGTTGCGCTCAAGAGCTTGGTCGGCTGCACGCGCCAAGGCCCAGTCGGCCGCTCACAGGGTCAAGTTAAGAGTGATGAGCGGTGATTCGGCACCGACGCTGCTTCACCGCGCGGCCGCCGCAATGGGCTCTTTCTCCAGCGCCAGGATCATTGAGAAGCGCAAGGACAGGACGCCGTCCTAGGCCGGAACTAGCGTTCGTCCGCTTGAAGTGGAATCGTCACCCCGGATCTGATCCGGGTGGGATCGTCACCCCGGACTTGATCCGGGGTCCACCTTTCTGTGGATGAAGGAACAAGATGGATGCCGGATCAAGTCCGGCATGACGGATGCCTCGCTTCCATCCCAACAGGGCAAGCTCTAGCTTCCGCCTTCCGTCTGGTCGACCCCCTCGCCCGTGCGGCGGCGGTCTGCAAAATAGCTTGCGGCTCGCCGCTGTTCGCCACTAAACGCCGCGCTCCAAAGGCTCACACCTCGGACCGCTGGGCGCCTCTCGATCCTGGGTTCGTCAACCGCCGGAATGGCAAAGCTGCTCCCTCGCTGATAGTCGGGCGCACACACAGCGAGAAGCATCCGTGAGCACCTACAGACACAGCGTGTACAATGTCATCGGAATGGTCCTTCCGGTGGCAGTCACATTGTTGACCGTGCCGCTCTATCTCGAGACGGTCGGAATCGAGCGTTATGGCGTACTTGCGGTATGCTGGGTGCTGCTCGGCTATCTCGGTTTCCTGGATCTGGGCCTGGCGCCGGCCGTTGCCCAGAAGATCGCATCCGCGAAGGACGAAGAAGCCGGCGGCGCCCAGGCGATTTTCTGGACGGCGGCGTGGGTCAGCATCGCGGCCGGGATCCTCAGCGCCCTCCTCTTCTACGCGGGCGCGGCGGTCTATTTCGCCGCCGGAGCCGTGAAGTCCTCGTTCAATGGCGAAATCCGGGCCGCGGTCCCGTTATTGGGTCTGCTCCTTCCCGTGGGGATGCTGAGCAGCGTCGGAGCCGGCGCGCTCCAGGCCCGCGAGCGATTCCTCGCCTTGAACGTGATCAACGTGACCAGCTCGACGCTGATGTCCGTCCTGCCGCTGCTCGTCGCCTATACCTGGTCGCCGACGCTGGAGGGGCTCGTCGCCGGCTCCCTCGCCGCGCGGTTCATCGGCCTGGTTTTGCTGTTCGCTAACTGTTTCGCGGCGGTGCCGCTGTCGCGGGTGCTTCGGCCGAGGAAGGATTTGACAGCGTCCCTGCTGAAATTCGGCGGCTGGATGACCATATCGACTGCTGTGGCTCCGCTACTCGTCACCGTCGACCGGCTCGCCATCGGCGGCCTGTTGGGGGCCGCGGCCGTGGCCGCATATTCGATTCCCTTCAGCCTCATCGCGAGAATGCCGATCATATCGATCGGCATCTCCGCCGCTCTTTTCCCGCGTTTCGCCGCCGCCACGGATCTGGAACGCAAACGCCTCATGACTCTCGCCATCGCGGCCATCGTTGGGGCGATGACCCCGATATGCATCGTCGTCATCGCGCTCGTCGAGCCGTTCTTTACCCTGTGGGTGGGGCCGCGCCTCGCCACCATCTCCGCACCCGTCGCCTGTTTTCTGGTGATCGGCGCCTGGGCGAACGGAATCGCTTACATCCCGATGACCAAGCTGCAGGGCTCCGGCCAGCCGGATATTGTCGCGAAAATCCATCTGTCGGAGCTTGTGCCTTATTGGTTGACGCTGGCCGGATCGCTTTACTTCTTCGGCCTGGCAGGCGCGGCGGTGGCATGGTCCCTGAGATGTACCGCGGACTGCATGCTCCTCTATTGGCAAAGCCGCATCGGCTTTTCCTCGCTGTACGCTTTTCTGATACCGTTCCTCCTCGTCCTCGTCGCTTTGCTCGCCGCGCTAGCGCTGGGCAGCCCCGAGCGATGGGCGGTCTGGGCCGCTACCTTCTCCCTCGCCTGCCTCTGGACCGGTTATAATTTGCCGGATGCGCTGCGCGACAAGCTCGGCGCTCTGGGACGTGTGCTTCCCCGGCGGCATCTTCAGGGTTGAGTGGTCGCATGAACGGGAAATTGGAAACGAGCCAGGGGTCCCTCACGACGTCCGTCGTGATGGCGACCTACAATGGCGCCCGCTACCTGCCTGAGCAGCTGGCCAGCCTCGCCGCCCAGGAGCGATTGCCCGACGAGCTGGTCATCACCGACGACGATTCGACCGATGACACGGCAAAGATCGTCGAAACCTTCGCGGCGTCCGCCCCCTTTCCAGTCCGCTTTTCCTCAAACCCGGAGCGCCTCGGAGTTCGGGACAATTTCCAAAGGGCGCTTGGGCTGGCGAAAGGGGATATTCTGCTTCTTTGCGACCAGGACGATTTGTGGTTCCCTTCCAAGATCCGCCGCCTCGCAGGGCTTCTCGAACAGGAGACGAGCGCGCTGCTGGTGATGAACGACAAGATCATCACCGACGAGGACCTCCGGCCGTCCGACACCACCATGCTGTCCAACATGCGCAATTACGGTGCATCCACTTCGCTTTTCGTCGCCGGCTGCTGCTCGGCCTTCCGCCGCTCCTGGCGGGATATCGCGCTTCCGATGCCGGAGGGCATCGCTCATCATGACGTCTGGATCATCGGGCTTGCTCACGACCTGGGCGTCGTTCGCCTGTGCGAGGAGCCGCTGCAATATTTTCGGAGGCACGGGACCAACGCCTCACAGGCCCGCTACTATGCGAACCGCCGTGTGTCGCGGATTGAACGGATTCTTTGGGACATGGCGCTCCTCGTGAGGAAGAAAGCCGACGGCCAGAAAGAGCAGTGGGAAGAGGAAGCTCTCTGGGCAACCGCCAAAGCGGCAAGGCTTCGCGAACGCGAGACCGAGCTCGCCGGGCTTGGGCTCGGCGAAGCGGCCGCGGCCCTTCGGGATCGGATGACGCGCCGCGCGGCCTCGCTTAGAGAGCGAAGCCGCCTTGCATCGCTCGGCATCGTCGGCCGCACGACCGGCGGCTTGAAATTCTGGCGTCGCGGCGGCTATGCCGAATTCGCCGGGTGGAAAAGCCTCGTCATGGATCTCACCTTGCGCTGAAGCCCGCCGCCGGCGCCGATCTGATCAGGAGGACGTGTCGAGCAGGTGGAGCCCCGAAGTATCTTCGACGTCGAAATAGTCATCCCCGCCTACAAGGCCGAGCGGACGATCGGCCGGACGATCGACTCGCTGCTCGCCCAGGAGGGGGTCGGCTGCCACGTCATCGTCGTCGTCGACGGAGTCTTCGACGGGACCGTGGACGTCGTGAGCCGTTACCCGGGCGAGCGCGTGACGATGGTTGTCGAGGAGGTTAACGGGGGTGCCTCCCGCTCCCGTAACCGCGGCCTCGATCTCGTCCAGGCCGAATTCGTCATGTTCATCGATGCGGACGACTTCGTCGAGGGCGACTTCCTTCGTCCCCTTCTGGCCCGCATGCGATCCGCCGGGGCGGACATGGGGTTCGCGCCGCTCCAGATCCTCCTCGAGCGCGAAGGACGGCGGCTCCCCCGCTTCGCGCCGGAATGGAGAAGTTCGCCGGAGGTCTTCCGGGACTGGCACGGGCGGGAGCATTTCGTCGGGACCGTCGGCACGATGTGGCGGACGCAATTCCTCCGCGGGATCGGCGGCTGGGATCCGGAGATCACGCGCAACGACGACGGCGAGCTCGCCATGCGCGGGATATTGATGGGCGCTAAGTTCACCGTCAGCCCGAGCGGCCAGGGCGTCTACGTCCATCACGCCAGCGATACGCTGAACCAGCGCACCGACAATATGGACTCGATGCTCCGGGCCAATCGCAAGCTGATGGCGATCCGCTCGCCCGTGGTCGACCAAGCCGAGCAGCGGCGGGTGTGCGGCGAGCATTATCTCAGCATCGCCTGCCACGCCTATCTTGCCGGGCGCGACGAGCTTGGTGACTCGGCCTTCGCCGAAAGCCGTGCTCTGGGCGTCGTCGCGAAGGGAAGCTGGCCCTATCAGATCGGCTTCAGGCTGCTCGGGCCCAGGCGCCTCTCGAGATCGGTTCGCTGGCTGAAGCGGCGGCTGGGCAGAGAGAGCGGATAGGAGGAATGCGATGACAAAAGCGGTCCGCCGGATCGTCACCGGGCACGATGCGCGGGGCCGGTCCGTCGTCCAGGAGGACGGGGCGCCGTCCCGGGTCGTGACCCTCGGCGGCGAGGGCGGGACCACCTTCCACGAGATCTGGAACACGCGCTCGACCCCGGCCCCGGTCGACCGGGCCTCGGGGGAGCCCGCCGAACCCGGAATCGCTCTGCTCCCGCCGGCCGGCGGCACCCGGATCCGGATCCTCGACATCCCGCCCGACGACGGAAGCGTCGCGGCCCTCCCCCGCGAGGCGGTCCGGGCCCTGTTCGAGGCGATCGGCGCCGGCCATGCGCTGGCCGAGGATCCGCCCCACCCGCTGATGCACCGGACCGAGACGGTCGACTACGGAATCGTCCTCGAAGGCGAGCTCGTCCTCATCCTCGACGAGTCCGAGACGGTCGTCCGGGCCGGCGACGTCATCGTCCAGCGCGGCACCAGCCACGCCTGGGCCAACCGCTCCCAGGCCAATGCCAGGATCGCTTTCGTGCTGATCGACGGCCGGTTCGAGGAGGGGCTTGGAGGCTGAGCGGGACCGCCCTTCAGCGCCTGGCCGGCCTCCCGCCAAGCTTCGTCAGGATCCTCGCCTTCCAATAAGGGCTGCCGATTCGAAGGTAAGTGCACGTCGTGGAGAGCCAGCGCGGCCGAAAAGCGCGCGCATATTTCCTCATTATCGCGAGCCGGGCCTGGTAAAAGTCGCTGTTCGGCTTCCCCCCGCTCTTATGGTGCAGATGGAAGTCTATGACATAGGCCGAGCGCCCGAGGATGTCGGCTATGATGCAAAGATCGGCGCCGTACAGGTGGAATCCCGTCAGGTCGCTGGACAGTCCGAGGTTCGCGCCGCGCCGGATGATTATGAAGTTTTCGTCGAGCGTCGCCACTCGGGAGGGGAATGGACCCAGCGCCTGGTCCGATCCGTGGGGGTCGGTCAGCCGAAGCGCCAGCTTGCCCGCGCTCGTCACCCCAGCGTTGCCGCACAGGCCCCAATCGGGATCGAGGGCGTCGAGCTCCTGCAGCCGCCGCTCGAGCAACGGCCGGTCGTCCTCCAGTAGCAATATGTCCTGGTGGCACAGGAGAATGTAGGTTCCCCGGGCCTCGGCAAGGAAGCGATTGTAGCCGGCGAAGGCATCGGCCTCGTTGCCGCGACTATTGTCGATATAAAGATATTCGCAGTCGCTCGTTCCGAAGCCGCCCTGCTTCATGGAGGCGACCATCTCGCGATACTCGTCGAGGTCCGTCACCAGAGTGCAGATCGAATAGCGCATCGTGCCTGTCCGGGAGCGCCCGTCGAGGCATTGGGGTTCCGGTTCGGCTGAGGTCATTCCTGGCTTGCTGGTGCGGATGGGGAGCAGGCGGGCTATGGGCTGCCCGCCGCGCGTCCGCAAGGTTGAAACCGCCGCGGCGCCTCGCCGAGCGGCTCTGATGCGGCCCTTCGGACTGCGTCGATCGGGCCTTCGCGCCCCCGCCTGACCCCGTCCCCGGGCCTCTATTGAATTGTCTTGGCGTGTCGATATAGGAGCCCGTCGCATCGGGGACGGCATGGCACTTTACGATTTTCTCTTTCGAGTGGGCGCGAAGCTCGGGCTCCACGGCAAAATGGACGCCCATCCCTACACGATCGATCCTTCCGGCGTCGCCGCTCTCGCCGAGCGCGCCGATGGCGAGCTTGCCCGGCTGTTCTTTGCCCATGAAGGCCGCCAGGTCCACAAATGGACTCACTACTTCCAGCATTACGAACGGCACTTCGCCCCCTATCGCGGAACGCCGGTCAAGATGCTCGAGATCGGCGTCTTCAGGGGCGGCTCGCTCGAGTTGTGGCGCAAATATTTCGGCCCTGAAGCGGTGCTCTACGGAGTCGACATCGAACCCGGCTGCGCCGACCTCGTGTCTCCGCCGAACCAGGTGCGGATCGGCTCCCAGGACGATCCCGCCTTCCTCCGGTCGGTGGTCGCCGAGATGGGCGGTCTCGACATCGTCCTCGACGACGGTTCGCATATCGGGCGCCATCAGACCGCCAGCTTCGCCGCCCTCTTTCCGCTGCTCAGGGACGGCGGCCTCTACGTGATCGAGGATCTCCACAGCTCCTATTGGCCGGGGGCGCTGGAAGGCGGCTACCGGCGCCCGGGCACCGCGATCGAGCTCGTCAAGACGCTGATCGACGACATGCACGCGCGCTTCCACCGCAAGGGCGTTCGCTCGGCCGGACAGATCGTCGGCATCCACATCTACGATTCGATCGTGTTCATCGAGAAGGGCCCGGCCGCCACGGCGGGCCATGTGGGCGTGCCTCAAGCGAGGCGCTAGGGCTCGCCTTCCTCGCGAAGGCGCGCGTGCTGTCGACCCCGGAAGGAAAGTGGCGCGCCCAGAAGGATTCGAACCTCCGGCCCCCAGATTCGTAGTCTGGTGCTCTATCCAGCTGAGCTATGGGCGCGCGGGAGACGGGGACATAGGAGCAAGGGCGGCGGCGCGCAACCCCGCCCGCGCCCGCTTCGGGCGGTGTTGCCGGGCCGGAGCGCTCCGCCTAGGAGGTGGCATGGCCGGCCCTCGTCCACGCTTAGCGATCCTCCTGCCTTTGGTCCTCGCGGCGGGCTGCGCGGCGCCGGGCCCCTACCCTTCGCTCGCCCCGCGCCCGGCCGAGAAAGCCTATGCCGACGATGCGGAGGAGCGGAAGCCGACCCCTCAGCCGGACGACCCGGCACTGGCCGTCGAGATCGACCGGCTCCTCGCCGAGGCGAAAGCGGGCGGGGCCAAATTCGACTCGGCCTTCCCGGCGGCTCAGGCGGCCGCGGGCCGTGCCGGCGCGGCCGGAAGCGACTCCTGGATCGAGGCCCAGCAGATTCTGTCCCGGCTCGAAGCCGCCAGGGCCCGGACGACGGCGGCCCAGGCGGACCTCGACCGGCTTTCGGTCGAGCGGACCAGCGCCGGAACGCTGGGCTCGGGCGATGCCGAGCGCCTGAGCCGGGCGGCGGAGGAGATGCAGGCGCTGGCCGACACTCAGGCGGACCGTCTGCAGCGGCTCGGGGCAAGCCTGCTGCGGCTCTAATTCCTCCCCTCCCTGGAAGGGAGGGGCCGGGGGTGGGTAGGCTTGTTGCTGGGTCCGAGTTTCGGCCGCCTTCGGCGGACCCACCCCTGGCCCCTCCCTTACAGGGAGGGGAGTTTCACCGCCGCCGAGTGGAGCTTCGCCAGCGCCACATAATGCGCGACTCCCGCCTGCTGGCCGGCGATCTCCTCCTCGCTCAAGTCGCGGACATATTTGGCCGGGCGCCCGGCCCAGAGCTGGCCCGAGGGGATTCGGCGGCCCGGAGCCAGCAGCGCCCCGGCCGCGAGCATCCCACCGCTTTCGATCTCGCAGCCGTCCATGACGATCGCGCCGAGGCCGACGAAGGCGCGGTCGTGCAGGATGCAGCCATGGACCATCGCCATGTGGCCGATCAGGACGTCCTCGCCGATCAGGGTCGGAAGCCCGGCCGGATTGCCGGGCCTCGGCGAATCGACATGGAGGACGCTTCCGTCCTGGATGTTGGTGCGGGCACCGATCCGGATGTGGTTGACGTCGGCCCTGAGCACGCAATTGTACCAGATGCTGGCTTCCGCCCCGATATGGATGTCGCCGATGAGGACGGCGCCGGGCGCGACGAACGCCGCCGGGTCGACGCTCGGCGCCTTGCCGTCGAAGGGGATCAGCTTCGCCATTGCTCGCGCCTCATTTCGTAGACGATGACCGACCCGTCGGCCCATTGGGCGGTGTCGTAATCGAGATCCGGCCGCCGGGTCATTCCGAGCCGGAGCATCAGCCCCCAGCTCGGCGCATTTCCGTCGACGGTGAGCGCGATCACCCGCTCGAACCCAAGTCGCCCGAAGGCGTAATCGAGCGAGGCGATCGCCGCCTCCTTCGCATAGCCCTGGCCCCAGGCGTCCTCGCGCAGGCGCCAGCCGATCTCGGGCTCGCCCTCGACCGGGCTTTCGGGATCGTCGGCGATCTTGAGGCCGCAAAAGCCGAGCAGCTCGCCGTCCGACTTGCGCTCGACCGCCCAGAAGGTGAAGCCGCGAGCCTCCTGCCAGGCCATGAAGCGGTCGCGGACCGCCGATACCATTTGCTCGCGCGTGCGCACGCCGCCGAGCCAGCGCATCACCGGCTCGACGTTGAGATGGCGGATGAAGGGCTCGATATCCGCCTCGGTCCAGTCGCGAAGCCGAAGCCGGGGAGTCTCGATCGTCACGGCTTGAGCACTCCCGGGAGCCAGGCCTGCCAATCCTCGAGCAAAGGCAGGATGCTGGCATAATCGTCGGTCCAGCCAGGGAAGCCGGGCCGTCCGCGCAGGGGCCGCCAGAGATGCGCGTCCTCGGCCGTCGCGATCCTCAGGGTCATCAAGGTCTCCTCGTCCTTGGCCATCGCCACCCAGATCGACCGCGACAGATTGCGCCCCTCATCCTCTATCTCCGGGGAATAGTCGAAGGCGGCGGCGCGCCAGCCGTCGCGCTTCGCCGCCGCGGCGAGCACGGGTTCGAGATCGAGATAGCGGTTCGAGATATGGACGAGAAGCAGGCCGTCCGGCTTGAGCGCGCGGCGATAGACCTGAAGCGCCTCGCGGGTGAGCAGGTGGATTGGGATGGCGTCGGACGAGAAAGCGTCGACGGCGAGAAGGTCGAGCCGGCCGGGGGGCTGGCGGGAAAGGCTAAGCCTGGCGTCGCCGAGCACCACCTTGGCCTGCGGGGCGCAGCGCGAGAGGAAGGTGAATATCCTGGGGTTCGTCGCGATCCGCACCATCGCCGGATCGATCTCGAAGAATCGCCAGTCCTGCCCCGGCTGTGCGTAACAGGACAGGGTGCCGGTTCCGAGCCCGACCACTCCCACCGCCGCATTGGATCCGTGGAAGATGGGCAGCGAGCCGAGCGCATGGCCGATTCCGGAGCGGCGGGCATAATAAGAGGTCGGCTCGGCCTCGCCGCCCGGAGTCAGATTCTGGACCCCGTGAAGGGTGGTGCCGTGGGTCAGCTGGCGCGACGGCGGTTTGCGCCGGGTGGTGACGGTATAGACTCCGAAATAAGAGCGGGTGCGCACTCCGTCGCGGCTTTCCTCGAGCTTGGTCCAGCCGCCATAGCTCAGCATCAGAGCGAGCAGGCCGACCGCGAACACAAGGTTGCGCCCGATGAAGGCCAGGGCGACCAGCGAGATGAGGATGCTTCCGACGAGCGCGGTGCCGTCGCCGGTGAACGGCCCCCAATTGCGGTCCACCGCCCAGGAGAGGGCGAGGAGAGCGAAGGCCAGAAGCCAGCGCAGCGGTGCCGGCATGTCCTGGGCCCAGGGGATGAACGCGGTCTGCGGGATCAGGACGGCCGCGGCGACGATCAGAATGGGATGCTCATAGGCCCAGTCGAACAGGGTCGGAGCGAGGATCGCGCAGAACATCCCGCCGAGCACCCCGCCCACCGCCATGGCGAGATAGAAAGCGGTGAGATGCGCCGGCTCCGGCCGGCGCCGGTACATTTCGGCGTGGAGGGCGACGGCGATGATGAACAGCAGAAGCAGCCCGAGGGTGGCTGTGAAGAAGGGCTGGTCCGACCCGCCCGTGAAGGCGAAGCCGCCGGCGACGAGCAGGAACAATGGCGCGACGTTGACGATGAGATTGGCGGCGCCGCGCCGGTGGGCGAAGGCGATGACGAAGCTGAGCAGGTAGAGGGCGAGCGGAAGCACCCAGAGCAAGGGAACGGCGACGATGTCGGTGGTGAGGTGGGTGGTGGTCGAAAGCATCAGGCCCGAAGGCACGGCGGCGAGCGCGACCCAGTGGAGCAGACGGCGGCGCGACGGCGCCGGGCCGGCCGGCTCAGGCGCCGCCTCGACCGCGGCCGCCGGAACGGTGAGCGCGCAGGCCACCACCATGAGCACGAGAAGGAGATAGCCGGCCGACCAGAGCAGGCTCTGCTGCTTGAGGGTCAGAAGCGGCTCGACCAGCAGCGGGTAGGAAAGCAGTCCGGCGAAGCTGCCGAGGTTGGAGGCGGCATAGAGCGGATAGGGGTCGCCGCGGGCGCTCTCCAGGGCATACCAGCGCTGCATCAGCGGCGCCTGGGCGGAGACGATGAAGAAGAGCGGGCCGATCGAGCTCGCCAGGAACCAGGGCGCCCACAGGGCCGGCACCGCGTCGGCGGGAAGCACGGCGCTTGACACGCCGATCGGAAGCCACAGGGCCGCGACGGCGAACAACGCCAGATGGAGCCCCGCCTGCCGCCTCGGCCGAAGCCGCGTCAGGAAATGGGCGTAGGCGTAGCCGGCGAGGAGAAGGCCCTGGTAGACCAGCATCGCGCTGTTCCACACCGCCGGCGCTCCGCCCAGCCGGGGCAGCGCCATCCGCGCGATCATCGGCTGGGTGAGGAAGAGCAGGAAGGAGCCGGTGAGCACCGTCAGAAGGAAGAGCGGCTTGGCGAAGCGCTCCCGGTCGCGGCCGATCCCGGCGGCGGCGGTCATTCGGCCTCCAGCGCGGCGGCAAGCCGGGTCAGGACCTCGATCGTCTCGTCGACATGCTCGAGATGGGTCCGGAACGACAGGATCGCGCAGCGAAGCCAGTCCGCGCCCGCGATCCGCGTTCCGCTCAGAAACACCCGTCCTTCCTCCTGAAGGCTCTGGAGCAGGCGCCGGTTGAAGGCGTCGTCGTCGCCCCTGACGGGGCGATAGCGAAAGGCGACGATGGAGAGGTCCGGAGCGGGACCCACTTCCCATCCCGCCATCGCCGACAGGCGCTCGTGGAAATAGCGGGCGAGCGCGATCTTCTCGGACTGCGCCGACCGGAAGGCCCGGATCCCCGCGAGCTGGAGCGGGAGCCACAGCCGCAGGGCCCGGAAATGGCGGGTGAGTTCGGGAGAGAGATCACCCGGCGAGGGGCCGACCCCGGTTTCGGCGAAGGGGCGGATATAATCGGCGCTGGCGCTGAACGCGTCGAGCAGCATCCGGCCGTCGCGGGCGACGACGGCGCCGGTCCCGTAGGGGAGGAACAGGGTCTTGTGCGGATCCAGAGCGACCGTGTCCGCTCTTTCTATTCCGGCCAGGATCTGCCGCCCTTCCTCGCACAGCATGAAGAGGCCACCATAGGCGCCGTCGACATGGAACCAGGCGCCGTAGCGCTCGCACAGGCCGGCAATGTCGGCGAGCGGATCGACGGCGCCGGCGTCGACGGTTCCCGCCGACGCGACGATTAGCCAGGGCCGGACGCCGTCCGCCCGGTCCTTTACCAGAAGCTCTTCGAGCCTGTCCGCGCGCATTCGGTGGCGCTCGTCCGTAGGGACCAGGCGAAGCGGCGCCGTCCGGCGGCCGGCGATCCGAAGCGCCTTTTCGATACAATGATGAGCGGTCGAGCTCAGGTAGACGGCGCCGCCCCCCTCCTCGTCCCGGGCCTCGCGGGCGGCGACGATCGCGGTGAGATTGGCCATGCTCCCGCCCGAGGTCAGAGTCCCCGCCGAGCTCGCCGGGAAGCCGATCACCCGGGCCAGCCAGGCCGTGGTCGCGTTCTCGAGCCGGACCGCGCCGGGGGCGGCGGGCGCGAAGCCGGCATATTTGTTCGAAGCGGCCGCGAGAAAGTCGCCGAGCGCGGAATGGAAGAGACCGCCCCCAGGGACATAGCCCATGAACCGGGGCGAGGCGGTCGCGATCCCCGGACGGTCGACGCAGCGGTCGAGATAGGCGAGAGTCGCCTCCGGCTCCCGGCCGTCCTCCGCGAATTCCGGGTCGAGCGGGTCCGCCGGCGAATCGGCCAGGCCGCGATAGGTGGGCCCATCCGGCAAGGCTTCGAGGAAATGCTGGGCGTGGCCGATCGCCATCGCCACCAGCGCCGCCCTCTGCCCGGCGTCCGGCTCAAGCGGCGCGGCCTCGGCCTGAAGTCTGAGTAGCTCGGCCCGGGCCGCTTCGGTCATGCGCCGAGCAGCCTCGCCGCCAGCGGTGCATGATAAGTGAGCACGCCCGAGCAGCCGGCCCGCTTGAACGCCATCAGCGTCTCGAGCACGAGAGCGTCGCGCTCGCCGGCGCCGGCGGCGGCCGCGGCCTCGATCATCGCATACTCGCCCGACACCTGGTAGGCGAAGACCGGGACCTCGAAACGCTCCTTCACCCTCCGGACGATGTCGAGATAGGGCAGGCCCGGCTTGACCATGACGCTGTCGGCGCCCTCGGCGAGGTCGAGCGCGACCTCGCGCAGCGCCTCCTCCGCATTGGCCGGATCCATCTGGTAGCTCTTCTTGTCGCCCTTCAGCAGCCCCCGCGAGCCGACCGCGTCGCGGAAAGGGCCGTAGAAGGCCGAGGCATATTTGGCGGCATAGGCCATGATCTGGACGTTCACATGGCCGGCCTGTTCGAGGGCTGAACGGATCGCTCCGACCCGGCCGTCCATCATGTCCGAAGGCGCGACGATGTCCGCTCCGGCCGCGGCCTGGACCAGCGCCTGCTCGACCAGCATTTCGCTGGTCGGGTCGTTGAGCACGTAGCCCGCTTCGTCGACCAGCCCGTCATGGCCGTGCGCCGTATAGGGATCGAGCGCGACGTCGGTGAGCACTCCGACCTCCGGCGCCGCCTGCTTCACCGCTTTGACCGCTCGGCAGATGAGATTGTCGGCGTTGAGCGCTTCGCGCGCGTCGTCGGTGCGAAGCTCGCGCGGCGTGTTCGGGAACAGGGCGATGCAGGGGATGCCGAGGTCGAGCGCCTCGCGCGCCTTGCCGCCGAGCCGGTCGACCGACCAGCGCGAGACTCCCGGGAGGCTTGCGATCGGCTCCTCCACCCCCTGCCCTTCGGCGATGAACAGCGGCCAGATGAGATCCGAGGGAGTCAAGCTCGTCTCGGCGAACAGCGCCCGGCTCCAGGCCGCGGCGCGGGTTCGGCGCAACCGGAGCGCGGGGAAGGCGGCGTTGCTCATGAGCGCGGCTGTACCGCGCCTTCACGCCCCTGCAAAGCGCGACTCGGATTCCTTGTATCGTCGCCGGAACGATGGCATTCTTGCATAAGTGAATATGACTTCCGGGCTCACTCTGGGGATGAAAGGGGCAGTCGATGAAGTTGACCAGGAAACTCGCGTTGCGCATCGGGATCGTCGCGGCGGCGATGCTTGCCGGGACGGGGCCGGCCCGAGCCCAGCCCAATCCGATCCTCTACCTCACCGGCCTCGAATATTATTCGGCCGGCGGGAAGAACTGGGTGCGCCACCGCTACGACGTGTTCAACAAGGACCAGTATCCGGCCGCGATGTTCGCCGCGGCGCCGGCGCTGCCGCCGTGCGGGACCAACACCAACTCGTCGCGCTCCTGGGTCGACTTCTTCGATCAGACGGGCAAGCGTCTCTACGGCTTCTGCGCGCTCGGCAGCCCGAACGACCTCGGCAAGATCTGGTTCGCGACCGAGGAGGGCACGATCCCGCCGAGCTACGTCTACATCGTGATCAAGGACCGCCAGACCAACAAGACCTACAAGTCGAACCTGGCCGAGACGACTCTGTAGGAATCCTCCCCGCGATTTCGCGGGGAGGGGGACCAGGCGAAGCCTGGTGGAGGGGTTCTTCAGAGTCCGACGAGCCCCTCCACCGCGCTTCGCGCGGTCCCCCTCCCCTGCAACTGCAGGGGAGGAATTAAGCGCGGCACTTGTCCGCCGCTGCGGGCGTTGCCATCTCGTGTCCTTGAGCCTTCCCGTTCCCAGACAAGCCGTCCTCATCGTCAACGCCCACTCCCGCAAGGGCCAGGCGCTGTTCCGCGAGGCGTCGGACAAGCTCCGCGAGGCGGGCGTCGAGCTGACCAGCGCCCACGCGCTTCGCGATCCAAGGCTGCTCGTCCCCACCGTCAAGGAGGCGGTGCGCGGCGGAGCGCCGATGGTGATCGTCGGCGGCGGCGACGGCTCGCTCTCCTACGCGGTCGACGAAGTGGTCGAGCGCGACTGCGTCTTCGCCTTGCTTCCGCTCGGCACCGCCAACAGCTTCGCCCGGACGCTCGGAATCCCGCTCGACCTCGACGGAGCGGTCGCCACCATCGCGACCGGCAAGAGGCGGCGCATTGACCTTGGAATGATCAACGACGATTATTTCGCCAATTGCGCGGCGATGGGCCTGTCGCCGATGATCGGCGAGGGCATCCCGCACAACCTGAAGCGCTACCTCGGGCGGATCGGCTATCTGATCTGGGCCGTCTGGTGCCTGGTCCGCTTCCACGCCTTCCGGCTCACCGTCCGCGGCGAGGGAATCGACGAAACCCTCTGGGCGACCGAGGTGAGGATCGCCAACGGCGGCCATCACGGCGGAGTCGAGCTGATCGAAAGCGCCGAGATCGACAGCGGCCGGATCGTCGTCCAGGCCGTCGTCGGCCGAAGGGCCTCAAGCCTGGTCTGGGACTGGTTCGCCAAATATTGGAACCTGCCGGGCCGCCACCGCACCACTCGCGAGTTCCACGGCGCCGAGCTCACCATCGAAACCCGCCCGCGTCAGCGCATCTCGATCGACGGCGAGGTGCTCGCGAGGACTCCGGTCACGGCCCGAGTCGCCCGCCGCGCGATCGAGGTGGTGGTGCCGGCGTGACCGTCGTCCTTCTATCCCGAAGGATTGAGCCTTCCGCCGGGCTCCGCGTCCGCTTGCGCCTCCTCCAGGCACTCCTCCGCGTCCGGCGGCGGACCCATCCGGCTCTTCCGCCAGCCGCCATGGAGGTAGAAGGCGATGGCTAGGACCATGTTGGCGAAGGAGCTGACCGGGAAGCTCAGCCACAGGGCGTCGGCGCCGAGCCAGGGATAGGCGCCGAGCGCGAAGCCGAGCCGGACCGGCACCAGGCCGACGAACAGGATGACGAGCGGTCCGATCACCGCGCCGTTCGCCCGGACCGTCCCGAACAGGACGAGGGTCACTCCGAACAGAAGGAAGCTCCAGGTCGCGAGGATCTGGATGTGGCGGGCGATCGGCAGCGCCGGGCTATCGCCGCCGAGGAACAGGGCGAGTGCGGGCCGGTCGGCGACGGCGAGGAGGACGACGAGGCCCAGCGTGATCAGAAGCGCGAAGGTCACGCCCGAGCGGGTGATCGCGCTGACCCGGTCCCAGCGGCCGGCACCGATATTCTGAGCCACCATCGCGCTCACCGCGGCGCCCAGCGCCATCGCGGGCATCTGCAGGTAGGTCCACAGCTGCATCGCCACTCCGAAGGCGGCCGCGGTCGCCACGCCTTCGCGGTTGACCAGCCCGATCAGCGCCAGCGCCGAGGCGGAGATGACGATCATCTGGAGGCCCATCGGCAGCCCCTTGCGGACGATGATCGCCAGCAGGCTCCAATCAGGCTTCAGATAGCGAAGCTCGGCGCCGCGCAGGCGCAGCGGCAGGTCGCGCGCGTAGACGTAGGCCAGCAAGGCGGCGAGGCTGACGAAATTGGCGATCACCGTCGCCGTCGCCGCGCCGGCGATGCCGAGCCTGGGCGCCGGGCCGAGGCCGAGGATGAAGACCGGGTTGAGGCCGCTGTCGAGAAGAACGGCGAGGATCATGAACCACAAGGGCGTCAGCGAATCGCCGCTCCCCCTCAGAGCCATCATCCACGAGACCATGATCAGCGCCGGCGGCATGGCGATGAAGATCACCCGCAGATAGGCGAGCGCGAGCGGGGCCGCGTCGGCGGGCGTTCCGAGCAGCTCCAGGATGTTCGGCGTGAAGACCCAGCCGACTCCGGCGCCCGCTACCGAGGCCAGGGCGAAGAAGCCGGTCCCCGTCCCGATCACCCGCCGCGCCCCGTCGACGTCGCCGGCGCCGAACCTCTGGCCGACGAGGATGGTGGTCGCCATCCCGAAGCCGAAGACGAAGCTGGTCAGAAGGAACATGACGATATTGGCGTTGGAGGTGGCGGCGAGCGCCTCCTCGCCGAGGAAATTGCCGACCCACACCGCGTTGATCGAGCCGTTCAGCGACTGAAGGATCGAGGAGCCGAGCGTCGGCAGAGCGAAGGCGAGCAAGGTCGGCCCGATCGCGCCCTGAGTCAGGTCGCGCCGGCCTCGCGCTTGCCCCCTGTCGTTCATTGCCTGCTCCCGATCATCCCCTCTCCCCGGCGGGGAGAGGGTTAGGGTGGGGGGGGTACGGAGCACTTCATTCGGGCGCCGAACCCCCTCACCACTGCCCTCTCCCCGCCGGGGAGAGGGAGAATAGTCAACCCAGCCGCGCCAGCGCCGCCCGGTACTTCTCCGCGTCGGACGCCTTCTCGGCATGGTCGCTCCGAGCCTTCTCCACCGCCTCCGGCTTCGCCCGCTCGACGAAGCTGGGATTGGCGAGACGGCCGGCAAGGGAATCGCGCTCCTTCTCGGCCGCTTCCGCCGCCTTGGCGAGCCGCGAGCGCTCAGCTGCGATGTCGATCACGCCTTCGAGCGGGAGGATATAGGTCGCTTCGTCGACGACGACCTGCGCGGCGCCGCCCGCGGCTTCGCCGAAGGCGACCGTTTCGACCCGCGCCAGCCGCCGGATCGCGGCATCGTGACGTTCCAGGCGCTGACGCGTCGGGCCGGCGGCTTCCCTGACATGGAGCGGCAGTTTGGCGCCCGGGGGCACGTTCAGCTCCGCGCGGGCGGCGCGAATGCCACTTACCAGCCGGATCAGCCAGTCGATCTCCGGCCCGGCCTCAGGATCGAGCGCCCGGGCGTCCGGCATCGGCCACTTCGCCACGATCAGCGGATAGGGCCGCGGGTTCGCGTTCCACAATTCCTCGGTGATGAACGGCATGAACGGATGGAGCATGACCAATATCTGGTCGAGCACCCAGGCTGCGACCGCTTTCGTCTCCTCGTCGATCCGGCCTCTCTCATCAGCGCTCGAGACAGGCTTGATCAGCTCGACATACCAGTCGCAAAAGGTCGCCCAGACGAAATGGTAGATCGTGTTGGCGCTCTCGTCGTAGCGAAGCTCGGCAAGTGAGAGGTCCAGCGCCTGGACCGTCTTCACCGTCTCGCCGATGATCCAGCGGTTGACCGGAAGCGCCGCCTCGGGCGGCTCCAGCCCCGCGCTCGCGCCGATTCCGTTGGCCTGGCAGAAGCGCGCCGCGTTCCACAGCTTGGTGGCGAAGTTGCGATAGCCCTCGACCCTTTTCTCATCGAGCTTGATGTCGCGCCCCTGGCTCTCCATCGCGGCCAGGGTGAAGCGCAGGGCGTCGGCGCCAAAGCGGTCGATCAGGCCGAGCGGGTCGACGGTATTGCCCTTCGACTTGGACATCTTCTGGCCCTTGGAGTCGCGGACCAGGCCGTGGAGGTAGAGCGTCTTCCACGGCGCCTCCCCCATGAAGTGGAGCCCCTGCATCGCCATCCGGGCGTCCCAGAAGAAGATGATGTCGAAGCCGGAGATGAGCACGTCGTTGGGATAATGGCGGGCAAGCTCGGTACCCGGCTTGGGTTTCCAGACTCCAGTCCGTTCGGGCTGAGCTTGTCGAAGCCCTGCCTTGCCTGCCTCGTCGGCCGAATTGAAGGAATGGCCTTCGACAGGCTCAGGCCGAACGGTGTTTTCCACCCACTCTGCGGCTTCCGGCCAGCCGAGCGTGGCGAAGGGCCAGAGGGCGGAGGAGAACCAGGTGTCGAGAACGTCGGGATCGCGACGCAGCGGGCGATTTCCCGCCTCGCGCTGCGCTTCCTCCTCGGTCTCGGCGACGAAGACACCGCCCTGGTCGTCATACCATGCCGGGACCTGGTGCCCCCACCAGAGCTGCCGCGACACGCACCAGGGCTGGATGTTCTCCAGCCAGTTGAACCAGGTCTTCTCCCAGGTCTTCGGAACCACCCGGACCTTGCCCGAGCGCACCGCGTCGATCGCCGGCCCGGCGAGGGTCTTGGCGTCGACATACCATTGGTCGGTCAGCCACGGCTCGATGACGACTCCGGAGCGGTCGCCATAGGGAATCTGGATGACCCGGTCCTCGACCTTCTCGAGCGCGCCTTCGGCTTCGAGCCGCTCGACCACCCGCTTGCGCGCCTCGAAGCGGTCGAGGCCGAGCAGCTCCTCCGGCACGAGGCCGTCCTGCGTCTGCACGACCCTGGCATCGGCGCTCAGCATGTTGAGCATCTCGGCCGCCCTGAAGCCCGCGCGCCTGCCGACCTCGAAATCGTTGAAATCGTGGCCGGGGGTGATCTTGACCGCTCCGGAGCCGAGCTCGGGATCGGCATGCTCGTCGGCGATGATCGGAACCAGCCGCCCGGTCAGCGGCAGGCGCAGGCGCTTGCCGACCAGCGCCGAATAGCGGCTGTCGTCGGGGTGAACCGCCACCGCCATATCGGCGAGCATCGTCTCGGGCCGGGTAGTCGCGACGTGGATGAAACCGCTCCCGTCTTCCAGCGGATAGCGAAGATGCCAGAACTGGCCCTGCACCTCCTTGGTCTCGACCTCGAGGTCGGAGATGGCCGTTCCGAACTTCGGGTCCCAGTTGACCAGGCGCTTGTCGCGGTAGAGCAGCCCGTCGCGATAGAGCTGGACGAAGACCTTGAGCACCGCGGCGGAGAAGCCCGGGTCCATCGTGAAGCGCTCGTTCGCCCAGTCGCACGAGGCGCCCAGGCGCCGAAGCTGGCGGGTGATCGATCCGCCCGACTGCGCCTTCCACTCCCAGACGTGCTCGACGAAGGCCTCGCGGCCCATGTCGGAGCGCCTGACCCCCTGGCTCTCGAGGTTGCGCTCGACCACCATCTGGGTGGCGATCCCGGCATGGTCCGTGCCGACGACCCACAAAGCGTCCTTCCCCTGAAGCCGCGCGTGCCGGATGAGGATGTCCTGAAGGGTCACGTCGAGCGCGTGGCCGATATGAAGCGAGCCGGTGACGTTGGGCGGCGGGATGACGATGGTGAACGGCTCGGCCTCCGGCCGCTGGGGGCGGAACATCCCCTCCCCTTCCCAGCGGGCATACCAGCGGGATTCGATCTCGGCGGGGTCGAAGGTCTTGGGAAGCTCGGTCATGGAAGGGCGCTTAGACGAAGGCTCGCGGCGCGCAAACCCGTCATCCCAGCGACGTTAGAGCGACTTCCCCGTGATCCGCGCGATCTCGCGGGTGACCAGCTCCTCGACCATGTCGGGAAGGTTGCGGTCGAGCCAGTCCTTGAGGAGGGGCTTGAGCATCTCGCGCACCGCGGCGCCCAAAGCGGAATCGTCGAGGGGGACCGCTTCCGCGCGCTCGCGCAGGCTGGCGAGGGCGGCCAGCGACTGGCGGCTGGCGATTGCGGCGTCGTCCGAGACGAGGCCCTGGCCTTCCCCGACCGGGTCCTGGAGCTCGAGCACGTCCTCCTCTTCGGGAGGCGACGGCCTCGGCGCCTCGGCCGGACGCGAGCCGCGGGCGGGACGCGCCGCCGGGCGGCCGTCCTCGGCGATCACCCTTTTGATGGAGGCGAGTATGTCCTCCATCGAGGGTTCCTGGTTAATATCCCCCATATCGAGGGGCTTATCGCTCAATTCGAAGGCGGTGTCACGGGGGTGTTTGGCGGCCCCGCAATAGGCGAAGCCGAGGTCCCCGCAACAGTACGGGTGGAGACCGCCTGAGGAGCCTCGTCGTCATTCCAGTCCGAGGCCCGCTTGCGGGTGCGCTTGTAATGGTCGAGCGGATCGTAGAGCGCCCCGCCGTCGAGGTTGAGGTCCTCGGCCTCGGCCCGTCCCATCGCGTTGAGGAGAGCGAAGCCGGCGACATAGGCGTCGCGCCGCGCGGTGACGAGGGCGACCTGGCTGTTGAGCAGCTCCTGCTCGGCGTTGAGCACGTCGAGGACGTTGCGGGTGCCCACCGTCTGCTCGGCCCTCGTGCCCTCCAGCGCCAAAGTGTTGGCGTTGACCGCGACCTGGTTGGATTCGATCGCCTCGACCGCCGCCTGGTAGGTGGCGAAGGCCGCTCGGGTGTTGGCGACGACCAGGCGCTCGACCTCGACTCCGCGCTCGAGCAACTGGCTCTGGACGGACTGGGCCCGGCGGACCCGGGCACCGACGAGCCCGCCCTGGTAGATCGGGATCCGCGCCGAAACGCCGACGCTGGCGCTCCTCGCGCTGCCGGTCGCGCCGGTAGGAGCCGAGCCGAGATAGTTGATATAGTCGCCGCTGCTGTCCGCCGAAACGGTGGGGAGCCGGTCGGCCCGGGCGATCGACACGTCGCGGCCCGCGGCCCGGGTCTGGGCGGCGATCGACTGAAGGTCGGAATTGTTGCCCAGCGCGATCTCGACCGCGTCGTCCGCGGTCGCGGGAAGCGGCGGCAGCGGGTCGGGCGGAGCCAGCTCCTCGGGAAGCTCGCCGATCACCCGCCGGTAATTCTCCTCGCTCGATTCGAGCCGTCCCTCCGCCGTCGCGAGGCTGCTCCGGGCGAGCGCCAGCCGGGCTTCGGACTGGGCGACGTCGGTCCGGGTGAGATCGCCGACCTCGAACCGGTCCCGGCTGGCCTGGAGGTTCGTCTCCAGCACCCGCACCTGGTTTCGGTTCAGAGTGACGATCGAGCGGTCGCGGATCACGTCCATGTAGGCGCTCACCGCCTCGGTGAAGACATCGCCCTCGGTCGCCTTGAGGTTGGCGCGCCCGGCGAGGACCCGCTCGTCCGCGGCCCGGATCGAGTTGCGCACCCGCCCGCCGTTGAACAGGGGATAGCTGACGTCGACTCCGGCATTGACGCTCCGGCCGGGAAGGGCGCCCCGGCGGATGAGGTTCTGGTTGACCCCGGCGACGCCCGAAATCTGCGGCCGGCCCAGCGCCCGGGCGACTGCGACATCCTCGTCGAGCGAGCGGACCTGCGCCCGCTGCGCCATGATCGTGGGGTTCGTCTTGTAGGTCTGGACGAGCGCGTCGCGCAGCGTCTCGGCGCTCGCCGCGGCGCCGACCAGCAACGCCGCCGCCCCCACGGCCGCCATCAACCCTCCCCGCATCTTCCTCAACTCCACTGTCAAAACTTGAACGCCCGAGGCTTCGCGAAGCCGGGCAGGATCGCCGCGGCGGCATCGGCGAACGCCGCCATTCCAAACCCTTCGCCTGCCCGGCGGCCGATGGCAAGCCGGGTGACTCCGTTTTCGAGCAGGCCCGAGGCGAGACGGCCGCCGTCGGCGAGCTGCCCGACGAGGGCGTCCGGGACGAACTCGACCGCCCCGTCGATCAGGATGAGATCGTAGGGCGCCGCGTCAGGGAAGCCCCGGCCCGACGGGCCCTCGACCAGCCTGACTCCGGTTCCGGCGAGGTTCGATCGCGCCTGCGCGGCGAGCTCGGGATCCTCCTCCACCGCCACCACTGGGCCGGCGAGCCGGGCCAGGACGGCGGCGGCGTAGCCGGTCGCCGCGGCGACGACCAGGACCCGTTCGCCGGGCCTCGGCGACGCCTCGGTGAGCAGCCGGCCGAGCGCCATCGGGCTGTTGAAGTCGCGGCCCGGCTTCAGCGGCACGACGGCGTCGGCATAAGCGAGCGGGGCCCGGTCCGCCGGAACGAACCGCTCCCTCGGCACCTCGCCCATGGCCGCGAGCACGCGCGGGTCGTTGGTGCCCGTCGTGCGAAGCTGGCTGGCGACCATCGCCCGCCGCATATGTTCGAAAGCATGCTCGGTCATCTCAAGCCGTTCCATCGCACAACTGTCTTACTGGTGCAATACACCATCTCGCCAGAGCGGCTTTTATCGGTAAGGCCCGCGAAGGCCAAGCGGAGAGTCCGGACATGGATCGAAAGCAGCAAGAGGCGTGCCACCCGCGGCGGGCGATGCCGGGCCGGCCGGTCGGGAGCGCGCGAGCGTCCGATTGCGGACACCGGCGTCCGGGCGCGGACAGCGCGAAGGAGGTTGACTTGAGCCGCCACCGTGGACAGATGCGCCGGCGGCCCGATGGCGGAGTGGTTACGCAGAGGACTGCAAATCCTTGCACGCCGGTTCGATTCCGGCTCGGGCCTCCACCTCCTGTAGATTTCACCGCGCGCCGCTCGGTCTCCAAGATCAGCGGCTGGTGAAATTCATTTTCGGCCCAGCCGGTAATTCAGGGAGACCCGGATCATCGGCCCGTACAACCTGCTCGAGGATCGTTCATCGAGGAAAGTGGCGAAACGTTCTGTAGTGAACACTTTGGTCCCGATGAGGCGGCTCAACGAGGCTACGACGGTCAGACGCTTCGTCAGATAATGCGTATAGTCCAGATCCAGCACAAAGATCGCGCTGGTGCGGAATTGGTAATTCCGGAGAGGCCCTTGATATCTCGCGTTGAGGATCAACTGGTCGAACCCGGGCTCCCCTGACTTCCCGTCGGAATAGTCGACCTGGACATTGCCGCCATATTCAGCGGTATCGTCGCGTACCAAAGTCGTACCGGCCAGCCGATTGTACCGTGCCGTCGCGGCCCAGGCGCTCGCGGAATAGCGCAGCTGCGGGCTGAGGTTTCCCCGCAGGGAAAGCTGCCCGCCCCGGCTCAACCGGGTCCCGATGTTGATCGGAGTCGACAGTAGCTCACCGGATTCGAGAACGCTGAGGGCGGTATCGCGAACGTCGCTGCGCCGCCGGCTGTAGAGCTTCAGCGAGACTTGCTGGCCCTCGACCGTCGTCCTCGCGGCCGCCTCGATGTTCAACGTGCGCTCGGGCCTGAGAGCGGCATTACCCGAGTCCACGGTCGTCGGGCCCGTGATACGCCGGTACGGCAGGAACTGGCCGATCGACGGCCAGTCGGCGCGCCTCGAGATGCTCAGGCTGGCATTCACCTTCCCCACAGGCAGTTCCACGTGCAGGCTCGGAAACAGCAGCGTCCGCTCTACGGGTGCCAGTCCACTGGCGGCGTCGAAGCCGAACCGGCGATTTTGCGCTCTGAGGCCGGGAAGCACTCGAAAGCGACCCAGCTGAGTTTGAAAGGTGCCATAAACCGAAACGTCCACCGAATGTCCCGCGAACCTGTCGCTCGCGGCTACGGGGCCCGAGGGGGTGTGCCCGAAAGCCGAGTCGGCGATGTCCTGACGCTCCAGCTGGAGTTCGGCTCCGATCGATAAGGTAGACTTCTTGCGCACCGGTACCGTGTAATCGGCCTTGATGCCGCTCGCGGCCTGGTCGATCGACGAAGCGAATCCAATCTCCCGCGCTTCGAGCGGTAGCCGGTCGATGTAATTGTTGCGCGTAGCGACGGCGTATCGCGACCAGGAGAGGGAGACCTTGAATTCTTCCCCGTCCCTGCGCCCTTTGGCGGTTCGTTCGATGCTCAGATCTTCCGAATCCAGCGCGCTTTTCCCCGCCTGAGTCTCGATGAGCGGCGCGAACAGGCCGGACGGGGAGGAGACCTCGGCGGACCGGCTGGTCCTTCCATTGCTCCGGCTTAGATTCGCGGTGAAATCGTAACGCTCATTGGTGTCCGGCTCGAACGAGGCCTGGCCCTGTATCGTGAACGTGCTCGCCGTTCCCCGGCCCCTCTGGTTCTCGAGGCGACCGAGGCTGGCATTTTCGCCTGCGCCGATACGTTCGAGCCGGGCTGCCGTATGGCTGTCCGAGATCGTCAGGGCCGGTGACGCCGCGGCGGACCATTTTCCGCCGGACCAGGTCGGAGACAGCTTCGCGGTGAAATATCCGGGATTGCCCGCACCGACCACGGCCGAGCCCGCCAGGCCGTCGACGAAGGTTCGCCGCAGAACTATATTGATGATTCCGGCGGAACCGTATGCCGAAAACTGGGCGGACGGATTGGTCATGACTTCGATGCGGGCAATTCGCGATGCCTGCAAATTCTCCAGGACTGCGCTTGCGTCGGCGACATCGCGACCGTCGATCAGGATCTTGACGTTCCGGCTCCCGAGCAGCCGCAACTGGCCTGTCGCGTCGACGGTGACCGAGGGAAGATTGCGGATGACTTCCAGCGCCGGCTTGGTCTGGGCCAGGGGGGTGTCCCTGACGACATAGGTCTCGCGGTCGATGAGGACCCGGTCTCCCGGCGCGGCCGTGACGACGATCTCGTTATCGTCGGCGGAGGGGCCGGTTTGCGCGGTTTGCGCGATCTGCGCGGCGCCCGGCGTCGGAAAGCAAACGGCTGTGATCAATAATCCGGGTAAGGCCACGCTCGCACGCAAACGGCTTTTCATAACAGGCGCATATGCCTCCCCGGGCCCTGAACCATGCTAGCCAGCCGAGTAGGCCTGATCTAGTCCAAATTCCCTCGGCGGCTCGACGGCGAAGCGCTGCTGTCGACGACCCTCCTTTTTCGATAGTAAGCCGTCCTATTGGTACTTGTCATTCCATTCTGGCCATGTAAGCTGCAAGCGTAGGGAAACGAATCTGACTCGGGGTGGGCGGTGTCAGGCAGTCTATCTTCGGTGGAACTTGGCGGTAATGGATTCACTACCGCGCAGATCGCCAGCACGCTCTCCAGCCGATTCCAGCAACTTATACTGCTGCCGACGGAAAAGTGTAATTTCCGCTGCACATACTGTTATGAGGATTTTAAACTCGGCAGGATGTCTGAATCGACCCAACTCGGCATTGAACGATTTATCGCCAAGAGAATTTCGGAACTAAGTTATCTTTCTCTGAGCTGGTTCGGGGGCGAGCCACTAGTCGCAAAAGACATTGTCCTTCGTATTGCTTCTTACGCAAGCCGCTTGAGCAAAGAATGGGGGGTCGGTTTCGGCGGCGGACTGACGACTAATGGTTCGGCCCGGGCGCTGGTCGGAAAGCCGCGGATCCTGATCCTGGATGAAGCCACCGCCAGCCTTGACGTGCATACCGAAGCGTCGGTCATGCAGAACCTGCGCTCCCTCGGCATGACGCTGATCGTGATTTCGCATCGGCCGGAAGTCTGGAGGTTCGGCGACCACGTCATCGAAATCGTCGCCGGCGAAGTCTCGCAAGCAGGGCATTGCCATTGCGCTGCGCCCGGCTTCGAAGGCGCAGTTATGGAAAAACGGGCAAAATCCTGAGGCCGGCAGGCGCCGGACCGGTCCCAGTGGATTTTTTCGAGCCCGCGGTGCCGAGCGCTGGAAAGGGTCCCTTTGCCGACTGAGATCGGCACGCCGCGGTCGAAGTTCCCTGGCCTTCACCGGCGTGGCCGCGCCGCCTCGCGGGCGAACCGGCAGCGCTTCCCGCAATCCCAAATGCCTTTATCCGCGCTAAGGGCAGGATTTGCGTTGCCAATTCCCCTGTCGCGCAACTAAACAGGCGCCAGACGTGCCTTCGTCAAAGAGCGCGCAGATACAAGCAGGGAGTGAACCGAATGTCCTTTCAGACCACGATGATCCGGGCGGGGGCGCTCGCCGCCGCCAGCACTTTCGCCATCGCCTTCGCCACTCCGGCCTCGGCGCAGGGCGCCGTCTGCTCGACCTATGCCGCGCCCAATGCGACCAATCCGGCGATGGGCGTTCCCTCGGGCGGCGCCACCGCGACGGCCTGCGGCAATCTCGCCACCGCATCGGGTCTCGGCTCCACCGCGGTCGGCGACCGCGCCGTCGCCTCGGGCAACTTCGCTTCGGCTTTCGGTGATTTCTCGGCCGCGACCGGGATCCAGTCGACCGCCGTCGGCGACGTCGCCAGCGCGCTCTCGACCAACGCCGTCGCCGTCGGCCGTAACGCCAACGTCGTCGCCGCCGCCACCAACGGCACCGCGCTCGGCAGCGAGACGCTCTCGGGCGGAGTGAATTCCACCGCCGTCGGCTGGCGCGCCCAGGGCACCGGCATTTCGTCGACCGCTCTCGGCGATCGCGCCTCGGCCTCGGGCAATTTCGCGACCGCCCTCGGCGACTTCTCCTCGGCGACCGGTCTCCAGTCCACCGCCGTCGGTGACGTCGCCAGCGCCCTCGCGGTCAATTCGAGCGCCTTCGGCCGCAACGCCAATGTCGCGGCCGGGGCCACCAACGGCACCGCGGTCGGCGCCAACTCGGCCGCCAACGGAGTCAATTCGACCGCCGTCGGCAACGGCTCCAAGGCCGCCGGCCAGAGCTCGAGCGCTTACGGCGACCGGGCCGCCGCCAACGGCAACTTCTCCACCGCGATCGGCGAGTTCGCCGCCGCCGACGGGCTCCAGTCGACCGCTCTCGGCAGCTCGTCGAGCGCGCTCGGCGCCAATTCGACCGCGGTCGGCCGCGACGCCTTCGCCTCGGCCGCCAATTCGACCGCCGTCGGAAACGGCGCTAGGGCGACCCATGCCAACTCCACGGCGATCGGCAACGGCGCGACCACCACGGCCGCCAACCAGGTGACGGTCGGCGGGGCCGGCACCACCGTCCGCTTCGGCGGCTACACCACCGCCGGAGTCCTGGTGAACGACGCCAACGGCAACATCAGCACCAACACGACCCTGATCCCGCAGGTCACCACCAACACCGCCGCCATCGCCACTCTGCAGACGACTCAGACCACGCAGGCGGGGCAGATCACCGCGCTGCAGACGACCCAGACGGCCCAGGCGGGACAGATCACCGGCCTCCAGGGAAGCGTCGCCACGCTCAACACGAACGTGACCAACCTTCAGAACCTGACCAACCTCAACATCGCCAACATCCGCAAGGCCAATGAAGGCGTCGCGATGGCGCTGGCGATGGAGTCGCCCTTCCTTCCGGCCGGCACCAGCATGGGCGTCGCCGGAGGCATCGGCTACTTCCAGAACCGTCTCGCCGGAACGGCCTCCTTCGCCGCCCGGGTCGGAACCAACGCCTCCGTCTCGGCGGGCCTCGGCATCGGTTTCGACAGCGGTGAAATCGGCGCCCGCGCCGGGTTCCAGACTGCGTGGTAGGTCTTCGCCTGCAAGCCACGGCCGGGTCGGGGTACATCACCCCGGCCCGGCTTTTTTTGGCCGGCGTGCTGGCGGCCTCGGCCTCGCCGCTCGCCGCCCAGGCGCCGGTTCCCGTCCCCACGCCCGCCGCCAGCCAGGCGGGGGTGCCCGATCCCATCGTCATCAACAAGCTGATCTGGTCGGCCATGGCCGCGCTCGACCAGGCCAACCAGACCGGCAATTATTCGGTCCTGCGCGATCTCGGAGCGCCCAGCTTCCAGACGAACAATTCGGCGGCGACGCTCGGCGGGATTTTCCAGGCTCTTAGGAACCAGCAGGTCGATCTGGGCTATACTTTGGTGGTCGGGCCGACCCTCCAATTCCCGCCCGCCATCGTCCAGGGCGGGCTACTCAGGGTCAGGGGAACCTTCCCGCTGAGGCCCGCGCCGATCGCTTTCGACCTGCTTTTTCAGAACATTTCGGGCCAATGGAGGATTTTCGGCATCGCTGTCGCGCCAATCGTGCCCGCGACGCCACAATCGGGCTCGACAAGGCGTTGAAAAACAGCCTAAAGACGCAACGAGCTTTCAATTTCCACCGTTTTCAAACAATTCCGAATCGATAGGGAGATATTTCGATGACCAAGAATGCGCACGCGGCTCCGAAGCGGGACTGGATCCGTCCGGGCTTCCAGCGCCTCGAGGCGGGAGCCGCGGAAAGCCAGCGCGGTGCCACGCCCGACGGCGGCGGCGGCAACCAGGGCTCCTAAGCCCTCAGCCAAGGCTGAGATCAAGCCCCCTGCCTCACGGCGGGGGGCTTTCTTATGACCGCCATCGCCGGCTTCTGGAGCCTCGACGGCTCGCCCGATCCGTCGTCCCGGTGCCGGGGGATGATCGAGGCCCAGGCGCGCTTCGGCACGCGCCGTTCGGCGGCCGACCTCGACGGCCTCGCCGTCGCGGTCAGGCTTCACCCTCTCCTTCCCGAAGACCGGTATGACGTCCAGCCGCTGATCGGGGGCGAGGGCCGATTCGTCCTGGTCGCGGACGTTCGCCTCGACAATCGGCCGGAGCTCGCGGCGGCTCTCGGGCTGGATCCGGCCGGAACGTCGCTCATGGCCGATTCGACGCTCCTCCTCCGGGCTCTCGAGCGCTGGGGCGAGGCGGCGCTCGAGCGCCTGCTCGGCGACTTCGCCTTCGCGTTCTACGATTCGCTCGAGCGGCGCCTGCTCCTCGCCCGCGACCCTCTCGGCCAGAGGCCGCTCTTCTGGCACCGCGGCGAGGGCTTCGTCGCCTTCGCCTCGATGCCCTGCGGTCTCCACGCCCTCGGCTCGATCGAGAGGCGGCCCGACGAAACCAGCCTGATCCGCTATCTCGGCGGCCTGCCGCGCTCCGGCCCGGAGAGCTTCTTCGAGAATGTCGAGCGGGTGGAGCCGGGTCACGTCGTCACCGTCGCTCCGGACCGGACGATTCGGCGCCGTTACTGGCGTCCGCGGCGGCTCGAGCTCGGGCTCAGGACCTTCGACGACCATGTCGAGGCCTTCCGGTCCGAGCTGGATTCGGCGGTCGCGAGACGGCTGCGCGGGGCCGGCGATGTCGTCGCGGCGCATCTGAGCGCGGGTTGGGACAGCAACGCCGTGGCCGCCACCGCGGCGCGGCTGACGGCTTCGACCGGCGGTCGGGTGCTCGCCTTCACTCACGTCCCGGCCGAGGCCCTGCGCTCGCAGACGCCTTTTGGCCGGCTTGCCGACGAGGGCGGCCCCGCCGCCGCGACGGCGCGGCTTCATCCCAACATGGAGCATTTGACGATGGCGAGCCCGGGCCGCTCGCCGCTCGCCGATCTCGACCTCTATGCCTCATTGTTCGAGCGCCCGGTCTTCAACCTGTGCAACCACGTCTGGCTGTCGCAGATACGCGCCGCGGCGAGCGCCTCGGGAGCCCGGGTCCTGCTGAGCGGAGAGATCGGCAATTGGACGATCAGCGCCGCTCCCAATACCCTGCTCGCCGACTTCCTGCGCGAGGGACGCTGGGCCGCCTGGCTTCGTGAAGCCCGGGCGATGCTGGGCGACGGTCGGGCCCGGCCCAGGGGCGTGGCGGCGAGCTCGCTGGGCCCCTGGATCCCCGATTCGCTGTGGGAGCGGATCGAGCGCTTCTCGGCGGCCCCCGGCGCTTCGATCACGGATCCGGTCCACCCGGGCCTGCGCGAAAGAATCAGGGCCGAACGACGCTCCGTCCGGCCGAAGAGCCGCTTCGAGGACGCGGCCGAAGCGCTCATGGCGATGGACTGGGGGGAGCATCGCAAGGGCATCCTGGGCGGCTGGGGCATCGACAAGCGCGATCCCACCGCCGATCCGCGCCTGATCGACTTCTGCCTGTCGCTTCCGCTCGACATGCTGATGAAGGACGGCGCCCGCCGGCCGCTGGCGCGGGCCGCGCTGGCCGACAGGGTGGCTCCGGCGGTGCTCGACGAGCGCCGCAAGGGCTATCAATCGGCCGACTGGCACGTCGGCCTGTCGGGCGACGCGGCCGGCGCCCGCCGGCTGATCGAGGCGATGGCGGCGGATGAGACGGCGGCGAGGCTGATCGACATCGAGCGCCTCCGTGCCCTGGTTCGCGACTGGCCCGATTCGGGCTGGGATGGGCCGGGGATCATGGCCGCCTATCGAATCGGCCTGCTCAAGGGTCTCACCGCCGGCCACTTCATCTTGGCAGCCGGCCGCTGATCCCCCTATGGAGCGACCGGTGCGGACAGGATTTCCAACGGAACGGATCGATCGGGCCTGCGAATGCTAGCCCCGGAGGACTCGCGCGGCGCGCCGGCCTACCGGCTGTTCGGACTGAACCTGCGCTCTCAGATCGACCTGGCGGGAGTCGCTCCGCCGGTAGAGGCCGGAGCCGCGGACGTCGAGGTGGTGCTCGGCAAGGTGCCTTCGGGCGATTATCCCCCCGGCTATTCCGCAACGCCCGACGGCACGGTGCTGACCATCACCAAGGTCGGCCGCTACCTCATCCGCGACGGGCGGGAGATCGTTATCGAGCCTGCGGCGGGCGCTTCGGAGCGCAACCTGCGGCTGTTCCTGCTCGGCTCGGCGATCGGCGCGCTTCTCCACCAGCGCGGGCTTCTGCCGCTCCATGCCAACGCCATCGACCTGGGCGGGCGCGCCGTCGCTTTCTCCGGCCATTCCGGCGCCGGCAAATCGACCATCGCCGCCTGGTTCCACGACCGCGGCTACCCGATCCTCGCCGACGACGTCTGCGTCATCGGCTTCGACGAATCGGGGCGCGCCCTCGCCTACCCCGGCATTCCCCGCCTCCGCCTGTGGCGCGAAGCGCTCGAGGCGAGCGGCCGCGACGCCGGAGCCTACGACCGCTCGTTCGACGGCATGGACAAGTTCGACGTGCCCACGGCCATGGCGGACAAACTGGGCCCGCTCCCGCTCGCGGCCATCTATCTGCTGCGCAAGGCCGGGGACGAAGGCGACGGTCCGGCGATCGACCGGCTGTCCGGAATCGACGTCGTCGATACGCTGGTTTCGAACACCTATCGCGGCGGCTATCTGAGGACGATCGGTCGAACCGGCGAGCATCTCGCCGCCTGCCTCAAGGTCGCGCGAGCGGTTCCGCTGTTCCGGGCCCGGCGCCTCTGGGGCTTCGAGCGCTTCGACGAGCAGGCCCGCCGACTGCACGAGCACGCGACCGCGCAGGCGATCCCGGACTAGGCTCCAAATGTGCATCCCTCCTCTGCTAATTCCTCCCCCGGATTTCCGGGGGAGGGGGACCGCGCGAAGCGCGGTGGAGGGGTTCTGAGTCTGAGGAGCCCCTCCACCAGGCTTCGCCTGGTCTCCCTCCCCTGCGAATGCAGGGGAGGAATTAGCTGTGACGCTCCGGCATAATCTTGAATGTCGCCATGCCCTAACGGACGATCTCGCCGCCCTTCATCACCATCCTGACCCTGCCGAGCGCGGCGATGTCGCGGGTCGGGTCGCCCTCGACGGCGACCAGGTCGGCGAGCAGGCCCGGCTTGACCGCCCCGAGCCGGTCGTCGATCCCGAAGAGGCGGGCGTTGACGGAGGTCGCGGCGGCGAGGACCGTGCCGCGAGTCATCCCCCATTGGGCCATCAGCGCCATCTCGCGCGCATTGTCGCCATGGGCGTAGACTCCGACGTCGCCGCCCATGCAGATCGTCACGCCCGCGGCGAGGGCCGCGGCGAAGGCGGCGCGCTTCTCCCTGACGGCGGGAGGCTCGGGCGCGCCGCCGTTCCAGCCGCGATAGCGAGCGATCGAGACGGTGGCGGCGAGGGTCGGGCACAAGGCGACCCCCTTCTCCTTCATCAACCGGAAGATTTCCGGCGTTCCCGAATCGCCATGCTCGATCGTGTCGGCGCCGGCGAGGATCGCTCGCCGCATCCCCTCCACGGTACCGGCGTGAACCGATACCTTGCGGCCGGCGGAATGGGCGGCCTCGACGGCCTGGCGCATTTCGTCGAGGGTGAAGGTCGGCCGGCTTGGTTCTCCGGGGCGCCAGCGGTAGTCGCCATAGATCTTCACCCAGTCGGCGCCGGCGCCGATCTGGCGGCGGACCGCGACGATCAGCCCCGGCCCGTCCGCCTCCTCCGCCCCGCGCGCGGCGAAGTCGGGCTCGCCATTCTTCGGCCCATAGGCGCCGGTGGCGACGATCGCGCGGGTCGCGACCAGCATTCGAGGCCCCGGCACGATGCCCTGCTCGATCGCCTGCTTCAGCCCGACGTCGGCATAGCCCGCCCCCTCGGTGCCGAGGTCGCGGACGGTGGTGAATCCGGCCATCAGGGTGGCCCGGGCATGGTTGACCGCCCGGGCGGTCCGCAGAGCGAGCGGCTCCTTCAGGACCTGGTCGTCCCAGCTCGTCTCGTCATAGGGATGGAGGAAAAGGTGCGAATGGCCCTCGATCAGGCCCGGCATCAGGGTTGTTCCCGGCAGGTCGACCACCTTCGCCCCCGCCGGCGCCGCCAGCGAGGGCCCGGCCGCCTCGATCTTGTCGCCCCGCACGAGCACCGACCAGCCTTCGTGAGGGCGCGGATCGACTCCGTCGAAGACCCGGGCCGGGCGGAGCAGGAGGGCGGGCCCTTCGGCGGGCGCCGCGCCCGGCAGAAGCAGCGAGAGGGCGAGCAGGATCAGGAAGCGCATGGATAAACGCCCATACAGACGCTAGGCGGACCCCGCCACGAGGAAAAGGATGAGCGCCTTGGCCGGATACGAGCTGATCTCAGGGATCGAGGTTGACCCTCGGCTGAAGGCCTTCATCGAACGGGAAGCGCTTCCGGGCACCGGCCTCGAGCCGGCCGACTTCTGGTTCGGCTTCTCGGCGCTGCTGCGCGAGCTCACGCCCGAGAACAAGCGCCTCCTGCGCAAGCGCGAGGATCTCCAGGCCCGGATCGACGAGCGCAACGCCGCCCTCGGCGGCCGTCCGCCCGCCCCCGCCGAGGAAGAAGAGTTCCTGCGCGAGATCGGCTATCTGGTCGATCCGCCGGCGCCCTTCGCTATCGGCACCGAGAATGTAGATCCGGAGATCGCTTCGATCGCCGGCCCGCAGCTGGTCGTGCCGGTCAACAACGCCCGCTACGCCCTCAACGCCGCCAACGCGCGCTGGGGGAGCCTCTACGACGCGCTCTACGGCACGGACGTGCTGGGCGATCGGCCGCAAGGCGGCGGCTACGATCCGGAGAGGGGGCAATTGGTGATCGCCTGGGCAAAGGCCTTCCTCGACGAGGTGCTGCCGCTCGAGGGATTCAGCTGGGCGCGGCTGGACACCGCGGAGGAGGCCGAAATCTTCCTCGATGAGCGGTTCGCCCAATTCCTGGGGCGGCGTCGGATCGGCGACGACAGCTGGGCGATGCTGTTCAGGCGGAACGGCCTCCACATCGAAGTGGTCGTCGACCGGCAGCATCCGATCGGGCGCGGCGACCGGGCTGGAATCGCCGACGTCATCCTCGAAAGCGCGGTCACGGCGATCATGGACTGCGAGGACAGCGTCGCCGCGGTGGATGCGGAGGAGAAGGTCGCAGTCTACCGGAACTGGCTCGGCCTGATGAAAGGCGACCTTAGCGCCCGCTTCGACAAGCAGGGCCAGTCACTCGCTCGCCGGCTCGAGCCGGACCGTCAATATGACGTGGGGTTCGGGCGGACGCTCACCCTCAAGGGCCGCGCCCTGATGTTCGTGCGCAATGTCGGCCACCTGATGACCAATCCGATGATTCGGATCGACGGCGAGGAGGTTCAGGAGGGGCTGGCCGACGCCGTGATCACCTCGCTGATCGCGCTCCACGACTTGGGCGGCGCCCGCTCCAACAGCCCCGCCGGCTCGATCTACATCGTCAAGCCCAAGATGCACGGGCCCGAGGAGGCCACCTTCGCCGGCCGGCTGTTCGATCGCACCGAGGATCTGCTCGGCCTGCCGCGCCACACGATCAAGATCGGCGTGATGGACGAGGAAAGGCGGACCAGCGTCAACCTCGCCGCCGTCATCCACGCGGTCAAGGACCGGATCGTCTTCATCAACACCGGCTTCCTCGACCGCACCGGCGACGAGATCCATACCTCGATTCGGCTCGGGCCGATGATCCGCAAGGGCGAGATGAAGTCCTCGGCCTGGCTCAGCGCCTATGAGGACAACAATGTCGACGTCGGCCTCGCCTGCGGCTTCGCCGGCCGCGCCCAGATCGGCAAGGGCATGTGGGCGATGCCGGATCTGATGGCCGACATGCTCGAACAGAAGGCGGCCCATCCCCGGGCGGGAGCGAGCACCGCCTGGGTCCCCTCCCCGACCGCCGCCACCCTGCACGCGATCCATTATCACCGGGTGGATGTCGCGGCGCGCCAGCGCGAGCTGGCCGGCCGCTCGCCCGCTCCCCTGCACGGGCTTCTGACCGTGCCGGTGGCGACCGGGCGGGACTGGCCGCCGGAGGCGATCCGTGAGGAGCTCGACAACAATATCCAGGGCATACTCGGCTATGTGGTGCGCTGGATCGACCAGGGCGTCGGCTGCTCGAAGGTGCCGGACGTCCACGACGTCGGGCTGATGGAGGACCGCGCGACCTGCCGGATCTCCAGCCAGCACGTCGCCAACTGGCTGATCCACGGAATCGTCGGCGGCGAGGAGGTGGAGGCGGCGCTGGAGCGGATGGCGGCGGTGGTCGACCGCCAGAACCGGTGCGATCCCGCCTACCGGCCGATGGCGCCCGATCCCGCCGCCAGCACGGCCTTCCAGGCGGCCCGGGCGCTCGTTTTCCAGGGGGCGGCGCAGCCTTCGGGCTATACCGAGCCGCTCCTCCACGCCTACCGGCTGAGGCTGAAGCTCGGCTCGGGCCCGGGCAGGGCGTAGAAGCCGCGGGCGCCGCGGATTCGCGCCGCTTCGCGTTCCGCCATCCCCCGGAGGAACCCGCCCGACGAGCCCGAGGCGGCGGCCTCGTCATAGACGGCGGCGCGTTCGTCCGGGCCGCCGGCGCCCGCCGCTTTGGCTTTCCAGGCGGCGAATCGGATCCGCTCGCTCGGATGCCGCTCGGCGACATGCTCGATGAGGTCGCGGCCGTTCTCGCCCCCGATATGCCCGGCGAGCGCGATCAGCGGCTCGAGCGTCGAGCCGTTGACGATCGCCCGGATTCGCGAGCCTTGCAGGTCGAAGCCATATTGATCGAGAAACTCGGTCGCCGGCGACATCGCCATGATGTTGATCGAGACCGACAGCGAATCCGCCGGAAGCTGGCTGTGGACGTCGCGGTGGCGCCGGTAGAGCAGCATCGTCCCCTCCGCGAGCCGGGAGCGCTCGACGAAGCGAAGCTCCGCTTTCTCGCCGATGAACCCGGCGGCGCGCTCGTAATCATGCTCGTAATAGTCGCTCCAATAGCCCGGCCCGACATAGCCCACCGTCAGGAAGCTGAAATTATGGTCGTGCGGCTGGCCGTAGAAAAAGGCGTCGGCGCCGCTGTTGACGACGACGCTGTCGGACGCCGCCGGCCAGAAATTGGCGCGGAGCAGGAACTTGCGGCTGCCGCGGTGGAGAAGGATGACCTGCGCGCTGTAGCGGTTTTGCTCGATCTGGCCGGCGCAACGCTGCTTCAGCTCGCCGATGACGAGGTCGCCGAGGAAAGAGCGGTTGTTGGCGAGCTTGCGCAGGGAGGGCGCGAAGCTGGCCAGGCAGTCGTCGTCGCCCGGATCCGATGCGCCGCTTTCGAGCGCCTCGACGAGGTCCCCGAGCTCGATCCGCTCGTCGCTGCGGGCGTCCATCACGACGGGCATGGCACCGGCTCCTCCGCGAACAATCGGGTCAGGGTCTGGGCGGCGGCTCGGCGCACCTCGCAATGCGGATCGGCCGCGGCCATCTCCCGCAGGTGCGGGAGCGCCGCGCCGGCGTCCAGCGCCAGGAATTCGCGCATCGTCTGCCAGCGGGCATAGAAATGCTCGCTCCCGAGCATTTCCCGGAACAGCGGCAAGGCGTCCCGCCGCCCCATGACCCGGAGCAGGGCGAGCATCATCTGGGTCCGCGAGCTTGCCTCGTCGGTGCTGCTCGCGGCGACGAACTGCCGGGTCCCCCAATCATATTCGACCGACAGCGGGCCCGCCTCGAGCGGAGTCTCGGCGCCGACGAAGACGATGTCGCGCTCGGCCTCCTCCACGACGAAGGCGAATCGGCGGCCGTCGATGTCGAGCTTGCGCCCGTCTTCGATCCTGAGCCGCCCGGCCGGCCGGCAGCGCCCGCTCGCCTCGGCCGTGAATCCGGCCCCTATCCTCGGCGCTTCCCACAGCGAGAGCGTCGCTCCGCCGCCGGCGATGAAGTGGAAGGCCGATCGCCGGCCGGTGAAGGTGAGCGAGGCGCCGCCCTTCCGCTCGGCCCGCTTGGCGGCGATCGAGTCCGCGCTCATGATTCCGAGCGTCAGGCTGAGCGCGGGATGATCGACCAGAAGCAGGCCGCAATGCACCTCGCTCGTCACGACGCTGAAAGGGGGCCTGAAATAAGGGTCGTCCCCGGCGGCCTCGATCAGCATTTTCAGGACGTCGGCGATCGCTCCCGGCGTTTCGACAAAGGTTTCGGCGAGCTCCAGCACCGCCCCGGCCCGCTCGTGCCGGCGCCCTTCGAGCCCGTCCCTCAGGCGCTTCAACCCCGGCAGGAGTCGAATCCGCCGAGCGACCGCCGCCATCCTTTCGGCCGTGTCGCCCTGCGCCCGGCGATCCCCCAGCCAGGCGCCGAGCGCCTCCCCCGCGATCATGATCCCGACCTCCCGTTCCAATTCCCGGCGGAGGGACGCGCGCGTCCCCCCTTCGGCACGCTAGTTGAAAATGACCACGACGACGGCGACGCAGGCTCCGCCTCCCACCTCCTTCTGCTTGATCGAGCCGTGGATTCCGACGCTCGTGGCCAGCTCCGGCAGAGTGGAAATATCGATCTTCTTCATATTCGTCCCCTTCACTCGGTCGCGCGTCGGCGGGAGGGCGCCCGCGCGTGCCCGTGTTCGCTGCAGCCTGGTGACCGCCCCTCCGCCAGACTCAGTCGCGGCCGGAGCCCATTCCTTTCGCGGCCGGCCAACTTTCCTGGGGACTTTTCAGTGGAATAGCAGGGTATTGGCGCGGGATAAGATCATTCGATCCCGGCGTCCCGCCGCTTCTCCCGCTCATAATCCAGGCGCAGCTCTTCGAGCCGGCCCAATTCCCCGCGCAGCCGGCGCCTGGAGCGAAGCATGAAGAGGACCACCAGCGCGACGACGGCCAGGCCGATCCATGACCGCGGTTCGCTCACCCATTCCAGGAGGCCCTGGGGCAGGGTCTCCAACCCGCCCCGGCTGCGCTTGGCGGCCTTGAACACGATCGCCGTCGCCACCAGCGGCCCGGTCAGGATCAGGCTGAGATTGACCCGGCGCAGATTGGCCCTGGCATAAGCGACGCTGCTCTCGACGAAGGCGGCGGGATCGCTCGTGTTGAGCGTCGCCGCCATCTGCCGGTAGCGGCGCCGGGTCCAGCTCAGCCACAGAGTCGCGACGAGGAGAAGGACGGCGGCCGCGATCGTCATCGGATTGGGCGCAAGCACGATTCCGGGAAGCAGTCCGCCGGCGAGCAGCAGGACGAGTGCGAAGTCGGCATAGGCGAGCAGTCGGCCCTTCAGGCGGGCGCGGCGCGCGAGGGCCTCGAAGGCGGCGCGGTCGCCCACTTCGGCATCCTGCCACAGGTTGGCCAGGTCTTCGAAACCCGGTTCCCTCATGACCGCCTCCCCATGATCGACCTGAGATTGGACTTTGCCCGCTGGCAGCGGGTCATCACGGCATTGGGCGATATTCCCAGGATCGTCGCCATCTCGCCGTAACTGAATCCCTCAAGGCAAAGCACGATCGCCTCGCGCTGCGGGATCGGAAGCTGCTGGATCGATTCGATCAGGTGCCTTTGCTGGTCGTTGCGCAGCGCAAGCTCGTCGGGCAGCTCGGCCGCCGAGGCGAGCTCGGTCGACAGCTCGACCTGGCGGGGCTCGCGCGCCCGCTTGGAGACGTGGGAGATGCAGCGCTTCTGGGCGATCGACGCGGCGAACGTCTTCACCGAGGCTTCGCCGCGATAATTCGGCAGAGCCACCCAGATCGCCAGCAATATGTCCTGGACGAGCTCGTGGCGGAGCGGGGGATCGGCTTCGTAGGACAAGGCGATCCGGGAGATCAGCCCCATGCAGGACGAGCTCACCTGCGCGAAGAGTTGCTCCTTTGAGCCGTTGACGGCCATGTTAAACCGTGCCCCACAGCCGGAGCTCGTGCCGGCCGCGGGTTTAGTGCAGGATCGGGGCGGGAAGATCAATTCACGCGCCGGGGAAGGAATTCAGCGACCTATGGATCGCAGCGCCCAGAATAGCGGCACCGTCGAGGTCCGCGACGCTCACCGGTTCGACAGCGCCAGGCTTGAGGAATGGCTGGAGCGCGAGGTCGAAGGCTATGAGGGGCCGCTCGCCGTCGAGCAGTTCAGGGGCGGCCAGTCCAACCCCACCTACAAGCTGGTCACTCCCCGCCGCTCCTACGTCCTGCGCCGCAAGCCGCCGGGCAAGCTCCTGCCCGGCGCGCACGCGGTCGACCGCGAATATCGGGTGATCTCCGCTTTGGGCAGGCAAGGCTTCCCCGTCGCCCGCGCCTACGGCCTGTGCCTCGACGAGACGGTGATCGGAACGCCTTTCTACGTGATGGAGATGGTCGAGGGGCGGATCTTCTGGGAAGCCGATTTCCCGCAGGTGCCCGCCGCCGAACGGCCGGCCTATTTCGACGCCATGAACGAGGCGATCGCCAGGCTTCACCTGATCGATCCCGTCGCCGCGGATCTCGGGGACTATGGCAAGCCCGGCAATTATTTCGAGCGGCAGATCGGCCGCTGGTCGAAGCAATATCTGGGCGACGTCGAGGCGGGCCGGGTGGCGGCGATGGACCGGCTGGTCGAATGGCTTCCACTGAACATCCCCCAGGACGACCAGGACGCCCGGATCATCCACGGCGACTTCCGCTGCGACAACATGATCTTCCACCCGACCGAGCCCAGGGTCCTCGCCGTGCTCGACTGGGAGCTGTCGACTCTCGGCCACCCCTTGGCGGATTTCACCTATCATCTGATGGTCTGGCGAATGCCCGCCGGAATCTCGACCGGCCTCGCCGGGCTCGACCTCGAGGCCCTGAACATCCCCTCCGAAGCCGACTATGTCGCCGCTTACTGCCGGCGGACCGGCCGCGACGGAATCCCCGGCATCGACTTCTACATGGCCTTCAACATGTTCCGCCTCGCCGCCATCGTCCACGGCATCAAGGGCCGGCTGGTGAGGGGCACCGCTTCCTCGGGCCACGCCGCGCAAATGGCCGCCAGCCTCGAACCGCTCGCCGATCGCGCCTGGGAGCAGGCCGTGCGGGCGGGGGCATAGTTTTGCCTCCCCATCGTGAAACGATGGGGAGGGGGACCAGCGAAGCTGGTGGTGGGGTGACTTGGCGCCGGGGTTCGGCGGTTCCGGAGCAAGCCAACCGAGCTTTGCGCCCGATCACCCCTCCACCGCCAGAATTGGCGGTCCCCCTCCCCATGCCACGCGTGGGGAGGCAGAGGACCCGACGCACAGACAAAAATAGGATTTGTCCTATTGTTCTAATTATGTTCTAATAGGGCATGGACAATCACGATTCGCGCCCAGCGCATCCGCCCGAGCCGGCGTCCGATGACGCCGCCTCGCCCCCCAACGCCCCGCCCGGGAAAGGGCACGACCTGCTCGGCTTCGAGCCGGTGCCGCTCCGCTACCGGACCGACGGCCTCACCCCGGAGAAGCAGCGCGCCTTCGTCGAGGCTCTCGCCGATTGCGGGCTCGTCCGCGAGGCGGCGGCGCGGATCGGGGTCAGCGAGCAGTGCATCAACCGGGTACGCCGGCGCTCCGACGCGCGCGACTTCGACCGGGCCTGCGAGGCCGCCCAGATGTTCGGCGCCCGCCGGCTGCGCTCGGTCGCCTACGAGCGCGCCATCGAAGGTACCCTCAAGGGTCATTATTATCACGGCGAGCGGGTCGGCGAGGAGCGGGTCTACGACAACCGCCTGCTGACCTACCTGCTCGGCAAGACCGAGCACCTCCTTCAGCCGCCGAAGGAATGCCGGGCCATCTGCGACGATTGGGAAGCCCATATGGAGGCGCTCGAGCAGGGCATCGAGGCGCCCGCCATCGGATGCGAGCTCCTCAGGGAAGGCGTGGAGTCTCAAGTGTGGGAAGACGAGAAGACCGGCACGCTTCTGACGACCTTTCCGCCACCCGAGGGCTTCGACGGCGAGGAGGAGGGCGTCTGGGACGGGATCGGCTGGTATTGCCGCACCCTCACTCCGGCCGAGCAGGCGGCGATCGAGGCTCGCGACGCCCGAGACATGGCCGAAGCCCGGGCTTCGGAGTGCGCCCGCCGCGACCGCTTCTTCGGCTTCGCCGGGAATGAAGTTTCTCCCCTTATGGAAGGCGAACCTTCCGAACCTTCCGAACCTTCCGGGGAGGAACTCGGCCCGATCGAATACAAGTCGCTGGTGCCTCCCACCCCGTCATTCCGGCGAAGGCCGGAATCCATGAACACCGAGGTTCGAAATTCCGCGCCACCGTGGTCATGGCTGCCGGATCGGGTCCGGCATGACGGAGAAGGCGCTGCCTCCCGCCCTATCCCCGCCGCCGGTTTCCCTCTATCCCGTGAATGAGCACGGCCGGGGGGATCATGGCTGAGGAAGGTGCACGAAGTCGGCTGAGGCGGGCCCTCAGGCAAATCGGCTGGGCCCGGCTCGCCGGGACGGCCGCCTTCCTTCTCGTCGCCTTGCTCCTCGCCCGCTATTCCTGGCACACGCCGCTCGCCAGCGATGCCGAGCGCGCGCTCTACGACATTCGCTTCGCCCGGGCCGCGCCGAGGGTCGACCAGGACGACCGCATCGTCCTCATCACCTATGACGACCAGACCCTGCAGGCGCTCCAGAAGCGTTCGCCGCTCGACCGAAAGCTGCTCGCCGAGGCGCTTGCCACGCTCGACTCGATGAGCCCCAAAGCGATCGGCATCGACATATTGTTCGACCAGCCGCAGGCCGAGGACCCGCAGCTGCTCGCCACCCTGAACGGAATGAAGACCCCGACCCTGCTCGCTTATGCCGACCCGATCGAGAATGAGGACCAGATCGAATATGAGCAGCACGAATTCCTGCGCACCTTCCTCGGCCGGGCGAGGACCGCCCGGGTGCGCCCCGCGAGCATCAAGATGGAGCCCGACGTCGAGGACGGAGTCATCCGCCGGTGGCCGGAGCGGAAAGGGAATTTGCCGCCCGAGCTCGCCAACGCGATGACCCCGGCTCATCCCGAATTCGCCCGCTATTCGGGGAGCATCGACTTCACGCTTCCGGCCGACCCGGAGCGGCCGGTCTTCGCGAGCTTCCCGATCCAGTCGCTGCCGCTGCTCGGCGATGCGATCCGCGCCAATATCCAGGACCGCTACATATTGATCGGCGGCAATATCAAGGACGAGGACGATTACAGCACTCCGATGAGCCGGGCGACCGGCCGCTGGATGAAGGGGGTCGAGGTCCACGCCCACATGCTCGCCCAGCAGCTCGACGGCCGGATGCGCCCTGCCCTGCCCACGGGGATCCTCTGGCTCATTGCGGTCGGCATGGTCGTCGCCGGCGGGGTCAGCAGCCTGCTCGACTGGCGCGGGTGGCGCCTCGCCGCCGTGCTCGCGGGCCAGTTCGCGCTCATCGCCATCTCGCCCTTCCTGCTCCAGGACTGGGGAGTCGACACCTATGGCCTGCCCGCCTTCGGAGCGGCGCTGGGCTGGGCCCTCGCCTTCACCGCCGTCGAGACCGCCGCCCGCTCGGTCGGCTCGGAGCAGCGACGCTTCGCCCAGGCGACGCTCGGCAAATATCTCCCCGCCGACGTCGCCGCGGAGATATTGAAGGATCCGGACCGGCTGACCCTGACCGGCGAGAAGCGCCGGATCTACGCGCTCTTCTCCGATCTCGAAGGCTTCACCAGGCTCAGCCACGCGATCAGCCCCGAGCAATTGTCGAGCCTGCTCAACCGCTATCTCGAGACCTTGAGCGACGTCGTCCTCCGCCATGGCGGAACCATCGACAAGTTCGTCGGCGACGCCGTCGTCGCCTTCTGGGGCGCGCCGATCGCCCGCGAAGACGACGCCGACCGCGCCGTGTCGGCCGCCGTCGCCATGTACGAGGCCGGCGAGCAATTCCGCCGAAGCGCCGGCGAGGGCATCCCGGCGATCGGCTGCACCCGGGTGGGGCTCCACCATGGCGAGGCGGTGGTCGGCAATTTCGGAGGCGAGGGCCGGATCCAGTACACCGCGCTCGGCGACGCCATGAACACCGCGTCGAGGCTCGAATCCGCCAACAAGCAGCTCCACTCGACCATCCTCGTCAGCGCCGAGGCCAGGGCGCGGTCGAGCCTCGACATCTTCCGCCCGCTCGGCCGGGTCGTCCTCAACGGCCGGGCGACCCCGGTCGAGCTGTGGGAGCCGGTCCCGGCCATGCCGGCGGACGAGCGGGCGCGGCTGGGCCGCCTGTGGCGCGCCTTCGACGGCGGCGACCCGGCGGCTCTGGCCGAGATCGAGGCGTTCGCCGCCGGCCGGGAGGATGCGGCTCTCACCGATTTGGTGTATCGTCTGAAGCAGTCAGGTCCGGGAGGTCATTTTGTACTGGGTTCAAAGTAGTGGCGTATTCGGGCGCGGGCTGTTCGCCGCCGCCCTTCTCCTCAGCGCGAGCGCGGCGGCCGCCGACATCCTCGTCGTCCGTTCGAGCGGCCCTTCGGCCAAAAGCTTCCCCGCGGGCAGGCGCCTGCCCGAAACCGCCCGGATCAGCCTCAAGGCCAGCGACCAGCTGATCGTCCTCGACGGCCGAGGCACAAGGATCATCCGCGGCCCCGGAACCTTCACCGCCGGAGCTCCCGGCCCCGGCCGGATCGCCTCCGCCGCCCCGGCGGTGCAGCGGCGGGCGCGGATCGGCGCGGTCCGCGGAGTCGAGACCGGCGAGCTCCGCCCGCCGAGCCTGTGGCACGTCGACGTGGCGAGAAGCTCGAACGTCTGCGTCGCGGATTCGTCCAAGGTCACTTTGTGGCGCGTCGATGCGGCGAGGCCGATCACCCTCGACATCGGCGGCCCCGGGGGCCGTACGAAGCGGCTGAGCTGGCAGCCGGGCTCGACCACCCTCGCCTGGCCGTCCGACCTCCCGGTCGCAGACGGCGCCGAATACCGCCTGTCCTGGGCCGGCGCCCGCGCTCCGACGACGCTCCGCTTCCGCACCGTCCCGGCCAGGCCCGCCGGCCTCGAGGACATGGCCCAGATCCTCATCCGCAACCAGTGCGACGCCCAGCTCGACCTGTTCATCGACACGGTCAAGCTGCCGGGGTGAATTTGCCTCCCCATGCGAAGCATGGGGAGGGGGACCACCGAAGGTGGTGGAGGGGTAGCTGGAAGAAGCCTGCGCGATTACCCCTCCACCAGGCTTCGCCTGGTCCCCTCTCCATCTTCGATGGGGGAGGCAAGTGCTACCCCGTCGGGAAGCCCCGCTTCCGCATCAGCGCCTTGACGTCCGGATCCCGGCCGCGGAACGCCCGATAGGCTTCGGCGCGGTCGGTCTCGTTGCCGGTCGAGAGCAGGGTCCGGCGGAACCGGTCGGCGGTCGCCTTGTCATAGGGATTGCCCGCCTCCTCGAACGCCGCCCAGGTGTCGGCGTCCATCGTCTCCGACCACAGATAGGAATAATAGCCGGCCGAATAGGCGTCGGACGAGAAGAGGTGATTGAACTGCGGCAGGCGGTGCCGCATCACCAGCTCCTTCGGCATCCCGATCTTGGCAAGCGCCTCGCGTTCGAACCGGTCCGGATCGACCACTCCTGCCGGGTCCATGTGAAGCATCATGTCGACGATCGCCGACGACAGATACTCGGCCGTCGCGAAGCCCTGGTTGAAGGTCGAGGCCTTCTCGATCTTGGCGATCAGCGCCGCCGGCATCGGCTGGCCCGTCTTGTAGTGCCTGGCGAAGCGGCTGAGCACCGGCTGGGTCAGGAGCCAGTTCTCGTTCACCTGGCTCGGATACTCCACGAAGTCGCGCGGAGTTCCACCGAAGCTCGGATAATAGACATCCGAGAGGAAGTAATGGATGGCGTGGCCGAACTCGTGGAACAGGGTCTCGGCATCGTCGAGGCTGATCAGCACCGGCTGGCCGGCGGCGGGCTTGACGAAGTTGTTGTTGTTGGAGCCGAGCACGACGTCGTCTCCGAGCAGTCCCGCCCGGCTCCGATAGGTCGTCGCCCAGGCGCCGGAGCGCTTGCCGGTGCGCGCGAAATCGTCGCGGTAGAAAACCCCGACCTGCTTGCCCGAGGTCCGGTCGGTGACGCTGTAGACCCTGATGTCCGGGTTCCAGGTCGGGATCGTGCCGGTGATCTCCTTGAAGTCGAGCCCGTACAGCTCGCCCGCCGACCACATCGAGGCCTGGATGATGTTGTCCAGCTCGAAATAGGGTTTCACCTCCTCCTGGGTGAGGTTGTAGCGCTGCTTGCGGACCTTCTCCTGATAGTAGCGATAGTCCCAGGGCTCGATCGTGAGGCTACGGTCGGTCTTGCGGGCCAGCGCCTGCATGTCGGCGACCTCCTCCTTCACCCGGGCGACGGCGGCGGGCCACACGCGGTTCATCAGGTCGAGCGCCTTGGCCGGCGACTTGGCCATCGTGTCCTGCATCCGGAACTCGGCGTGGCTGGAGAAGCCGAGCAGCTTCGCCCGGTCGGCGCGCAGCTTGACGATCTCGGCGATGACCGCGTTGGTGTCGTTGGCGCCGCCGTTGTCGCCGCGGTTGACGAAGGCCCGCCAGGCCTTCTCGCGAAGAGCGCGGTTGTCGGCATAGGTCAGGATCGGATCGACCGCCGAGCGGGTGTTGACGATCGCGTAGCTGCCCGCCGGGAGCTTGCGCTCCTGCGCCGCCGAAGCCGCGGCGGCCTTGACGTCGGCCGGGACCCCTTTCAGCTCGGCGTCGCTTGCCGTGATGTAGCTGCTCTCGTCGGCAAGCACCTTCTCGCCGAACACGGCGAACTTCTGGGCCAGCTGCGAATTGTAGGCGGTAAGCTGCGCCTTCTGCTCGGCCGAGAGGTTGGCGCCGCGGCGCACGAAGCTGTCGTAGAGCCGGGTCACCAGCCGCTGCTGCTTGGCGTCGAGATTGGCGTTCTCGCGCATCTCGTAGACCGTCTTGATGCGCTGGAAGAGCTTGGGGTTGAGGATGATCTCGTCGCTCGCCGCGGAGAGCTTGGGCGACCATTCCTTCTCGAGCGCCTGGTAGGCGGGAGTGGTCATGTTGTCGGTCATCACTCCGAACAGCGAGAGGACCCGGTCGAGCCTCTGCCCGACCTTCTCGAGCGCCTCGACCGTATTGGCGAAGGTCGGAGCGTCGGGGCTTTCGGCGATCGCCAGCACTTCGCGGCGCTGCTCGTCGATCCCGAACTGGATCGCCTCGGGGAAGAGCTCGGGCTTGACCTGGTCCCACGGCGGAACGCCGTCATAGGGGCCGGTCCAGTCGGCGAGCAGGATGTTGTCGGGAACGGTGACGGCGGCCGGCCCGGCGGGCGCCTCGGCCACGGCGGCCTCTTCGGCGGCCGGCATGTCGGAAGTGCTGCCCGTGGTTGCGCAGCCCGCGAGGGCCAGAGCGGCGGCGCCGCCGAGAAGAAATGACTTCAAAACCAGTCTCCCAGGATGATCTGAATCGGATGTCGTCGCCGTCGGCTATAGAGGCGTCAGCCGCCCCGGCAACTGGTCCGCGCTTGCGAATCTGAAATCCGAGCGAAGCTTCCCAGCGCTTAGGCTTTGCGACATGATCGGCACATGTACGACGGCGCCCTGACGACCCAGCTGAGCGTTGACCGACTCATCGCCGAGCTGCCCTCCCTTCTGCTCGTCCTCGCCATGTTCTGGAGCGGCGCGAGCCGGATCCGCGCCGCCGTCGCGGTCGCCGCCGCGGCCGGTTTCGCCCATGCGCTGCTCGTCGCCAAGGCCCCGCTCCCGACCTTCTGGTGGGGCCTGCTGCTCGCGGTCAACCTCCTGCTGCTCGCCCGAAGGCTCCACCGCGACCGCCGCGCCCGCTTCACCCCCGACGAGGAGGCGATGGTCGCCGCCTTGCTTCCGAACCTCGGCCCGGCCCGGGCCCGGCACCTGCTCGACCAGGGCTTCTGGCTGTCGGGCGAACGCGGCGACGTGCTGACCCGGGAGGAGGAGCCGGTCGGCCATCTCTATTATCTCGCCGCCGGCGAGGCGCGGGTGATGAGCCACGGCCGCCAGGTCGGCATTTGCCGGGCCGGCGACCTGATCGGCGAGGTCACCGTCCTATCGGGCGAGCAGGCCAGCGCCACCGTCGTCCTCGACGGACCGGCGCGCTTCTGGTGCGCGCCGGCCAAGGTGCTTCGCCCCTATCTCGCCGCACATGACGAGGTACGCCGGGCGCTCGAGCAGGGCTTCGCTCTGGCGCTGAAATCCAAGCTTCGCGCCGGCAACCGCACCATCGTCGAGGCCGGCGAAGCCGCCGCCTGACTCGTTTCGGCGCGGTAAAGGAATCGTTCGGCGCAAATTCCGTTGCCGGCCATGGCTTTAGCCGGGCCGATCGGCGAGCTTCCGGCAACGGACCTGTCGGGGGAGTGACGGTGCTCAACATCCTGATCGTCGAGGACGATCCCTTGCTCGCGGAGACGGTGAAGAGCCTCGTCGAGCTCAACCCCCGCTTCCGGGTCACCGCGCTCGCCAACGACCTCGCAAGCGCGGTCGAGGCCGTCGAGGCCCGCAAGCCCGACCTCGCCCTCGTCGACCTCCAGCTTGCCAACGGCAGCAGCGGCTACGCGGTCGCCGCCAGGCTTCACGATTCCGGAATCGCCTGCCTCTTCACCACCGCCAGGGCGCCCGGCTTCGCCGTGCGCGACCTAGCGATCGGCTGCCTCCAGAAACCGTATCGCGAGGAGGATCTGGTCCGCGCCCTGACCGAAGCCGAGGACATATTGAAAGGGCGCCCGAAGCTCGTCCTGCGCCAGCGCCTGCCCGAGCCGCTGGAGATTTACGGCGAGGCGGCGGCGGCGGACGAGACCGCCTTCGTCCTCCGACGCCGAGGCCGAACGTCCTGGGTGGCGAAGCTCAAGAAGCTGGTGCGCCGCCCGTCTTCGTTTCGAAGCGCGGCCCCGGTCGCCTGACCGTCGTCGGCCGGTGCTTCCCGGCGAAGGCCGGGATCCAGCGTCCCGCTCTGCCGCTGGGCCCCGGCCTTCGCCGGGAGCGCTACTCCCCGCAATCGAGGTTGATCGCGGTCTTGCGCGTCGACTTGCCGACCGTGGCGGTGACCTCGATCCGGCCGGCGCAGCCGACGTCGTTCAGCCACAGCGCCTTGTAGGTCCGTCCCTGAACGGTGGTGGAGAGATTGGTGAAGCGCCGCTGGGCGAGGATCTTGCCCTTGGCGCGCGCCACCAGGATCAGCGCCTGCTCGATCGACTCGCCGGGCGGACCCTTGACCTCCACCGTCACCAGAAGATCGTTGGCGGCCTCCTCGGCCGAGCCTTCGCCGATGATCGTGTTCCATCCCGTGAAATCCACCGGCGGGGAGATGTCCTTGGAGAGCCGGCCCGTATTCTCGTAGAAGAGGTGCATCCGGAACGCCCCGACGGTCGGCGCGGGAGCCGCCGAAGGCGCCGCGAGCAAAGCGGCCAGCAAGGATGCGATCGTCACCGTCATTCCACCTCTCCCAACTACGTCATCCCGGGCTTCGACCCGGGATCCATGAACACCGCGGCGCCCGAATTCGACCGACCCTGTTAATGGATCCCGGCCTTCGCCGGGATGACGGTCACTCGCCCATCTGCCGCAGCGCCGCGCCCGCCCCCCGACGGATGACCAGGTTCCGTATCTCCGTCATGTCCTCCATCGCGAAGCGCACGCCCTCGCGGCCGAGGCCGCTGTCCTTGACGCCGCCATAGGGCATGTTGTCGACCCGGTAGGAGGGCACGTCGTTGATCACCACCCCGCCCACCTCGAGCCGGTCCCAGGCGTCGAGCGCCTTGAACAGGTCGCGGGTGAAGAGGCCGGCCTGGAGTCCGAACTTGCTGTCGTTGACCTCGTCGAGCGCCGAGTCGAAGTCGCTGAAGGTCGACAGGATGGCGACCGGCCCGAACGCCTCCTCCTGATAGACCGTAGTGGAGCGGTCTACGTCCTCGAGCAGGGTCGCTTCGAGCATCGCCCCTTCGCGCCTGCCGCCGCAGAGCAGCTTCGCGCCGCCCTCGACCGCCTCGCGGATCCAATTGTCGAGACGCTGCGCTTCCCGGACGTCGATCATGGGGCCGATGAAGGTCTCGCGGTCGTGCGGATTGCCGGCGACGAGGGTTTTCGTCTTCCTCACCAGCCGCTTCTTCAGCTCGTCGTAGACGTCGGCGTGAATGATGATGCGCTGGACTCCGATGCAGCTCTGACCGGACTGGTAGAAGGCGCCGAACACGATCCGCTCGACCGCGTCGTCGAGGTCGGCGTCGCGGTCGACGATCACCGCAGCGTTGCCGCCGAGCTCGAGCACGACCTTCTTCTTGCCCGCCTTCGCCTTGAGCTCCCACCCGACTCCGGGCGAGCCGGTGAAGCTCAGCAGCTTGAGCCTCTCGTCGGTGGTGAACAGGTCGGCGCCCTCCCGATGGGCGGGAAGGATCGAGAAGGCGCCCTTGGGCAGGTCGGTCTCGGCGAGCACCTCGCCGATGATCAGGGCGCCGAGCGGAGTCCGGCTGGCCGGCTTCATCACGAACGGGCAGCCGACGGCGATCGCCGGGGCGATCTTGTGCGCCGCGAGGTTGAGCGGGAAGTTGAACGGCGAGATGAAGCTGCACGGCCCGATCGGCACCCGCTTCCACATCCCCTGATAGCCGCGCGCGCGCGGGCTGATGTCGAGCGGCTGGACCTCGCCGGTCATCCGCACGCTCTCCTCGGCGGCGATCCGGAAGGTGTCGATGAGCCGGGTCACCTCGCCTTCGCTGTCCTTGATCGGCTTGCCCGCCTCGACGCACAGAGCGAAGGCGAGCTCGTCGAACCGCGCCCGGAAGCGATCGACGCAATGCTGGAGAACCGCCTGCCGCTCGAAGCTCGCAAGCTTCGCCATCGGCTCCGTCGCTTCAACGGCGGCGGCGATGCCGGCGTCGATCGTCGCGGCATCGGCCTGGGCGCAGCGGAAAGCGACCTTGCCGCTATATTTGTCGGTCACCTCGAGGTCGGCATTGGGCTGCTTCGCCTCGTTGGCGAGGTAGAGCGGGTAAATGTCCTTCAGCTTCGTCATATCTGTTTCCCGGCGAAGGCCGGGAACCAGCCCGGCCGCGGAACTGGGCCCCGGCCTTCGCCGGGGAGCACGGACTTCACAAGGCCGCGCTCAGCTCCCTGATCTCCTTGTTGAGGATGCGGTCGTTCTCCGAATAGTCCACCGGGCAGTCGATCAAATGGACTCCGGGCGTCCCCAGGCAATGGCCCAGCAGCTCCGGAACGCCTTCCGCGCTCTCGACGCGGTGGCCGCGGGCGCCGTAGCTCTCCGCATATCTGACGAAATCGGGATTGCCGTAGGTGAGGCCGAAATCCTGGAAGCCCATATTGGCCTGCTTCCAGCGGATCATCCCGTAGGCGTCGTCGCGAAGCACCAGCACGGTGATATCGAGCTTGAGCCGGACCGCGGTCTCCATCTCCTGGCTGTTCATCATGAAGCCGCCGTCGCCGCAGATGGCCATCACCTTGCGGTCGGGGTGGACCATCTTCGAGGCCATCGCCGAGGGCAGGCCGGCGCCCATCGTCGCCAGCGCGTTGTCGAGGAGGACGGTGTTGGGCGCGCGCGCCGCATAGTTGCGGGCGAACCAGATCTTGTAGACCCCGTTGTCGAGGCAGATGATCCCGTCGGCCGGCATCGCGGCGCGGATCTGGGCGACCAGGCAGGCGGGAAAGACCGGGAAGCGCATGTCTTGGCACATCGAATCGCGGTGCCGGCATTCGGCGGCGCGGGCGCGCAGCATCGGCTCGAAATTCCAGGTCGCCGAAGGGACGATGTCCTCCTTGATCTGCCAGATCGCGTTGGCGATGTCGCCGATCACCTCGACCTGCGGGAAATAGACCGGGTCGACCTCGGCGGTGTTGGTGCTGACGTGGATGACCTCGGTGCCGCCGGGCTTCATGAAGAAGGGCGGCTTCTCGATGACGTCGTGGCCGATGTTGACGATGAGATCGGCCGCCTCGAGCGCGCGGTGGACGAAATCGCCGGAGGACAAAGCGGCGCAGCCCAGGAACTTGGGATGGGTCTCGTCGATCACGCCCTTGCCCAGCTGGGTGGTGACGAACGGAATTCCGGTCTTCTCGACCAGCTGGATCAGCATCCGGCTGGTCATCTTGCGGTTGGCTCCGGCGCCGATCACCAGCACCGGGGCTCTGGCGCCTTCGATCGACTTCACCGCCGCTCGAACCGCTTTCTCGTCGGCGGTGGGACGGCGAACGAGGCTTCGGTGCAGCGGCCGCGAGTCCGTCGTCTCCTCGGCGATATCCTCTGGGAACTCGAGATGAACCGCCCCCGGCTTCTCCTCCTCGGCGAGGCGGAAGGCCTCGCGCACCCGGCTCGGGATGTTGTCGGACGAGGCGAGCTGGTGGGTATATTTGGTGATCGGCCCCATCATCGCGACGACGTCGAGGATCTGGAACCGGCCCTGCTTCGACTTCTTGATCGGCTTCTGGCCGGTGATCATCATCATCGGCATTCCGCCGAGCTGGGCATAGGCCGCGGCGGTGACGAGATTGGTCGCGCCCGGCCCGAGGGTGGCGAGGCAGACTCCCGTCTTGCCCGTATGCCGGCCGTAGGTCGCCGCCATGAACCCGGCGCCCTGCTCGTGGCGGGTCAGGATCAGCTTGATCCTCGAGCGCGAGAGGCTGTCGAGGAAGTCGAGATTCTCCTCGCCCGGGACTCCGAACACATATTCGACCCCTTCTTCCTCCAGGCACCGGATGAACAGGTCGGACGCCTTCGTCATGTCGGCTTTCCCCTCGCCAGCGACCGGGTCTATCCCCCTTTGGCCGACCTGTCACCAAGACCCTGCGAGACCATCAACTCGCTTGAAAGGCGCGGAGTCTTTGGCACATACTCGCCTTTCCTGGGGGGTGTGTTTTTCCGATGGAGGCGAGCCGCAGTCTGGCGTTCGGCGCACTGGTGGCCTCGCTGCTCCCCGCGCTCGCCGTTTTCCTTCCTCCCGCCGGCGCGCAGCAGAGCGCGGGCGGCCACTATGTCGGAGTGGCCACCTGCGCCGGCTCGACCTGCCACGCCCGGAGCGAGCCGACCGGCGCCGTCGTTCGCCAGGATGAGCTTCGCCTCTGGCAGGACCCGTCCAGCCCCGCCGGCGCCCACAGCCGAGCCTGGCGGGTGCTCACCGAGCCGCGCGCCAGGGCGATCGCCGCCCGCCTCGGGGTCGGCGAGGCGGCGAGCGCTCCGATGTGCCTGGGCTGCCACGCCACGCCGGCGGCGCCCGGAGCCCGGGGCGCCCGCTTCCAGATATCCGACGGGGTCGGCTGCGAGAGCTGCCACGGCCCCGCCTCGGGCTGGCTTGCCAGCCATTATGCGGTCGGCGGGACCCACGCCGCCAACGTCTCGCGCGGAATGGTCCCGCTCGAGGACCCCCGCGCCCGCGCCGGCCGCTGCCTCGACTGCCATTTCGGAAGCGCGGCCTCCGGCCAGTTCGTCGATCACCGGATGATGGCCGCGGGCCACCCGCGGATCAGCTTCGAGCTCGACCTCTTCACCACCCTCCAGCAGCACCACAATGAGGATGGCGACTATGTCCAGAGGAAAAGGCGCTCCAGCGGAGTCGCCACCTGGGCGGTCGGCCAGGCGCTGGCGCTCGAGCGCTCGCTCACCCTGTTCGCCACTCCCGGACGGGGCACGGAGGGGATGTTTCCGGAATTCTATTTCTTCGACTGCCACGCCTGCCACCGGCGGATTTCCGACGATCCGCGCTTCGAGCCGACCGCCGCCGCCAATCCGGGGCGACCGATCCCGTCGGGCACTCCGCCCTACAATGACGAGAATATGATCATGCTCGCCGCCGCGGCGCGGATCGCCGCGCCGGCCCAGGCGGCGCGCTTCGAGCGCGACAGCCGCAACTTCCACGCCGCCCTGGCGAAGGACCGTGCCTCCGCGCTGACCGCCGCCGCCGCGCTCAGGACGAGCGCGCGCGCCGTCGCCGACGACCTCGCCCGCGGGGTCAGCCGGGCCGAGGTCTTCGAGATCATCGACAGCATCGCCGGAAGCGCGATCTCGCCGCGCTTCACCGATTATGCCGGAAGCGTCCAGGCCGTGATGGCGGTCGACACCCTTCTTTCCTCGCTGGGCGCGAACCCGCCGGAATCGATCCGCGCCGACATCAACAGCGCCTATCGCGCGGTGCGCGATCCCAATGCCTACGATCCGCGCGAGTTCAGGGCCAGCCTCGGCCGGGCGGCGGCCGCGATCCGGAAGCTGAAATGATGCGCAAACGCGGCCTCGTCGCCATCGCTGCCCTGGTCACCGCCTCCTGTGGCGGCGGCGGCGGCGGCGGCAGTCCCCCTCCCCCGCCGCCTCCGGCTCCGGCCCCGCCGCCGCCGCCGGCAAGCCATCTCTACGACGTCCCCGCGGCGCTCGCGCTGAGCCAGGCCGAGGTCCAGCAGATCGTCGCCCAGGGCGTCGCCGAGGCTCAGGCGCGGGCCCTGCCGGCGACCTTCGCGGTGGTCGACCGGGTCGGCAACGTCCTCGCCGTCTTCGCGATGAACGGCGCCAACCCGCGCCTCCAGGTGCCGCGCGGCCCCAACGGCAGCGTGCACGACCTCCAGGGCGTCGACGTGGCCAACGGCGCCGCCGCCGGAGCGATCGCCAAGGCGATCACCGGCGCCTACCTCTCCTCGGCCGGCAACGCTTTCTCGACCCGCACCGCGAGCATGATCGTGCAGGAGCATTTTCCGCCCTCGGCCGCCGCGAAGGGGCTGGAGAGCGGCCCCCTGTTCGGGGTCCAGTTCAGCCAGCTCCCCTGCTCCGACCTCTCGGCGCGTTTCAGCGGAACCGCCGGCGCGGCCGCCTTCGTCGGCCCGAAGCGCTCGCCCCTCGGCCTCGCCGCCGATCCGGGGGGATTCCCGCTCTACAAGAACGGGGTGGTGGTCGGCGGGATCGGCGTGATGGCCGACGCAATCTACGGCTTCGACCCCGAGGTTCAGGACGTCGACCGCGACGACGAGGAAGCGATCGCCCTCGCGGCCGGCACCGGCTTCGCAGCGCCCGCCGAGATCAGGGCGGAGCGGATCAGCGTCGACGGCACGCTGCTGCGCTTCTCGGATGCGACGAGCGCGGACCTGCGTTCCAATCCGTCCGCTGCGCCGCCCTTCGCCTCCCTCCCGGGCGCCCTCGCCAGCGTCCGCGGCTATTACGATGCGACGATGGGCGTGCTCGCCGGCCGTGCCTACGGTACGGAGACCTCCGGGGTGCGCCCCGCGTCGGCGGCCGAATTCCCCAACCCCGACGCCTTCGTCCTGACCGACGGCGCCGGCGCCAACCGCTACCCGATCCGCGCCGGCACCGACGGCGCGCTCACCGCCGCGGAGGTCGCCGGCCTGCTCGAGGAGGCGTTCAAGGTGATGAGCGCGGCGCGCGCCCAGATCCGTCGCCCGCTCGACAGCCGGGCGCAGGTCAGCATCTCGGTGGTCGACACCAACGGCGCCGTGCTCGGCCTGGTGCGCTCGCCCGACGCGCCGGTCTTCGGAATCGACGTCTCGCTCCAGAAGGCGCGGACCGCGGCCTTCTTCTCGAGCGCGAGCGCGGGGGCGACTCTTCAGGCGAACCCCGATCCCGACGTCAGCATGTACGTGCCCAGGGTTCGTGCCTTCCTCGGCGACCCCAATGCCCTTACCGGGCAGTTCGCCTTCTCCGACCGCGCCAACGGCAACCTCTCGCGGCCCTATTTCCCGGATGGTGAGCTCGGCCGCCCGCCGGGGCCCTTCTCGCGGCCGATCGCCGAGTTCAATCCCTTCTCCACCGGCCTCCAGTCGGCGCTGGTCGAGGCCGACGTGAAGGCCCATGTCGGCTTCATCCTCGGGGGGCCCGACACGCCCCGGCAATGCACCCACACGCCGCGGCTGGCCAACGGCATCCAGATCTTCCCCGGCTCGGTGCCGATCTACCGGGGCTCGACCCTCATCGGCGGGATCGGAGTCTCCGGCGACGGCATCGACCAGGACGACATGATCTCGTTCCTCGGCCTGCACAATGCCGGAGCCCGGCTGGGCTCGCTCGGCAATGCCGACCCGGCCCGCCGCGCCGACCAGATCGTGGTGCCGGTCGGGAACGGAGTGCGCCTGCGCTACGTCAATTGCCCGTTCGCGCCGTTCCTCGGCTCGACCGAGCAGAATGTGTGCCAGGGGAAGTGAGCGTTTCTGCGGCATTGCTGGGGCTGCTGGCGGGGACCTCTCCGCAGGCAACGGCAAACACGCAACCCCCATCCGTTCGGGCTGAGCCTGTCGAAGCCCTCCCTTCTCGTTCAAGCGGGAAGGAAGGCCCTTCGACAAGCTCAGGGCGAACGGGAAACAAGGAGATCCTCCTCGCTCTCCTGGAGCCCCCGCCCCCCGAAGACCCGCTCCCCAACACCCCCACCGAGGAAGGCCGCCGCCGCCCCGGCGTGCCCCAGCGCGAGCTCGAGGACCCGGTCTCGCAGGACAATCCGGGCGCCGTTCGGGCGCCGCCGCCCGAGGCCTTCCCGACCGACCAGATCCCGGTCCCCGACCGCTGGCGCCTGATCGAGACCCTGGGAGTGGTCAAGGAGCGCTGGTTCGATCCCTACAACCAGAACACCTACAAGGGCGACCGCCCCCTGTGCCTCCCCACCGAGGAAGAGCAGGCGAAGCGGCGCGAGGCGGGGCGGCCGAAATGCCGGACTCCAAAATTCCTCGGCCTGGAGGAGGACGACTGGTTCCTTTCCGTCAACGCCATCTCCGATACGGTCGTCGAGCCGCGGACTTTCCCCATCCCCGTCGGCGTTCAGACGACCAGCAAGCCGGGCAGCAACGACGTGTTCGGAAGAAACGACAGCCTCGTCCTGTCGCAGACCTTCATCGCCGGAGCCGCTCTGATCAAGGGCTCGACCGCCTACATGCCGCCGCATATCGAGTACCGGCTGACCCTCGCCCTCAACGTCAATTACGTCGACGTCGCCGAGCGCCGCGTGCTGTTCGTCGAGCCGAGCAAGGGCACCAGCCGCTTCGACTATGCGCTGGGAGTGCAGGAAGCCTTCGTCGACTATCACCTCCGCAACGTCTCCGACCGCTACGATTTCGACAGCGTCCGGGTCGGGATCCAGCCCTTCCAGCTCGATTTCCGCGGCTTCCTGTTCAACGACCAGCAGCTCGGGCTTCGCCTGTTCGGCGACCGCGATAACAACCGCTTCCAATATAATCTGATGGCCATCTGGCGCCTGGAGAAGGATACCAACAGCGGCCTCAACAATATCCTCCAGTCGCCACGCAAGGACTGGATCCTGCACGCCAACCTCTATCGCCAGGATTTCCCCTTCGTAGGCCTCACCAGCCAGGCCAGCCTCACGCTCAACGTCAATCGCGAGCGCGGCGACATCGAGGTCGACGACAACGGCTTCCCGGTCCGCCCCGCCCTGATCGGCAACCTTCGAGCCCGCAATTACGAAGTCGCTTACCTGGGCTACAGCGCCGACGGCCGGATCGGCCGGATCAACCTTTCCGCCTCGGCCTACGGCGCCTTCGGCCGGGACCGGAACAACATCTTCACCGGCGAGACCGGCAAGGTGCGAAGCTTCTTCCTCGCCGCCGAGCCGAGCTACGACATGAACTGGATTCGCCTGCGCGGCGCACTGCTGTTCGCCAGCGGCGACGGCGAGCCGTTCGACGACCATGAGGGCGGCTTCGACGCCATCTTCGAGAACCCGATCTTCGCCGGAGCCGACACCAGCTACTGGATCCGCCAGTCCATCCCATTCGCCGGCGGCGGCCGGGCCGTCTCGATCAACGGCCGCAACGGCATCTTGAACTCGCTTCGATCCTCCAAGGAGCAGGGCCAGTCCAACTTCAACAATCCGGGCACGATCCTCATCGGCGCGGGCGGCGATTTCGACCTCACGCCCGAGGTCCGGGTCAGCGGCAACGTCAACCACCTCTGGTTCCACAAGACCGCGGTGCTTCAGGCGCTGCGCAACGAAGGCTCGATCCCCCGCGACATCGGCTGGGACGTCTCCGCGGCCGCGATCTGGCGTCCGAAGATGACCCAGAACATCGTCTTCCGGGCCTCGGCGGCGGTTCTCCAGCCCGGCGCCGGATTCAGGGACCTGTTCGCCAACTCGGACCGCGACAAGCGCTATTATTCGGTGCTGCTCAACGCGATCGTAAGCTACTGACGCAAAGCGCCCTCGCGGAATCAATGACCGTCGATCACTCCCCTTACCCTGCTGAAATCTTTCGCTGCCAGGTCCCCCGGGGAGATCCAGAAAGTCGCTTCTCCGGCATCGCCGAACGACCAGCCCAGGCCGGCATCGCTCGCCAGGTTGAGGAGGCAAATGGCCGGATCGTCCGCCGAGACCGGTTGCTGGGAGGCGGGGGGAAGGCCGAGCATCTGGGCGAGCTGGAAGGTATACCAATCCTTCTCAGCCCCGTGCTGGAGGTGGATGCTGTGGAAAAAATCGGCCATCGCCTCGTAGATACGTGGCGAGATCAACGCCGCGCGATCGCGATCCCCGGCCCAGGACCGGATGGCCGGTATGGCGGCCGTGAACGCCCATGAGGCCGCCCGGTGCCCGGGCGAAGGCTTGCCCGGCCGCAGCTCGAGATTTCCAACCCACGCCCGGAAATCGCGGCGGTCGGCTTCGTCGACCGGGGTCTCCGGAGCCACCTCGCAGGAACGGTCGAACCAGGCCCGGGCCTGGGCATCTATGCGCGCTTCGAACTCGGTGGCTCCCGGATCGTCGGCGGTCTGAGCCGGGCGCCCACGGCACAGCGCGACGCGCGCCATGAGGTGGATGAAGATCCAGTGCTGCGGAAAGGTCTCGTCGGCGAAGATAGCCTGGCCGCGCGCGAACTGCATCTCGCAGGGATCGTCCTCGACGACCTCGATGCCGGTGGCCTCCTCGAACGCACGGGCGCGGCGCAACGGCAGGAGCTCGCCGTAGCGATCCCACACCGGCTCGTCCAAGGCCGGGGCGGCCGCAGGCGGCACGAGGCGCAGCCATGGCCAGAAGCGGCGAAGTCGGACTCGTCTGGTCACCTCGCGGCTGAACCGGCGCCCGCTCTCCTCGTAATGTTCGACGGCCTCCGGAAGTCCGCCCTGGTCCGGAAACGTGTCCATCGCCAGGGGAAGGATCGGCCAGCGATGGTGGAGGCGCTCTGCAGGCTCACCCGCGAGCGCCAGCTCCGGAAAGGCGCGGCGCGGATAGCCCCACCCGATCGGCGGAAGGTCCGAGGGCGGCGGGGTCTCGCCGAACGAGTCCGGACCGGCGGGGGCATAAAGCACCCGGCAATCCTCATTCGGATCTTCCGACTCCCAGATCTGCTCCTCGTCGTCACGGCCGAAGAAATAGAGGATACCGCAGTCAGGCAACTCCGTCTTCCAGTCGATCTCGCCGCAATCGACCTGGCACAGGAAATGGAGCGGGACGCCCGCCCGGGTTCGAGGCCATTCCGTTCCCGGCGGAAGGCTCGGAAGTCCTCCGAAATGGCTGTTTCCGGTCCGCGCCGAATGCGCCGGATAGGGCCGGTGGAGGAGGATTGCGGGGCGGCTATATCGCTCGACCAGGGCTTCGGCGCGCGCTTCCAGGTCCATCGTCATTGTCTTTCTTTATGTTCGATAGCGCAGGGCCTCCAGGATTAACGCGAAGGCCGGCGAATTCTGGCGCCGGCTCGGATAATAAAGGTGATAACCGGGGAAAGGCGGAGTCCAGTCCTCGAGCACCCGGACGAGGTCGCCCGAATCGATACACGGCTGCGCGGCATCCTCGATCAGGAAAGCGATGCCGAGACCGTTCAGTGCGGCCTGCCGGAGGACGGCGCCGTCATTGGTCGTGAGCTGCCCTTCGACTCGGACGTTGACGGCTCGGCCGCCCTTCTCGAACTCCCACGCATAGAGTCCGCCCAGCGTGGGCAGCCGCAGGTTGATGCAGCTGTGCGCGGTGAGGTCTTGCGGGACCCGGGGCTTGCCGTGCGCCGCCAGATAGGCCGGCGATGCGACCGCCGCCATCCGCATGTCTGGCCCGATCCGAACCGCGATCATGTCGCGGGCGACCTGCTCGCCCATCCTGATCCCGGCGTCGAACCGCTCGGCGACGATGTCCCGCAAGACGTTGTCGACGCTGATCTCGACCCGGATGTCGGGATAGGCCGCCAGCAAGGTCGCGAGCGCCGGCCACAGGATCGTCTGGGCCGCATGATCCACCGATGTGATCCGGATCGTCCCGGCCGGCTTGTCGCGAAGCTCGGTCAGGGCGGCGAGTCCGGCCTCGATCCCGTCGAAATGGGGTCCGACGGTCGTCAGCAGCCGCTCTCCCGCTTCGGTCGGGGAGACGCTTCGGGTGGTGCGGGTGAGGAGGCGGAGCCCAAGCCGCTCCTCGAGCCCGCGCATCGTATGGCTGAGCGCCGAGGGCGACACGCCGAGCCGGGCCGCCGCCCGGGTGAAGCTGCGCTCGCGGGCGACGGCGAGGAAGGCGACCAGATCGGCCATCGGTTCACGGGGCATTGCTGAATCCTGCTCATAGCTACATACCGATTATACCTTCTAATTGCAGGTAAGCGCAGCCCCTAAGTGGTTTGCATGGCACAGCTCACCGATATCTTCATCCCCGCCGACACGGCGCCGTCACGAGCCGGAGGCTGGCCGGCCGTCTTCGCTCTCACCTTGTGCGTGTCGACGCTCATCGCCTCCGAATTCATGCCGGTGAGCCTGCTCAGCCCGCTCGCGTCGGACCTCCATCTGAGCGAGGGCCGGGCGGGGCAGGCGATCGCCGTCTCGGGCCTCTTCGCGGTGGTGACCAGCCTGTTCATCGCCACGGCGAGCCGGCGTCTCGACCGGCGCGCGCTTCTGCTCGGGCTGACCGCCGCCATGATCGCCTCCGGCCTGATCACGACCTTCGCTCCGAACTATGAGGTGCTGATGGCGGGACGCGCGCTGCTCGGCGTGGTGATCGGCGGCTTCTGGTCGATGTCGACGGCGATCGTGATGCGGCTCGTTCCCGAGCGCGCGGTGCCGAGGGCGCTCGGCCTTCTCAACGGCGGCAATGCCCTGGCGACGATCGTCGGGGCGCCGCTGGGGGCCTTCCTCGGCCAGTATGTCGGCTGGCGAGGTGCTTTCTTCTTCGTCGTCCCCTTGGCGGCGGTGACGTTCGTCTGGCAATATGTCAGCCTGCCCTCCCTGCCTCCGAGCCGCGCGGCCGGCCCAGGAGCGGCGTTCCGCGTGCTTCGCAGGCCTCTCGCCCCGCAGGGGATGGCGGCCGTGACCTTGTTCTTCATGGGCCAGTTTGCCCTCTTCACCTACCTGCGCCCGTTCCTGGAGACCGTCACCCGGCTCGAGGTTTCGACGCTGTCACTGTTCCTCCTGCTCGTCGGCGTCGCAGGACTTGTCGGAACCTGGCTGATCGGCTTCCTCCTCAGGAGCCGGCTCCACAGCCTGCTGGTGGCCATGCCGCTGGGCATGGCGGCGATCGCTCTCGGCCTGACGCTGCTGGGATCCTCGCTTCTCGCCGTCGCGGCCCTGCTGGCGCTGTGGGGCCTGATCGGCACGGCGGCGCCGGTCGCCTGGTGGACCTGGCTCGCCCGGACTCTGCCGGAGGACGCGGAGGCCGGTGGCGGCCTCATGGTGGCCGCCATCCAGCTCGCCATCACCCTCGGCGCTTCGGCGGGCGGCCTGCTCTTCGACTCCGGCGGCCACCGCGCGACCTTCACGGCGAGCGCCCTCCTCTTCTGCGCCTCGGCAGCGGTCGCGGCGCTGGCATCGCGCTCCGACTCCCGGCCAGGGCCGCTGCGGGTAGGAATGACGATGGGGATCTCACGATGAGCGAGACCGACTTGCTCGCGTGCGTTTACGCGACAGGCACAGCGGCGCGGGCGCCCCTTCATCCGAGGGCAGGAGCTCAGCCGATGAAACATCACGGGCCACGAGGATCTCCGGACCGTCGACGGCCCGGCACAATATTTCACCGGCAGGGCTCGGCGACATCCTGTGGTGCCCGCCCGAGCACAAGCATTGGCACGGCGCGACGCCGCATCGGGCGATGACCCACATCGCCATCCAGGAGTCCCTTAACGGTTCGCCGGTGACGTGGATGGAGAAGGTCGCCGACAAGGACTATCTCGCGGGACCGGCAATAGGGTAATCGGAGCAATGGCGCGGATCTTCATCACCGGAAGCACGGACGGGCTCGGCCGGGCCGCGGCGCGGACCCTGATCGAGGACGGCCACGAAGTGGTCCTGCACGCCCGCAACGCGGAGCGGACGCCGGCGGTCGCCGAGCTGGCGCCGCGGGCCGCGGGCATCGTCATCGGCGACCTTGGCAGTCGCGCCGAAACGCTGAACGTCGCCGAGCAGGTCAACGCCCTCGGGCGCATGGATGCCGTCATCCACAATGCCGGGCTTTATAACGTGCCCGAGCGGGGCTCGACTCCCGAAGGGCATGCCACCACGCTCGCGGTGAACTCGCTCGCGCCCTACCTGCTCACCGCGCTGATCGAGCGGCCCGAACGGCTGGTCTACCTCAGCAGCGGCCTCCATCGCGGCGGCGAGGGGTCCCTCGACGATATCGACTGGACCCGCCGCCGCTGGGACCCGGCCCGGGCCTATGCCGAGAGCAAGCTGCACGTGGTTGCGCTCGCTTTTGCCGTGGCCCGGCGCTGGCCGGGGGTATTGAGCAATGCCGTCGATCCCGGCTGGGTGAGAACCCGGATGGGCGGACCGTCGGCGCCGGTCGATCTCGATACGGGCCAACGGACCCAGAGCTGGCTCGCGGCCAGCGACTCGCCCGAGGCGAAGATCAGCGGCCGCTATTGGCACGCCATGCGCCAGGAGCCGCCCGCCCGCCAAGCCGGCGACGTCGCTTTCCAGGACGCCCTCATCGACCGGCTCGCCGAGCTGACCGGTGTGGCGCTGCCATGAACCCAAAGAAGGAAATCCCATGACGACCAATGCCTATGGCGCCTACGCCGCCGACAAGCCGCTCGAGCCGATCGCCATTGAGCGCCGCATGCCGGGCCCTAACGACGTCCAGATCGAGGTCGCCTATTGCGGCGTCTGCCATTCGGACCTCCACACGGTCCGCTCCGAATGGGGCGGGACACTCTATCCTTGCGTGCCCGGCCACGAGATCGTCGGCCACGTCAGCGCCGTCGGAGCGGAGGTTTCCCGCTTCAGGGTGGGCGACACGGTCGGAGTCGGTTGCCTGGTCGACAGCTGCCAGCATTGTCCCTCCTGCGCCCAGGGGCTGGAGCAATATTGCGAGAACGGCTTCACCGGCACCTACAACAGCGCCACCGACGACCCGCCGGGCCATACCCTTGGCGGCTATGCCCAGCGGATCGTCGTCGACCAGAAGTTCGTGCTGAGGATCAATCACTCCGAGGACCAGCTGGCCGCGGTCGCGCCCCTGCTGTGCGCGGGCATCACCACCTGGTCGCCGCTTCGCCACTGGAAGGTCGGGCCGGGCCACAAGGTCGGAATCGTCGGCATCGGGGGGCTCGGCCATATGGGGATCAAGCTCGCCCACGCGCTGGGCGCCCACGTCGTCGCCTTCACCACGTCCGAGAGCAAGCGCCAGGACGCGCTCGATCTCGGCGCCCACGAAGTCGTCGTCTCGCGCAACGTCGAGGAGATGGCGGACCACGTCCGAAGCTTCGACTTCATCCTCAACACCGTCGCGGCGAGCCACGATCTCGATGCCTTCACCAACCTTTTGAAGCGCGACGGGACCTTGTGCCTGGTCGGGGTCCCCGAGCATCCCCATCCCTCGCCCGGAGTCGGAGTCCTGATCTTCGGGCGACGCTCGATCGCCGGATCGCTGATCGGCGGAATCGCCGAAACGCAGGAGATGCTCGATTTCTGCGCCGACAACGGCATCGCCTCGGAGATCGAGATGATCCCGATTCACGCAATCGACGAGGCCTATGACCGCATGCAGAAGAGCGACGTCAAATACCGCTTCGTCATCGACAGCGCCTCGCTAGGCCAATGAAGCGCCCCCTTTAGCCCACTGTCGCGCTTTGCCATAAGGGTGGCAGCGAGGAGGGGGTGAATGCGGAAATGATGCGGCGACCCACTCCTCGTCATTCCCGCGAAAGCGGGAATCCAGTCGCGCGGCGGAGCTGGATTCCCGCTTTCGCGGGAATGACGCTGGGGTTGGGGCTGCTGACAAGTCCTCTGCTGGGCGCCGAAGCCGAGAAGCCGGTCGCGCGCGACTACAGCCTCGTCCGCGCTCCCGCCGCGCCGCGCACCCAGGAATGGGACGTGGCCGAGGCGAAGAGCGCGGGCTGCGTCTCCTGCCATACCGACAGCGACAAGAAGACGATGCACTCGACCCCGGCCGTGGTGCTCGGCTGCGTCGACTGCCACGGCGGAAACGGGGCCGTGGCCGGCAATGCTTCGCTCGCCCATGACGACCCGGCCTATGTCGCTGCGCGCGACAAGGCGCACGTCCTGCCCCGTTACCCGAAGTCGTGGCACTGGCCGTCCAGCGCCAACCCGCGACGCACCTACACTTTGCTCAACAAGGAGAGCCCGGAGTTCGTCCGCTTCGTCAACCCGTCCGACTATCGGGTCGCGCGCGATTCCTGCGGGGCCTGCCATATCGAGGTGATCGAGGCGGCGGAGCGCTCGATCATGGCCTCGGGCGCGATGCTGTTCGGCGGGGCCGCCTACAATAACGGAATTGTCCCCTACAAAAACTATATCTTCGGCGAGGCCTACACCCGCCAGGGCGAGCCCGCGAAGATCGTCTCCCCGCCCTCCCCGCAGGCGATCACGCCCGAGCAGAAGGCGCGCGGAGTGCTCGCCGAGCTCTATCCGCTGCCGACCTGGCACGTCATCCCGCCCGGCGACGTCTTCCGGGTGTTCGAGCGCGGGGGACGGACGATCGGCACCCAATTCCCCGAGATTGGCCTGCCCTCCCCCTCGGGCTCGATCCAGCGGCTCGAGGAGAGCGGCCGCCCCGACATCCGCCAGTCGAACCGCGGGCCCGGCACCGGGCTCAGGGTCGCCATCCCGGTGCTCAACATCCACAAGACGCGCCTCAACGACCCGTTCATGTGGTTCATGGGAACCAACGACCAGCCCGGCGACTACCGCCATTCCGGCTGCGCCGGATGCCACGTCGTCTACGCCAACGATCGCGAGCCGAGGCACAGCCTCACCTGGGCGCAGTTCGGCCGCGACGGCCAGACGGCGACGGTCGATCCGACGATCAAGGACAAGACCGAAGCCGCCCATGCCCCCGCCGACCCGGTCCACGCGGCGTTGAAGGAGAAGGGCCACCCCGTCCGCCACGCCTTCACCCGGGCCATCCCGACCGCACAGTGCATGAACTGCCACATGCACCAGCCCAACGTCTTCCTGAACTCCTACCTCGGCTACACGATGTGGGATTATGAAGCCGACGCCGACCTGATGTGGCCTGGACCGGAGAATCGGCTGGCGGCGGCGGACCCGGCCGAGGAGAAGTCCCTGCGCAGCCAGCGCTATCCCTCGGCGGCGCAGGTCCACGAAGTGCTCGACCGCAATCCGGAAGGCGCCTCGCCGCGCGGGCTGTGGGGCGATGTCGACTTCCTCCGCAACGTCTACGACCGGGTGAACCCCCAGGCGAAGCACACCCAGTTCGCCGACTATCACGGCCATGGCTGGAACTTCCGAGCCGTCTACAAGCGCGACCGCGCCGGCAATCTGCTCGATTCCGAGGGTAATGTCGTGCCGCCCGACGATCCGGAGAAGTTCAGGAAATCGGGCTCGGCCGAGTTCGTGCCGCCCGGCGAGCAGAAGGGCAAGGCCGTCCACCTGATGGACATCCACGCCGAGAAGGGCATGCAATGCGCCGATTGCCATTTCGCCCAGGACAATCACGGCAACGGTTACATCTACGGAGAAGTGGCCAACGCCATTGAGATCGGCTGCAAGGACTGCCACGGGACCGCCACCGAATATCCCAGGCTGCTGACCTCGGGTCCCGCCGCTCCGCCCAAGGGCACCAACCTCGCCTTGCTCCGCAACGAGGACGGGCGGCGCCGCTTCGAGTGGATGGCCGGCGACGACGGGCGGCGGGTACTGGTCCAGCGCTCGATCGTCGATCCGGAGCTGGAATGGGAGGTGTCGCTCGTCAAGGACACGCTCGATCCCGCCAGTCCCCGCTTCAACCTCAAGGCGGCTCGGGCGAAGCTGATGTCGAAGGCGGGGGCCGACAGCGGGCGCTACAGCTTCGGCTCGGGAGTCCCGCCCGACGAGCTGGCCCACAAGCCGGAGGAGATGGCCTGCTTCACCTGTCACCTCAGCTGGACGACGAGCTGCGCCGGCTGCCATTTGCCGATCGAGGCGAACTGGAAGACCCGCAGCCAGAAATACGAGGGCGTCGAGACCCGCAACTTCGCCACCTACAATCCGCAGGTGGCGCGCGACGACATGTTCCAGCTGGGCCGCCATCAGACGACCAAGGGCAACATCATCGCGCCGGTCCGGTCGACTTCGGCGCTCGTGCTGAGCTCGACCAACATCAATCGCGAGCGGATCTACGTGCAGCAGCCGCCTATCAGCGCCGCAGGATTCTCGTCCCAGGCCTTCGCTCCGCACTTCCCGCACACGGTGCGCAGGACCGAGACGAAGATGTGCACGGATTGCCATCTGTCGAAGCAGGACGACAACAATGCGATCATGGCGCAGCTGCTCCTGCAGGGCACCAACTTCGTCAACTTCGTCGGCCTGCACGCCTATGTCGGCCTCGACGGCGGCTTCCAGGCGACCCGGGTCACCGAATGGGACGAGCCCCAGGCGGTGATCGGCTCCTATCTGCAGCGCTTCGCCTACCCGGATTTCTGGCGCCTCCACGTCGATAGCAACAAGCGCGAGCTGGTCGGCTGGACCCGCTCGGGCAAGGGCTCGCGCGAGCAGTTCGCAAACATCGTCCAGGACACCGGCGGGACGGTCGGCTGCCTCCAGCAGCGCGGCGAATATATGTTCGTCGCCGAAGGCAGGGGCGGCTTCCGGGTCTACGACATCGCCAGCGTCGCCAACAAGGGCGTGTCGGAGCGGATCGTCACCGCGCCTTTCTCCCCGCTCGGCCAGGACACGAGGGTGGCCAGCCGCAACGCCACCTGTCTCGCGCTACCGACCAACCAGCCGATCAGCGTCGGCCGCAACGAGGCGATCCGGCGCGACCATCCCGAGAATCTCGAGCAGGCCTTCCACCCGCTCTACCGCTACGCAATCGTCACCGACGCGGAGGAGGGCCTGATCCTGGTCGACGTCGAGACCCTCGCCGACCGCGAGCCGCGCAACAATTTCCTCAAGCGCGCCCTGACCTGGAACGAGGGCGGGGTCCTGGCCGGGGCCCGCCACGTCACGCTCGGCGGCCATTACGCCTACATCGCTGCCACCGCCGGCCTCGTCGTCGTCGACCTGAACGATCCGCTCCACCCGCGCCACGCCGCCACCATCCCCCTGAGCGACGCCCGAGCCTCGGCGCTCCAGTTCCGCTACCTCTGGGTGACCGACGCCGACGGTCTGAAGCTTCTCGACGTCACCCGGATGGATTCGCCCCGCCTCGTCCCGTCGGGCACCGTCCCGCTCGCCGACGCCCGCCGGGTCTACGTCGCCCGCACCTACGCTTATGTCGCCGCGAAGAAGGACGGCCTCGTCATCGTCGATGTCACCCGTCCCGAAGCGCCGAAAATCCACCAGCGCACGACCTTCGGCGGCAAGATGACCGACGCCGAGGACGTCATCGTCGCCTCGACCAACGCAAGCCTCTTCGCCTACGTCGCCGACGGCCGGGCCGGCCTCAAGGTCCTCCAGCTCACCGCCCCCGACACCCAGCCCAATTTCTACGGCTTCTCCCCCGCCCCGATGCCCGACCTAATCGCCTGGGCGAAGACTCCGCGCCCGGCGCTGGCTCTCTCCAAGGGCCTGGACCGCGACCGGGCGGTAGACGAGACGGGCGGCCAGATCGCGGTGTTCGGGCGGCTCGGGTCGAGGCCGTTCACCCGGGTGGAGATGGAGCGGCTGTTCCTGAACCGGCGGGGGCTTCCGTACAAGGTGAGCGACGCGGGCGGGATGGAGGATTGGGTGGGGTAGAATTGAGCGGCGCCGAAGAGCCGCTGCTCAACCTGCCCATGCCGGGACTTCCATCGTCTCGCGGCTGACCGCTGAGATGGGTTCCCGCAAGGGGGGCGAAGGGCACGAAGAGGATGGCCGCCGCCACGGAACCATGAGACTGAATGTAAACCGTCGCTGTCGTCCCATTCAGTGCTTTCCCATGTCGATCAAGATGCGAATGAAGCTGACAGCCGCAAGGCGTACTTTTACGCGATGCGCGGCGGTCCGCCTTCGTTGATGCCGAACGGGGGTACCTAGCCGACATGCGAAGTTGCGACTTTCAACAAGGCTGCCCGGAGGTCTTCTCCCCCGGTTGAGCCGCATGCAACTAGGGCTCGCCTATAGCTTGGCTCCTGTTATTGTGTACTGCTTGAAAACTAATCGAGCCAAGTTCACCATGTGATAGTTGTGCACCTGGCCGTTCCCTTGGCTGCCAACCGCACCTGATCTTCTAAGGTTTTCTTGATGGCCGACGAGCTAAATCGCGAGACTCGATTTTGCGAATGCCGCAAGTGTGGGACGTCCGCACTGATTCGAGATTGGAGTTGCGGCTGTCGAACCGTCTCCGTCATCAACGACCGGCCACGCTGTGCCGGTTGTACCGATTTCTCGGCGATGGCCTATAATTGCGGTGAAAGGGCGCATCCTAGCTCTCATGGCCTCCCCCAAAGGAAGGAGCAGCCCGTCGAGGCCGCAGATAGGCCGGCCGAAAGGCGACGCTCGAGCGGCGGCTATGGCGGCGGGGGCGGGGGCGGCTTCTCGGGAGGCGGCTCTTCTTCCGGAACGGGAGGCGGCTTGGCCGGCCTGGCGCTCATCGTGGGGATTTTCGTCATCTTCTTCGAGGATAAGCCTCCGCCGGTTCCCGCGCCCACCCATTTGCCCCTCGGCGAGTTAATCGACCAGGCATTGGCGGATCCCATTTCGTTAAATTCGATCCCGAGCAGCCGGATGACCGCCGCCGAATATGGGTTGGCCCATTCCTTCGTCCGCTACGACAGCCCACGCCCGATGATCGCTCCCGGCTCGCCCGGCCTCCGGTGGAACGTTCCGATCCACGCCGGGCCGACCACACTGACCGCCAAGCTCGGCGAGCTTGCATATTTTGAAGAGGTCACCGCGCACGGACACGTAAAGGGACCGGACGGACGAACTTGGGAGGTCGTCACTAGGAATGACGGAACCAAGGGCTTCGTCGTGCAAAGGGAGCTTCGAGAACGCGGCAGTGTGCCAAACGTCCAGTCGGAGCGAGCCACCTATTCCCTGGACGAGGATGAGGCGAAGCGCCGGGCGAGCGCTCTCGACGCGGAGGTAAGCAATGTCGAGCGCGCAATCTACCGTGCCTTACCGAGCAACCAGCGGGTCGATTTCGGACTGGAGCGAGCGAACTGGTACACGAATAATATTATGATCGGCTGCGGCGGCGATGCCTATTGCAAGATCAAGCGGTACAATAAGCGCCTCGAGTCCCTGCGCGAGATGCGCAGCGCGGCTCTCTCTGCCGGGGCCCCGGCTGCCCGGGCCGATAATGACCAAGCTCTTCCCGGGCCGGGTTCCGGTGCGAGCCGGGGCCGAGAGGAATATGGCGACCGTTCCTCACTGCGCGGCCGGCGTCGGGTGAACGGCGCCCCACCGGCTGAGGCTCCCGAGGCGCGCCCCGTCGAGGAGGCATGTGTCTGGTTTAACGACCGCATGGTATGCCCGGAGGGAAGTGAGCAATGAGCATATTCAAAGGGCTTTCCGGGCTTGCCGCGATCTTATCCGCCGCCGCTCCTGCCTCTCCTGCGCAGCAGAGACAGGTCGTGATCGAGTTTCAAGGGCGGATGTGTACGACCATAGATCCAAGTTATGAGAGTTCTTTCAGGTGCGACCCGACAAGACAGAAGCTTGTCACCCTGGGGAACAAGGTATTGTGGTACGATTCGGCCGACCGGCCCGAAGGCGTCGTCTTCGTCGTTGGAAGCCTGATCGACCTGACCTCTGATCCCGACAACCGGTTCCGGCCTGCTCCCGGACTGGGAGTCACGCGTGAAAGCAGGACAGCCTATGCCGGGTGGAACGGAAATATATTGAACCTGTCGATGCAGGCGGAGGGCTTCAACAAGAAAAACAAGAGGGTCTACTCATACAAGCACGAGTTTTCCGTCGGCCTGGGTGCCGGGGACAGGTGCGATATCCTCAGTTGGTACCAAGGGGGATATACGGGCTACAAGGCGAACACCCTCTTTTTTCGCTTGAAAGACGCAACCTGCCGAATGCGGCCGCGGTGATGCACCGCCATGGCCGTGACGGGATAAACAGTGACAGTATATATTTAGCGGCCTGCCGGGGAGCTCGGGGGCAGACGATAAATGTATACTGTCACTGTTTTTCGCGCGCAGGTGATTTCGCCCCCCCGCCCCGACGTTCGCTACCGCCGCCGCATCCTCCAGACGTCGTTGCTGTAGATGAAAACCTGCCGCCCGTCGCGTTCGACCGAATATTTGCCGCCGGTGATGTAGAGCGCGCCGTCCTTCGTCCACGCGGCCACCGCGCCTCGCGGCGACCAGGGGGCCGCGACGGGGCGCCAGCTTCGGCCGTCGTCGGAAACCAGCATCTCGCTGGTGAAGGCGCGCGACCGGTTGGCGCCGACCAGCCAGAGCCGGTCGTCGAAGGTGACCGGCGTGTATCCGGTCGGGGCGCCTTCCGCGATTCGGGCGCTTTCCCGACGCCATTCGACTCCGTCGGCGGTCGACCAGACGTCGTTCAGCGGAGGGCCGTCGATCTCGCCGCCGCCGATGAGGAACAGCCGGTCCCGAAACACAACCGCCTTGGCCGCCGCCCGCCGGGGCCAGGGCGGGCGTCGCATCCGCTCCCAGGCGAGACCGTCGCTCGAGCGCCAGACCTCGGCCCTGGCGCCCGCCGAATCCTGGCCCCCCAGGATCCACATCGACCCCCGGAAGCTGGCCGCGGCGTAGAGGATGACCGGCGGCAGGCTCGCCGAGCGGCCGACTTCTTCCCAGCGGCGATAGTCCGTGGTGCGCCGGATAAGCGGGTCGATCTTGAACCCGCGGTAATCCCCCTCGATCGCGCCGAGCGCCCAGCTCGCCCCCTCATGCTGAACGTAGGCCAGATTGGGCGTGTTCATTCCGGCGGGTGCGGGCGCCGATTTCGACCAGGTCGCGCCGTCCGCGGAAAGCCAGACTCCGTCCGGATGAAGCGCGGCGAAACGGCCGTCCGGAAGGACATGGACCGGGAAATTGTAGCGCCCGGGATAGGCCGCGGCGGCAGTGAGGCGGGTCCAGGCGTAGAGAGAGTCGGAGGCCGCCGGAGCCTCGGCGGCGCGGCTTCCCGAATCCGGCGAGCAGGCCGCGAGCAGCAAACCGAACGCGGTGCCTGCCCACCGCTTCATGTCGTATCCGTTCCCGCCTTCTCCGCCGCCAGCAGGCGGACCAAAGGCTGTAGGCCCGGCCCGTAGCGGGCGAGCACGTCATGCTCGCAGGCGGTGTCGAAATGGGTGGCGAGCCGCCGGCCGTCCCAATGGTGGATTGCGAACCAGGGGGGGTCGGCGACGATCATCGGGCGGTCGTCGGGGCGGTCCGGATCGATCGGCTTGAAGTCGAGCGCGACCTGGGGCGCGGTCGACGGGCAGATTGCGAGGGTGGTGCCGGCCCACTGGCACACCACCGGGCGGTGGAGGTGGCCGGCGATCAGGGCGACGATGTTGGATTGGGCGGCGACGATCGCCTCCAGCCTTTTGACCCAGGCCGCCTCGGGATTCTCGGTCATCCAGCTCAGGCCGCTCTCGATCGGTGGGTGGTGGAGGACGATGAGGGTCGGGCGGTCCGGCGCCTCGGCGAGTCGGGCTCGGAGCCAGTCGGCGCGGGTCTCGCAGAAGGCGCCGCCGTGGCGGCCTTCCTCGAGCGTGTCGAGGACGAGGATTCGCAGGTCCCGGTCCTCGATCGCATATTGGAGGAAGCCGTCGGGCATCGGAATGTTTGGAAACGTGCCTCGGAACGCGTCCCTTCCGTCATGGTTGCCGAGAGCGAAGTACACCGGAATCGCCAGTTTACTTAGGCAGAAGTTGAGAGTTGCGTAGGATTCCGCGTCGTCCCCGGCGTCGGCGAGGTCGCCGGTGGCGAGCAGCAGGTCCGGCCCGGGCTCCATCTCGGAGAGGGTGCGAAGCACGGCGTCGAGCCGGCGGCGGTTGAGCTCGTCCGGATTGCCGGGCTCGAAGCCGAGATGGAGGTCGGTGATCTGGGCGATCAGCATCAGCGCCGAGCCTCGGCGACCGCCAGATCGCGCTTCTTGCCCCTCACCTTCCGGCGGATCGTCATCGACGGCGCCCCCGCGTCCATATGGTAATCATGGCACATCGCGCAGGAGGATGGCACCGCTTTCGAGCTGCCCTCCCCGCCATGGCACGTCCGGCAGCCGGCGAGGTCCGGGATCAGCAGGTCCGAGGCGGCATTGGAGCGCTCGGCGCCGTGGCAGCTCGAGCAGCTCTGGGTGGAGTGGGCGCGGTGATCGAACCAGCCCTTGTGGAGGTAGCGGACCGGGAAGGCGACCGGCCGGATCCGGAAGTTGAGCGAACCGGCCGGCGGGGCGTCGACCTGGTGGCAATCGTAGCATGCGCCGCCGGGAGAGAAGACGCTTCGGATCGCGCGCTCGGCGCTTCCGGGGCCGCGGGCGAACTGGATCCGGTTGCGGAGGTCCGGCGCGTCGCCGGGCCGGCGCCGAGCGGCGGGGGCGAGCACCGACGGGAGCGGAGCGCCGCGGCCGCGGTAGAAGTCCCGCAGGTCGGCGACGACCTGGGCCGGCTCGCCGTGGCGAAGAGTTCTGAGGGTGCCGCCGCTTCGGTCGAAGGCGAGGTCGTGGCACATGGCGCAATCCTGCTCCATGTCGACCGGCTGGAACCGGGCGCCGTCGGGAGACGGATCGTGGCAGTCCCTGCACTCGAGCGCCTGGCCGAAGCCGTAGGCGCCGCTCAGCCGCCGGGCCATCTGGGCGACTCCGTTGCTTCGCGACAGGTGCATGGCGTGGGGAAATTTGAGGCCGCTGTCCTCCCTCGGCGCGCGGGCCAGCGAAATGCGCTGGAGCCGGGGGCGCTCGCCGTTCCAGCCGGCGATCAGGACCGGGCCGAATTCCGGGTGCGAGCGGCCGAAATCGCCGGCGTCGGGCAGCGGAGTGTCCGGGAGCTTCTTCTTCAGGTCCGAATGGCAATCGGCGCAGAAGCGCTGGGCGGTGACCGGCATCTGCTGCCGTCCCTCGTGCTCGGTATGGCATTCGACGCAGCGGCCCGGCGGGAGGTTGAACCGCTCCTTGAAGGCGAGCTCGATCCGGCGCCAGCGGCCCAAGTCCGGCCGCGCCCGGGCGAGGCGATAGGGGTTCGCATGGTCGTGGACGGAGGTGTGGCAGGTCTTGCAGGCTCGGTCGCGGACCGCCTCGAACGGCTTGACGTGGCAGGCGGTGCAATTGCTCTTCAGCCCGGCATGGGCCTGGGAGAGGCTGCCCGACGACCAGATCTCGTCGGCGTGGAAACGGGCGTAGGTTTCGGCGCGCTCGCGGCGGTCGTAATAAGCCTTGATCGGCCAGGCGAGGCCGACGGCGAGCACGAGGAGGGCGAGCAGCCAGGCGAGCAGGCGCTTGCCGGGAAGCATCGGCGCGAGCGTGAACAGCCGCTCGGCGCTCTTGTCGAGCTTGACCTCGCCTTCGCCGGTGCGCTCGACCGCGACGGCGATCTCGTCCGATCCGGCCGGAGTCGGCATGATCCGGAGGGCATGGCTGGCGATGACGATGTCGCCGCCGGTGGCGAGCTCGATCGTCCCCCCCGAGGACTTGCGCCCGTTGAGCTCGACCGACAGGCCCGGCTCCACGGTGAGGGCGAGACGGCCGGCGGCGAGCTCGAGCGCGGCGTGGCGCAGCGCCACGGCGAGGTCGGTGAGATGGACGTCGCAGGCCGGGTCGCGGCCGACGGTCAGCCGGTCGGCCTCGATCCGGCGCGTGCGGACGATCTCGCGCCCTTCGGCACTGTGCGAGACGGCTCGGAGGAGGAAGCTCACGGGCCGCTACCAGTAGAAGAAGACGCTGACGATATGGGCGGCGAGCGCGGCGATGAGAGCGAAGGTCACCGGGATGTGGACGTAGAGCCAGACCTCCAGCCTGGCCTTGATCCGCAAATGGCCCCGGATCCGCGCCAGAGCCGCCGCCTTGCGCTCGAGCAAGGCGGCGACGTTCACCAGGGCCTGCGCCTGCTCGCCCGTCGCTAGAGCAAGACGGCGGCGCGTCTCCGCGAGCGCCCGGGCGGTGCGGCAGCGCGGGTAGCGGCCGGACAGGCGCCGGTAGAGGCCGCCGCCGAACGCATCGTCGCCGAGCGAAAGCTGGACGATCGCCGTATCCTCATGGCCGAGCGGCTGGGCCGCTGCCTCGAGCTGGCGGTCGAGCTTCATCACCGCGTCGATCATCTGCGGCCGGGTCATCTCCGAGCGGCTCGCGCCGAGCGCCGGAGGAAGCGTCGCGTAGACGGCGATCCCGTAGATTCCGGAGAGGACGACCAGCATCATCAGGGCGAAAGCGAGGGTATGGACGTTCCAGCCGAACTGGAAGCCGGTGTGCAGGGTCGCGACGACCACCAGCGACAGTCCGAGATAGACGTGGGCGCTGGTCCAGGCCTTGAGCGACCAGCGGCCGCGGGTCATCGCCCGCTTCCTCAGGCCGAGCATCGTCAGCCAGAGGATGAGCAGGACGCCGACCGTCCCCAGCGTGTAGCCGTAGCCGCTGCCGCCGTTGGGCCGAGGCTGGACGTCGATCAGGGCGTAGCCGAGCAGGGCGAGCAGCGAGAGGGCCAGCCCGACCTTCAGCCACAGGAAGTTGCGGTGGCGAAGGAAGCCCTCGTGGCTGGCGCCGAGATCGGTGCGGGGGATTGAAGCCATCTACGCCGCCCCAGCGAAGGCTGGGGCCCCGGGGGGTGGAAACAAGGCCTCTCGGCATCGAGCGTCTTTCCGATCGGTCGGTGCGAACTCATTTTTCAACGCAACGACGCAACGACACAACGATGCCGCGGAGCGGACAAAAGCCGCGTCCATCCGAGGATGCCGTGTCTGCCGCCAGCCGCTGCCGTGGTGGAGCGCTCCGCGCTCGTTGCGTCGTTGCGTCGTTGCGTTGCAAGATTCGACCGGCACCGACGAGGCGAACCGGCTCGGAGGGCGCAGGCCTGTCGTCATCCCTCGCGCTCCAGCCGGGCGACGGTGAGGAATTGCTCCGGAGCTACCCTTATCGCCGCTCCGGTGGGACAGGCGCGGACGCAGGCGGGGCCTCCCGAAATGCCGGCGCACATGTCGCACTTCACCGCCTTCTTCGGAGTCTCCGGCGAGACGCGCTTGTCGATCCATTTCTTGGAAGGCTCGCCCGGACCGGGACCGAGGCCCGCGAGCAGCCAGGCGAGGAGAGGCGGCTTCTTCGGCGGCACCTTCTCCATCCGGATCACGCCGTAGGGGCAGTTCCTCTGGCAATTGCCGCAGCCGACGCAGGTCTCGTCGATATAGACCTCGCCGTCCGGGCCGCGGTGGATGGCGTTGGGCGGGCAATCGGCCATGCAATGGGGATGCTCGCAATGCCGGCACGAGGTCGGCACATGGAGATGAGCGTAGGTCTTGCCGGCCTCGCGGTCGAGGCGGGACAGGCCTTCGTGGCTGTCGGCGCAGGCGCGCTCGCAATTGTCGCAGCCGACGCACAGATTCTCGTCGATCAGGAGGACGTCGGTCGCTTCGCCAATGCCGTTCTCGACGAGGAAGCTCGCCACCGACGAATACATGTCGACGACTCCGCCGAAGCCGTCCTTCTTGGCCTCGATGAAGTCGTTGAGCCGCTGGCGGGCCGCCATGTCGCCGCGCGCCCGGGCCAGCAGGTCCGGCTTGCGGTCGAGCAGGCGGCGGAAGGCGGCGCCGTCGATCCGGATGACTTCCGATTTGATCGCGGCCCGGACCGTTGCGGTCCGGCGGCCGCTCGCGAGCAGGGCCATCTCTCCGACGTAGGATCCGGCCGGGAGGTAGGAGAGGAAGATCGGCCTCCCCCCGATCGACTTCTCGACCACCATCGAGCCCTGGCGGATGACGAAGATGTCGCGGCCTTCCTCGGCCTCCGTGATGATCGCCTCGCCGGCCTTGACGCTCCTCACCTCCGCCGTCTCGAGCACTTCGACCAGATCGTCGGGCGTGAGGCCGGAGCCGAACATCTGGAGCAGCTGGCGCTCGATCGAGATCCGGGTGATCGCCCGCCGCGCCGCCGGGACCGCCGACATCAGCCTCAGCGCCGCCATCCGCGGCACCTCGACCAGGATCGAATCCTCGGCGGCGCGGACGGTGGCGCCGCGGCGGCGGCCCGAGATCAGGCCGACCTCGCCGAAGATCGAGCCGGTGCCGATCGGCACGGTGATCGACGGGTCCGCCTGGCTGACCTCGACCAGCACCGACCCGCTCGCGATCCCGAACAGGGACGAGCCGGCGGCGCCGCGCTCGAACACCGTCTCGCCGGCGCGGTAGTGGCGGACCTCGCTGTCGAGCATGAATTCGCGCATCTGCAAGGGCGACATGTCGTTGAGGATGGTGACGTTGCAGCGAAGGAACTCGAGCCAGGCGTCGACCGAGCGCGGCACCGGCAAGCCACGGAACTTGGCCTGGAGGATCGGCTCGTCGGCCGGCTTGAGGGTGAGGTTGCCGTTGATGAACTCGACGACGTCATAGCCCTGGTTCATGCAATGCTTGATCAGCGGGTAGCCGGCGAGGGCGCCGATCACGAAAATCCCCGGGACGGTGGATTCGAAGGTCGGCGACAGCTTGGGATAAGCGAGCCGGTCGGCGCTTGTGAATTCGACGCCGCAGGCCTCGACGAAGGCGCGCGGCGGCGCCGAGCCCATCCGGGCGATGACCCGGTCGCACCGCATCTTCAGCTCGCCGTCGCGCGTGTCGAAGGTGATCCAGCCCGGCTCGATCGCCGAGGCGGTGGTGTCGCGAAGCACCGTTATCCGCCCCTCCGCCTCGGCGGCGAGCAGGGCCTTGACGTTGGCGTCCTTGGCGGTGGCGAATTCGGCCGAGCGGTTGACGATGGTGACGGCGTTGCGCTGCTCCGGGTCCGCGGCGAGGCCGAGCGCATTCTCGATTCCGGCGTCGCCGGCGCCGATCACCACGATATGCTCGTCGACATATACGCCGGGATCGTCGAGCTGGTACTGGACGACCGCTCCCTCCGCGACCGTCGAGCGGACCCGGTTCGGATTGCCCTGGGTGCCGATGGCGAGCACGACGTTCTCCGCCTCGATCGTCTCGCCGCCCGCCATGGCGAGGGTGAATCGGCCCTGCTCGCCGGCGATCGACTTCACTTCGGCCCCGAGCATGACGTTGATCCTGTGCTCGGCCGCCATCCGGTCCCAGGTGCCGAGCACCGCCTCGCGCTTGCCGGCCTCGAAATCCATGTCCGAGCGAAGCACGAGCTGGCTCGGAGTGGCCATGACGTGCTTGCCCTTCTGATATTTGTAGATCGTGTCGGAGAGGTGGTCCGCTTTCTCGATCAGGACGTGGCTGAGGCCGAGCTGCGCGGCCCGGGCGGCGGCGCTGAGGCCGGCGGGGCCCGAGCCGACGATCGCGATTCGGAAGGACGCCGACACTTTAGGGTCCGGACCCATGATTCCCACCCCTCAGCCGCCGAAGCACGGCAGCCCTTGACGTTGACCAAATCGGCGCGAGGATAGCAAGCCCATGACCAGCACCCCCCAGAGCGCTTCCCGGCTGCCGTCGGCCTCGACGATCATCCTCATCCTCGCCGCCCTGATCGCCCTGGTTTCGGCCGGGGTGGCCATCTCGCGGAGCGTCGGCACGGGCAAGGACGGCCCCGGCAGCCCGGCGGCCAAGGACTGGCGGGTCGTCGGCTGGGCCTATGCCCAGGCCGGCAATGCCGAGGAAGCCGCAGCCGCCTATCGCAAGGCGGCCGCGATCGAGCCGGACAATGCCGAGAACTGGTCGTCGCTCGGCGAAGCCCTGCAGGTGTCGAGCGCCGCGCCCGTGCCGGAGGCGGCAACCGCCTTCCGCAAGGCGATCGGGCTCGATCCGAGCGATCCGAGGGCGCGCTACTTCCTCGCCGTCCAGAAGGATCTCGCCGGCGATCACAAGGGCGCCGTCGAGGATTGGCTCGCCTTCCTCAAGGACACGCCGCCCGGGGCGCCCTGGGAGGCCGACCTTCGGCGGACGATCGAGCAGACGGCGGCGAAGAACCGGATCGACCTCGCCGGCCGGATGCCGGCGGCCGGGAGCACCGGCACGGCCACCGCCGGTATTCCGGGCCCGACCCCCGAGCAGCTCGCCTCGGCCTCGTCCCTCCCGCCCGGCCAGCAGGCGGCGCTGGTCGAGCAGATGGTCGCCCGGCTCGAGGGCCGGCTGAAGGCCAATCCCAAGGACGAGGAGGGCTGGATCCGGCTGATGCGCTCGCGAATGGCGCTTGGGGATTCGAAGGCGGCGCAGGCGGCGCTCCGCTCCGGCCTCGCCGCTTTCGCCGGCGATACCGCGGTGACCGGCCGGCTGAAGAGCGCCGCCGCCGAGCTCGGAGTGCCGAGCGCCGGCTGAGATCGCTCCTGAGGCAGAAAGGCCTCGGCATCGAGCGATTTTCCGGTCGATCCGTGCGAGCTCATTTTGGAACCCAAAGACGCAAAGACGCAAAGATTCCGCGAAGCGGACAAACACCCCGCATAACCGACGAAGAAGTCTGTGCCGCCAGCCGCTGCGTTGGTGGAGCGCTCCGCGCTCTTTGCGTCTTTGCGTCCTTGCGTCTTTGCGTTGAAAAATCCGACCGGCACCGGGGACGAGGACCGGCTCGGACGGCGCAAGCCTGGCGTCATCCCGGACTTGATCCGGGACCCATGAACACGGATCAAGCCGAATTCCCACGATCCGTGTTCATCGATTCCGGCTTTCGCCGGAATGACGAAACTCGGCATTTCAATCCCGCCGATGGGCTTTTTGGATAGGTTCGGCGCCCGGCTAGCCTGGGGCCATGCCCCTCCCCTTCCTAGTCTCGGTGGTCGGCACTCGTCCCGAGGCCATCAAGATGGCGCCGGTCGCCCGGGCGCTGGAGCGCCTGCCCGGAGTGGAGCACCAGGTCCTCCTGACCGGCCAGCATTCCAGCCTCGCCGGCCATTTCGACCTGCCGGAGGGCAGGCTCCGCGAGCTCCGCTTCGATCCGCGCGACCGCGACGTCGGCAGCCTGCGGGCGGCGCTGCGCGCCCGCCTTTGCGGGTGCTTCCGGCGCCGACGAGTCGATCTCGTTCTCGTCCATGGCGACACGACCAGCGCCGCCGCCGGCGCTCTGGCCGCCCGCGACTGCGCGATTCCCCTCGCCCATGTCGAGGCGGGGCTGCGCTCGTTCGACCTCGACCAGCCATGGCCGGAGGAAGGCCACCGGGTCGCCATAGACGCGCTTTCGGAGCTGCTGTTCGCCCCTACCGAGTCGGCGGCGGAGAATTTACGCCGGGAGCCGCGGGTGAAGGGCCGGATCCTGGTTACGGGCAACAGCGGCATCGACGCCCTTCTCGAAACCCGGGCGCGCCTGGCCCCGGCACCTCCGGCGGCGCCGGCCGACGGGCGCCGCCGGATCCTCATCACCTGCCACCGGCGCGAGAATCAGGGCGGGCCGGCGCGGGCCGTCTGCCAGGCGATCGGGCGGATGGTGAGCGAATTGCCGATCCGAGTCGCAGCGCCGCTCCACCCCAATCCGGTGGCGCGCGGGATGATCGAGGCGGCGCTGGCCGGGGTCGACCACGTCGAGCTGCTGGAACCGCAAGGCTATGAGGCGATGGTTCGACTGATGGATTCGAGCTGGCTGATCCTCACCGACAGCGGCGGCGTTCAGGAAGAGGCGCCCGCGCTAGGCCGGCCGGTGCTTGTGCTGCGCGACGTTACCGAACGGCCCGAAGCTCTCGCCACCGGCAATCTGGAGCTGGTCGGCACAGACCCGGACCGGATCTTCGCCGCGGTTGCGAGCCTGATCGCGGACCCGGAGCGATATGCCCGAATGGCCCGCCCCGCCTTTCCGTTCGGCGACGGCCGTGCGTCGGAGCGGATCGCCGGAGCGATCGGGAGATGGCTGGAGGAGCGGTGGAAGAACCCTAGCCCACGGCCCGCTTGAGCCGGTCGAGCAGCCGCTCGCGCGCGGCGAGGATCTCCGACTGGCGCTCGATCAGCACGTCGCGGGCGAGGAAATGGCCGGTGATCCGAAGCCCGGCGATTATGTCCGGCCAGTCGGCCGGGCCCGGACCGAGCAGAAGCGGCGGCAGCGGGAAGAGCCGGTCGCGATATTGGCCCGCCGCCGACGCGCTGACCGCCCGGCCGCTCCTGGGGCTGACGAAGGCGAGCTCTTCCCTCGATCCGGTGGCGGCGCATTCCGAAAGGTCGAGCCCGAAGCCCAGCTCGGCGAGGACGAAAAGCTCGTAGCGGACCAGCGAGGGCGCCCAGCCGCGAGCGCTCGGCGAGGCCTCGACGGCGGCGAGGAGGCCGTCCAGGGCCTCGTAGAGGCGCGGGTAGGGCTGGCCCTCGGGAAGCGCGGTGGCGGCGAGCGCGGTCGTCCATTCGATCGCCGCCGCCGGCAGGGCTTCCCCCAGCAGCGGGGCCCGGCTCGACGTGAGCTCGACGCTGAGCTGGGCGAGCTGGTCCTCGGTGCGGGCGCGATATTCGGCCTGGACGAGGTTGCCGGGAAGCAGGACCGGGCGAAGGCGCCGCGACCGCCCGCCTCGGACGAAGCCGGCCCGGAGGCCGTCGCCCGGAGTGAGCGACCGGACGATCGCGCCATGCTCGCCATGCGGCCGGACCGCGCAGATGATCGCCGGGGTGAGGAGGTGCATCGCCGGTCGCCTTCAGGGATGGATGTCCGGCCGCCGATCGAGCGCGTCGCAAATCTCGACCGGAAAGCCTTCGTGATAGCCCCAGGTGTCGAGGACTTCTCCTTGCGGCACGGCGGCACAAAGTTCGTCCGGAACCGGCCAGGGCAGGTCGGCCGGCTTAAGCCGATGCTCGACGGGGCGAGTTGCCAGCCAGTAGACGGCATTCTCGCCCGGATAGAAGTCAAAGCTCCTGTAAAAGCCCCGGGCCCAATTTTCGCTGATCCGCCTTAGGAGCCAAAGACCCTCTTCGAACAGGAAATCGTCGTCGGAGAGTTTCAGCGGCTCTTGGAAATAACGTTGATAGTCCGGCCGGTGGTACGGGCCCGAGAGGTTGTGCGATGCATATTGCTCGGGCTCGCCCGAGAAGAAGATGGTGAGCGCGGTGCCCTTGTCACAGTCGGGCCGATCGACGATGTAGCGTAGCGGCCGAGTCGAGGTGTCCCAGTTCCAGTTCAAGGCCACGCGGTGGAGCTCGCGGCGATCCTGCCGAGCCAGCCACCAGATCAGAGCGTCCTTCGCGCTTGGCCCTGGGAGGTCAGCCGGATCGACCGAAGGCCTCTCCCTCCAGCTTCGAGCGGTCTGCGCGGCCGGCCCCGAGAGGCCCGGCTCCGGCTCGCTTCCGGGCGCAATCAGCCATTTCCACCAATTCGGCAAGATCATCCTCCCGGGTGGAAATAATCGTAGATGCCCCGCGCCATCGTCCTCGAAATGCCCGGCGCCTTCTCAAGATCCTCCAGGGCCGCCCCGCGCACCGCCTTCGCCGTTCCGAAATGCATGAGCAAGGCCCGCTTGCGGCTCGGACCAATGCCGGGGACCTCGTCGAGCGGGCTCGCGGTCATGCTCTTGGCGCGCTTGGCGCGATGGGCGCCGATGGCGAAGCGGTGGGCTTCGTCGCGAAGCCGCTGGATGTAGAAGAGGACCGGGTTATTGGGCGGCAGCTGGAAGTCGCGGCCGTTGGCGAGGTGGAGGGTCTCGCGCCCGGCGTTGCGGTCCGGGCCCTTGGAGACTCCGACGACGGGCACGTCGTGGATCCCGGCGCACTCCAGAGTCTCGAGGACGGCGGAGAGCTGCCCCTTGCCGCCGTCGATCAGCAGCAGGTCCGGCCATTCGCCGCGGCTTCGGTCGGGATCTTCCTTCTCTAGCCGGGCGAAACGGCGGCCGAGCACCTCGCGCATCATCGCGAAATCGTCGCCTGGCGCCGTCTCGGGACGCTTGATGTTGAACTTGCGATAGCCGTTCTTGCGGAAGCCCTCCGGCCCGGCGACGATCATCGCTCCGACCGCGTTGGTCCCCATGACGTGGCTGTTGTCATAGACTTCGATCCGCTCGGGCGGCTCGGCCAGCTCGAGCATCTCGGTCAGCGCCCGCATCGTCTTCGCCTGGGTGCTGGTCTCGGCGAGATGACGGTCCAGCTCCTCCTCGGCGTTGCGCGAGGCCTGGCGGATCATGCGGACATGGTCGCCGCGCTTGGGGACCCGGATCGTCACCTTGCGGTCCGAACGCTCGGACAGGGCCTCGCAGAGGAGGTCGGCCTCGGGCACGTCGCGGTCGAGAAGCACCTGCCGGGGCGGCGGCACCTCCTCGTAGAATTGCATCAGGAAGCTGGCCAGCACCTCGGCTTCGGGAACGTCGTTGGTGTGGGCGGGAAAGAAGCTCCTGTGCCCCCAATTGTTGCCGCCGCGGATGAAGAAGGCCTGGACGCACATCGTCCCGCCCTTGCAGGCCAGAGCGAAGATGTCGGCGTCGCCCAGCCCCTCGGCGGAGATCGCCTGCGAGCCCTGGATGAAGGTCAGCGAGCGCAGCCGGTCGCGGAAGACGGCGGCGAGCTCATAGTCCATCGCCTCCGCGGCCTCGTTCATCGCGGCGGCGAGCTTCTGCTGCACCTGGCTCGACTTGCCGGCGAGGAAGTCCTTCGAATCCTGGACCAGCTCGGCATATTCCTCGGGCGTCACCCGGCCGACGCAAGGCGCCGAGCAGCGGCGGATCTGGTAGAGCAGGCAGGGCCGCTTGCGGGTTGCGAGGAAGGTGTCGGTGCAGCTCCTCAGCAGGAACAATTTCTGAAGCGCGTTGAGGGTTCGGGTGACCGATCCGGCGCTTGCGAACGGCCCGTAATATTGGCCCTTGTGGCGCCGCGCGCCGCGATGCTTGCGGATCTGCGGGAAGGGATGGTCCTCGCGAAGGAGGATGAAGGGGAAGCTTTTGTCGTCCCTCAGAAGCACGTTGTAGGGGGGCCGGTAGCGCTTGATCAGCTGCGCCTCGAGCAGAAGCGCCTCCGCCTCGGTGCTGGTGGTGACGATCTGCATCGACCGGGTCTGCGACACCATCCGCTGGAGCCGCTTGGTCAGCCGCGCCACCTGGGTGTATTGGGTCACCCGGTTCTTGAGCATCCGCGCCTTGCCGACATAGAGCACGTCGCCCTTGGCATCGAGCATCCGATAGACGCCGGGACGAACCGGCAGGCTCTTCACCACCTTGCGGATGGCGGCGACGCCCGCCTCCAGGTCCGGCTGGTCGGACCCGCGGACGGTGTAGGCGCTCTTCTCCTCGTTGAAGCGGTCGGTGGGCGGCGTCTCGGTCACTCACCCGATCTAGATGTCGATCCCCGACATGTTAAGGTGAGCCATGCCTATGCCCGACGATTTCCGACGCATCGCCCTCGCCTTCCCCGGGGCGGAGGAAGGTTCGCACATGGGCCATGCCGACTTCCGGGTGGGCGGGAAGATCTTCGCGACCCTGGGCGCGCCCGACGACGCCTGGGGCATGGCGTCGCTGATGCCCGAGCAGCAGGAGGATTTGATCGCCCTCGCGCCGGAAGCGTTCAAGCCTGCCGCAGGCGCCTGGGGGCGAGGCGGAAGCACTTTGGTGCGGCTGGACGCGGTGAGCGAGGAACTGCTCGAGACGGCGCTGGCGGCGGCGTGGCGCAAGCGGGCGCCGCGGAGCTTCCAGGAATAGCCTTCGATCGCGGTGCGAGCTCATTTTTGAACGCAAAGACGCAAAGACGCGAAGATTCCACGAAGCGGACAAAAATCCTGCCTGTCCCGGCCAGCCCGCGCCTGCCCCAAGCGGTTGCGGTGGTGGAGCGCTCCGCGCTCTTTGCGTCTTTGCGTCTTTGCGTTGAAAAAATCGACCGGCATAGCGGCGGCGATTTGGCTGAGATGGCGCCGGCCGTCCGTCATCCCGTCGGAAGCCGGGATCTCAGGACAAGAAGTCTCGGCGGCCTCCCCGAGGTCCCGGCCTTCGCCGGGATGACGGGTTAGTTGGCCCGGCCGAGGCCCTCGATCGTCCGATCCACCAGCGCCTTGTCCGCGCCCGCGTCGAGCTTCTCGCGGATCAGGGTTTCGGCGGCGGCGGCGGCGGCGGCGGCGGCTTTCGCCCGGACCTGGTCTAGGGCGGCGCGCTCGGCGGCAGCGATCTTGTCCTCGGCCATCCGGCCGCGGCGCTCGACCAGGGCGGAGGCGTCGCTCTCGGCCTGGCGGACGATGCCCTCGGCTTCGGCGCGGGCGCGGTCGAGCATGGTCGCCGCCTCGGCATCGGCCTGGGCGGCCTTGGCTTCATATTCGGCCTTGATCGCCTCGGCCTCGGAGCGGAGCTGGGCGGCTTCGTCGAGCTGGGCGCGGATCGCCGCGATCTTCGAATCCAGCGCCCTACCGATCAGCGCCGGGACCCGCTTCCAGAGCAGGATGGCGAAGACCACCACCATCGCCAGGGCGATCCATTGCGGCGCTCCCAGCACGCCGAAGTTGGTCGGCTGGGGATGATGTTCTGGAGCCCCGACATGCTCGACGGTACCGGCTTCGCCGCCGGGCGCCTCGCGGACGTGGACGTCCTGGGGGTTCTGCTCAGCCATGGCTCATCGCATTCCTGACCGCGCGCGCGGCCTCGTCGCTTCCGACCGAAAGTCCAGCCAGCCGCTCGACCATCTCGCGCGCCGCCTCCGCGGCGACGGCCTCGATCTCTCCCAGCGTCGCCTCGGTGGCGGAGCGGATTCGAGCCTCGGCGGCCTCCAGCTTCGCCCCGATCTCCTCGTTCGCCGCCCTCACCCTTTCCTCGCCGGCCCTGGCGCTCGACACCTTGGCCGCCTGAGCGACCTTGAGAGCCTCGCCGCGGGTGGAGTCGATGCGGGCGCGATAGGCGGCCTCGGTCTCCTCAGCGGCCGTCCGGGCGGCCTGGGCCGCGGCGAGATCTCCGGCGATGCGCTGGTCGCGCGCCTCGACCGTCGACTGGATCTTCGGCAGCATCATCCGGCCGATGCCGAAATAGATGATGGCGAGCACCAGCAGCAGCCAGAAGAACTGCGAATAAGCGGCGAGGGCCAGCTGATTGATCTGGGGCATGGGCGTTTATGGGGACAGTCACTTGGGACAGTCACCAGTGACTGTCCCAAGTGACTGTCCCAACTCCTTAGCGGGCGTAGAGGATGATCATCGCCACGGCGAAGGCGATCAGGCCGAGCAGCTCGGCGGCGGCGAAGCCGATGAACAGGCGGCCCTGCTGGCTGTCGGCGGCGGCCGGGTTGCGGATCGCGCTCTCGAGGAACGAGCCGAAGACGTTGCCGACTCCGACCGCGGCGGCGCCGACGCCGATGGCGGCGAGGCCCGCGCCGATGACCTGGGCAGAAGCGAAATCCATGACAATCTCCTTGGGAAAAGCGGTTTGAAAGCTAGTGAAGGTTGACCGCGTCGTTGATGTAGAGCGAGGTCAGCAAAGCGAACACATAGGCCTGGATCGCGCAGACCAGGATCTCGAGCGCCATCACCCCGACGATGAACAGGAACGACAGCAGGCTGATCGCCGGGCCGATGCCGCCGGCGTTGAGGCCCTGGACGACGAAGCTTCCGAACACCTCGACGAGGATGTGGCCCGCGATCATCGCGACGAACAGCCGGAGCGCGAGGCTGAACGGGCGGACCATGAAGGAGAGCAGCTCGATGAGGAAGATCATCGGCAGCATCACCTTGGGCGTGCCGTGCGGGATGAACAAAGAGAAAAAGTGGAAGCCGTGCCTCCAGAAGCCGACGATAAGGACGATCGAGAAGCTGATGATCGCCATGATCCCGGTGACGGTGAACTGGCTGGTGACTGTGAACGGCTGGGCCCCGACCAGGGCGAACGGCATCAGGCCGAGCAGATTGGCGAACAGGATGAACATGAACACGGTGAACACCCAGGGCATGTACTTGCGGCCCTCGGGACCGATGTTCGTCGTCACCATCGAATTGACGAAGCCGGTGACGCCCTCGACCATCACCTGCCAGCGGCCGGGCACGAGCTCGCGCTTCATCCCGCCGAGCATGAAGATCCAGATCAGTGCGAGGACGACGAGCATCCACAAGGCGCTGTTGGTGAAGACGAACGGAGACCCGTCCAGATTGCCCGCGAGCGAGCTGATCTGGAACTGGTGCATCGGGTCGATCTTGCTTTCGGCCGCCACTCTTTACGTCCCTTGAGCCCGCTACTCGGGCTTCTGCTGCGAAATCTTCCAAACTTCCCACATGGCGACGCCGAACCCGAGGAACAGCATCGCCACCCAGATACCGTGGGTGCCCGCGAAGCGGTCGATCACCCACCCGATCAGGGCGCATCCCAGCGGGGCTCCGATCAGCACCGAGAGGATGCGCATCCCCTGGCGCTGGCCGGTCTGCGGCTCGCGCCTGCGCGTCCCGCCGATCCTCGCCGCTTCCGCCGCCTGCGCGTCCCGCAACCGCTCATCGAGCGAGTCGAGCCGAGCGTCCGGGGGAAGCTTCGGGTCCTGCCGGGGCTCGTCTTCCGCCATGTCATTCTTCCATGTGCAGCGGCGCTGGCGAGCGGGCTGTCGAGGGTGCGAGGACATGCCGGCGAACGAACCCCGCCAAGGCGCCGCCCCTTTAGGAAGGGGGGTCGGCCAAGTCAACTCTTGTGCGGTGCGGCAAATCCGGCGCTGGTACCCGCGGCAAGGCTTCGCTAGCTTGCGCACATGCCGCGGTTTCCGCTCGTCCTTGCCGCCCTCGCCCTCCTCGCTCCAGTCGCCCCAGCGACGGCGCAAAGCCGAACGACAAGGCCTTCGCGAATAACGGAAACCTCGCCCCGACTCCATTTTCTCTATTCCTACCCAGCCCAGGCCGCCGCCATCCCCCCGCTCGCCGCTCGGCTGCGCAGGGAAGGCCTCGCGAGCCTCGCGGAAGCCCGACGCGACGCGGCCGCCGCGGGCCGCGGGCCGCGGAGCGGGCCGGACCAGGTCGAACAGGTCTGGGAGGTCAGCGCGAACACGCCCGACCTGCTAGCGCTCGGCTCCAGCGCCTCGACCTACCAAGACGGTTCGGCGCATGGCTACAGCGCCTATGAAACTCTCATCTGGGACCGGGCGAGGCGGCGCGCGATCGAACTGTCCGAGCTGTTTTCCGATCGCCGCCGGGGCATCACTCAGCTGATGACCGAATTGTGTGCGAGGCTGAACGTCGCGCGCGCGCAGCGCTGGCGCGAACAAGGCGACGGCCGGCCGCCCCCGATGCGCTGCCCGGACCCGGAGGAGGTCGCCATCGCGCCGGGTTCTGAGCATGCCGGCAAGATCGAGTCGTTCCACATGATCGTGACCGGCGAGCAGACGCCGGACGGCTATGCTGGCGGCAGCTACGAAGTGGAGGCGCTGCTGAGCCCCGCGATCCGCGCGCTTATCCGGCCGGACCTGCGCAGGTCCTTCAAGGACGCCCGGCCCTCGCGTTAACCGCAATAGCTGGGCAGCGGGATCGGGGTCGAGCCGTCGCGCTGGCGCCAGACTCCGTCGGGGAGGCGGTAATATTGGCCGGCGCCGACCTTGGTCCGGAACAGCTCGCAGGCGGTGGTCGCCGCCACCTCCTCGATCTTGGCGCCGCGCTTGGCGGCGAGATCGGTGTAATAGGCGCGGCGCTTGATGTTGACCGAGTCGACCTGGGCCCGGACTCCGGCCGGGGCCGAGCCGACGAGGCCGAGATAGCCGTCGGCCTGCTCGCCGACCTGGCCGGAGGCGCGAAGCTCCGCGGAGGCGTCCTGCATCATCGCGAAAGCCGTGGTCGTGCCCAGCACGGCGCCAAGCCCGATGCCCGCGGCGAGGATCAGTTTCATTCGGCGGCTCATGTCAAAACACTCCCGGATTCTCTTTGATGAGATCGCGTACGTCCTGCTGGAGACGGACGACGACCTCCTGCCTGATGTTGATATTGAGATTGATCTCGATCGGCTTCTCCGGAGCGCTCACCTGAACGCACCCGGCCGAGCCGAGAACAACCGGCGCGGCGATCAGGATCTTCATCCGTCTCATCGCGCCTTGCGTCGCACCGCAACGCATCGCCGTCAACATCGACCGCTTCATCGCACAATCTCGCTTTCCTGGGGCTGAACGGGAGGAGGCTCGTCCGGCTTGCCGCGGACGAGGTCCGGAAGAGTCGTCTGGATGAGCAAGGTGGGATCGTGGAGCGAGCGCATCGTCCCGATCAGCGCCCTGAAGGGGCCGCGGACCTTGATGTTGAACTCGAACGGGATCTTGGCGAGCTGGGTCAGGGCCCGGCTCGCCACCATGCCCTTGATCCCGCCCGCGGGGGCGACGGTCAGCGCCGTGTCGCGGGCGATTCCGTCGAGCTCGATCCCGGCGACGAACTCGCCCTCGAGCGAGCCGTCGAGGTCGATGGTCAGCTTCGAATAGCGCATCGACTTCAGCGCGTCGAAGGCGAGCTTGCCGTAGACTCCGAGCTCCTTGTCGGTGAGCTCGCCGATGTAGGACAGGGTTCCGCCTTCTGGCCGGGCGACGAGATGACCGCCGACGATCCGCCCGCCGCGCTCGTCGAAGACCATCGGGATGATTCCGTCGAAGGTGCCTGTAGCGGTGATGTTGGCGAACTCCATCTTCTGAATGAACAGCGCCGCGTCTAGCCCTTCGACCCGGAAGGTCAGCCGCTTGGCCGAGGGCTTCGAGAAATCGAGGACCGTCTCGTCGAGGAGGAGGGTGCCGCCCGCGAACGGCCAGCGGCCGCTCTCCACCTTGACCTGCAGGCCCGGCAGCAGCTGATAGCGGATCCGGCCGTCGAGCACGTCGATGCCGGCGCGGACGAGGTCGACCTTGGCCTCCTGGCCGGGCGCGGTGGCGAGGCCGAGCAGGTCGGTGAAATGGAGGCTGGTCGAAAGCCCCTCCACCGGCCCGAAGGCGGCGGCGAAATCCATGTCGTCGGTCGAGAAGGTGCCGCTCGAGCGGGAGCCGGTGGAATCCCAGCTGATCTCGCCTTCCCCTTTGAGGATTCCGTTGACGAGGGCGACCACTCCGGTCGTCAGCCGGGTGAGCTGCTCCGGCTGGTAATCCTTGTCGAAGCGGATTCCGGGGACGTCGAGCTCGGCCCGCCCGCGGCCGGTGGCGAGATCGTGGCCGATGTCGGCGCGGACGATTCGGGTGCCGGTTTCAGGATCGTCGAGCCAGCCGCCGGCCTTTATTCGGTTGTCGGCGAGGGTCAGCCGGAAATCGCGGGCGACGAGCGGGTAGAAACGGGGCGGGTCCATTTCATCGGCGACCCGAATCCCGCCCGTCACGGACAAGTCGCCGCCTCGAAGCCGCCAGGTGCCGCTGCCCTGGCTCATCAGCAGGGGAACGTTGGCCAGCTTGCCGGAGAATCCGGAATAGCGGCCGTCGATCCCGCTCTTCCCGAAGTCGCCGCTGAGCGAGCTCAGGCCGAAGCGGTTGAGGCCCAGGCCGACCGTGAGGTCGGAGGCGGTGAAGTTCGGGCCGGCCAGGCCGAAGCTCAACCGGCTCCCCGCGACGCTGAAGGGCGAGGCGCCCAACGTGCCGGCGAAGCGCGGCGTCAGAAGTTCCGCGCCGCCCTGGACCCGGCCGCCCGGGGCCTTCCAGATCAGGGCTCGGCCGGACGGGCAAAGCGGCAGCGCGGTCCGGCCGAGTCGGAGGCTTCCGAACTGCAGCGCTTCGAACCGGGCGGGCGTGCAGCGCTCGCCGAAGGCGAAGCCGCCGCGGCCGTCGATCCTTCCGTCGATCGGAAGGACCAGGCCGCGCACCCAGCCGTTGTCGAGCGGCCCGTCGATCGTCGCCACCGTGGCGACCCGGGTCTCACCGCCGCCCCCGGCGGTGAAGCGGATCTCGCCGAGGGCCAACCGCGAATTCCCGACCCGAATCGGCTGGACCCGGCCGCTTCCACGGATCGCCGCGCCCGCTCGAGGCTGGTCGAGGCTGAGCCAGATCGCGGGCAGGCCGCCGCCGGCGACCTTGAGGTTTCCGTCGAGACGGGTCAGCCCGCTCGGCCAGTAATAAGTGAGCCCCTGCCCTCCGCCGAGCTCCACCCGCGCTCCGCTCCGGCTGGCAGCGCTCAGCCGCTCGAAGCGAACCCCGCCGACGCCCGGGCCGTTGACGAGGCGGAGCGTGGCTTGGGCGTCGAAGTCGCCGGAGGCTCGGCCCAGGGCGGCGGAGATCGCCTTGCTCACCGGCTCGAGCGGAGTCCCGAAGGTCGCTCCGAGGCCGGCGAAGATTCCGTTGAAGAGTGACCCCCCCGAGACCTCGCGTACGTCGGCGTTGCCGAGCAGGGCGAAGCCGCCGCCGGCCAGCGACAAGGCATAGCGGCCTTTGAAGCTGGATCGCCCCAGGGCATAAACGTCGCCTACGTGGGAGCTGAAAACGGCAAGGTCGAGGGCACCCCGAGTCATTCCGGAATTGCCTTCGAGGCCGAGACGCCCGCCCAGATTGTTGAGCTCGGCCGAGTCCGTCCAGAGCCTTCGTGCACTGACCTCGGTGCTGCCCTTCCAGCTGTCCAGGCCGGGGGCGAGCTGAACGGCGAGATCGAGCCCCACGTCGATAACCTTCAGCTGAGCCCCGCAGGTCAGGTAGGAGGCCGAAGCGGGTCCGCTGAAGCTCGGCCTGAGGTCGTTCACGCCGACGTTCCAGAGCCCCTTCACCGAGCCCAGCAGGCAGTTGCCGGGCCGCAGCTGATGCGCCGCCGCCGCCATCCGGCCGCGGAAGCCGTCGGCGAGGTTGCCCTTGCCTTCGAGCGCGATCCCGACCCTGCCGGCGGGCGTGTCGAAGCGCACCGACGTGTCGGCAATGTCGACATTCTGGTCGGGAAATCGGAACGGAAGCCCGGTCGGCGGCGGCAGCAGGCGGTCGATCTCGCCGAAGCTGATCTTGCCGTCTTTCCCGAGCCGCGCGTTGAGCCGGACGCCGCGGGCGGTAATCAATTTCACCTTCGGACGGCTGAGGCCGCTCCAGCTCAACCGCACCTCGACCCAGCGCGCGGTCAGGTCCGGGTCGCCCGGATCGCCGATCACCAGATTCTCGAGCCGCTGGGTGCGCAATCCGATCCGCTTCACCTCGTAGCTCGCCCGCACGTGGCGGCGGGCCAGCTCGCGGTCGATGAAGTCGGCGGCGATCGGCCGGCGCTGGGTCCAGGCGACGAGCAAGGCGAGCAGGATCAGGCCGAGCAGGGCGAGCGCCGTCAGCCGCTTCACCGGGCGCCGCCGCGCCTTCACTCCGGCCTCCTCGTCCACCGGTCGTTCCAACCTCCTTTCGATCGCTTCCGTTCCGCTGCCGTTATCAATCGCGACCGGCGGTCGGCCAAATTCCTCCCCGAGATTTCTCGGGAGGGGGACCATGCGAAGCATGGTGGAGGGGTTCTTCGGAGCCGGAGAAGGCCCCTCCACCAGCCTGCGGCTGGTCCCCCTCCCCTGCAAATGCAGGGGAGGATTTAATATTGGCCCTCCCCCGTCCTACGACACAAGGTCAAGACGGTTTGCCTATGCGCCCCGCCAAGCTTAATCTTTGCTGATGGCCGACGAGTCTCTCGACGGCCGGGGCCACCGCGCCCGGCTGAGGAGACGCCTGTTCGAGGGCGGGCCGGAGGCTCTCCTCGAGCATGAGCTTATTGAATATCTGCTTGCGCTCGCCCTTCCCCGCCGGGACACCAAGCCGCTCGCCAAGAAGCTGATCCACGATTTCGGCGGCTTCGGCCGGCTGCTCTCGGCCGACGGCGAGTCGATCATGCGCGTCGGCGACGTCAGCGAGGGCGCCGCGGCGGCGATCAAGATCGCCCAGGCGGCGGCGCTGAGGCTGCTCGAAGCGGAGGTGATGGACCAGCCGGTGCTGGGCAGCTGGCAGGCCTTGCTCGACTACCTTCGCGCAGACATGGGCGCTCTGGCGGTCGAGCGGGTGCGGATCCTCTATCTCAATGCCCGCAACATGCTGATCCGCAACGAGCCGATGTCGGAAGGCTCGGTCGACGAGGCCGCCGTCTACGTCCGCGAGGTCATCCGCCGGGCGCTGGAATATCACGCCACCGCATTGATCCTCGTCCACAATCATCCGAGCGGCGACCCCCAGCCGAGCCAGCAGGACATCCGGCTGACACGGGAGATCGTCGAGGCGGCGAGGCCGCTGGGGATATCCGTGCACGACCATGTCATCGTCGGAGCTCGGACCTGCGCCAGCATGAGGTCGCTCGGACTGATCTGAAGCTTGCCTCCCGATGCGCGGCATGGCGAGGGGGACCAGGCGAAGCCTGGGCGAGGGGTGACTGGCGCAGGCCTGTTCGAGGTCACCCCTCCACCACCTTCGGTGGTCCCCCTCCCCATCTTCGATGGGGAGGCAAATCGGGATCGGCCCGCCGGGCCGGCATTGCGCTTCCCCATGGGGCTGGAAGGGAACAGATACCTATGCCCGATTGTCCTAAGGCAGTGTCGATCGGCGGACGTTCCCGTTTGCATCCATCTCGGCCTAATTGATTATCGAATCGACGGAATTTCCCATCAGCGCCCCGTCAGAGTAATTGGTTTCGCTTCACCAAATGGCGGCCAGGATACTTAATTTGGGACTCGATAGGAATCGTATCGCGCACGCGACCTCCGCTCCCGGGGAAAGGCCGGTGCCAGCCACCAGGCGGGAGCAATTGGATCCCGGGCCTTCCCTGGGATGCATTTCGCCTCTCTTCGCGTTCTTCGCGTCTCTTTCGCGTCAGATAGCGGCCGAAATGCTTCACGCGAAGGAACGCGAAGGGGCCGGGCCCGGCCAGGACCGTCCGTCCATGCCGAAACAATTGCTCCCCGCCGAAGGCCGGGGCCCAGCGCACCGGGGCAACCACTGGATCCCGGCCTTCGCCGGGAAGCCCGGTCGTGATAGCGTGGGGCGTGGCTGATCTCGATCGCAGGACCCTTCTTCTCAGCGCCGGTTCGGCCTTCGCCCTCTCCGCCTGCGGGCGGAGCCAGGCCGATCCGGCGCCTTCGCCGCCCGCGCCGGGCAAGGCCGGCAGGCTGATCGCCGCCGCCCGGGCCCAGGTCGGAGTCACAATCCGCTACGACTCGGCCTACACCGCCCTCCCCTTCCCCGGCGGCGACGTCCCGCGCGAGCGGGGAGTGTGCACCGACGTCGTCATCCGCGCCTATCGCGATGCGCTCGGGATCGACCTTCAGGCGCTGGTCAATGCCGACATGCGGACGGCCTTCAGGGCCTATCCGCGGACTTGGGGGCTGAGCGCGCCGGACCGCAACATCGACCATCGCCGGGTGCCCAATCTCAGGACTTGGCTGGCGCGCCGGGGAGCCGCGCTGCCAATCCCGGCGGGCGTCTCCGGTTGGCGGCCGGGAGACATCTTCACTTCGCTTGTTGAAGGCACGGGCACCCATATCGGCCTCGTTTCGGACCGGCGCGGCCCGAACGGCTGGCTCATCATCCACAATATCGGCGCCGGCGCGCGCGAGGAGGATGCCCTCGCCGATTGGCCGATCACCGGCCGCTACCGCTGGGCGCTGGATTGAACCTATTAGTTCTGGTTTTGTTCTTTACAAATGGCATCGGGCCTGAGATGATGAACCGCGGCGAATCCCCCGCGGCTCTTTGAAACGGCAATCCGGCCTCGAAAGGCGAAGTTGAAGCTCGACTGAAAACAAAGGATTCTTCACCCCGACCTGCGTGTCTTTTGGGTCTTTTGGCGCCGCCGTCACCGCCATTCGCGCCGATTGAAGCCATGGATCGACTTTGCTAACCGCCCCTCTCCTCGACCTGACAGGAAGCACCCAATGATCCCCCGCTATTCGCGGCCGCAGATGAGCAGCATCTGGGCAAGCGAAGCCCGCTTCCGCATCTGGTTCGAGATCGAGGCGCATGCGCTCGACGCGATGGCGCAGCTCGGAATCGTTCCGAGCTCGGCGGCCGAGGCGGTGTGGGCCAAGGGCGGCTTCGACGTCGAGCGGATCGACACGATCGAGGCCGAGGTGAAGCACGACGTCATCGCCTTTTTGACCAGCGTCGCCGAGCATGTCGGCCCGGAGGCGCGCTTCCTCCACCAGGGGATGACCAGCTCGGACGTCCTCGACACCTGCCTCGCCGTGCAGCTGAAGCAGGCCTCGGACCTGCTGATCGAGGATCTCGACGGACTTCTCGAGGTGCTGAAGCGTCGGGCCTGGGAGCATAAGCTCACCCCGACGATCGGCCGAAGCCACGGAATCCACGCCGAGCCGGTGACCTTCGGCCTCAAGCTCGCTTTCGCTCATGCCGAATTCGCCCGGGCTCGGGCGCGGATGGTCGCGGCTCGCGACGAGATCGCGACCTGCGCCATTTCCGGCGCGGTCGGCACCTTCGCCAACGTCGACCCGCGAGTCGAGGCTCATGTCGCCGCGAAGATGGGCCTCAAGGTCGAGCCCATCTCGACCCAGGTCATCCCGCGCGACCGCCACGCTTTCTATTTCGCGACGCTCGCAGTGATCGCCTCGTCGGTCGAGCGGCTGGCGACCGAGATCCGCCACCTGCAGCGCACCGAGGTGCTCGAGGCGGAGGAATATTTCTCCCCCGGCCAGAAGGGCTCGTCGGCGATGCCGCACAAGCGCAACCCGGTCCTGACCGAGAACCTGACCGGCCTCGCCCGGATGGTGCGCGGCTATGTGACTCCGGCCCTGGAGAATGTGGCGCTGTGGCATGAGCGCGACATCAGCCACAGCTCGGTGGAGCGCTATATCGGCCCCGACGCCACGGTGACCCTCGACTTCGCCCTCGCCCGCCTGACCGGAGTGATCGACAAGTTGCTCGTCTATCCGGAGCGGATGCAGCGCAATCTCGACCGGATGGGCGGGCTCGTCCATTCGCAGCGAGTCCTCCTCGCGCTGACCCAGGCGGGCGCCAGCCGCGAGCAGGCCTATGGCCTCGTCCAGCGAAGCGCGATGAAGGTGTGGGAGAGCGACGGCGCCTTGTCGCTGCTCGAGCTGCTCATGGCCGATCCTGAGGTGGCCGCGCTTCTGCCGGCGGAGCGTCTCGAGGAGAGCTTCGACCTTGGCTATCATTTGAAGCACGTCGACACGATCTTCGAACGGGTGTTCGGCGACTCCTGAATATTGTCCGGGTAATATTGACTCGAGATTTTTGTCCGGGTAAAAGGAGGACATGGACCAGCAAGCCCGGAAGGCGGCCGTCGCGGCGTTCAAGGAGCGCAGGAGCGAGCCCGGAATCTACGCCCTCACCTGTCGCCCGACCGGGCAGAGGTGGGTCGGCCGGGCGTCCGACCTCGCCACGATCTGGAACCGCCTGTCCGTCGCTCTTCGAATGGCCAGCACACCGCATCGGAGCCTGCAGGCGGCCGCCCGGGAGCATGGCGAGCCGGCCTTCGACTTCGAGGTCGTGGAGCGGATCGACGAGCCCGACGCTTCGCCCGCGCTGGTTGCGGCGATCCTGAAGAGGCGGCTGGAGCATTGGCGCGACGCGCTGGGAGCGACCGCGATCTAGCGAGAACGTCACGCCCGGGACTTGATCCGGGGCCCGTGAACACCGACGTGGCAAGCCGGACGCCCCGTGGCGAGGTAGACCGATGACCGACCTTTCCGCTTTCCCGATCACCCGCCGCTGGCCGGCCGAGCATCCCGACCGCCTCCAGCTCTATTCGCTCAACACGCCCAACGGCGTGAAGGTCTCGATCATGCTCGAGGAGACCGGCCTCCCCTACGAGCCGCATCTGGTCGACATCACCCGGAACGAGACCTGGACCCCCGAATTCCTCTCCCTCAATCCCAACGGCAAGATCCCGGCGATCCTCGATCCCGACGGACCTGGCGGAAAGCCGCTCGCCTTGTTCGAATCGGGCGCGATCCTCCTCTACCTGGCCGACAAGACCGGGCAGCTCATACCGACGGATCCGAGCGAGCGCTGGCAGGCCGTCCAGTGGGTCTTCTTCCAGATGGCCGCGATCGGCCCGATGTTCGGCCAGCTCGGCTATTTCAACAAATTCGCCGGCAAGGCGATCGAGGACAAGCGTCCGCTCCAGCGCTACGTCGACGAATCGAGGCGGCTGCTCGGAGTGCTCGAAGGCCGGCTCGAGGGCCGCGACTGGATCATTGGGGAATACAGCATCGCCGACGTCGCCACCCTGGGCTGGGTGCGCAACCTCGTCACCTTCTACGAGGCGCGCGAGCTGGTCGGATTCGACGGACTGACCAAGGTCCCCGCCTGGCTCGAACGCGGCCTGGCTCGGCCGTCGGTGAAGCGCGGCCTGGAGATTCCGAAGCGCTAGCCTGCCTTCCGGGGCGCGGCATCGGAATGCCGGTCAGTCGTCGTCCGGAGCATAGCGCTCCGGATAGCGAAGCCGCCGCCTCCCGCTGCTCGGCGCCTTCGCCCGCGGCCATTCGTCCGTCCAGACCAGATGGTCGATGAGCATGACCCGCCGAGTGTTGACCTCGTCGGCCGGCTTCGTCCGCGGGCGGGCGGAGTCGACCGCGTGATAGACTATCCAGCTTTCGCCGCGCTCGTCATCGATCACGCTGTTGTGGCCCGGGCCGATCCATTTCGAGCTCTTCTGGATCAGGGTGCCGGGCTGAAGCTCGAACGGGCCGGTGGCGCTTCGGGAGCGCGCCACCATCACCGCGTAATGGACCCCTTTGCCGCAGCAATTGTCGCCCGAATAGAAGAGGTAGTAATAGCCGCCCCGGAGGACGACCCAGGCGCCTTCGACCAGCTTGCGGTAGTCGCTCCTGGGATCGGCGCGGATGAGGTCGATCGGCTCGCTCCCCGCAGCGAATGAGAGGCGATCGGGCGCCAGCTCCCTGACCTTGATCGGCTCGAAGCCGGAGCCCCAGTACAGCAGCCGCTTGCCGGTCGCGGGATCGTCATAGGCCATGGGATCGATGTTGACGAAGCCCGGGCCGCACTGGAGCGGACGGCCCATGTCCGTGAACGGACCTTGCGGCCGGACCGAGGTGGCGACGGCGAGGCAGAGGCCCTTCTTGTCGTCGGTCAGCGCCTCATCGGGCTTGGCGGAATAATAGAGATAATAAAGGCCGCCATGCTCGGCGACGTGCGGCGCCCAGAAATCCTGGGTTCTGCTCGCCCAGCCTGGCTTGGCGGGGAGGGCGTCGCCGAGATGCTGCCATGTCACGAGGTCGCGGGAGCGCGCGACCTGGAGGTTGATCCACCGGCCGCCGCGCTCGGTCTGGGTGGCGTAGACATAATAATAGCCGTCCTTGGCTCTGAGGACGGCGGGGTCCGGGAAGTCGGAATCGATGACTGGATTGGCGAAGGTCGGGCGAGGCTGCGAAGCGGTTGCGCAGCTGGCGGCGGCCAGGGCGAGGAGCGGGAGGAGTATGCGCATCAGAGGAGCATAGCGGAGGAATCGTCCTTCCCCCACCCCTCTCCCTGCAGGGGAGACGGACAGACGCCGCGAAGCGGCGGCAGGGTGAGGGCCTCGAGCAGGTTCGAGCCGACCGGAATCCGCTCTCGCGCCCTCACCCCGCCGCTTCGCGGCTGTCCCTCTCCCCTGCAGGGGAGAGGGAGGGAAGTCAGGCGTCGAACAGGCCCTTCAGCTTGCCGAAGAAGCTCTTGCTGGCCGGGCATTCCTCGCCGGTCTCGGTCTCGCGGAAGGCTTCGAGCAGCTCCTTCTGCCGCGCGCTCAGCTTGGTGGGAGTTTCGACCTCGACCTGGATCACCATGTCGCCATGGCCGCGGCCGTTGATCACCGGCATTCCGGCGCCGCGCTGCCTCAGCTGCTTGCCTGACTGGATTCCGGCGGGGATCTGGATCGAATGCTTCTGGCGGTCGAGCCCGGGCACCTCGATGCAGCCGCCGAGCGCCGCGGTGGTGATGCTGACCGGGCATTTGACGAACAGGGTCGTCCCCTGGCGCTGGAAGTAGGCGTGGCGGGCGAGATGGACGAAGATGTAAAGGTCGCCGTTCGGCCCGCCGCGGACCCCCGCCTCCCCCTCGCCCGCGAGCCGGATCCGGGTGCCCTCGTCGACTCCGGCGGGGATCCGGACGTCGAGCGAGCGCTGGCGCTCGACCCGCCCCTCGCCGCGGCATTTCTCGCAGGGGTCGGCGATCACCTGGCCGACCCCGCGGCAGGTCGGGCAGGTGCGCTCGACGACGAAGAAGCCCTGCTGGGCCCGGACCTGCCCCCGGCCGTGGCACATGGTGCAGGGCCGCGCGCTGGTTCCGGTCTTGGCGCCCGAGCCGCCGCAGGGCTCGCATTTGGCGGTGGTGTCGATCTTGAGCTCGACCTGCTTGCCTGCGAAGGCGTCCTCGAGGCTGATCTCGAGGTCGTAGCGAAGGTCGGAGCCGCGAAGGGCGTTGGAGCGCCGGTCGGCCTGCTGGCCGTTCATGAACTCGCCGAAGATGTTCTCGAAGATGTCGCTGAACGAGCCGAAATCCTGGGCCCCCGCACCGCCCATTCCGCCGTTGCGGAAGGCGGCGTGGCCGAAGCGGTCGTAGGCGGCGCGCTTCTGCGGGTCCTTCAGGCAGTCATAGGCTTCGTTGATCGCCTTGAACCTGGCCTCGCTGTCCTTGCAGCCCGGATTGCGGTCCGGATGGCATTCCATCGCGAGCCGTCGGTAGGCGGACTTGAGGGTCTTCTCGTCGGCGCCGCGCTCGACCTGGAGAAGCTCGTAATAATCGGTTTCAACCATGACGTTCGCCCCGCGCCCGCCCAGCCGTTCGGGCTGAGCCTGTCGAAGCCCTGCCCTGCCCTAATCGGGGAGAGAAGGAAGGTCCTTCGACAGGCTCAGGACGAACGGAGGGGGACATCCCTCACGCCTTGTTTTCGTCGTCGACCTCGGAGAATTCGGCGTCGACGACCTCTTCCTCGGCGGCGCCGGTCTCGCCGCCCTGGCCCGCTCCGGACTCGTCGGAAGCGCCGCCGGCCGCTCCGGCCTGCTCCTTCTCGTAGATCGCCTGGCCGAGCTTCATCGCGACCTGGCTGAGAGCCGCGGTCTTGGTCTTCATCGCCTCGATGTCGCCGCTCTCGACCGCCTGCTTGGTCTCGTCGATCGCGGTCTGGATCTCGGTCTTGAGCGACTCGTCGACCTTGTCGCCATGTTCGGCGAGCTGGCGCTCGGTCGAATGGGCGAGGCCCTCGGCGCTGTTCTTCGCCTCGGCCGCCTCGCGGCGCTTCTTGTCCTCCTCGGCGAACTGCTCGGCTTCGCGGACCATCTTCTCGATGTCGCTGTCGGCGAGGCCGCCGGACGCCTGGATCCGGATCTGCTGCTCCTTGCCGGTGCCCTTGTCCTTGGCCGAGACGTGGACGATGCCGTTGGCGTCGATGTCGAACGTGACCTCGACCTGGGGCACTCCGCGCGGCGCCGGAGGGATGCCGACGAGGTCGAACTGGCCGAGGATCTTGTTGTCCGCGGCCATCTCGCGCTCGCCCTGGAAGACCCGGATGGTGACCGCGTTCTGATTGTCCTCGGCGGTCGAGAAGGTCTGGCTCTTCTTGGTCGGGATGGTCGTGTTGCGGTCGATCATCCGGGTGAACACGCCGCCCAGGGTCTCGATTCCGAGGCTCAGCGGAGTGACGTCGAGCAGCAGCACGTCCTTGACGTCGCCCTGGAGGACTCCGGCCTGGATGGCGGCGCCCATCGCGACGACCTCGTCGGGGTTCACTCCGGTGTGCGGCTCCTTGCCGAAGAAGTCCTGAACGACCTGGCGGACGCGCGGCATTCGGGTCATGCCGCCGACGAGGACGACCTCGCTGATGTCCTCGGACTTGACCCCGGCGTCGGCCAGCGCCTTCTTGCAGGGATCGAGCGTGCGCTTGATCAGATCCTCGACCAGCCGCTCCAGATCGGCGCGGGTGATGGTCTTGACGAGGTGCTTCGGGCCGTTCTGGTCGGCCGTGATGAAGGGCAGGTTGACCTCAGTGGTCTGCGCCGACGACAGCTCGATCTTCGCCCGCTCGGCGCCTTCCTTGAGGCGCTGGAGGGCGAGGCGGTCGCCGCGGAGGTCGATCCCTTCCTGCTTCTTGAACTCATCGGCGAGGTAGTCGACGATCTTGGCGTCGAAATCCTCGCCGCCGAGGAAGGTGTCGCCATTGGTCGACTTCACCTCGAAGACGCCGTCGCCGATCTCGAGGACCGAAATGTCGAAAGTGCCGCCGCCGAGATCGTAGACGGCGATCGTCTTGCCGTCCTGCTTGTCGAGGCCGTAGGCGAGCGCCGCCGCGGTCGGCTCGTTGATGATCCTCAGGACCTCGAGGCCGGCGATCTGGCCGGCGTCCTTGGTCGCCTGGCGCTGGGCGTCGTTGAAATAGGCCGGGACGGTGATCACCGCCTGGGTGACGTTCTCGCCGAGATAGGCCTCGGCGGTCTCCTTCATCTTCTGGAGGATGAACGCGGAGATCTGCGAGGGCGAATAATCCTTGGCGCCGGCATTGACCCAGGCGTCGCCATTGGGGCCGCGGCTGATCTTGTACGGGACCAGCTCGGTGTCCTTCTTGGTGATCGGATCGTCGAAGCGGCGGCCGATCAGGCGCTTGACCGCGAAGACGGTGTTCTCGGGATTGGTGACCGCCTGGCGCTTGGCCGGCTGGCCGACCAGCCGCTCGCCGTCCTTCGCGAAAGCGACGATCGAGGGTGTGGTGCGCGCGCCTTCCGCATTCTCGACCACCTTGGGCTTGCCGCCTTCCATGACGGCGACGCAGCTGTTGGTGGTGCCGAGATCGATTCCGATGACTCTAGCCATGCTTAATCCTCTTGTGCCCCAAAAGTTTACCGCACCCCTGCGCCCTTCCAATGAGGCACGCGGAGTGTTTCGGGAGCGATATAGGGGTGGATTCCGACGCGACAAGAAGTCCGCGTCCCGCTACGGAACGGCGGCGATGAAGAAGGTGCTCAAAAGCCACGTTTTTGCAGTCCTCGCGGGAGCGACTCTGGCGGCGGCCTGCGACCGCCCGCCGCCGGACGGAACCGTCAGGGTGAGCGATGTCTGGGTAAGGTTGCCGGCGGCGAAGAGCCGGCCCGGCGGCGCCTATTTCCGGATGGAGGCGGGAAGCGAGGGCACTCGGCTGGTCGGGGTCTCGAGCCCGTCGGTGCGCTGGATCGAGCTCCACGAAACCAGCATGAAGGGCACGACGGCGAAGATGAAGCAAAGCAAGGAGATCGAGTTCCCGAGCCGCGGCGAGCTCGTCTTCGAGCCCAGCGGCCGCCACGCCATGCTGTTCGGGATCAACTCGAAAGTGAAGGCGGGCGACAAGATCCCGCTCACCTTCTCGTTCAACGTCGCCCCGCCGATCACGGTCGAGGCGGAGGTGCTGGCGGCCGGCGACGAAGCGCCGCACGGGGGCCATTGAGGGGCCTCTAAATCCTCCCCGGCATTCGCCGGGGAGGGGGACGGCGCGAAGCGCGGTGGAGGGGTTCTACGGCGCCGAAGACCCCTCCACCAGGCTTCGCCCGGTCCCCCTCCCCCGGAAATCCGGGGGAGGATTTTGAGATGGTCCTGAATCGCGTTACCCTCCCCGCCCTCAATAGGGAGAGGCTCGAATGTCTGGATTCAGGGAATTCATCGCCAAGGGCAACGTTCTCGATCTTGCGGTGGCGGTGATCATCGGCGCCGCCTTCGGGACGATCGTCGCCTCGCTGACCGACGACATCATCATGCCGGTGGTCGGCTGGATCTTCGGCGGTCTCGATTTTTCGAGCTATTTCATCCGTCTCGGGCCGGTGCCGGCGGGTTATGCCGGCGATCCGAACAATTATGCCGCGCTCAAGCAGGCGGGAGTGCCGATGATCGGCTACGGCCAGTTCGCCACCGCGGTCGTCGCCTTCCTTATCCTCGCTTTCGTCATCTACCAGCTGGTTCGGATGGCGGCCCGGGCGAAATTGTCGCCCGCCGAGGCGCCGCCGGCCGGTCCGAGCGAGGAATTGCTGGTTCTTCGCGAAATTCGCGACCAGCTCAAGGCACGCCCCTGAACCATTGAAAAAGCGTGGTTTTGCCGGTAATTCGGCGGAACAGCTGGCGGGGGATTGAATGATTTTCGGTGCTTTCGGCCGTGTGCTCGCCGCGGCGGCGGCCTTGCTGGTCCTGTGCGGTCCCGCCCGGGCGATCGATCCCCTGCCCGCCGGGGCGAAGGCGGTTCCGGATCCCGCGGTCCGGACCGGCGCCTTCGCCAACGGCCTTCGCTACGCCGTCATGCGCAACAACTCGCCTGCCCGCGCGGTCTCGATCCGGCTCGCCGTCCGCGCTGGCAGCTATGACGAACAGGAAGCCGAGGGCGGCTTCGCCCATTTCATAGAGCATATGGCCTTCCGCTCCACCCGCCAGGCGCCCGAAGGCTCGCTCGACTCGCGCTTCGCGAATCTCGGGATCGCCTTCGGCCGCGACGAGAATGCGGCCACGGGCCTGGAGACGACCATCTATCAGATGGACCTCCCGGTCGCCGATCCGGCCGCGGTCGCCAAGGTGCTCGAATGGCTTCGCGGCGCCGCCGACGGGATCCTCTTCGCCCCCGCGGCGGTCGAGCTCGAGAAAGGCGTGGTCGTCGCCGAGCAGCGCGCCCGGACGAGCCCGGCGACGCTCGCGGGACGGGAAGCCGCAAGGTTCCAGGCGCCGGAGTTGCGGTCGATCGGCCGCGAGGTCGGCGGCACCGAGGCCTCGGTGCGGGCGGCGACCCCGGCGGCGCTCCAGGCCTTTTACGACCGCTGGTACCGGCCGGACAATGCCGTGCTCGTGATCGTCGGCGACGCCGAGCCCGACGTCCTCCTGAAGGCGGCGGAAGCGGCGTTCGGAAGCTGGACGGGCAGGGGCGCTCCGGGAACCCGGGCCAAGCCCGTCGAGCTGCCCAGCCGCGGCCTCGACGCCTTCACTCGCAGCGGCCCTTCGCTTCCGCTCGCCCAGAGCGCCTGCCGGGTCGCGCCGCTCGACGGGCCGCGCGATTCGAGCCTCGAGCGGATGCGGCGCGAGACCCTGTCCCAGATCTGGGTGACGATCCTCACGGACCGCGCCACCCAGGCGACCGCCAGGGCGGGAAGCGCGCTGCTGGGAACCGCCCCGATGGTCAATCGCGGCCTTCCCGACGCCCGCATCGCCTGCCTGATCGCCGTCCCCAATTCCGGCAAGTGGCGCGAGGGGCTGGCCGAGGCGCAGGCGGAGCTTCGCCGGTTCGCTCAGACGGGCCCAACTCCGCTGGAGGTCGAGACCGCGACCGAGCAGCTGCGCTCGCGGCTTCGCGCCGCGGTCTATCAGAGCGGCACCCGCGCCACCCGGGACCTCGCCCAGGGCATCGTCGAATCGGCGATGACCGACACCCCCTATCTCGATCCCAGGGAGGCGATGCGCGTCTACGACCTGCTCGTGGCCGGCCTCGGCCCGGAAGACGTCAAGCGCGCCTTCGAAGCGGACTGGAGCGGCAACGGCCCACTGCTGGTGATGACCGGGCCGGACGAGGTGAGTCCCGCCGACCTGGCCGCCGCCTGGCGGGCGAACGAGGCGGCGGCGCCGCTCGCCGTCTTCGCCGATCGCGAAAAGGCCGCATGGGCGTATTGGAAATTCGGCAAACGCGGCAAAATCGTCTCACGCAACGCCGGTCCGGATTTCACCCGCCTCGTCTTCAAGAACGGAGTCGCGCTCAACTTCAAGCAGACGGCCTTCCAGTCCGGCGGGGTCGAGATCCGGGTCCGCTTCGGCCATGGCGAGCGCGGCCTCAGCGTCGCCGACAGGGCGCCCATGAACCTGGCGGCGGGCCTGTTCCCGAGCGGCGGCCTCGGCAAGATGGACTATGCCGAGATCGGAAGCGCGCTTGCCAATACGACCTGGGCCTTCACCCTCGAGGCCCGGCCCACCGCCTTCGTGATCAACAGCAGCACGTTGAGCGACAATGTCGAGCAGCAGATGTATCTGCTCGCCGCCTATATGACCGATCCCGGCTTCCGGCCGCAGATCGACGAGAAGCTTCCGACCGCGCTCGACCTCAGCTACCGGATGTTCGACACCGACCCGTCGATCGTTGCGACGCTCGCGCTCGAGCGAGCCCTGTTCCCGGGCCGCGAGACTCTTCCGCCGCGCGAGCATCTGGCCGCCTATCGCGCGGCCGATTTCGAGCGGATGCTGAAGCCGGCGCTGACCCGGTCGCCGATCGAAGTGACGATCGTCGGCGACATCACTGAGGACTCCGCGACCCGGGCGGTGGCGGCGACCTTCGGCGCCTTGCCGCGCCGACCGGCGCTTCCCCCCGTCGCGGGCCCCGGCCCCTTCCGTTATTTCCCCAGGCAATTGCCGCCGCCCGTGACCGGCACCCATCGCGGCCCGGCCGACAAGGCCGCCGCGGTCCTCGCCTGGCCGCTCTACGTCGCCAGCCCCGAGCGCCGGCGGGAGGAATATTCGATCCATCTGCTGCGCTCGATCCTCGAGACCCGGCTGCTCCGCCAGGTCCGGGTGGTGATGGGCAAGGTCTATTCGCCAAGCGTCGGGCTGGCGACTCCCGACGATGCCGATCAGGGCGTTCTCACCGTCACCCTGGAGGCCGCGCCCGACGAGCTTCGCCCGCTGGTCGAAGCGACCCTGGGAGTCGCCGGCGATCTCGCCAAAGGCGCGATCAGCCAGGAGGAGCTCGACGCCGCCCGTACTCCGGTGATCGCGTCGGCCGACCAGGCGCTGAGCGACAACGCCGCCTGGGCCTCGATCATCGCTTATGCCGGGCTCGAGCCTGCCGCACTGCGCGAGCTGACCGGGCTTCGCGCCGACCTCGAGGCGCTGACGCTCGACGACGTCCGCCGGGCCGCCGCCACCTGGCTCGCGCCCGCGCCGATGGTCTCCCGGGCCCTCCCCGAACGCCGCTGAGCGCTGACGAGCCACTTGTCCCTTCCACCCGTTCGGGCTGAGCCAGTCGAAGCCCTTCCCTTCCCTTCCAGAACAATAAGGAAAGCCCTTCGACAAGCTCAGGGCGAACGGAGGGGATGACTCAATCTAGTTCTGCAACGCTCCGACTCGCGCCCGTCAGAAACGCTTGCGGACGGTGAGTCCGATGGTCCTCGGCTGGCCGACGTGGAAGCCGAGCCGGGCCCGCCCGCCCCGCTCGCGGTCGAAGGCGAGGATCGCATTCTCGTCGAACACATTGTTGACGTAGACCACGCCTTCGAGACCGTTCCCGAACTCGACTCCCGCGCTGATGTTGACCAGCTGATAGTCGGGCAGCTTGAGGTCGAGGGTCGTCGAGGCGCCCGCCGGAGCGCCCCCGAACGGCAGCCCGTGGACGAAGGTGCGCGGGTTGTTCTCCTGGTCGCCGGGCTGGGTGAAGCGGGACCCGTTATGCTGGAAGGTGATCCCGAAATAGGCCTCATCCTCGTCGTTGAGCGGGATGGTGTAGAAGGCGCTTGCGGCGATCTGGAAATTGGGGACCGAGGGCAGCCTGTTGCCCTCCTTGATCCCCTCGAGCACCGAGCCGTTCTGCTTGAGCCGGGTCTCGTCGAACTCCGCCTCGACCCAGCTTCCGGCGACCGACAGGTCCAGCCCCTCGGCCGGGCGGGCGGTCAGCTCGAATTCCACCCCCATCGTGTGGGCGTCGGCATTGAACACGACCCGCGACGAGCAGGAGCCGGCGTCGGCGGTGACCTGGAGGTTGCTGATGTCGGTGTAGAAGGCGGCCGCGTTGAGGGTGATCGGCCCGAATTGCGACTTCACTCCGGCTTCGTAATTCCACAGGCTCTCGTCGTCATAGGTGTCGAATCCGCCGTAATCGATCACGTCCTGTGCGCTGCACAGCCCCTCGTTGAGGGGATCGTTGACCCCGCCGAGCCGGAAGCCCTTCGAGGCCTGGAGGTTGACGATCACGTTATCGGCCGCCTCGTAGCTGAGCAGCAGCCTCGGCGAGAGGCCGTCGGACTCGGTCTGGTCGGTCTGGTTGTCGCCGTTCGAGAAGAGGCCGCCCGACTTGAAGCCGCGATTCTCCTTGAAGTCGTAATAGCGCAGGCCCGCCGTCGCGGTCAGCGCCTCGGTGATGTCGTAGCTCGCCTCGCCGAACACGGCCTTCTGCTTGATGTCGTAGGGCAGGTCGGCATTGTAGGGCGAGTTGAGCGGGAAGCCGTTGGCGACGGCCGCCGAAGTTCCGGCGCCGAAGCGGGCGTCGGTGAAGGCGTCATAGCCCGGGGTCGGCAGCCGCTGGGCGTAGATCCTATCGACGTCCGAATAGAAGACTCCGACCAGCCACTGGAACGGCCCGTCCCCGCTCGAGGAGGCGCGCAATTCCTGGGTCACGGTCTTGAGATCGGTCGTGTCGACCAGGTTCGACGCCAGGAGCACGCCCGCCGTCGGGAAGCCGAGATCGACCGAGACGCTCCCGGTCAGGGCGCTGGCGTCGCGGCTGACGAGGATGTCGCGATCGATATAGGTGGTCACCGAGGTCAGCTCGACTCCGCCGAGGTCGGCGCTGGCGGTGAGGTCGGCGATCAGCGTGTCGTCCTTGAAATCCTCGCCCTTGGCGAGCTGCAGGAATTGCTCGCGCTCCCGGAAGGTCACCGGCGGGCGGGTCGTCGTGAAGGGATTGGCATAGAGGTTGTACACCTCCTGCCGGTTGAAGCCGTAGGCTCGGACCTGCTGATAGACGACCCGCGGAGTGATCGAGATGTCGGGCGTCGGCTGGAACAGCAGGGCGATCCGGCCGCCGGTGCGGCGCCCGTGATTGACGTCCTCGTCGATGAAGCCGCCCGGCCGCCGGGCGTCGATGAAGCCGGCATAATTGGTGTGATAGCCGACGGCCCGGACCGCCGCCTTGTCGCCGAGAGGCACGTTGACCGCCCCCTTGAGGTGGCCGCCGATATTGTCGCCGTCGACGAGGTTGACGTTGCCCTCGACCAGCCCTTCCAGCTTGTCGACGTTGGGCTGGTTGGTGATGTAGCGGATCGTTCCGCCGACCGAGCCCGAACCGAACAGGGTTCCCTGCGGTCCGCGCAGGGTCTCGACCCGGTTGAGGTCGAACAGGTCGAGGTCGGGCTGGAACAGCGACAGCGAGATCACCGATTCGTCGAGATAGATCCCGACCTGCTCCTTGACGCCCGGCTGGTCGCGGATGATCTGGCCGGCGGAAACCCCCCGGATCGAGATCTGGCTCTGGCCCGGCCCGAGATTCTGGACGTTGAGGCCGGCGACGTTGCGCGACAGATCCTCGATCGTTCCCGCGCCGAGGCGCTGGATGTCCTCCTCCGTCTGCGCGTTGATCGAGAAGGGCACTTCGAGAAGAGTCGTCTCGCGCTTGGTCGCGGTGACGTAGATGGTGGCCTCGTCGTCCGCTTCCTCGGCGGCCTCGTTCGAAGCCTGGGCCGACTGCTCGGCCTCGGTCTGGCCGTAAGCGGGCGAAGCGGCGGCGAGGCAGGCGGCGAACGAAGCGCCGGCCAGGAAGGCGGCCTTGCCGGCGGCATTGCGGTTCCAGAAACGAGCCATCTTACGTTCCCCTTCGTTGTGGCAGTGCAACAATCTTCCGCCGAAAGGCGAAGATCAAGGCGGAGGTCGCCGGCCGCGCGGAAAATCCGCCACAGTGTTGCAGAAGCGATACAGGGGATTCCTCAAATCCTCCCCAGCATTTGCTGGGGAGGGGGACCATGCGAAGCATGGTGGAGGGGCCGCGCTGAGTCCAAAGAACCCCTCCACCGCGCTTTGCGCGGTCCCCCTCCCCGGCTAATGCCGGGGAGGATTTACACCGGCCTCGCTTGACTAATCTCCCCCCAGCCCAAATGCTGCCCGCTTCCGGAGGGGTGGATGGGCGCGATGACGCGGCGGTCAGCGATCAAGGTTGGAGCGGCCGCGGCCGCCGCCGCCGGTTCACCCGCGCTGGCCGGATCGCGTCCGGCAGACGCGATCGTCGTCGGCGCGGGCGTGTTCGGGGCCTGCACCGCCCGGGCGTTGCAGCGCTCGGGACTCAAGGTGCTCCTGCTCGACGCCTGGGGGCCGGCCCATGCGCGCGCCTCGTCCGGCGGGGAATCCCGGCTGACCCGGGGGAGCTACGGCGCCGACGAAGTCTATACGCGCATGGCCTGGGAGTCGCTGGCCGAATGGCGCGCTCTTTCCGGGCGCGCCGAGCTGCCGCTGTTCCACAAGGCCGGGATTCTGTTCTTCTTCCCGACGGCGGAGGAATATGTCCACCGCACGGTGGACGTGCATCGCCGCCTCGGGCTTCCGACCCGGCTGATGGATCGGCGCGAGATGCGCCGGCGCTTTCCGATGATCGACTTCGACGGGATCGAACTCGGGCTGTGGGAGCCCGAGTTCGGAGCGCTGATGGCGCGGCGGGCGGTCCAGACCCTGGTCGCCGAGTTCGTCGCCGCCGGCGGGGAATATCGCCGGGCGGCGGTGGCGCCGCCGGAGAGCGGAGACGGCCCGCTGGGGCGACTGACCCTTCGGTCCGGAGAGAAGCTTTCCGCCGACCGCTACGTCTTCGCCTGCGGCCCGTGGCTGGCGAAGCTGTTTCCGGACCTGCTCGGCCGCCGGATCTTCCCGACCCGGCAGGAAGTGTTCTTTTTCCGCCCGCCCCCGGGCGACGGCGGCTTCGGCCCGGGAGCCCTGCCCGGCTGGGCGGACTTCAACGCCGGCGACATCTTCTACGGCTTCCCCGACCTTGAGGGCCGCGGCTGCAAGGTCGCCCACGATCTCCACGGACCGCCGATCGATCCGGATTCGGGCGACCGCACCCCGTCCGCGGCGGCGCTTGCCGAGGCTCGCGCCTATATGGAGCGCCGCTTCCCGGGACTGCGCGGAGCGCCGCTCAACGAGGCGCGGGTCTGCCAATATGAGAACAGCGCCAATGGCGACCTGCTGATCGACGTCCATCCGGGGCGGCCCAACGTCTTCCTGGTCGGCGCGGGCTCGGGCCATGGCTTCAAGCACGGCCCGGCCGTCGGCGCCTATGCCGCCAGGCTCGTCACCGCGACACTCGCCGCCCCGGAGCCCCGCTTCTCCCTCGCCTCGAAAGGCGAGCGGCAGGACCGCGCGGTGCATTGAATTCCTTGCGGCCCATGCGCAGCATGGGGAGGCAAAGGGCAGAACGGAGAGATTGATGGAACAGCCGATCGACAGCTTCCGCTCCTCGACCTCGGGCTGGCTTCGCGGAACGCTGGCCGGCTGGGGGACCATGGCGCTCGTGCCCGCCGGCCTGCTGCTCACCGCGGTCGCGCCGATGGAGTGGCGCTACTGGCCGCTCGCCCTGGTCGCCGCCGCCTTCCTCATAATGCTCTGGAAATGGCTCGAGACCATGGCCGCCCGCTACGACATCTGCCCCGACCGGCTAATCGTCCGCCGCGGCATCTTCATCAAGAGCCTCGACGAGGTCGAGCTCTACCGGGTCAAGGACGTCCGGCTCGACTTCAGCCTGATCAACCAGCTGGCCGGCCTCGGCACCATCACCGTCACCTCGAGCGACGAGACCACCCGCGGCGGCGCCCTCGTTCTCCGTCACGTCGAGCAGGCGGCCGCCCGCCGCGAGGCCCTCCGCGACCTCGTCGACAAGGCCCGCCAGAAACGCCGCGTCCGCGAGATCGACATGGCCCACGAGGATTATTGAGGATTTGCCTCCCCATCGGAGATGGGGAGGGGGACCACCCGAAGGGTGGTGGAGGGGTAGAAGGCGCAAGCCTGAGAGGTTCTGGAGGGAAACGGCGAGACGGTGCCAGCTACCCCTCCACCATGCTTCGCATCGTCCCCCTCCCCCCGCTTCGCGCGGGGAGGACCTAACCCTTCCGCGCCACGCCCACCAAGGCCGGTCTCAGCAGCCGGTCCTTGATCATGTAGCCCGCCTGCATCTCCTGGACGATGGTGCCGGGCTCGGCCTCGTCGCTGGGGACTTCGAGCATCGCCTGGTGGCGGTGGGGGTCGAGGGGCTGGCCGAGGGCTTCGACCCGGGTGATTCCGTTGCGCTGGAAGACGGTGTCGAGCTCGCGCCCGGTCGCCTCGATTCCGGCGATCAGCGGCTTCATCCGCTCGTCCTGGCGCAGATCGTCGGGGATCGCGGCGAGGGCGCGGTCGAGATTGTCCTTCACCGACAGCACGTCGCGGGCGAAGCCGGTCGCCGCATAGGCGGCCGCCGTCTGCTTCTCCGCCTCGAGCCGGCGGCGGACGTTCTGGGTCTCCGCCTGGGCGTAGAGGACGTGCTGGCGGACCTGCTCCAGCTCGGCGACCAGCTCGGAGAAATCCTGCTCCTGCGCCTCCGCCTGCTCCTCGGCGGTCGTCTCTTCGACGCCTTCGGTTCCTTCGTGCAGTTCCTGGTCTTCGTTCATGCCATCAATCTCGATAGTGCCTGTGCCGTGAAATCCACCATGGGTACGACCCGCGCATAGTTCAACCGCGTCGGGCCGATCACCCCCACCACTCCGACCACTTGGCCGTCCCGCCCGCGATAAGGCGCGGCGATGACGGAAGATCCGGAGAGCGCGAACAATTTGTTCTCCGAGCCGATGAAGATCTTCATCCCCTGCCCGGCCCGGGCGCTGTCGAGCAGCCGGACGATCTCCTCCTTGCCGTCCAGCTCCTCGAGCAGCTGGCGGACGCGCTCGAGATCGGCGGCGGCGCCGGGCTCGAGCAGGTTGGCCTGGCCGCGGACGATCAGCACCGGCCGCTGCGCCCCGTCCTCGGACCACAAGGCGAGGCCGCGGTCGATCAGCTGGCGGGCGGCGTCGTCGAGCGCCGCCTTGCCGGCCTGGATCTCGGAGGCGAGGCGCCGCTGAGCCTCCGGCAAGGTGAGGCCCGAGAGGCGCGCGCTGACGTAATTGCCGACCTCGGAAAGGGCCGAGGCAGTGATTCCGGGCGGCAGGTCGACCACCCTATTCTCGACGCTGCCCTCGGCGCCGACCATCACCGCCAGCGCCTGGGTCGGCGATAACTGGACAAAGCCCAATTGCCGGAGCACGGGCTCGCGCTTCGGGACAAGGACGATTCCGGCGCAGGCCGAAAGGCCGGACAGAGCGGCGGTGGCGGCGGACAGCGCCTCCTCGATCGGGCCGCCCCGTTCGAGCCGGGCCTCGATCGCGGCGCGCTCCTCGGGGCTGGGCTCGGCGGCCTGCATCATCCCGTCGACGAACAGCCTGAGGCCGCTCTCCGTCGGCACCCGGCCGGCCGAGGTGTGGGGATGGGCGAGCAGCCCGAGCTCCTCCAGGTCCTGCATGACATTGCGGATCGAAGCTGGAGACAGGTTGAGGCCGGGCAGTTTCGAGATCGTCCTCGAGCCGACGGGAGCGCCCGAGCCGAGATAATTCTCGACCACCATCCGGAACACTTCCCGGGCGCGTTCGGTGAGCTCGCTGACGGGGGTGGAGGCCATCGGCGCTATGTAGTCGGCGTTGCCCCTGCCGTCACCCTGCAAGGGAGGGGAGGTCAGACGATCTCCCGCCGCGACAGGTCGGCCAGCATCGCGGCGACCGCCACCAGGCCTCCGATCGATCCCACTCCAAGCGCGGTGCTGGAGTGCAGGCCGGGCGACCTTCTGGACTATGTCCACGATCCGGCCGACGCCCATCGCGGGAACTCGGATTGAATCCTCCCCGGCATTTTGCCGGGGAGGAATTGACGACTGGCGGGTGGATTGTCGGCCCCGCTCTGGCTAAGGCGCGGCCATCGATTTGAAAGGAGCAACATGCGCCATTCCGGCCGCTCGCCCGACCAGATGCGCGAGATAGTCATCGAGGCGGGCTTCACCCGCCATGCCGAGGGAAGCTGCCTGATCGGCTTCGGCGATACCAGGGTGCTGTGCACCGCCTCGGTCGAGCAGAGCCTTCCCCCCTGGCTTCGAGGCAAGGGCAAGGGCTGGGTCACCGCCGAATATGGAATGCTTCCGCGCGCGACCCACACGCGCGGGCGCCGCGAGGCCGCGTCGGGCAAGCAGTCCGGCCGGACCCAGGAGATCCAGCGCCTGATCGGCCGCTCGCTCCGCGCCGTCGTCGATCTCCAGGCGCTGGGCGAGCGCCAGATCACGGTCGATTGCGATGTCATCCAGGCCGACGGCGGCACCCGCACGGCGGCGATTTCGGGCGGCTGGGTGGCGCTCAGGATCGCGGTCGACGGCCTTCTTCGCCAGCAGCTCCTCGCCGCCGACCCGATCCGCGGGAAGGTCGCGGCGGTGAGCTGCGGGATCCACAACGGCGCCGCCGTCCTCGACCTCGATTACGAGGAGGATTCGACCGCCGGCGCGGACGGAAATTTCGTCCTGACCGGCGACGGCAACATCGTCGAGGCGCAGGTCACCGCCGAGGGCGAGACCTATGACGAGGAGGGCCTGCTTCGGCTGCTTCGCCTCGCCCGGATCGGCTGCGGCCAGATCTTCGCCGCCCAGGACCGGGCGACCGGACGATGAGGAAGCTTCAGCCGGGCCGGCTGGTCATCGCCAGCCACAATGAAGGCAAGGTGCGCGAGATCCGCGAGCTGCTCGGGCCCTATGGGGTCGAACCGGTGTCGGCCGCCGAGCTCGATCTTCCCGAGCCGGACGAGATCGGCACCAGCTTCATCGACAATGCCGACCTGAAGGCGCGCGAGGCGGCGGACCTTTCGGGCCTGCCGGCGCTCGCCGACGACAGCGGCCTTTGCGTCGAGGCGCTCGAGGGACGGCCGGGTATCTTCTCGGCGCGCTGGGCGCTTGCCGCCGATCCGCGCGTCGCCCCGGTCGCGGGCCCGGGGGAGGTCGAGGGGCCGCGCGACTTCGGCCTGGCCATGCGCCGGGTCTGGGAAGAGCTTGAGGCGCTCGGGCCGGAGGCGAGCCGAAACGCGCATTTCGCCTGCGCGCTGGCGGTCTGCTGGCCGGACGGACGAAGCGAATGGTTCGAAGGCCGGGTCGAGGGGACCCTGGTCTGGCCGCCGCGCGGCGAGCGTGGCTTCGGCTACGATCCGATGTTCGTTCCGGCCGGCCGCGACCTCACCTTCGGCGAGATGGATCCGGCCGAGAAGCACCGGATCAGCCACAGGGCGGACGCGTTCCGCAAGCTGGTGGCGGCGCTTCTATAGGATGGGAAATCCAAAACCGTTCGGGCTGAGCTTGTCGAAGCCCTCTCCTGAACCGGCGTTCGGACAGGAAAAGCCCTTCGACAAGCTCAGGGCGAACGGTGTGCGCACGGGCCTTGCCCTCTACGTCCACTGGCCCTTCTGCGTCTCCAAATGCCCTTATTGCGACTTCAACAGCCATGTCCGCGAGTCGGTTGACCAGTCGGCGTGGCGCGACGCCCTGCTGGCCGACCTCGCCTGGGAAGCGCAGGCCTTCCCCGCCCGCGACCTCGCCTCGATCTTCTTCGGTGGCGGCACGCCTTCGCTGATGGAGCCGGCGACCGTGGCGGCACTCATCGAGGCGGCGGACCGCCATTGGGGGCTAGCGCCCGACGTCGAGATCACCCTCGAGGCCAATCCGTCGTCGGTCGAGGCCGAGCGCTTCGCTGACCTCGCCGCGGCCGGGGTCAACCGGGTGTCGCTCGGCCTCCAGTCGCTCGACGACCAGGCGCTTCGCTTCCTCGGCCGCGCCCATGACGCGGCCGAAGGCCTGGCCGCGCTTCGGACGGCGCAACGATGCTTCGCTCGAGTCAGCTTCGACCTGATCTACGCACTGCCCGGCCAGACCGAGGAGGCGTGGGCGGCGGAGGTCGGCCGGGCGCTCGGTTACGGAACCGGCCATCTCTCGCTCTACCAGCTGACCATCGAGCCCGGCACCCGCTTCGCCGCCATGGCCGCGCGCGGGGAGCTGGCGGCCCGCGATCCCGACGAGGCGGCGGCGCTCTACGAGCTGACTCAGGACATGACCGAGGCCGCCGGCCTCCCCGCCTACGAGATATCCAACCACGCCCGGCCGGGCGAGGAGAGCCGCCACAACCTCGCTTACTGGCGCTACCGGCCCTATCTGGGAATCGGCCCGGGCGCCCACGGCCGCCGCGGCGGCCTTGCGACCCAGCGCCACCGCAAGCCGGAGAATTGGCTAGCGGCGCTGGAGCGGAACGGACGCGGGCTTGCGGAAGAGACGGTGCTGAGCCCGGACGAGCAGGCGACCGAGGCGCTGCTGATGGGCCTTCGGCTGAGCGAAGGAGTGGAGATCGAGGCTGTCGAGAGTCGCCTCGACCTGCGCGCGGTCGAGCGGCTGGAGGGCCATGGGCTGCTGGCTCGAGAAGGCGGGCGGCTAAGGGTCGTGGCGCGTGGCCGGCTGCTGCTCGACGCCATTCTGGCCGAGGTCGCCCTCTAAACCCCTCTCCCTGTAGGGGAGAGGGACAGCCGCGAAGCGGCAGGGTGAGGGCCTGTACGCCGAACTCAGACAGCCCTCACCCTCCCAAAGCTCCGCTTTGGGCCCCTCCCTCTCCCCTATAGAGAGGGGTTAATCGAAGCTCCTCGGCGCCGGGGAGACGACGATCGTCCCGGTGGCCGTCACTTCGCGCACCTCGAGCGAGCGCTCGGCGATTCCGGCCGAGTTGAAGCGGAAGGCGCCGTCGACTCCGGCGAAGCCGACCGGGTCGCGCAGCTCTCGCTCGGGGAACTTGCGGCCGAGGCGCCAGCCCTTGGCGATCCTGACGGTGAGCAGGACCGAGTCGTAGCCGAGGCTGGCGAGCCGGTACGGATTGGCGCCGAAGCGGGCCCGGTAGCGGGTCTTGAGCTGGTTGAACATCGAATCCCCGACGGTCGCATACCAGGCGCCGCGCAGCGCCGGAGCTCGGCCGAGGCCGGTCTCGGTGGCCCATAATTCGGTGCCCAGGAGGCGGATCCTGGCGTTGGCGCCGGTGCGCAGAAGCGGCGCCGCCGCCGCCGCGTTGCGGCCGCCGTCGCCGATCAGAACCGCGTCATAGCCGCCCTGCCCGTAGAGCCTGGCGACGGCGGCGCGCAGGCTCGCCGGCCCGGCGTCGTAGGTCTGCATCGAGACCAGCTGACCGCCAAGATCCTCCACCGCCTCGATCATCCCCTGCGAGGCCCGGCGGCCGTAGACCCCCGTGGGAACAAGCGCTCCGAAGCGCTCGAGGCCGACGCTCCGGGCATGGCCGACGACCCGGGCGATCGACTGGCCGGGGGTGAAGCCCATCAGATAGACTCCGTTGCCGGCGACGCTGGTGTCGTTCGAGAAGCTGATCACCGGCACCCCCGCCCTGCGGGCGACCGGAGCGACGGCGCGGACGTCGTCGGCGAGAAGCGGGCCGAGGAAGAGGCCGTTGCCCTCGGCGAGCGCCCGGTTGGCCGCCTCGGCGGCGCCGCCTCGGGCGGTATCGTAGACGGTGATGCGGATTCGCTCGCCGCCGGCGTCGACCAGGGCGAGGTTGGCGGCGTTGGCGATCGACTGGCCCACCCCGGCATTGGCGCCGGACGTCGGAACCAGAACGGCGACCCGGTTGAGGGTCTCCTCCGGCGGCAGCCGGGGGCCGGGCTCCTCCTCGAGCGGCTGCTCGACTTCCGGGGGCGCTTCCTCGGGCGGCAGATCGGTGCGGGGCTTGGGCACGAGCTGGCAGCCCGAAAGCGCCATGGCCAGCAGGGCAGCCGCGCCGAGGCCGATGATCGAGCGCCGCGCTTGCGACTCGGGGGATTGCTCTGCCATGACCCTCATCCTCATGAACGCGCTGCCGCCCGGCCTCTATATCGTTGCCACCCCGATCGGCAATCTTTCCGATCTCTCGCCGCGCGCGGCCGAGGTGCTGGCGAAAGCGGATCTGATCGCGGTCGAGGACAGTCGGGTCACCGCCAAGCTCCTCCATCATATCGGCGTCAAGCGGCCGATGCAGCCCTATCACGACCACAATGCCGAGCGGGTGCGGCCGCGTCTGCTCGAGCGGATGCGCGCCGGCGCGGTCGCGCTCGTCTCGGACGCGGGGACTCCGCTCATCTCCGACCCGGGCTACAAGCTGGTCCGCGACGCCCGCGCGGCCGGGATCGCGGTGACGACCATCCCCGGCCCTTCCGCCGTCGTCGCGGCGCTGACCCTGGCCGGGCTTCCGACCGACCGTTTCCTGTTCCTCGGCTTCCTTCCCGCCAAGGCCGGCGCCAAAGCGGCGGCGATCGCCGAGGCGGCGGCGGTCCGGGCGACCCTGGTCCTCTACGAGAGCGGACCGCGCCTCGCGGCGACGCTGCAGGCGCTGGCCGAGGGGCTGGGCGATCGCGAGGCGGCCGTGGCTCGGGAGATCAGCAAAAGGTTCGAGGAGACGGTGACCGGCACCCTCTCCGAGCTTGGCGCGCGCTATGCCGTTGCTCCGCCCAAAGGCGAGATCGTCATCGTCGTCGGACCGCCGGGCGAGGCCGAGGCGGCCGGAGAGGCCGAGGTCGACTCGGCGCTCCGCGAGGCGATGGGCAGGCTCTCGGCGTCGCGGGCGGCGGCCGAGGTGGCCGAGCGGCTCGGAGTGCCGAGGCGCCAGGCCTACGACCGGGCGCTCAGGCTCAAATGACCCGGCGGCGGGCGGAGCGCGGCGGCCGGCGGGCGGAACGGCTCGCCGCCCTCTGGCTCCAGCTCAAGGGCTGGAAGATCCTCGGCCGGCGCGTGCGCACGCCTGTCGGCGAGGTCGATCTCGTCGCGCGCCGCGGACGGACGGTGGCGTTCGTCGAGGTGAAGGCGCGGGCGACGGAGCGGGAGGCCGGGCTCGCCCTCGACGAGTGGAGGCTTCGGCGGGTGGCCGCCGCCGCGGAGGCCCTCGCCCACCGCTACGCGCGGGCCGGCGACGACATCCGCCTCGATGCCGTCTTCATCGTGCCGCGCCGCCTGCCCCGGCACATGGCCAATATCTGGCAGGGATGACAACCGCCTTGAGCGTTGAAGCGTCGGTCACCTTCCCGTTCGGGCTGAGCTTGTCGAAGCCCTTTCCTTCTACCTCGGAAATCAAGAAGGAAGCCCTTCGACAAGCTTAGGGCGAACGGTGGGAGTGGCTGCGTCCGACCCCTCACCGCTTCAAAGGATCCGTCCTCAAGTTCGGCAACCGGCGCTGCGGGAATTGAGTATGGCCCCCCGCCCGGCTAAGCGCTCGCCATGAGCCTTCGCGTCGCCGTCCAAATGGATCCCCTCGAAGGGATCAGCATCGAGGGCGATTCGACCTTCGCGATCATGCTCGGCGCCCAGAGGCGCGGACACGTCCTCTGGTATTACAAGGCCGAGGACCTGAGCTTCACCGAGGGGCGCCTGTGGACGATGGCGTGGCCGGTCACCGTGCAGCCGGTGAAGGGCGACCATTACCGGCTCGGCGAGCCCCTCCTCCTCGACCTCGGCCGCGACGTCGACGTCGTTCTGATGCGCCAGGACCCGCCCTTCGACCTCGGCTACATCACCGCGACTCACCTGCTCGAGCGGATCCGGGGGGAGACGCTCGTCGTCAACGACCCCGCCTCCGTCCGCGACGCGCCCGAGAAGATCTGGGTTCTGGACTTCGCCCGCTTCATGCCGCCGACCCTGCTCACCCGCTCGCTCGGCGCCGCCCGCAAATTCCTGGAGAAGCATGGCGAGATCGTCGTCAAGCCGCTTCACGGCAACGCCGGCAAGGCGGTGTTCAAGGTCGGCCGCGACGGCGCCAACCTCGCCGCTCTGATCGAGATGTTCAACACCGCCTATCGCGAGCCGCACGTCGTCCAGGCCTTCGTCCCCGAGATATCAGAGGGCGACAAGAGGATCGTCCTCGTCGACGGCGAGGTCGCCGGGGCGATCAACCGGATTCCCGGCGCCGGCGAGATCCGCTCGAACCTCGCCGTCGGCGGCTCGGCGGCGAAGACCGAGCTCACCGAAACCGAGCTCGAGATCTGCGCGGCGCTGGCGCCCGAGCTCAAGGCGCGCGGCCTGATCTTCGTCGGGATCGACGTGATCGGCGGCAAGTGGCTGACCGAGATCAACGTCACCTCGCCGACCGGGATCGTCGCCATCGACAGGTTCAACGGCACCGATACTCCGGGGATGATCTGGGACGCGATCGAATCGAAGCTCGCGACATGACCGCCCGTTCCCCGGCGAAGGCCGGGGCCCGGCTGTCGAAGGACGGAGCGCTCGACACCTGGACCCCGGCCTCCGCCGGGGAGCAGGACTGAGCATGGGCGACTGGATGACGAGCCTGATCGAGCAGACCGGCTATGTCGGTGTGTTTCTGCTCATGTTCCTCGAGACGATCTTTCCGCCGATCCCGTCGGAGGCGATCATGCCGCTGGCGGGCGTGCAGGCGGCCGACGGCAAGCTCGCTTTGTGGGGCGTGATCGCCAGTGGCACGGCGGGAGCGATGCTCGGCAACCTGTTCTGGTATGCTCTTGCGCGCGTGATCGGCTTGCGGCGTTTCAAGCCTCTGATCGTGCGCTATGGACGCTGGCTCGCAATGGACTGGGACGACGTCGAGAAGTCGGAGCGTCTGTTCGGACGTTTCGGGGGCATCATCGTTTCGGCAGGTCGGCTGCTGCCCACCATCCGCTCGGTCGTATCGATCCCCGCCGGGCTTCTCGAGATGCGGCTGAAGAGCTTCCTGATCTGGTCCACGATCGGCACGGTGGCCTGGACCGCTGCGCTTGCGGGCGCGGGCTGGGGTCTCGGCAAGGCCTTCCACGGTGTCGAGAAAGTGCTCGGGCCGCTGTCGATGGCGATCATCGGCCTGATCGTCCTCGCCTACATCTGGCGCCAGCTGACCTGGCGGAGACGGCATCCTTAACTTGCCTCCCCATGCGGAACGCATGGGGAGGGGGACCACACGAAGTGTGGTGGAGGGGTAGATGGCGCAGGCCTTTGCCGTCCGGTACTCGATCCTCGGAGCTTAACGCCAATTACCCCTCCACCAGTTACACGTGGTCCCCCTCCCCATCTTCGATGGGGAGGCGATTCAAGCCCGCGGGTGGGCGTTGCGGTAGACGTCGAGGAGGTGGGCGGCGTCGACGGCGGTGTAGATCTGGGTCGAGGAGAGGCTGGCGTGGCCGAGCAGCTCCTGGAGCGACCTGAGGTCGGCGCCCCGGCCGAGCAGGTGGGTGGCGAAGCTGTGCCGCAAGGCGTGGGGGGTGGTGCGGTCGGACAGGCCGAGAGTGGCGCGCGCCCTTCGGACGACCCGGCGGATCATCTCGCCGTTGAGCGGACCGCCGCGCGCGCCCCTGAACAAGGGTTCGTCGCGGCCCGGCGCATAAGGGCAAAGCGCCAGGTAACGCTCGATCGCGACACGCACCGGCGCGAGCAGGGGCACGATCCGCGTCTTTGCCCTCTTGCCGGTGACGCTGAGCGCCTCGCCGAGCGGAAGGGCGGCGCCGGTGAGGCCGAGTGCCTCGGCCACCCGGAGGCCGGATCCGTAGAGCAGGAGCAGGACCGCATAGTCGCGGGCGGCGATCCATTCCGCGCTGGCGTCCTCGCCGGCTTCCTCGGCAAGCGCCAGGACGTCGTCGGGCGCGACCGGCCGGGGCACGCTTCGCGGCCTCTTCGGGCCCTTGAGGCGAGGGATGCTCGGCTCCCCGCCCCGCTCGGCGGCGGCGAAGGCGAGGAAGGAGCGGACGGCGGAAAGCTCGCGCGCGGCCGAGCTGTTGCCGAGCCCTTCGCCCCGTCGGTGGGCGAGGAAGGCGCGCAGGTCCCTGGCTTCGAGCCCGGCCAGCGCGGGCCCGTCGACCGCGCCGCCGAGATGCCCAGCGAGGAAGGCGATCAGCCGGTGGGCGGTCGCGGCGTAGGCGCGGACGGTGTGCGGCGAACGGCGGCGGCCCGAAGCGAGATGCTGCTGCCAGCGCAAGGCGGTTCCGGCGGCGGGGTGGCCGCCGGTCAGGGGATCAGCCACCGGCCCATCGAGCGGGTGAGGACCCGGCCGAGGAACATCAGAAGCTCCGAGCCGTGGCGGGTCTCGAAGCCCTGCGCCTCGCGCTGGCCCAAAGCGAGCAGGCCGCTGGGCAGGGGCGGCTCGCTGTCGAGGCGGACCAGCGCCTCGGCGCGGATCAGCTCGCAGGCCGGGCCGAACAGGGGATGGCCTCGGCCGACTCCGCGAAGCACGACCCCGTCGAGCCCTTCGAGCGAGCGGCGGACGACCCGGGGGTCGACGAACTGCAGGCCCGAGGCGTCGGCTCGAACGCCCTTGTCGCCGGCGAAGAGGGCGACGGCGACGGCGTCGAGGCCGAGGATCTGGGGCCATTCCTGGGTGACGATATGGATGAGATGGTCGAAGCCCTCGGCCTCGATCGCGGCGAGCACCGCCTCGTGGATCGAGGCGACCGCGCCCGAATGGCCGCGGGCGAAGGCGATGAGGTCCTGATTGGCCTCCTCCGCCGCCGCCACCCGGGCGCGAAGCTTGGCCACCGCCCGGTCCTCGAAGTTGATCACCTTTCCCATCGCCAGGGAGGCTAACCCGAACAAGGTTAAGAAGCGATGGCCAGTTTTTGCCGGGCTGCCTCCCCATCGCAGATGGGGAGGGGGACCAGGCGAAGCCTGGTGGAGGGGTGACCTGGCGCCGGCCTGTTCCAGGTCACCCCTCCACCACCTTCGGTGGTCCCCCTCCCCATGCGTTCCGCATGGCGAGGCAAGATCAACCGATCTTCTGGCCCGTCTTCTCCCAGTCCGCCAGGAACCCCTCGAGGCCGCGGTCGGTCAGCGGGTGCTTGAACAGCTGGCGGATGACGGCGGGGGGCGCCGTCATGACGTCGGCGCCGATCATCGCCGACTGGAGGACGTGGATCGGGTGGCGGACGCTGGCGACCAGGATCTGGGTCTCGAAATCGTAATTGTCGTAGATCGTCCGGATCTCCCAGATGATCTGCATGCCGTCGAAGCCGGTATCGTCGTGGCGGCCGACGAAGGGCGAGATGAAGGTCGCCCCCGCCTTGGCGGCGAGAAGCGCTTGGTTGGCGGTGAAGCACAAGGTGACGTTGACCATCGTCCCCTCCCCGGTCAGCGCCTTGCAGGTCTTGAGCCCGTCGATGGTGAGCGGCACCTTGACCGCGATATTGTCGGCGATCCGGCGAAGCACCTCGGCCTCGCGCATCATCTCCTCGTGGTCGAGCGCGACCACCTCGGCCGAGACCGGGCCCGGGACGATCGAGCAGATCTCCCTTATCACCTCGAGGAAGTCGCGCCCGGCCTTGTGGACCAGGGACGGGTTGGTGGTGACCCCGTCGAGCAGTCCGGTCTCCGCCAGGTCGCGGATCTCGGCGGTGTCGGCGGTGTCGACGAAGAATTTCATTGGGTCGGGTCCTTGGATCGGGATTCGCTGGCCTTGTAGAGCCTGCTCGATTGATAGGGAAACACCGTTCGGGCTGAGCCTGTCGAAGCCCTCCCTTTCGGTCAAGGCGAAGGCTAAGGAAAGGGCTTCGACAAGCTCAGCCCGAACGGATCAGGGCCGATCCGAGCCGTTCGTATCAACGGGGACCGGACTTGGTCAGCGCAGTGCCACGCAACGAGCTGAACCGGGCGATCTGGGCGATCGCCTTGCCCTCGATGCTGACCAACGTCGCCACGGCCCTGTTCGGACTCGCCGACCTGTGGGTGATCGGGCAGCTCGGCCAGGCGGAGCTCCAGGCCGGGGTCGAGCTGGGCGCCAAGTTCATGATGGGGATGCTGATCGTCTTCAACTTCCTAAGGACGGGGACGATCGCGCTCACCGCCCAGGCCGCCGGCCGAGGCGACGAGGCGGCGCAGGCGGCGACGCTGGCCCGGGCGCTCGGGGTCTCGCTGGCGATCGGCCTCGCCCTGCTCGCGCTCAAGCCGCTGATCGTGCCGTGGGGGATGGAGCTGCTGTACGCCCGCGGCGGGGTGGCTCGCGAAGCGGGCGTCTATGTCGGGATCCGCTATTGGGGCGGGCTGCTCTGGCTCGCCAACGTGGCCCTGATGGGCTGGCTGATCGGGCGCCGGCGGGTTCGCTCGGTGCTGTGGACCGAGATCGGCTCCAACCTCGTCCACGTCGCGCTCGACCTCGCGTTCGTGCTCGGCTTCGGCTGGGGGGTGGCGGGAGTCGCCGCCGCGACGCTTCTCTCCGAAGGCGGCAAGACCCTCGCCTTGCTGGCGGTGACCGCGCGCCAGGGGCCGGCCCGGGCGGCGCTGGCGGCGGGGGGGCGGCGGGAGACCTGGGACGCGGCGCGGATGGGCGCCCTGCTCCGGCTCAACCGCGACCTCTTCCTCAGGACCCTTCTGCTCACCGGCGCGATCCTCCTCCTCACCCGCCAGGGCGCCCGGCAGGGCCCGCTGGTGCTGGCGGCCAACGGCATCCTCTACCAGCTGTTCATCCTCTCGGCGCTCATCCTCGACGGCTTCGAAAGCTCGGCCCAGGTGCTGTGCGGCGAGGCGGTGGGGGCGAAGGACCGGCGCCGCTTCGACGCCCTCGTCAAGGCGCTGCTGCTGTGGGGACTGGCGGCGGGCTTCCTGTTCAGCCTCCTCTACGCCGTCGCCGGAGCCCGCTTCGCCGCGAGCTTCAGCACCGACCCGGCGGTGGTGGCCACGACCCTGGCCTACGTGCCCTGGGCCGCGCTCATCCCCGTGCTCGGAGTCACCTCCTACGTGTTCGACGGAATCTATATCGGGACGACCTGGACCCGCGCCATGCTCCTGACCATGGGCGCCGCCTGCGCAGTCTATGCGGCCTTGCTGCTTGTCGCCGCCCCGCTCGGCAATCACGGCCTGTGGCTGGCTTTCTGCCTGTTCATGGTCGCCAGGGCGGCGGGGCAGGCAGCGCTGCTGCCGGGGCTGAGGCGGCGGACCTTCGGGTGACGCCCGTCATCCCGGCGCAAGCCGGGACCTCGGGCCGATTAAGTCTCGGGGGTCTCCCCCGAGGTCCCGGCTTTCGCCGGGAAGACGGCTAGCGACGTCCAAACAGGGCCGCGAGCGCCGGATCGCCGGTGGAATTCGGGTCGGCGCGGATCGCGGCTTCCTCGCGGCCGATGGCGCGGTAGATGGCGGCCGCGGTCTTGCGGGTGACGTCGGCCTGGAGGCCGGGGAAGTTGATCCCGGTCGCATATTCGAGCACGCGCTGGATCACTCCGTTCTCGGCAAGGCGGAGGGCCTCGCCGACGCCTGGGAAGATGGCGTCGAAGATTCGCTCGCCCATCGACCGTGCGAGATAGTCGGTGGCCGCGGTGGGTCCGCCGCGGGCGATCGCGAGTGCGTCGACGATGGTCATGTCGCGGATCGAATCGTAGACGACCGGAGCGGCCCGCCTGGCGCCCTCGTCGGCCGCGGCGTTGACGACCCGGAGCAGGCGGTCCTGGACCGCCCGGGTCCCGAGCGCGACGGCGAGCGCGGCCGTCACCGAGCGTCCGCCGAGCTGAGGCGGGGGCTGGATGCGGGCGATCTCGTCGCGATAGAAGCCCTGGTCGGTCAGGAGCCTCGCGAAGGCCCGCTGCGAGGACAAGGTGAGCAACCGCCGGATCGCCGGCTCGAGATTGGCGATATCCCCCAGCCGGGTGACGCAGCCGGGCAGGGCGAGCAGCGGCACGGCGAGGCCGGCAACGATGAGGTGGCGACGGGAAAGCGATGACTCCATTTGATCCCCTCCGATCGGGACGAAGCGGTAACGAGCCGCCCTCGCCTTCGTTCAGCCCGGCTCGCCGGCCGCTTCGAAATGGACGACCTCCGGCTCCATTTCGAGCAGGAAATCGGCGTCTAAATCGTAATATTTGGCGGCCGCCATGTCATCGCCGGCGAAGCGGCGGATCGCGGCCTCGTCCTCCCAGAGGGTGAACATCTCGACATGGACAATTTCGCCCTCCCGGCGGTGGAGGCACCAGGCGCCGCGATTACCGGCGGTAGATCGGTAATCGGGCAGGGCGACCTCCCGCATCAGCTTCAGATATTCCTCGGCCTTCTCGGCCGGGACGCGGCCGCGCCATCGGCGTGCGATCATGAGGCCCTCCTTCTATTCCCCTCTCCCTGTAGAGGAGAGGAAAGGGCCCGCGAAGCGGGAGGGTGAGGGTTTGAAGCACGGGCGTGGACTATGCTCTCACCCTCCCACCGGTCCGCGGCGGGTCCCTCCCTCTCCCCCGCAGGGAGAGGGATAGAGTTTCCGCATCTCGCCGCAGTGCCGGTTGCGTTTCGTCCCCCGGGACTCGATCTAGGCGCGGATGAACCGCTGCCGAGTCCTCCTCCTCAATGCTGCTTTGGGTCCGCTCGATTACCGGGTCCCTCAGGGCTTGGAGGTGGGTCCGGGCTCGATCGTTCTGGCACCGCTCGGACCGCGGCAGATGACGGGGGTGGTTTGGGAGCCCGACAAACTGGAGACCGAGGAGGTCGGCGACAACCGCCTCAGGCCCCTCCTCCAGGCCTATGATCTGCCGCCGCTGGCCGAATCGCTTCGGCGGCTGATCGAATGGACCGCCGATTATTATCTCGCCCCCCTCGCGTCGGTGCTGCGCATGGCCCTGGCTTCGGCGAGCGCGCTCGACGGCGGCCGGACGGTGACCGAATATCGCGCCACCGGCTTCGTTCCGGAACGGCTGACGGCGCAGCGGGCTCAGGCTCTCGAGCGGATCGGCGAGCGGCAGGGGCTGGTGCGCGAGCTTGCCGTCGCCGCGGGCGTTTCCGACGGAGTGATCCGCGGCCTCGTCAAGGCGGGCGCGATCGAGGCGGTCGAGGTCTCGGTCGCCGATCCCTTCCCCCAGCCCGATCCCGATCATTCGCCGCCCGAGCTCGAGCTGGCGCAGGGCAGTGCGGCGCACCTGCTCGTCGAGGCCGTGCGGGCGGCGGAGTTCGCGCCCTTCCTGCTCGACGGAGTCACCGGATCGGGCAAGACCGAAGTCTATTTCGAGGCGGTGGCCGAGGCGCTCCGGCGGGGGCGGCAGACGCTCGTGCTCCTGCCCGAGATCGCGCTCACCGAGCCTTTCCTCAAGCGCTTCGCCGCGCGCTTCGGCCATGAGCCGGTCGCCTGGCATTCGGGCCTCAGGCAGTCGCAGCGCCGCCGCGCATGGCGGGCGATCGCGAGCGGCGACGCCAGGGTGGTGGTCGGCGCCCGTTCTTCGCTCTTCCTCCCATACCCGAAGCTCGGGCTGATCGTCGTCGACGAGGCGCACGAGACCAGCTTCAAGCAGGAGGAGGGAGTCCAGTATCACGCCCGCGACGTCGCCGTGATGCGGGCCAAGCTGGAGCGAATCCCGATCGTCCTCGCCTCGGCGACCCCGGCGATCGAATCCCGTCAGATGGCCGAGATCGGAGTTTATCGCGAGCTCAAGCTTCCCGAGCGCTACGGAGTCGCCGAGCTTCCCGAGGTCGAGGCGCTCGACCTCACCGCCGACCCGCCGCCGCGCGGTCGCTGGCTGGCGCCGCGGCTGGTCCGGGAACTGGAGGAGACGCTGGAGCGGGGCGAGCAGGCTTTGCTGTTCCTCAACCGGCGGGGCTATGCGCCGCTGACCTTATGCCGCCATTGCGGCCACCGCTTCCAATGCCCCAATTGCACCGCCTGGATGGTCGAGCACCGCCTCGTCCACCGCCTCGCCTGCCACCATTGCGGCCACATGATGCCGCCGCCCGCCGCCTGCCCGGAGTGCGGCGAGGAAGGCAGCCTGGTCCCGGTCGGGCCCGGCGTGGAGCGGATCGCTGACGAGGTCGCGGCCTTGTTCCCGGACGCGCGGACCGCCATCGTCACTTCCGACACGATCTGGTCGCCGGCGAAGGCGGCCGAGTTCGTCGGGCGGATGGAGGCCGGCGAGATCGACATCGTCGTCGGCACCCAGCTCGTCACCAAGGGCTATCACTTCCCCAACCTCACCCTGGTCGGAGTCGTCGATGCCGACCTCGGCCTCCAGGGCGGCGACCTGCGCGCGGCGGAGCGTACCTTCCAGCAGATCGCCCAGGTCGCCGGCCGCGCCGGCCGGGGCGAGAAGCCGGGCCGGGTCCTGGTCCAGACCCACGAGCCCTCGGCGGCGGTGATCGAGGCGCTGGTGAGCGGCGACTCGGAGAGCTTCTATGCCGCCGAGACCCAGTCGAGGCGCGAGGCGGCGATGCCGCCCTTCGGCCGGCTCGCCGGGATCGTCATCTCATCCGAGGATCTGGCGGAGGCCACCGAGGCGGCGCGGCTGATCGGCCGCTCCGCGCCGCGGGTCGAGAACATGGCCGTGTTCGGCCCCGCCCCGGCCCCGCTCGCCATGCTTCGCGGCCGCCACCGCGTGCGCCTGCTCGTCCACGCCGCCCGCTCGGTGGACATGCAGGACGTTATCCGTGACTGGCTCGGCAAGCTGAGCTGGCCCCGCGGAGTGCGGGTAACGGTCGACGTCGACCCTTATTCCTTCCTGTAGGAAATTCAGGAAGCCCATTCCTGCGCGAGCTGCTCGGCGCTGCCCTGGTAATGGTCGCAGTCCAGCTCGCCGCGCGAATTTCCGGGTATGCCGGGCGCCTGCCTCGGACCCGGACCGTCGCGGCCATCGGTATATTGCCATAGCCAATATTTGTCCCAGCTGGCCTGGACCTCCGGAGTCGGTCCATATTGGGCCAGCCACAGCCGATGCGCTCCGAAGAAAGGATCGACGGTGTTGCCCAGCGCATCCTTCAGCGTCGATCCGCTGTAGATTACCGGGCGGCGGCCGAGCCGATTCGCCAGCTCGGCAAGTACCTCCCGCGCCCGCTGAAGGCTCATCTGATTGCCATCGTCGCGCTCGAAATCCAGCGCGACCAAAGTATGAGCGTCGGGCTGCGCCCATTCCAGGAAATTGTTCACCTGATCGACGGCAGGGCGGCTGGTCCCCCAGTGATAGGCCCCCCATAACATCCCCGCGTCGAGCGCCGCTGCGCGCCGATCGCGATAGGCGTCGTCGCGGCCGGTCGCACCGGTCGTCGCCTTGTGGATGACGCCGAGGACGCCGGAATTGCGTGCCGAGGTAAAGCTGGTGACGCGATCGGCATGATAGATATCGACGACGATCGGTACGGTGCGGCCGGTCGGCGAGGACAGCGCGGCCGGAATCGAGGGCGCGGACGTCGCAAGGGGGACAAGGCCAGCTCCCAGCGGCGCCAGCGGCCCGCAGGCACCGGCCCAGACATAGGAGTTCGGATCGGTCTGGTACCAATGCGAATTGCCCTCCACGGCCTCGCCGACGACGATCGCGTGGATTTGGATCTCGGATCCGGCATCGAGCTTGCGCACAACCGGCGCCTGACGGCTGGCATCGCCCAGCCTCAGATTGGCCTTCGCCGCGATTCGGACGCGACCCTCGATGGGAATGGCGGAGGAAATGGTCATGGTTCAGCCTATCGCGCCATCGTCGGCGGCGCCGCTCGCGTTGGGGGCGGCCACGCCGACGCCACGCTCGCCCGCCGCTACGTCAGCCGAGGGCGAGATGCGCGACATGAAGCCTTCGATGAAGTCGGCGGCGCTGTAGCCCGCCGCGACCAGCGCGAGCATCTGCTGGCCCGAGACCTTCTTGATATCGACGATCGTCGAGGCTCCGGCCAGAGCGCCGGCGATAAAGCCGATGGCGAGGGGCACGAAAAGCCTTTCGGCGGAGATAAGGTCGGGGACGCTGACAGTCTGCCCGCTCGCGGCATCGTTCAGCTTCTTGAAGCCGACGATCGTCCGGACTCCTTGCCCGACCGCTCCCATTACGCCCCCCAGCGCGATGATTTGAAGCCATTCGAGCACACTGAAAGGTCCGCCCATAACGATTCTCCTGCGCTTCGTCCCGAATGCCACAGACCGGCCGGCCGGACGCGTGACGCAGATCACGCTTTGAAGCTGTCGCGGGCCCTCGCTTCCAATGTCCGCAGGAATCGGCTAACCGCCTGTCACTCAAGAAAAGTTCGGGGATGGGATGATGAAGCGCTTGATCAAGCTGGCCTGGCTGGCGCTGCTTATCGGCCTGCCGGCAACGGCGCGGGCCGACTGGAAGGAAGCCACCACCACGAATTTCGTCGTCTATTCCGAGGGCGGCGAAGCGCAGCTTCGCGAGTTCGCGACCAAGCTCGAGAAGTTCAACTACGTCCTTCGCGCCTATCACGGGGTCACGGCGCCGCCGAGCCCGATCAAGCTCAAGGTCTATCTGCTCCCCGACACGCCGGCCGTGGGCAGGATGGCGGGAGGCGACGGAGTCGCCGGCTATTACATCTCCAGGGCCCGGGGGCTGCTGATGGTGGGATCGCGCAGCCGCCCGCAAGGGGCGATGAACGTGCGCAGCGGGCCGGACTATATCGACCTCGATTCGGAGAGCGTCCTGCTCCACGAATATACCCATCATTTCATGTACCAATATTTCCCGGCCACCTATCCGACCTGGTACAGCGAGGGCTTCGCCGAATTCTGGGGCGCCACCAACATCCTGCCCAATGACGTCGTCGAGGTCGGGCAGCCGGTCGACTACCGCTGGGGCTCCTTCCAGATGAACCGCTGGCTGCCGGTCCGCAAGTTGCTCACCGCGCAGAGCTATGCCGACGTGCCCGAGCTCGACCTGCTCTACGCCGAGGGCTGGCTGCTGGTCCGCTACGCCTTCGAGAATAAAGAGCAGAGCAAGCAGCTCCAGGCCTATCTCAAGGCGATCAACGGCGGCGCCACCTACGAGCAGGCGATGAAGCAGTCCTTCGATGACGTCGGTGCCCTCGACAGCAAGCTTCACGACTATGCCGGCAAGAGCAAGTTCCAGGTGCTCAGCCTGCCCTTCAAGAAGATCGACATCGGGCCGCTCGCGGTCCGCTCGGTGACCCCGGCCGAAAACGCTATGATGGAGCTCTCGATCGAACTCGGTCAGGGGATCCTCAAGCGCGAGGCGGCGGAGTTCGCGGGCAAGGTGCGAAGCGCCGCCGGCCGTTTCCCCAACGATCCGTTCGCACTCGCTCTCCTTTCGGAGGCGGAGCGGCTCGCCGGCAACCGCGACGCGGCCGCCGCGGCGGCGGACCGCCTTTTGGCCGCCGCCCCCGACGACCCTCGCGGCCTATTGCAGAAAGCGCTCGCCGAAATCGAGCGGTTGAAGGCGGCCTCGTCGAAGGACGCCGCGGCCTGGACCGCGGTCCGCCAGCTTCTCGTCCGAGCCAGCCGGGCGGCGCCCAACGACCCTCTGGTCCTCGAAGCCTTTTACGACAGCTATGCCGGCCAGGGGACTCTTCCGCCGATTTCCGCCCAGTCCGCCCTCTACAAGGCGCATGAGCTGGCGCCGAGCGATTCCGACCTGCGCTACAAGGTCGCCGCCGACTTCGAGAAGCGCGACATGATCGAGGAGGCGATCGCGATCATCCGCCCGGTCGCCTTCGTGCTCCCGCACCGCAAGGGCGAGAGCGCCAAGGAGAAAAAACGCCGGGAGGAGCGCGAGGAGAAATATCGCGGCGCCGGCGAGGTCAAGCGCGAGACGGCTCGGGAGATGCTTGCGCGGCTCGAAGGCAAGCTGGCGGCGAAGAAGGGCGGTTGAAGCCGTGAAGCTTTGGTTTCGCCTGGCCGGGCTTCTGCTCGGGCTCTCGTTCCTCGCCGCTCCGGCGCTCGCCGAGTGGCGCGAGGCGAGCAGCAGGCACTTCCTCGTCTATTCCGAAGGCAGCGCCCAGTCGGTGCTCGACTTCGCGACCCGGCTAGAGAAGTTCGACAAGGCGATGCGCGTTCGCCTCGGCCTGTCCGACGAGGATCTGGGCCCGGCCAACCGGGTCACGGTCTTCGTCGTCGACGACCGGCTCGCGGTCCAGCGCCTCGGCCGGGCGCGCGGCTCCAACGTCGCCGGCTTCTACAGCGGCCGGGCGAGCGGCTCGATCGCCGTCGTTCCGCGCAGCGGCGACGTCCGCACGATCAACGACCTCGCCCCGGCGACGATCCTGCTCCACGAATATTCGCATCACGTCATGCTTCAGAACGCGGCGATCGCCTATCCGGCCTGGTTCCGCGAAGGCTTCGCCGAGTTCAACTCGACGGCGACGTTCGAGAAGGACGGATCGATCGGCTTCGGCGCCGCCGCCAATCACCGGGCCTGGGGCCTGATCGGAATGAACCCCCTGCCGATCGAGATCCTGTTCGATCCGACCCAGCGCAAGCTCAGCGCGTTCGAATGGGAAGCGACCATCTACGGCCGCGGCTGGCTGCTCACCCACTATCTCATGTTCGAGAAAAGCCGCGCCGGCCAGCTCACCGCCTACCTCTCGGCGCTCAACGCCGGCAAGAGCAGCCTGGACGCCGCGCGGGCGGCGTTCGGCGACCTCAAGACGCTCGACCGCGAGCTCAAGAACTATCTCGATCAGCGCCGGATCCCTTATTATCGGGTACGGGCGGACCTGCTCACCGTCGCTCCGGTCGCGCTTCGAACCCTTCGGCCCGGCGAATCGGCGATCATGGAGCTGCGCATGCGCTCCCGCCTCGGAGTCACCAAGGAGGAGGCTCCTCGCATCGCCCGCGACATGCGCAAGTCCGCGGCGCCCTGGCCGAACGACGCCGCCGTGCAGGCGGCACTGGCCGAGGCGGAATTCGATTCAGGCGACCTCGATGCGGCGGCAGCCGCCGCCGGCCGGGCCCTCGCGGCCGACCCCAAGAATAGCGACGCTTTGACCTATCGCGCCCGGATCGCGATCGCGCGAGCCGAGGCGTCGAGGCCGGCCGACGCCGCCGCATGGAAGGAGGTGCGGCGCCTTATCGCTCAGGCCAACCGTGCCGATCCGAACGACCCGGAGCCGCTCATCCTCTATTACCAGAGCTTCGCCGCCGAAAAGGTCGCTCCGAGCAAGCTCGCTGTGGAAGGGTTGCTTCAGGCTTTCGCGCTTGCGCCGCAGGACCTCGGCCTCAGGATGAATACCGCCCGCCAGCTGCTCGTCGACGGCAAGGCCGCCGCGGCCCGCGCCGCTCTGGCTCCGGTCGCCTTCGACCCCCACGGCGGAGCGCTCGGGCAGGCGGTGACGGCGATCATCGCCAGGCTCGACCAGAGCGGCCCCAAGGCAGCGCTCGAGCTATGGGACAGGACGACTCGGGAAACCGGGAAAAAAGCCTCCTGAGCCTCAGCTTCGCCAGCCCTCGCGCTCGAGCAGGCTGGCCTTGCGCTCCAGCCCATAGGCATAGCCGCCGGGTGAGCCGTCGCCGCGTCGGGCGCGGTGGCAGGGGATGAGGATGGCGATCTGGTTGGACCCGCAGGCCGTGCCCGCCGCCCGAACCGCCTGCGGCCGGCCGGCGCGGGCCGCCAGCGCCGCGTAGGAGAGGCTCTCGCCCGGCGGGATCCGGGCGAGCTCGCGCCACACCGCTTCCTGGAAGGCCGTGCCGCGGACGTCGAGCGGTAGATCGTGCGGACGCTCCGGCGCCTCGACCGCCGCGACGGTGCGCTCGACCAGCTCGGCCATCGCTGAGCCGCCGGGCTCGATCGCCGCATTGGGGAAGCGCCGCCTGAGCTCCGCCTCGCCTTCGTCGAAGGAAAGCCGGCAGATGCCGCGCGCCGTGGCCGCGACGAGCATCGTTCCCAGCGACGTCTCGGCCGTCGCCCATCGGATCGTCTCGCCCCGGCCGCCGTCGCGCCAGCTCGTCGGGGTCATTCCGAGCCGGTCCTTCGCATCGGCGTAGAAGCGCCCGGGGCCGGAATAGCCGGAATCGTAGATGGCGTCGGTCACTCGGCCTTTGGCGGCCAGGGTCTCGGTCATGGCTCGGGCTCTCTTTCCTCGGGCGTAGGCGGCGGGCGTGACCCCGGTCGCGCGCTTGAACAGTCGGTGGAAATGGAAGGGCGAATAGCCGGCCCGGGCGGCTAGCGCCTCGAGCGAGGGCGGCTCCTCCGCCGCCTCGAGCAGCTTCAGCGCGGCTTCGATGGCGGCGGAGTCGCGGCTGACGTCGTCGGGCTTGCAGCGCAGGCAGGCCCTGAGGCCCGCCGCGGCCGCGTCGGCCCCGTGGGCGAAAAAGCGGACATTCTCGCGCTTCGGGTGGCGCGCCGCGCAGGAGGGCCGGCAATAGATGCCGGTGGTGAGGACACCGGTGACGAACCGGCCGTCCATCGCGCGATCGCGGCGGAGGACGGCCTTCCAGGCGGTGTCGGGGTCGGGGGCGAGCGTCTCTTCCATGAAAGTCGGTATAATCCCGATTCGCCGGCCCTCCATCCCGGGCCTTGCGGTCAAAGCCCAAGGCCTCATCCTTTCGCCGGATGACGGCCGAACGGTTGCATCGCAGCAAAGCCCCTGCTAGGGCGCCCGCGACCTGACCCGAGGCGCCGTGCGCGCTTCTTATCATGGGTCAAATTCCGATCTGGGAGTAGAGGCGCGCGTGGAGAATTCCGGCGGCATTCAGGCAAGTCTGGCGGGACGCTACGCGATGGCCCTGTTCGAGCTGGCGCGAGACGAGCGGCAGCTCGAGGCGGTCGGCGGCAGCCTCGCCTCGCTCAAGCAGGCGCTCGCCGATTCGGGCGACCTCAGAGTCCTGACGACCAGTCCGCTGACCCGGCGCGACGATGCCCTGAAGGGCGTCGCCGGCCTCGCCGAGGCGATGCGCCTCGACCCGATCACGACCAACTTCCTGGGAGTCCTCGCCCAGAACCGGCGGCTCGGCCAGCTCGGCTCGATCATCCGCAATTTCAACCTACTCGCCGCCCTCCATCGCGGCGAGGCGACGGCGGAAGTGACGTCTGCCCATCCGCTCGACGACGGCCAGGTCGCCGCGCTCAAGGCGAACCTAAAGAGCCGGCTCGGCCGCGACGTGGCCCTCGATCTGAGCATCGATCCCGCCATCCTGGGCGGGCTGGTCGTCAAGATCGGCTCCCAGATGATCGACGGCTCCATCCGAACCAAATTGAACACCCTCGCCCAGGCGATGAAAGGCTGAAAATGGACATCCGCGCCGCTGAAATCTCCAAGGTCATCCGCGATCAGATCGCGAGCTTCGGCACCGACGCCGAAGTTTCCGAGGTCGGGACCGTGCTCTCCGTCGGCGACGGAATCGCGCGCATCTACGGGCTCGACAACGTCCAGGCCGGCGAGATGGTGCAGTTCGATGGCGACGTCAAAGGCATGGCTCTCAATCTCGAGGCCGACAATGTCGGAGTCGTCATCTTCGGCAACGACAGCGCCATCCGCGAGGGCGACACCTGCCGCCGCACCGGCACCATCGTCGACGTCCCCGTCGGCAAGGCACTGCTCGGCCGGGTCGTAGACGGCCTCGGCAACCCGATCGACGGCAAGGGCCCGATCGAGACGACCGAGCGCCGCCGGGTCGAGGTGAAGGCCCCGGGCATCATCCCGCGCAAGTCCGTTCACGAGCCGGTCCAGACCGGCTTGAAGGCGCTCGACGCGCTCGTCCCGGTCGGCCGCGGCCAGCGCGAGCTGATCATCGGCGACCGTCAGACCGGCAAGTCCGCCGTCGCGCTCGACACCTTCATCAACCAGCGCTCGGCCAACCAGGGCGACGACGAGAGTCAGAAGCTCTACTGCATCTACGTCGCCATCGGTCAGAAGCGCTCCACGGTCGCCCAGATCGTCCGGGCGCTCGAAGAGAATGGCGCGATGGAATATTCGATCGTCGTCGCCGCCACCGCCTCCGAGCCCGCCCCGCTCCAGTTCCTCGCGCCCTACACCGGCTGCACGATGGGCGAATATTTCCGCGACAACGGAATGCACGCCGTCATCGTCTACGACGACCTGTCCAAGCAGGCCGTGGCCTACCGCCAGATGTCGCTTCTCCTTCGCCGCCCGCCGGGCCGCGAGGCCTATCCGGGCGACGTCTTCTACCTCCACTCGAGGCTTCTCGAGCGCGCCGCGAAGATGAACGAGGACAATGGCGGCGGCTCGCTGACCGCCCTTCCCATCATCGAGACCCAGGCGGGCGACGTTTCGGCCTACATCCCGACCAACGTCATCTCGATCACCGACGGTCAGATCTTCCTCGAGACCGAGCTTTTCTACCAGGGCATCCGCCCGGCCATCAACGTCGGCCTCTCGGTGTCGCGCGTCGGCTCCGCCGCGCAGACCAAGGCGATGAAGAAGGTCGCCGGCTCGATCAAGCTGGAGCTCGCCCAGTATCGCGAGATGGCCGCCTTCGCCCAGTTCGGCTCGGACCTCGACGCCTCGACCCAGCGCCTGCTCAACCGCGGCGCCCGGCTGACCGAGCTCCTGAAGCAGCCGCAGTTCAGCCCGATGCCGGTCGAGGAGCAGGTCGTCTCCATCTACGCGGGCGTCAACGGCTTCATCGACAATGTGCCGGTGAACGCGGTGACCCGCTTCGAAAGTGCGCTGCTCAGCCACTTCCGGAGCGACCATTCCGACGTGCTCGGCAAGATCCGCGACACGAAGACTCTCGACGACGACACGGCGGGACAGCTGAAGACGATCATCGGCGATTTCGCGAAGTCGTTTGCTTAAGTCCTTCGATACGCCGGTTCGACAAGCTCACCGGCTACTCAGGATGAGCGGAAATGGAATTTGATCCGCTCACCCTGAGTAGGGACTGAGCCCAGGCGAAGGCCCGTATCGAAGGGTCAAAGGGATGAAGAGAAGGTAGAATGGCCAGCCTCAAGGCGCTCAAAGGGCGGATCGCGTCGGTCAAGTCGACGCAGAAGATCACCAAGGCGATGAAGATGGTCGCCGCCGCCAAGCTGCGCCGTGCGCAGCAGGCGGCGGAGGCCGGCCGCCCCTATGCCGAGCGCATGGCGAGCGTGATGGCGAGCCTCGCCTCGAAGGTCACGATCAGCCCGCAGAGCCCGAAGCTCCTTGCCGGCACCGGCCGCGACCAGACCCATCTGCTGGTCGTCGCCACCTCGGACCGCGGCCTCGCCGGAGCGTTCAACTCGAACATCGTCCGCGCCGCCCGCAAGAAGGCCGACGAGCTCGCCCGCGAGGGCAAGCAGGTCCTTTTCTACCTGGTCGGCCGCAAGGGCCGGGCGGTGATCCAGCGCCTCTATCCCAGGCAGATCATCCACCAGCACGACACCAGCGCGATGAAGTTCGCAAGCTTCGCCGACGCCCAGGCGATCGCCGAGGATCTGGTCGACCGCTATCAGACCGACGGAATCGATATCGTCCACCTCTTCTACGCCCGCTTCCAGTCGGCCCTGGTGCAAGAGCCTGTCGGCCAGCAGATCATCCCCGTCTCGCTTCCCGAGAGCGGGACCGCGGCCGCCGGCTCCAGCGCGGCTATCGAATATGAGCCGGACGAGGAGGAGATCCTCGCCTCGCTTCTGCCCCGCAACGTCGCCGTCCAGATCTTCCGAGCGCTCCTCGAGAACGCCGCGTCGGAGCAGGGCAGCCGGATGACGGCGATGGACAACGCCACCCGCAACGCCGGCGACATGATCAACCGCCTGTCGATCGCCTACAATAGGCAGAGGCAGGCCGCGATCACGACCGAGCTCGTTGAGATTATTTCGGGCGCCGAGGCGCTGTAGTTTCCCGGCGAAGGCCGGGATCCAGACTGGGCCCCGGCCTTCGCCAGGGTGCACAAAGGTAGAAACTGGGCCCCGGCCTTCGCCGGGGAACAAGAAGGAAGAGAAGAATGGCCACCGCCGCAACCCAGACCAACAATATCGGCCGAGTCAGCCAGGTGATCGGCGCCGTCGTCGACGTGACGTTCGACAGCGACCTGCCGGAAATCCTGTCGGCTCTGACCACCGACAATAACGGCAACAAGCTCGTCCTCGAGGTCGCCCAGCATCTCGGTGAATCGACCGTCCGAACGATCGCGATGGACTCGACCGACGGCCTTACCCGCGGCCAGCCCGTCACCGACACCGGCTCGCAGATCCGGGTCCCGGTCGGCCCGATGACTCTGGGCCGGATCATGAACGTCGTCGGCGAGCCGATCGACGAGCGCGGCCCGATCGGCCACACCGACACCGCCCCGATCCACCGCGACGCGCCGCTGTTCGTCGACCAGTCGACCGAAACCGCCATCCTCGTCACCGGGATCAAGGTCATCGACCTGCTCGCGCCTTACGCCAAGGGCGGCAAGATCGGCCTGTTCGGCGGCGCCGGCGTCGGCAAGACCGTGCTCATCCAGGAGCTGATCAACAACATCGCCAAGGGCCATGGCGGAACCTCGGTGTTCGCCGGGGTCGGCGAGCGCACCCGCGAGGGCAACGATCTCTATCACGAGTTCCTCGACGCCGGAGTCATCGCCAAGGACGCCGACGGCAATCCGACTCCGGAAGGCTCCAAGGTCGCCCTGGTCTTCGGCCAGATGAACGAGCCGCCGGGCGCCCGCGCCCGGGTCGCGCTGTCCGGCCTCACCCAGGCGGAATATTTCCGCGACGTCGAGGGGCAGGACGTGCTCTTCTTCGTCGACAACATCTTCCGCTTCACCCAGGCCGGCTCGGAAGTGTCGGCGCTGCTCGGCCGAATCCCCTCGGCGGTGGGCTACCAGCCGACCCTGTCGACCGACATGGGCGCTCTCCAGGAGCGGATCACGTCGACCAACAAGGGCTCGATCACCTCGGTCCAGGCGATCTACGTTCCGGCCGACGATCTCACCGATCCGGCGCCGGCCACCTCCTTCGCCCACCTCGACGCCACCACCGTCCTCTCGCGCGCCATCTCGGAGCTCGGCATCTACCCGGCGGTCGACCCGCTCGACTCCACCTCGCGCGTCCTGACGGCGCGCACCGTGGGCCAGGAGCATTACGACACCGCCCGGGCCGTCCAGGAGATCCTGCAGCGCTACAAGTCGCTCCAGGACATCATCGCCATCCTCGGCATGGACGAGCTGAGCGAAGAGGATAAGCTGACCGTCTCGCGCGCCCGCAAGATCCAGCGCTTCCTCTCCCAGCCCTTCCACGTCGCCGAGGTGTTCACCGGAATCCCCGGCAAGTTCGTCCAGGTCGAGGATACCGTGCGCTCATTCAAGGCGGTCGTCGACGGCGAGTACGATCATCTTCCCGAGGCCGCCTTCTACATGGTCGGCGGAATCGAGGAGGCGGTCGAGAAGGCCCAGCGGCTGGCGGCCGAGGCCGCCTGATGCCGGGCGCCGCCCCGATCCTTGCAGGTGCGGCGGCGATGCTCGCCGCATTGTCAGCTCCGGCGGCGGCGCAGATCGTGCCGGGCACGCGCGCGCCCGAGACCACCGCCGAGCTGGTCGGCGACGCCCAGATGGTCGTCTGCTTCCTCGCCGCCGCGGGCCGGCCGATGCCGGGCCTCAACATGCCGCTCCTCGGCGAGGAGGGGATGACCGTCCTGACGCAGGTGCCGGACCCGCTCGCCAGGCTCGTCGAGAACCGGGCGGACCAGGCGATCCTCGAGCTGAAGTCTCCGGCCGATCCGGTCTGGATCGTTCACGACCGCTCCACTCGCCGCTGCGCGATCTACGCCCTCACCGATCCCGCTCCGGTCGAGGCCAAGCTCATGCCGATCCTGCTGGGCGGAAGCCATCCGTGGAGGCGGGTCGAGGCCGGCGCGGGGGTCGATCAGGCCTTCGCCCTGAAGCTCGGCCGAGAGCGCTTCCTGACCGAGATCTCGAGGCCGCGCGCGGCGGGCGAGCCTCTCCTCGTCGTCGTCCGGCCGGGGCGGTGACGATGCGCCGAGCGCTCCGCCCTGCGATCGCCGCCGCGCTTGCCGTCGCGGCGGCCGGCTCCGTGCAGGCGCAGGTCCGCGAGCAGCCGATCGACGAGACCGCGGCCGACCTCGCCTACGGCTTCTGCCCGCTGTTTCTCGCCGGCCAGTTCTCGCTCGCCGGCCCAGAGCTCGAGCAACGCGGCTTCGGCAGGACGGTGATCAAGCAGCCTCATCCCAGGGTCGGCGAGATGAGCCTGGTCGAGGCCAAATTGCCGGACGGTCAGATCCAATTCGGCGGGGCGGCGGGCAAGGCCTGCACCGTGATCGTCCACGCTTCCAAATCCACGCGCGGCGCCGTGCTTGCGAAGTTGCGGTCCAACATGGCCTTCATGGGCCTCGACTTCAAGCCGGCGGCAAGCCCCGGCCCGAGCGTCCCGGCCCTTGCCGGCGCGACGATCGAGACCTTCCGGGCGCCGGTCGACAAGCAATTCCTCTACCTCCAGCATATTCAGATGGACGACCCGGCGGGGGTCGTCGTCGCCCAGCTTTTCGCAACGGACCAATAAGATGGCAGATCTTCACTTCGAGCTTGTGACCCCCGAACGCCTCGTTCGCTCGGAGGAGGTCTTCATGGTCGTGGTGCCCGGCACCGAAGGCGATTTCGGCGTGCTCGCCGGCCACGCGCCTTTCATGTCCACCCTGAGGAACGGCGACATCGCCGTCTATCGCAACGGCTTCGCGGACACGCCTGAGAAGATCGCCGTCGAGGGCGGCTTCGCCGAGGTCGGCGAGCGCGGGCTGACGGTGCTGGCCGAGAAGGCCGACGTTCCGGCCTGAACGATTGCCCTCCTTGTTACAGCGGCCTATCGTGGGCAAGATGTCGGTGGAGCGGCCATGACCTGTCGTCTTTTATCCGCCCTGTTGGCGGCCTCGCTCCTGGGTCTGCCGTCCGGGGCGGCGGCCATTCGGAAGCCCGCGAAAGGCAATCTCGACGACACCTTGGCGCGAGCCGCCCTGTTCTGCGAACGGGCGGCGTCGCGAGATGCCGGCGCGGGCTTCCAGCCTCCGCCCGGCGGCGGGATCGCCATCCGCGACGGCCGCCCGCCGGCGATCGGCACCCCCGATCTCGTCAAGCGCTTCGCCGATACGCAGCCGATGGGGCGCCTGGCTTCCGCCGAGCGCTTCTACATTCAATTTATGGCTCCTGGCGGAGACGTCTGGGCGGTGGTCTACGACAAATTGCCCGGCTGCGACGTCATGGTGACCAACGCGCAAGGCGACATGCCGGCTGCTGCCTCGCGACTGGTGGCCTCGCTGCAGAAGAGCGGATGGCAAGTCGCCCGAAGCACCGCGGCTTCGGCGGCCATGCCGCTTGCCCAATATGTCCTGGGCAGGAGATTGCCGAAGACGGGAGCGGCCGACCTCTCCCTCAGCCTCCGCATCCGCGCCCTGAGCGGTAGTTCCGCCGACCCGACCGGAGTCCAGCTGGAATTGAGCTTCGGCGGAGCGACCGGAGCTCCGTAGCCCGACCCGCACTAGCCTTCAGCCGCCCACTTTCCTGTAGCGCCAGCGTCGGGCCTTGCTTCCGTCCTTCAGCGCGATCTCCGCGATCAGGGTGCCGCCCTCCCGCCAGTAGCGGATTCGCTGCGGATAGTCGTTGGCGACGTTGTAGAAGGTTATGCCCGGCCCCTCGTTCCGGGACCAGGCGAAAAGGGTCCAGCCTTGACCGCCGGGCGAGGCGAAATAGCCGAGGCGAACCACGGGTCCGTCCCCGTTCGACGCGTCCCTCTGGATCCGAAGCGATTCCCATTCCGAGATACGGTCGCCCCGGCCGGCGCGGCTGCTGCCGAGCATGAGCCCCCCGCGCGGGCGGGTCCAGCATTCCTCGGTCCAGCGGTCGCCCTCGCGCTGCTCCCAGCATCCGGCCATCCAGCCGAGGGCGTTCACATCGGGTACGGTCGGCGGGGCCGCTCCGAGCAAGACGACGGCGGACGCGATACGAATCTTCATCTCCATTCCCCTTCCCCTCTAGGCCGGCGCTTCCCCGAGCTCGCGCCCCCGCTGGGCCCGCCACAATAGCAGACCGCCGCCGATAATGAGAGCGGCGCCGGCGAAGGTGGCGGCGTCGGGCCGGTCGCCGAACCAGAGCCAGCCGAGTAAAGCGGCCACGAGCAGCTGGACGTAGGTCATCGGCGCGACCGTCGACGCGCTGGCGCGCTCGACGGCGGCGAAGATCAGGCTGTGGCCGGCGGTCGCGAAGCCCGCGACTCCGAGGCATTTCAGGACGACGAGCGCGGACGGGCAGCCGATCGCGAGGCCGCCCGCATGGAAGGCGAAGGCCGCGGCCACGAGGAGCGGTGCGGCGATCGCAGCGACCAGGAACTGCATGACCATTACCGGAGCGTCCCCGGCAGCCATCCGGTTGAGCATCATCAGCCAGCTCATTCCGAAGGCGGCCCCCATCGGGAAAAGAGCGGCCGGACCGATCTCGACCAGATTCGGCCGAAGCACGATCAGCACGCCAAGGAAAGCCAGCAGGGTTGCCACCCAAGTCTCTGGTCGAGTCCTTTCGCCCAGCACGAGCGGGGCCAGAAGCGCGGTGAGGATCGGGCTGGTGAACTGGATCGCGGTCGCGTCCGCCAGGGGCATGGCCATCACCCCCAGGAAAAAGCACAAGGTGGCCAGCGCCACCGCGGCACCGCGCCCCAGATGAAGCCATGGCCTCGGCATGACGAAGCCCTCGCGCCCGTGCCGAAGCGCCACGTACAACGTGAGTCCGATGGCACCGAAGCTGTAGCGCAGGGCGGCGACGGCGGGCGCGGGCCAGTCGCCGGCCATCGACTTCACCAGCGCGTCCCCGAAGGCGAGGCTGAGGAAGCCGGCGAGGGCGATGAGCAAGGCGCTTCGGGCGCGGGTGGGCTGCACGGCTTGGCCCTATCGCGCCCCGGCGGAGGCCGGGGTCCAGTCTCGATCATGGGTCCCGGCCTTTGCCGGGATGCATGGCGTGGCGGCTCTGTTCGGCATGATCATGCTCCGGCTGACGCCCTGCAGTTAGGCAATTGTCAAAGTTTCCGCCTTATTCACCACCCGGAGTGGAACAGCTTCACCGGTGAGGATCTGAGCGCAATGAGTGCTTTTGGACGGCGACCAGGGAATGGCGGCGCGGGCGGAGGACGGCCCAGCTTCGGTGTCGCAAGGCCGATGAAGGGCCTCGCCGGAGCCCCGGCGCCGGTGACGTCGCCCGAGGGCGGCGACCAGTTCCCGCCGCTCGAGACGATCGATTATACCGGCGAGGAGAATTTCAATCCGCCGCCCGCCTCGGGCATCGGCGACCGGAGCGCCGACGCCATGTCGAGGCTGGCCGACCGCCAGGCCGCTTCCTCGGAAGCGCCGAGCAGCAAGAACGAGGGCTTCGAAGCCTCGATCCACCGGATCAAGGAGCAGGTCCTTCCCCGGCTGCTCGAGCGGGTCGACCCGGAAGCGGCGGCGACGCTCAGCAAGGACGAGCTCGCCGAGGAATTCCGGCCGATCATCGGCGAGGTCCTCGCCGAACTGAAGATCAACCTCAACCGCCGCGAGCAGTTCGCGCTCGAGAAGGTGCTGGTCGACGAGCTTCTCGGCCTCGGGCCGCTCGAGGAACTGCTCTCCGACCCGAACATCTCGGACATCATGGTCAACGGGCCCAACCAGACCTTCATCGAGCGCAAGGGCAAGCTCGAGATCGCCCAGATCCAGTTCCGCGACGAGGAGCATCTGTTCCAGATCGCCCAGCGGATCGTCAACAAGGTCGGCCGCCGGGTCGACCAGACCACGCCGCTCGCCGACGCCCGGCTCCAGGACGGAAGCCGCGTCAACGTCATCATCCCGCCGCTCTCGCTTCGCGGCACCGCCATCTCGATCCGTAAGTTCTCCGAGAAGCCGATCACCGTCGACATGATGAAGAACTTCGGCTCGATGTCGGAGAAGATGGCGACCGTGCTCAAGATCGCGGGGGCCAGCCGCTTCAACGTCATCATCTCGGGCGGCACCGGCTCGGGCAAGACAACGATGCTCAACGCCCTGTCGAAGCTGATCGACCCGGGCGAACGGGTCATAACGATCGAGGACGCGGCCGAGCTTCGCCTCCAGCAGCCGCACTGGCTGCCGCTCGAGACCCGGCCGCCCAACCTCGAGGGCCAGGGCGCGATCTCGATCCGCGACCTCGTCATCAACGCCCTCCGTATGCGCCCCGACCGGATCATCCTCGGCGAGATCAGGGGCAGCGAATGCTTCGACCTGCTCGCCGCCATGAACACCGGCCACGACGGCTCGATGGCCACGCTCCACTCCAACTCCCCGCGCGAATGCCTGGCGCGTATGGAGAACATGGTGATGATGTCGGACATCAAGGTGCCCAAGGAGGCGATCTCGAGGCAGATCGCGGACTCGGTCGACCTCATCGTCCAGGTCAAGCGCCTTCGCGACGGCACCCGGCGGACCACCAACATCACCGAGGTGATCGGGATGGAGGGCGACGTCATCGTCACCCAGGAGCTCTTCAAGTTCGAATATCTCGACGAGACCGCCGACGGCAAGATCATCGGCGAGTATCGGAGCATGGGGCTGAGGCCCTACACGCTCGAGAAGGCCAAGCAGTTCGGCTTCGACCAGCCCTATCTGGAGGCGTGCCTGTAAAGGCCTCGCCGCAAAGCGGCGCCTTGCGCCGGGCGAATTGACGAAAGCGGCTATTTTCACTGTCCGAAACCGGACGAAGGTCCGGAAAGTCAGGGTCCTACGCGCGCGCGCGCGAGGGCGGGGCCTGACTGGGCGGCCCCGACGGGCGTGGCGAGGGCGGAAGGCGGCAGCGGCGGGACGATCCGTGGCCATGGCCCGGATTAGACCACGAACCGGCCGATCGGCAAAGTTCTTTTTATGTTCCGCCGGGCGCGACTACCGGCGCCGCGATCCGACCTCCGCCAGCGCCTCGGCCGCCGCGACCTCGGCGACCCGGGCGATCGCCGAGGCGACGTCGGCCCGCTTCATCACCGCCTCGACCCGAGCCTCGATCCTCGGCGCCGCCGCCTTCAGAACCGCCCGGACCTCGGGATCGTCGATCCGGCGCCCGTCGCGGCAGGTGAAGACCCCGTTCGACAGATTAGCCTCGAACCCGTCCCACTCGCCCGGCGCATAGCCGCACTTGCGCTCGATCACAGCGCGCTCCGAGGGCGTGAACCACGACCCGCCGGCGCGAAGGCGGCTGTCGATGAGGGTGGAAAGCTCGTCTTGCCGGGCGTGGGCCCGGGCGTGAGCCTCCGCCGAAGCCCCCGCCCCGGGTCCACCCTCGGCCTGGACGGGCGCGGCGGCCGGCGCGGCGAGCGCCAGGGCCAGGGCCAGGGCGGCGAGGGTGGATTGCGCTTTCATCGGGCACTCCTTCAGTTTTTCGAGTCCTGCTACACTTGTAGCAGGACTCGGTCCGCGATCAACCGGAAACGGGTGCCATCCGCCGACAGTCGCAGGCCTTGGCGAGCCGCCGGGATTGAAGCGACGTCATTGGTCACCCGGGGAATGCCAATTGCCGTCCAGTCACCCGATGCCGCGTTCGGCGAAATCTCTGTCCCGGTCGAGGTCCGTAATGGACCAAACCGGGTCCTTTCCCGCCAAGACAGGAAGATCCGAGCGCCTTGACTCCATTTTTATTCGGCGCATCATCCCCCTTTGTAATCCCAGCGAGTCGTGACGAGCGTAATTCAGCCTGCCTACGGCGGGTACGGAGCCGTGCGACTTGGCTCCGTGTTGCCGCCTGGCGCACAACGGGAGGGACAAATCATGGCGACGGGCCACCCGACTACGGACGACGGAGCGAACGATCGCTGCGAGAAGATCGCCGCGCATGTCGACGAGCAACTGGCGAGCACTCCGAAGATCAACCTGCTTCGGCCGTGCGACGACAAGCAGCCCGTCGAGAAACCGCCGTGCAAGCCTCTCGACATGCCGAAGATCGCGCCGTGGACGTCGATCCGCTGGGGCGACAGCAAGTGCGACTGCATCGAGGGCGACGACACCGAGATCATGAGCGTCACGGTGTGCAACCCTTATTCGAACCTCACCCTCTCCCACCTCACCATCCACCAGATCGTCGTCGTCGACATGAACGGGAATCCGGTGGCCAACCTCCCCGACGGAAGTCCCTCGATCCAGCTCGTCCCGGTCGGGCCACATTGCTTCGAGGACCTCGCGCCGTGCACCTGCGTCACCCGCCAGTTCGTGCTCAGGCTGCGCGGCGCCGTACCGGGGCCCTACCGAATCCTTCTCAAGGGCATCTGCTTCGACGCCTGCTTCCACGGCGACGAGGACGATTGCTTCATCTTCAACGTCTGCAAGGACTGAAGATGCGCTCCAAGCGCGCCGATTCCCGATTTTCCCGGGACCGGCGCCGCGATCCACCGGCCGATCGACGGCCAGAATGATAGCCGAGGAAAATTCATGCCCAGCCATGATCGCCATTGGACCTTCGGCAAGAACTGCCACATCAGCTTCCCCGGCGGCGGCGATCCGATCGTCGAGCCGGTAGACCATTCCTTCCAGTCCGACGAAGGCTGCGCGACCTGGTCGGACGCCGCCGGCAACCTCTCATTCTATACGGACGGCCAAGGCCTGTGGAAGGGCGATCATAGCCAGGTCCCCTCGCCGCCGCTCGGCGGCGCCCAGTCCTCCACCCATTCGGCGATCATCGTTCCGCCCGCCGGGGGCGGCAGCCGCTACCACATTTTCGCGATGCAGGACTGGGCGGGCGGTTCCATCGTCGGCCCGCTGACCTACACCGCGGTGACGGCCTCGGGCGCCAACGTCAACATCGTCGCGGGCCCGGCCCCGGTGACCTTCGGGCCGGCGCGGGCGACCGAGCGGCTCGCGGCCGTGCCACACGCCGATTGCGACCGTTATTGGGTCGTCTCGATGCATATGGAGGCAAATCTCGCCAACCCCACCCTGTTCGCGATGCTTATCGATTCGGACCAGGGGCCGACCTCCAACAACACCTGGAGCTCCCCTTACCCCTATCCCCCGGTGAGAGCGGGCTATTGGATGGGCTTCTCGCCCGACGGGACCAAGATCGCCTTGTCGACGATCTTCGGAGTCGACATTCTTACCTTCAACCGCGCGACAGGTGCGTTCGGCCCTTACGCGCAGATGCCGGGCTTGCCGAACCCGAATGACAAGAACGGCTGGGTCTACGGGACGGAATTCTCGCCCGATGGACAGTTCGTTTATTTCAGCTGCCTGCATTCCGGAGAGGTGCGCCGCTTCGGTGTCACTCCCGGCACCCACAGCTGGGGGGCGACGCAACTGATCGGCACGGTCCAGCCCACTGCCCAGGGGGCTTATCGCCTCGGAGCCCTGCAACGCGGCCCCAACGGCAAGATCTACGGCGTCAAATTCTACGAGAAGACTCTGTTCGAGATAAGCGATCCCAACAACAGCAATCCGGCCAACGCCGGGTTCAGTAACAACGCCCTCGACGCCTACGCATCCACGCTCACGCTCCACGACGTCGGCGTGCTCGGCCTTCCGACCTTCACCCGGATCGCGGTCGATTGCCTGGGCAACCGGTGCGACAGGCTCGCCGCCCAGGTGAACGAGCAGCTGGCGTCGATCCCCAAAATAAACCTGCTTCGGCCCTGTGACGATCGTCAGCCGGTCGAGAAGCCGGAATGCGCCCCGATCGAAATGCCCCGCCTTGCCCCCTGGACCTCGATCCGCTGGGGCGACAGCGAATGCGACTGCATCGAGGGCGACGACACCGAGGTGATGACCCTCACCGTCTGCAATCCCTATTCCAACCTGACCCTCGCGGGCCTCACCATCCACATGGTGACCGTGGTCGACATGAACGGCAATCCGGTGCCCAACCTTCCGGACGGCAGCCCGTCGATCGAGCTGACCCCGATCGGACCCTATTGCTTCGGCGACCTCGCGCCCTGCACCTGCGTCTCCCGCCAGTTCGTGCTGAGGATTCGCGGCGCCGTGCCAGGATCCTACCGGATCCTGCTGAAGGGCATCTGCTTCGACGCCTGCTTCCATGGCGACGAGGACGACTGCTTCATCTTCGAGGTCTGCAAGGACTGAAAACTCAGACGAGGATGGCCAGGGCCATGCTCACCACGCAGGCCATCATCGCGAGAATGAGGATGGGCTGCCAGGGCACCCAGCCCGGCCGGTCGACGTTGCGGCGGTTGGCCCGGCGGTGATCGGCCCAGCCGGCGACCAACGCCAGGGCCGCGAAGGCGGCCGCGGCGGCCCAGAAGAGGTAAGCCGGTTCGTCCATGGCCGGACCCCCGCGGCGCAGCCTAGCGCTCGGCCTTGACGACCTTGCCGCGCGCCATGACAAAGCCCACGCGCTTCAAGGTCGTCACGTCGGCCAGCGGGTCGCCGGCGACGGCGATCAGGTCGGCGCTCTTGCCGCGCTCGATCGTTCCCACTTCGCTCGACAGGCCGAGCAGCTCGGCGGCGTTGACCGTCGCCGCCTCGATCGCGGCGGCGGCGGGCATGCCATGCTTCACCATCAGCTCGAACTCGTCGGCGTTGCGGCCGTGCTTCGACACCCCGGCGTCGGTTCCGAAGGCGATGCGGACGCCCGCCGGATAAGCGCGCTCGAGCGCCTTGCCGGTTATCCCGATCCGCCAGTCGATCTTGGCTCGAACGTCGGGCGCGTAGGCGTTGGGATCGGCGGCGATCCGCTCCAGATAGCCGTTCACCGTGGACAAGGTCGGGACGTAGAAGGCGCGGCTCGCCTTGAACAGGCGAAGGCTATGGTCGTCCATCAGGGTGCCGTGCTCGATCGAATCGGCGCCGGCGGCGAGCGCCGCGTTGATCCCGTCGGCGCCGTGGGCGTGGACTGCGACCTTCTTGCCGTAGAGATGGGCGGTGTCGACCAGCGCCTTGACCTCGTCGTCGAAGATCTGGCGGCCGAGGCCGGCGCCGATCCGGCTGTTGACCCCGCCGGTGGTGGCGATCTTGATGACGTCGACTCCGCGGCGGACCTGAAGGCGGACGGCGCGGCGGCAGGAGTCGGCGCCGTCGCACAGATTGTCCTGGAGGATTCCGGGGTGGAGGTCCTCGGCGAGGCCGAGGGTCGAATCCATGTGGCCGGAGGTGGTGGAGATCGCCCGGCCGGCGTCGACGATTCGCGGCGCGGCGACCTCGCCCCGGGCGGCGGCGTCGCGGATGGCGAGGGTGGCGCCCGATCCGTCGCCGAGGTTGCGCACGGTGGTGAAGCCGGCCTCGAGAGTCTTGCGGGCGTTGGCGAGGGCGCGAAGGGTCTTTTGCGGCGCCTCCTCGCTGACCTCCTCGATCAGTGCGGCGTTGCCGCCCGAGTCCGATTCGAGATGGACGTGGCTGTCGATCAGGCCGGGAAGGACGAAGCGGGTCGACAGGTCGATGAGCGTCGCCCCGGCGGGCGGCGGGACGAGGCCGTCGGCGACGTCGATGATCCGGCCGCCCGCGACCATCACCGTCGACGGCCCGCGCGGCGGCTTGCCGGGCCGGTCGAGCAGCCGGCCGGCGTGGATGTAGGTGACCGCGGTCAGCGGCGGCGGCGGGCCGGGCTGGGCCGGAGCGGCGGCGGCGAGGGAAAGGAAAACGGGGACAGTATACAATTTCCTCAACAGGCGGAGGGGCATGGCGGAATCTCCTTCAGGAAAATTGTATACTGTCCCCGTTTTCTATCGGGCATGACCGCCCCCGCACTACCGGGTCAGCTTCTCGACCTTGGCCTGGAGTGCGGCGAGCTCGGCGCGGAGCCGCTCGAGCTCGGCCTCGCGGCCGCCTTCGGGGGCGGGCGGCGGAGGCGGCGGGGGCGCCGCACGCCCCCCGGTCGCGGCGGCCTGGAACAGCTCCATGTTGCGGCGGGCGAGCTCGGCGAAGGGATTGGCGGTGAAGGCGCCGGCGAGCGCGTCGCGCATCTGGCTCTGGTTGCGCTGATAGGCCTCGAGGCTGGCCTCGAGATATTGGGGAAGCATCGACTGCATCTGGCCGCCGCCGTAGAGTCCGATCAGCTGCCTCAGGAAGCTGACCGGCAACAGCGTCTCGCCCCGGCTTTCCTCGTCCATGATGATCTGGGTGAGGACGTTGTGGGTGATGTCCTCGCCCGAGCGGGCGTCGACGACTTTGAACTCGCGCTTCTGGCGGACCATCTCGGCCAGCCGCTCGAGCGTGATGTAGGACGAGCTTTCGGTGTCATAGAGGCGCCGGTTCGCATATTTCTTGATGATGACGACGTCGTCGCCGGATCCCGAGGCCGCCATGGATGATCCCTCAAATGAGGAATCCGCTCTAGCACCGAAGCTTGACGCGCCGCAACACGGAGCCCCGGCCTCGCCTCTGTCTCGCCCATGCTGCGGCGCGAGAGAAAAGCGTTGCCCCGGCTCGAACCCGAATGAAACCGGGCGCCAAGCTGAATCAATGAGCCGGATCCCCCGACGATCTGTATATTTCCCGAATCGAAATTCCCGAACAGGGGCGCACGATGACAAGCACGACCAGCTGGGAAGCGACGAACGCCAGCGGTACCGCGCCGCCAGCGCTGACCCGCAACGGGGAAAATTTCTTCGCGCGAGGAGTCTGCTATTCGCCCGTGCCGTGGGGCGGAAATTCGAACTGGGTACCTTATGGCGACTTCATGTTCCCGCCCTGGAACGGGATCTGGGAGCGCGACCTTCCCGCGATGCGGGCGTGCGGGATCAACATGATCCGCACGTACAACATCCAGAACGTAGCGAACGGCAATCCGCAGGATCATAGCGAGTTCCTCGACGCATGCTGGAACGGCGGTGTCGATCCGATCTACGTCCTGGTCGGCTTCGGGGCGCTCAACAACCTTGCCACCTTCACGCCCTGGGACACGAGCAAGGCTGCACGCGACGCCGCCGGGGCGGCGTTTCTCGACATGGCCGCGGCCTATGGCGGATTTCCCGCGGTGATGGGCTTCATCCTCGGCAACGAGGTCAACAATCCCGAAACGATCGCGAATCCCGACTTCTGGGCGTGGATCGATGCGCTCGCAATCTCCACCAAGAGCGCGGCTCCGGGCAAGCTGACGATGATGGCGCTGGTCGACGATTCGATGAACTCGGTGAAGGCCGGCGATTCCCGGATGCCGAATCTCGATCTTTGGGGAATCAATTCCTATCGCGGCCTCGTCGACCCGCCGAGCTCCAACAATTTCGACAATCTTTGGCCGGCCTTCGCGGCGGCGAGCGCGAAGCCGCTGATCCTCACCGAATGGGGGGCGCCCGCGAGCAGCCACGACGCCGACGGCAATCTCGTCTTCACCGGCGACGTCGTCGACAATCTCGATACCTACGTCGCCGGCCATTATGCCGACACCGTGTTCAACTCCGTCACCACCACCGGCAATGGCGGAACGGCCAATCCGAACGCGGTTTTCTGGGCCCCGGTCTGCGCGGGGTCCGCCTATTTCGAATGGACCGACGAATGGTGGAAGCTCGACGCCGACTATTCGAAGATCAAATGCCCCGCGACCGTGCAGAATCCGGGTACAAGGACCAACGTCGCCTTCCCCGGCGGCTGGGACGACGAGGAATGTTTCGGACTGAACGCCATCCAGCCCGTCGATCCCGCCGGACGCTCGGTACCGACTCCGGGCGGGTGCCCGGGCCCCTGGGACTTCGAGTCCAACGCGCCCTATCCGCCCGACGTCCTGGTCCCGCGCCAATCGCTCGCGACGCTGAGTAAGCTGTGGAAATCGAGCTGAACCAGGCCGTCCCGAACGGCGCCCGGATTGCGGCCCGGCAATGACGACTCACCGGGACGACGGTTCGGCGCTCGAGCCGAAGCTCGATTCGCCGCACCGCCGGCCGCGGCCCCTGCCCCTGTTTCTAGCCATGCTCCGGCGCGAGACGGAAGGCCGCCCGGAGAGCCTGGCCCGGGCCCTGGAAGGGTTGCGGCGCTATCAGGAGGCCGTGCGGGATCCGCCGCCGGACCCGCCGGCGGCGGTCGCGGAGACGCTTGGAGCGACCGTGCGCGACTATGGCGGGGCCGGACCGCCGGTCCTGTTCGTCCCGTCGCTGATCAACCCGCCCTCGATCCTCGATCTGCCGGGGCGCTCGCTACTGCGCTGGCTGGCGGCCGAAGGCGGAGTCCGGCCGCTTCTGCTCGACTGGGGCTGGCAGGTCGAAGCCCGCTCCGCACTGTCGGTGGCCGGGCATGTCGAGGCGGTGATTCTGCCGCTGATCGACGCCCTGGGCGAGAGGCCGGCGCTGGCCGGCTATTGCCTCGGCGGGACGATGGCGCTGGCGGCGGCGCGGCCGGCCGGCGCCCCGGCGGTCGCCGCGATCGCGGCGCCCTGGCGGTTTTCGGGCTTCGACGACGAGGCGCGCTCGATGCTGGCCCGGCTCTGGGCCGGAGCCGAGCCGACCTCGCGCGCGCTGGGGTGCCTCCCGATGGAGGTTCTCCAAAGCGCCTTCTGGAGCCTGGATCCGGCCCGCACGGCGGCCAAGTTCGAGGCCTATGCCGAAATGGCGGAAGGAAGCCCGGAGGCGCGGGCCTTCGTCACGCTCGAGGATTGGGCGAACGACGGGCCGCCGCTGCCGCATGCGGCGGCGAGCGAATTGTTCGAGGACATGTTCGGTGCCGACGTCACCGGGCGGGGCGGATGGCGGCTCGCCGACCCGGGCACGCTTCTCTGCCCTTTCCTCGACATCGTCTCGACCAGCGACCGGATCGTTCCGGCGGCGAGCGCGACCGGCGCGGGCGAGCGGCTCGAGCTTTCCCAGGGGCATGTCGGGATGGTGGTGGGCGGACGGGCCAGGGCAGCCCTGTGGGAACCGCTCGCCGCCTGGCTTTCCCGCCATGCGGCCGGGTGCTAGGGGCCCGACACGATTCCCGTTCAGGCTGAGCCTGTCGAAGCCCGCTCCTCCTCTTCCGCAGCGAGGAGGAGAGCCCTTCGACAAGCTCAGGGCGAGCGGAGTGAACTTCAAGGAGCGCCTCCGAATGTCTTCCGCCACCGACGTCGTCATCACCGCCGCCAAGCGCACCCCGGTCGGGTCGTTCCTCGGCGCCTTCGCCTCGACCCCGGCGCACGAGCTGGGGCGGATCGCGATCGTCGCGGCGCTCGATCAGTCGGGCGTCGCTCCGGAGGAGGTGAGCGAGGTCATCCTCGGCCAGGTGCTGACGGCTGCCCAAGGCCAGAATCCGGCCCGGCAGGCCTCGATGGCGGCGGGCGTGCCGAAGGAGATTCCGGCCTGGGGAGTCAACCAGGTCTGCGGCAGCGGACTTCGCGCGGTGGCCCTGGCCAGCCAGGCGATCCAGACCGGAGACGCCAGCATCGTCGTCGCCGGCGGCCAGGAGAGCATGAGCCTTTCCGCCCACGCGCAGAATCTTCGCGGCGGCACCAAGATGGGCGGGCTCGAGCTGATCGACACGATGATCAAGGACGGCCTCACCGACGTCTTCAACGGCTATCACATGGGCATCACCGCCGAGAATCTGGCCGAGCAATATCAGGTCACCCGCGACGACCAGGACGCCTTCGCCACCGCCTCGCAGAACAAGGCGTCGAAGGCCCGCTCCGAAGGTCGGTTCCGCGACGAGATCGCCGCGGTCGCGGTCAAGACGCGCAAGGGCGAGACGATCGTCGAGAATGACGAATATATACGCGACGGGGTCGAGCAGTCGGCCCTCGCCGGGCTTCGGCCGGCTTTCCGCAAGGACGGAACGGTCACCGCCGGCAACGCCTCGGGCCTGAACGACGGAGCCGCCGCGCTGGTGGTGATGAGCCGCGCGGAGGCCGAACGGCGCGGAGCGAGGATCCTCGCCCGGGTGGCGAGCTGGGCCTCGGCCGGGGTGGACCCGTCGATCATGGGCATCGGGCCGGTGCCGGCGACCCGGCGGGCGCTCGACAAGGCGGGCTGGACGGTCGCCGACCTCGACCTGATCGAGGCCAATGAGGCGTTCGCCGCCCAGGCGCTTGCGGTCGGCAAGGAGCTCGGCTGGGATCCGTCGAGGGTCAACGTCAACGGCGGCGCCATCGCCATCGGCCACCCGATCGGAGCGAGCGGGGCCCGGGTGCTGACCACCCTCCTCCACGAGATGGGCCGGCGCGACGCGAAGAAGGGCCTGGCGACCCTGTGCATCGGCGGCGGCATGGGTATAGCGCTCTGCGTGGAGCGCTGAGGCCGCTTGCGATAAACCCCTCGTCGCAAAGCTTTTTCCGGACAGGCGCGGCCGAAGCCTGTTGCAGAACGGCTACACTGGCTGAACTTTCGATGAACGCTCGTCGCCCCAACCTTGCACAGGGGGGCCGAATCGTCTCTGCGTGCTCCCAGAAGCCGTGCGCAGCAAGCTCGGCTGATCAAGAGGGATGATTCGGGATGAGAAAATTTGGCCTGCTGGGCACGAGCGCGCTCGGCTCTTTTACCTTCATCGGTCTGGCGCTTGCGATGGCTGCGCCCGCTTACGCCCAGGACACGGACGCTTCGGACGATCCGGCTGAACTGACCAGCGAGCCGGAAATCGAATCCGGGCAGAATGCCGAATCGGGCGCCGCGGGCGAAGAGACGATCACGGTCACGGGCTCGCGCATCCGCCGCCCGAACGTCGAATCGGCGGTTCCGATCACCTCCGTCGGCGGCGAGGAGTTCTTCCAGCAGGGCCAGAACAGCATCGGCGACACGCTGAACGACCTGCCGCAGCTGCGCAGCACCTTCGCCCAGCAGAATCCCGGCGCCGGCGTCGGCATCGCGGGCCTCAACCTGCTCGACCTTCGCGGCCTCGGCACCGTCCGCACCCTGGTGCTGGTCAACGGCCGCCGCCACGTCGCGGCCGACATCCTCAACAACGCGTCGTCGCCTGACGTCAACACGATCCCGAACGACCTCATCGAGCGCGTCGACATCGTCACCGGCGGCAGCTCGGCGGTTTACGGTTCGGACGCCATCGCGGGCGTCGTCAACTTCGTCCTCCGCCGCAATTTCGACGGCCTCCAGGTCCGCGGCGTCGCGGGCGTCTCGGAAGCGGGCTACGGCGGCAACCAGTACGTGTCGGCCATGTTCGGCAAGAATTTCGCCGACGGCCGGGGCAACATCACGCTCCATGGCGAATATGCCCATCAGGAGCGTATCTACGCCCGCGACATCCCCTTCATGCGGGTGGTCAACGGCTTCGCGACCGTTGACGTCGACAGCGCCGGCCTCCCCAATGCCAGCGACGGCTTCCCCGATGGCGTCTTCGTCCGCGACATCCGGTCCGGCACGATTCACCGGTTCGGACTGGCCGGCGTCGTTCAGCCCACGCCGATCGCGGGCTTCACCGGGCAGCCTGCCCCCGCTTGCGGCCAGGGCACGCTCGCCAACAACGGCCCGCCCAACCAGAACGGCACGGCCTTCACCTGCAACTTCGTCTTCGGCGCCGACGGACGGCTGACCCCGCAGACGGGCTCGCGCATCGGCGCCGGTCCGGCGGGCGTCTTCCTCGGCGGCAACGGGCAGACCGGCCGCGAGGGCACGCAGCTCTCGATCCTTCCGTCCAACGAGCGTTTCAACGCCAATCTGCTGGCCCATTACGAGTTCAGCAAGGCGCTGGAATTCTTCGCCGAGGCGAAGTTCGTGCGAGTCAACGCCGTCGGCAACCAGCTCGGGCCGACGTTCCTCAACAACTCGACCGCGTCGCTCGGCGACAGCCGAATCGCGCCGCGGCTCGACAATCCGTTCCTGAACCCGGCTGACCGCGCCACTCTCGCGAACCTGTATCTTTCGACGCCCTGCACCTTCGCGACGAACACCGGTTCCAGCTTCGGCGCGACGACGTGCATCAACAATGCGCCGAACCAGCCGGGCGCGACCGCGGCCCAGAACGCTTCGAGGGCGGCCGCCCTGGCAGCCCGCAACGCGGCGATCGCCAACGGAAGCTTCCGCTTCCTCTTCGCCCGCAACCTGACGGACCTCGAGGACCGCGACGAGATCTTCCAGCGCGATACCTATCGCATCGTCACCGGCATCCGCGGCGGCTTCAACGACGACTGGAGCTACGAGCTTTCCGCCAACTACGGAAAGATGAAGGAAACCGCGGACATGCGCGGGTTCGTCAACCGCCAGCGTTTCCTCCTCTCGCTGGATGCGGGCCGCAACCCGGTCACCGGCCAGATCCAGTGCCGCTCGCAATTCGATCCGACCGCGGCGGTGGGAGCCGCCGGCTACACCGACTCGGCGGCCACCCTGGCTGCCGACATCGCGGCCTGCGTTCCCTACAATCCGTTCGGCCAGCCGGACAATTCGGCGGCGAGGGCCTATTTCGCCCAGAAGATCATCAACCACGCGTCGCTCGATCAGCTGGACATCCTGGGCTTCGTGTCCGGCGACTCCAGCCAGATCTTCTCGATGCCGGGCGGCCCGATCCGCTTCGTCATCGGCGGCGAGTATCGGCGTGAGAAGGCGTTCAACAACAGCGACGCGGCCGCCGATACCGGCGTGTCCAACTCGGTGTTCCTGGGCGACGTCTCGGCGAAGATGGACGTCAAGGAGGCTTTCGCGGAGATCCAGATCCCCGTCCTCCGCGACACGCCGTTCTTCGAGGAGCTGACGATCACCGGCGCCGGCCGCATCTCCGACTATGGCGGAGCGCTGGGAACCACCAAGGCCTACAATGCGGGCATCGAATGGTCGCCGATCCGCGACCTTCGTTTCCGCGCGAATTACGGCCGCGCCGTCCGGGCCCCGAACGTCTCCGAGGCCCTGTTCCCCAACGTGCCGAACTTCGCCAACGGCTTCCTCGATCCCTGCGGCTCCTTCTCGATCGGCGGCAATCCCAACCGCTCGCCGAATTGCACCGCGGAGCTGTCACCGGCTCAGCTGGCGAATATCCCGGGAACCTCAGCCGGCTATTCGCTCGGCATCATCTCGGGAAGCAATCCCAACCTGCAGGAAGAGACGTCGGACTCCTACACCGTCGGCGCCGTGATCACGCCGCGGTTCCTCCCCGGCTTCTCTCTCACCGTCGATTATTACAAGATCACGGTGGAGAACGTCATCGTCTCGCTGACGGCGCAGGCCATCGTCAACGGCTGCTACGACTCGCCGAACCGCAGCAGCCCGCTCTGCAACAACTTCGGACGTAACCTGGGCACGACCCCCGGGCCGAACGGAGAGCTTCCGGGCAACATCCTGTTCAACTCGGTGTTCTCGGGTCCGCAGAACTTCGCCAGCCGCGTCCGCGAGGGTATCGACTTCGAGATGGCCTATCGCGCCAACATCTCGAACGATGTCCGCTTCAATACGCGCCTGATCTACTCGCACGGGCTGACCAACAGCAACTTCCAGGATCCGGCCCGGCCCAAGTTCGAGAACCGGCTCCTCAGCGAAGTGGGTGATCCGCAGGATGAGGCCCGCTGGAACGTGGACCTCACCGTCGGCAAGTTCACGCTCGGCTACGAGTTGCGCTACATCGGCAAGCAGCTGGTCAGCACGTACGAGAACTCGTTCTTCCTCAATCCCGAGGACAACGGACCTCTCAACCTCGACGCCTTCGATATCCGCTACTATCCTTCGGTCATGTATCATGATCTCCGCTTCGACTGGAAAGTCGGCGGCGGCGAAGGCCGGAGCGAGTCGAGCTTCTTCTTCGGCGTCGACAACGTGTTCAACAAGGAGCCGCCGCTCGGAACGACGGCGACCGGCGCCGGCACCGCGATCTTCAACATCCGCGGCCGCAACTTCTACGGCGGTTTCCGCGCCCGCTTCTAAGTCGCGGCGGAAAAACTCTCTAAGGGCTGGAGCAATGCTCCAGCCCTTTTTTTTGCGCCCTCGTTTCGGGCAAAAGACCGCCCGGCTTTTCTTGTCCGGCACCCGCGCTTAGGAGCGATCATGGCTTCGGGCGGCACGATCGATCGGGTAAACGCACTGCTGGCGGCGCAGCGCTTCGTCGAAGCGGCCCGGCTGCTCCAGTCCGCGGCCGACGCCGGCGAGACCTCGGCATTGGCCGAGCTCGCCCGGTGGCGGATCGCCGGCAATGTGATCCGCCGCGACCTCGCCGAGGCGAGGCGCCTGCTCGGAGCCGCGGCCGCGCGCGGCCACGGGCCCTCGGCATTGCTTCACGCCGGCTTCCTCGCCGCCGGAATCGGAGGCGCCGACGACTGGCCCGCCGCCCTGGCGGAGCTCCAGGCCGTCGCCGGACGGGAAGAGCGGGCAGCCGCGCAGCTTCGACTGATCGGAGCCATGGACCTTGGCGGCGACGGCTTCCCCACCCGGCCGGCCGAGCTTCGCCGCCTCGCCGACACGCCTTATGCCGCCGCCGCCGAAGGTTTCCTGAGCAAGGCCGAATGCGAGTATCTTAAAGCGGCGGCGGAGCCGAGCCTGGTCCCCTCGGTCGTGGTCGATCCGGTCACCCGCCAATGGGTTCCGAACCCGGTCCGCAAGTCCGAAGGGACGGTGTTCGGAGTGTTCGCCGAGGACCTCGTCGTCAACGCCCTGAACCGGCGGATCGCGGCGCTGAGCGCGACCCGCCTCGACCAGGCCGAGCCGCTCCAGCTGCTGCGCTACCGGCGGGGCGACGAATACAGGCCGCATATGGACGCGCTTCCGGCCGAAGCGAACCAGCGGGTCCTGACCGTGCTCGTCTACCTCTCCGACGATTATGAAGGCGGGGAGACCAGCTTCCCGCACGCCGGCCTGTCCTTCCGCGGCCGCATTGGGGACGCGCTTCTCTTCCGGAACGCGGGCGCCGACGGTCGACCCGACCCGCTCAGCCTCCACGCCGGGCTGCCGGTCACCGCGGGGACCAAATATCTGGCGTCGCGCTGGATCCGCGCGGAAAGCTTTACTTACCCGGCGCCCCGGCCGGTGCTGGATCAATAGGCGCCGAGTCGGGCCGCGCCCCCATCTGTGCCGCCGCCGCCTGCTTCGGGCTCTCGTGCGACACCGTCTGCGAGTGCCAGTTCTCGCCGTCATAGCCATAGCGGACGTGGCTGCCGCGGCGAAAGCCGGTGCCGTCCCAGGCGATGACCTGAAGCTCGATGTCGTTGTTGCGGTGGGCGTGGATCCAGTTGAAGCTCTGCAGCTCGTCGTTGCGCAGGCGCTTCGACGTCGCCGTCCCCGCCTGGATAACGAGCGCTCCGCCGGCCTTCTCGACCATCTTGCGCGCCGCCTCGGCATAGGTCCGATGGAAATGGCCGGCCAAAGCGATATTGACTCCCGCCCGGCACACCGCCCCGACGGCGTCGTCGTGGCGGCCGACCGCCTCGGTCAGCTCGGTCCCCTCGCCGATCGGCATCGCGAAGAGCGGGTGGTGGGTGACCAGGATCCGGGTCTTGGCGGGAGCGACGGCGGCGAAGCGCTCCTCGATGATTGCCATCTGCTCGCGGTTGATCCGGCCGTCCTTGATGGTGAGCGAGCGGGCGGTGTTGATCCCGAGCACCGCGACCTCGTCATTCTCGAACCAGGGGCAAAGATCGTTGGAGATATATTTCTTGTAGCGGTGCAGCGGCGCGGCGAAGCGGGTGACGACGTCATAGAGGGGAATGTCGTGGTTGCCGGGAACGGCGAGTACGGGCCAGCCCGCCGAGCGCAGGCGATTGAGCCAGGTCGAGGCCATTTTGAACTGCTCGATCCGGGCGCGCTGGGTGAAGTCGCCGCTGACGATGATCAGGTCGGGCTGCTGCTCCTGAAGCCAGGCGTTGGCGCCGTCGACGACCTTCGGGTCGTGGCAGCCGAAATGGACGTCGGAGAGGTGGGCGATTCGGGCCATGGGGGGTGAACCCGCCTCCTTCGTCAGAGTTTCGTCATTCCCGCGAAAGCGGCGATGACGGCTTATTTCCACACCCGGGCGTGCCTTTGCCCCAAGGTGGTCAGAAGCTCATATTGGGAAAGCCCCGACTGCGCCGCCGCCGCCGGCAGCGAATAATCGAGCTCGATCCAGTCGCCTTCATTCAGCTCCGGCGCCTCGTCGACGAGGATCGCGGTCAGGTCCATCGAGACCCGGCCGACGACCGGGGCGTAGCCGAGCGGCAGCCGGGCCCGTCCGGTGCCGGAGAAGCCGCGCAGATAGCCGTCGGCATAGCCGAGGTTGACGATGGCGAGCTCGGCCGGCGCCTCGGCGGTCCACAGGCCGTTGTAGCCGACGCTGCCCCCCGCATCGACCCGGCGGCGCTGGACGATCTGGGCCTCGACCCGGACGACCTGGCGGATATGCCCCGCCGCCTCGCGCCGAGGCACTCCGCCGTAGAGGGCGAGGCCGGGCCGGGTCAGGTCGAAGGCATAATCGGCGCCGAGGCAGATTCCGGCGCTGTTGGCGAGGCTGAGGCGCTTGGCCGGGACGCGGGCCGCGATTGCGGCGAAGGCGGAGCGCTGGAGAGCGTTCATGTCCCGGTCCTCGTCGGCGCAGGCGAGGTGGCTCATCAGGATGTCGATCTCGAGTCCGTCGAGGAGCCCCTCCGCAACTTCCGCCGCGCTCAGCCCCAAGCGGTTGATGCCGGTGTCGATCATGACGTCGCAGGGGCGGCCGGGCGCCGATTCCTTCCAGCGAACGACCTGGAGCGCAGTGTTGAGCACGGGTCGGGCCGATGCCAGGGCGGCGTGGGGCAGATCCTCCTCAGCGACGCCGTGAAGGACCGAGACCGAGGCCGCGCCCAGCCAGGGCCGCAGAGCCTCCGCCTCCGCCCATGTCGTGACGAAGAAGTCGCGGCAGCCGGCGTTGGCGAGCCGCATGGCGACGTCGCGGGCGCCGAGGCCGTAGCCGTCCGCCTTGACCGCCGCTCCGCAGCCGGCGCCGGCGCTGTGCCGCCGAAGCCAGCGCCAATTGTCGATGAGCGCCTCGCCGTCGAGCAGCAGTCGAAGCGGGGAATGGGGCTCGGGCACGAGGAGGCGGATACGTCCCGAGGGGGGCGGCGGCAACCCTCCTCTCCTCCCTTCCAGGGAGGGGGACTTATTCCAGCTCCTTGCCCGCCGTTTCGGGAAGCCAGAACAAGGTCACCACCAGCGCCATCGCCACCACGCCGATCGTGTACCACAGGCCGGCGAACGGGTCCCCGGTCTTGGCGACGATATATTGGCTGATGAAGGGCAGGAAGCCGCCGAAATAGCCGGTGCCGATATGATAAGGGATCGACATGGACGTATAGCGGATCCGGGCCGGAAACAGCTCGACGAGAAGCGCCGCCACGGGGCCGTAGGTCATTCCCGAGCACAGGCCGATGAGGACGATGGCGAGGACCACCTGAAGCGCCTGGCCGAAGCTGGGCGAGCCCTTCTCGAGCTTGTAGCCGGCGATCTTGAGCCCGAATTCGAGCGAGGCGGGATCGGAGGCGTCGACCGAGACTCCGCCGATGGTGACCCCCGCCGGGGCTCCCGGCGGCGCCTGGGCGGTCGAGTAAGCGATTCCCTTCTTCGACAGGGCGTCGAGCAGCTTGCCGCACTCGGTCGGCTGCACCTTGGCGAAGGGCGCGTAGGTGCAGTCGCTGCCGGTGACGACCACCGGATTTCTCCGCATCGCCGCCGAAAGCTCCGGATTGGCCGCGGACGCCATCCAGTGGAAAAGCGGGAACATCAGGATGATGGTCAGCGCATAGCCGATCACGATCGGCCCCTTGCGCCCGACCCGGTCGGAGAGCCAGCCGAACAGGATGAACCACAGCATCGAGAAAGCCGCGGCGGCGCCGATCATCGCGCGGGCGGCGGTATCCTCGATCCTCAGCGAATTCTGGAGGAAGTACATCGCCTGGAACTGGGCGGTGTACCAGATGACGGTCAGGCCGGCGGCGATCCCGAACAAAGCGACGAGGAGGAGCTTGATGTTGGCCCAGGAGTCGAAGGTTTCCTTCAGGGGGTTCTTGGCGACCTCGCCGGCCTCCTTCATCGCCTTGAAGACGGGGCTCTCCTTGAGCTTCAGCCGAACCCAAAGCGACACCGCGAGAAGCACCACCGAGAACAGGAAGGGGATCCGCCAGCCCCACGCCTCCCACTCGCCCTTGTCGACGAACAGCTCGGAGACGAGGACGACCGCGACCGAGAGCAGGAAGCCGCCGATCACCCCGGCCTGGATGAAGCTGGTGTAGAAGCCGCGCTTGTGGCGAGGCGCGTGCTCGGCGACGTAGATCGCCGCGCCGCCATATTCGCCGCCCAGCGCCAGCCCCTGAAGCACCCTCAGCAAAACCAGCAGGGCGGGCGCCGCCATTCCGATCGCGGCATAGCCGGGGACGAGACCGACCGCGGCGGTGGCGAGTCCCATCAGGGTGATGGTGACGAGGAAGGTGTATTTCCGCCCAAGCCGGTCGCCGAGATAGCCGAACAGCATCGCGCCGATCGGCCGCACCCCGAAGCCGACCCCGAAGCTGGCGAGGGCGAGCAGGAACTGGGCGGTCTCGCTCTGGGCGGGGAAGAATTGCTTGCCGATGACCGCGGCGAGAGTCCCGTAGATGAAGAAATCATACCATTCGAAGACGGTGCCGAGCGTCGAGGCGAAGATGACGAGCCGGTCGCGCTTCGCGTCGATCACATAGTCCGCGGATGCCGCCGTGGCCATTTACGTCCCCCTGCCCTTTTGCAGCCTGTTTAGCAGGGCAGGCGGTGGTGGGAAGGTGGCACGCTACCGTCACCCCGAACTTGTTTCAGGGTCCAGTTTTCCACCGGCACGGTGGGTGGCCAGCTGGACCTTGAAACAAGTTCAGAATGACGGAAGAGCACCTAATCCAGCGCCTCTCTCGCCTTCTCCCAATTGCGGCCGTCGAAGGCTCGCGCCGTCACCGAAAGCCCCGACACGTCGTCCAGAGCGTTGAAGTTCAGGCTCCATGCCTCCGGGTGCGAACGGGGCTGATAGAAGCTCTTCACGCCGCAGACCGAGCAGAAGAGGTGATCGGCCGCGCCCGTGCCGAAGCGGTAATGGGAGAGCGCCGCCTCGCCGCCCAGGAGCCGGAAATCGGCGTGCGGGACGATGAGGTGGCGAAAGCCGGTCATCGCGCAGATCGAGCAATTGCAGTCGAGGATCTCGACCTCGTCCGGCACCTTAGCCTCGAATCGCACGCCGCCGCAGTGGCAGCCTCCGGAGATCGTCACTTCGGCCAAGGGACGCCTTAGCGCGGGGTCGGCTTGCGCGGCGGGCGGCCGCCGCCCTTGCCCGGGGGGCGTCCCGAGGGAGCGCCGTCGCGCTTGGGCGGAGGCCGGCGGAAGGGCCGGTGCGGCCCCGCCGGCGCCGGACCGCCCGGGCGCGGCGGCCGCGGCGCGGCGGGCTCGCCGCCGGAAATGGAATAGCCTTCCTTCTGGAGCCTCGAGAAGGCGGCCCGGACGCTCGCCGAGACGGCGGTCTGAACTTCGGCCGGAAGATCGGCGAAGGTGGTGTTGGCATGGATCGCGTTGAGGTCGCGGAGCAGGTTGTTGGGCAGCCCTTTCGACGCGGCCTTGAGCGCGCCGATGGCGTCGAGCACGGCGGCGGCGACGATCTCCTGCATGACTTCGGTGGCGGACTTCCTCATCGTGCCCGCCTTAGCGCAGCGGCGCCGCCCTTGTCGCCTCCAGAAAAAGGGGACAGTCACTAGTGACTGTCCCAAGTGACTGTCCCCATGCATAAGGGCGGCTTACGACGATCGGAGGATTGAATGGCAAAGTCGCTCAAGATGTTCGTTCTGGCAGCAGGCTTCACTCTTGCCATCGCCGCCTGCGCGACGGAGCCGGCGGCTCCGAGCGTCGATTATGCCGCGATCCTGGCCGATCCGATCCGGCCCGAGGCCGACCGCGCGCGCGATTCGGACCGCAAGCCCGACGGGCTGGTCGCCTTCGCCGGAGTGCGGCCCGGCGACAAGGTCGCCGAGCTCGCGCCGGGAGGCGGCTATTTCACCCGAATCCTGAGCGGCGTGGTCGGGCCCGAAGGCCGGATCTACGCGATGGCCGGCCGCCCCTCCCCCGCTCTTCAGGAGCTGGCCGCGGCCCGGCCCAACGTCTCGGTGATAACGGCCGAGCCCGGCACCATCCCCGCCCCCGAGCCGGTCGACGTGGTCTGGACCACGCTCAACTATCACGATTTCAAGAACGTGAAGGTCGGCACGAGCGACGGCGCCGCCGCGATCAATGCCGCCGCTTTCCGGGCTCTGAAGCCCGGCGGCCTCTACCTCGTCGTCGACCACGACACCGCCGCCGGCGCCGGCGCCTCGCAGACCTCGACCCTCCACCGGATCGAGGGCGCCCTGGTCAAACGCGAGGTGGAGAGCGCCGGCTTCCGCCTCGACGGCGAGAGCGACCTGCTGCGCCATCCCGCCGACGACCACAGCATCAAGGTCCAGGAGACCGGAATCCGCGGCAAGACCGACCAGTTCGTGCTGAGGTTCAGGAAGCCGAAGGGCTAGCGCCCCGCACGTGGTTAACCCGCTCTTTACCCCGTCCGTTTACCATGACGGCCGGGAAGAGGGGGATCCGACCATGATGGGATTGTTGATGTTCGCCGCCGCCGCGAACGCACCGGTGATGCTGGCCAGGGCCGACGAGGCGCAGTGGCGCCTGTTCGTCCGCGCCAGCCTGCAGCGGCCGGCGCCGCCGCGCGGCTCGAGGCTGAGGCAACTCGAAGGGGTGGTGCGCCAGCTTGGGGCCGAACGAAACGCCCCGCGCCTGGCGGGACCCGCGGGCCTTTAGAATTTCGGCGTCACCCTGAACTCGTTTCAGGGTCCAGGTCTCCGGCCGCCTGGTGGTCTCCGGACTGGATGCTGAAACAAGTTCAGCATGGCCCCACGATCTATCCGCGGTTCCTGACGTAGCTCCCCGGGGCCGGTTCCAGCGCCTTGAGCTTGCCCTTGCCGGGCATTCGCGCCTTGACCTTCGCGGCCTTGCCGCCTGCCGAGAGCCGCGCCTGCCACCATGGCCACCAGCTGCCTTCCTGCCGTTCAGCGCCCTCGAGCCAAGCCTCGGCCGTCTCGGGCATCGCCGCGTTCACCCAGTAACCGTGCTTGTTGGCGCTGGGCGGGTTGATCACTCCGGCGTTGTGGCCGCTTCCGCCGAGCAGGAAGGCGACTTCGCCGCCGACCAGCCGGGCGCTGTCGTAGGTCGCCTGCCAGGCGCTGACGTGATCGTCCTTGAGGCTGATCGCGAGCAGCGGAGTCTCGACCGCGCCGAGATCGATGCGGACCCCGTCGAGCTCGAGCCCGCCCTTGGCCAGCTTGTTGTCCCTCAGCACGTCGCGGGCCCATTCGAGAAGGAAGGCGCGCGGGATGTGGGCGCCGTCGGCGAACCAGTGGAGGATGTCGCTGGGCGGAGCCTCGCGGTCGAGGAGGTAGTGGTTCACGACCGACGACCAGATCAGGTCGTTGGCCCTGACCGCGCTGAACAGGGCCTGGAGGTCCTGGGCGGCCATGAAGCCCTTGTGGAGGAGATGACGCTCCATCGCCCGCAATTGCTCGGGCTCCGAGAAAGTCGCCCATTGGCCGAGATGCGAGAAATCGAACATCGTCCCGATCGTCGTGGCGGAGGCGACCCGATCCCCCTCCCCCTTCGCCGCCAGCCAGGCCAGGGCGACGGCGACCAGGGTGCCGCCCATGCAGAAGCCGAACATGTCGACCTCGCGCTCGCCGGTCGCCTTCTCGATCGCTTCGAGGGCCTCGAGCGGGCCTTGGCGGATGTAATCGGCGAGGCCCTTGTCGGCGAGCTCGGGACCCGGATTGACCCAGGAGATGACGAAAACGGTGTGGCCCTGCTCGACCAGCCAGCGGATCAGCGACGATTTGGGCTGGAGGTCGAGGAGGTAATATTTGTTCACCAGCGGCGGAACGTAGAGGATGGGGCGCCTGTACACCTCGTCAGTCGCCGGAGCGTATTGGATCAGCTCCATCATCTCGTTGCGGTAGACGACGCTGCCGGGCGTGGCGGCGATGTCGACCCCGAGCTCGAACTCGGCGGCGGCGCGGCGCTGGACGATCCCCGGAGTCTCGGCGGCGTCGGCGAGCAGGTTGGCGAGGCCGGAGAGGAGGGAGATCGAGCCGGTGTCGATCGCCTTGCGAATCGCCTCGGGGTTGGTGAAGGCGAAATTCGCCGGCGAGATGGCGTTCAGATATTGCTGGGTGAAGAATTCGACCCGGGTTCGCGCGCCCTCGTCCAGTCCTTCCGCTTCCTCGACCATCTCGAGCGCGCGTTTGGCGGTGAGCAGATAGGCCTGCTTGAGATAATCGAAGACCGGCTCCTCGCTCCAGGCCGGATCGTTGAATCGGCGGTCGCCGCGCTCCGGAGCCGCGACAGGCTCGGCGGGCTTGCCGGAGGCGCGCGACGCCGCGGACTGCCACAGCTTCAGCCAGTCGGACGCGGCCTTCTGCTGCGCCTTGATCAGCTCCCCGGGATGAGACCACAGATGCGCCGCGAACTCGCCGAAGGCGCGCGCGGGGGCGGCGGCGTCGAATGGCTGCGGAACGTGGGGGTCGAGGGGCCGGGTCGCGGCGGTGGTGGCGAGATGGACGGCGTTGGCGACCACCTTCGACCAGGCTTCGGCGAGGTCCGCCGGGTTGGGCAGCGTTTCGGGGAGCTTGAAGACTCGGCCTTCGGTCATCGGTGGTTTTCCTCTCCGCTCATCCTGAGTAGCCGCTGAGCGAAGTCGAAGCGGCGTATCGAAGGACGGTCCTTCGACACGGGCCCTCGACAGGCTCGGTCCCTACTCAGGATGAGCGGTGGAGGGCAATCTCAACCACTCGGACTAAAGCGCCATCAGCTCTTCGAGCGCGCCGCAGTCGCGCGGGCTTACGAACAGGAACAACAGGGCCCGGTCCGGGTTCCGCGACGCCCAGCCCGCTTCCGGGTCGGACGGCGTGTCGAAATCCGCAGCCGTTCGAGCGGTGAGATATTCGAGATCCGCAAAGGCGGTGGCCGTCCGAGCGTCGAACATGAAGTTTCTGCCTCTTGAAGGGGGTGGCTTTCTCTCTCACGAACCTTCCCCTCGATCCATCGGCATTGTGCAGCAACGGTTGTGCATATATTCCCATACCCATGGCCGATTTCGACTGGAACGACGTCCGTGCCTTCCTCGCCGTGACGCGCAGCGGCCGGCTGACCGCCGCGGCGGCTCGACTCGGAGTGGACCATTCGACCCTGTCGCGACGAATCGCCGCGCTCGAGCATTCGCTGAAGGCCAAGCTCTTCGATCGAAGCCCGTCCGGCTACGCGCCGACCGAGGCGGGCCGGCGGCTGATGCCCCTCGCGGAGGAGATGGAGCGGCTCGCGCTCGGCGCGGCCGAGGCCGTCGGAGGGACCGCCGGGCTTGTCGAAGGGGTGGTGAGGATCGGCTCGCCGGAAGGTTTCGGAAGCTACTTCCTCGCGCCCCGGATCCAGAAGCTGAAGGCCCGGCACCCGAAGCTCGTCGTCCAGCTCGTCGCCGCCTCGGCCGTGTTCAGCCTCGCCAAGCGCGAGGCCGACATCGCCGTCTCGGTCAGCCGGCCGCCGTCCGGGCGGCTGCTGGTGTCGAAGCTGATCGACTATGACCTCGGCCTCTATGCCGCTCCGGCCTATCTCGCCGAGACTGCGCAAATCGGAAGCTTCGACGATCTCAAGGGCCACCGCTTCGTCAGCTATATCGGCGACCTCCTGCATTTCCCGGAGCTCGATTTCCTCCAGCAGGTCGTTCCCGGCGGGACCACGTCGATGGAGAGCAGCAACCTCGTCGCTCAGACCCGCGCCACCCTTGCCGGAGCCGGGCTTTGCGTGCTCCCGGCCTTCCTGGCGAGGGAGGAGGCGGGGCTGGTGCGGGTGCTCGCCGACGAAGTGAACCTCACCCGCTCGCTCTGGCTTACCGTCCACCAGGACCTGGCGGAGCTGGCGCGGGTCCGGGCGGCGATGCGCTTCATCAAGGACGAGGTCGAAAAGGCGCGGGGGCTGTTCAAGCTGTAGATCCTCCCCACGCTAAGCGTGGGGAGGGGGACCATGCGAAGCATGGTGGAGGGGTAGTTGACGCAGGCTTCTGCCAGTTACCCCTCCACCACGCTTCGCGTGGTCCCCCTCCCCATCTGCGATGGGGAGGATAAAGTCCTCAGCTTAGTGCCCGATACAATCCGTACAGGCTGCTTGCGGTCAGCACGACGCCGACGAAGGTGAGCAGGCGGTCGGGATCGACCTTCTTGGCGATCCAGGCGCCGAAGGGCGCTGCGAGGACTCCGCCAATCAGGAGCCCGAGAGTGGCCACGGTGAAGGCTTCCCAGCCCAGGGTAGCGATGAACGTCGCCGAGATGGTGACCGTAAGGAAGAATTCGGCGGTGTTGACGGTGCCGATCGTCTTCCTCGGGCTGGATCCCTGGACGAGCAGGTTCGACGTCACGACCGCCCCCCAACCGCCCCCGCCGGCGGCATCGAGAAAGCCTCCAGCGAGGCCGAGCGGCGACACGATCCTGGGCTCGCGCTCGTTGTGGCGGTGCATGAGTCCACGGTAGAGCAGATAGAGGCCGAGCCCGGTCAGGTAGGCAAGGACGAACGGCTTGGCCGTGGAGGCGTCGATATTGCTGAGCACGTAGGCGCCGAGGATCCCGCCGATCACTCCGGGGATGGCGATGCGGAAGAAGAGCCGCCAGTCGACATTCTTATGGGCGATGTGGCTGATCCCGGAGACTGCGGTTGTGAAGGTCTCGGCGGTGTGGACTCCGGCCGAGGCCGCGGCCGGCGGAACGCCCATGCTGATCAGCAGCGTCGAGGAGATCTGACCGAACGCCATGCCCAGGGCGCCGTCGATGAGCTGGGCCGCGAACCCGATGGCGATGAAGGGGAGGATGTCGAGCAGCCCCACCCCCGCTAGGTCGAACATCGAAAAGGTAGCTCCCCCGGATCGAGTTCCGACCGATGTGCTTGGGCACGGGCCGGTCGCGCAAGAAAAAAGCGTCTGGAACGGAATTTCAGCGCCCGGCTGGCCTTTTCGAGCGCCCGGCCTATCTAGGGCCGACGTGGGTGCGTGTGGGGAGTGGTTATGCAGCCGGGACTTGTCGCCTGTCTCGATCCGGCCAGGGCCGGCAACCGGCGGCGATGACCACCGGCTCGCTCGCGCTCGCCGCGAGCCCCCCGCGCGGAGCCCGCCGCCGCTGGTTCGGCGAGCGCACGGCCCTGCCGGGCTTCGGCCTCACCTTCGGCTTCACGCTCGCCTGGCTGTGCCTGATCGTCCTCATCCCCTTGAGCGCCGTGTTCATCCGCACCGCGGGAATGGGATGGAGCGACTTCGTCGCGGTCGCTCTGTCGGAGCGGGCGCTGTCCGCCTACGAGGTGAGCTTCGGAACCGCCTTCGCCGCGGCCGCGATCAACGGTCTCTTCGGGCTGCTCATCGCCTGGGTTCTGGTCCGCCACGATTTCCCCGGCAAGAGGATCGTCAGCGCGCTCGTCGACCTGCCGTTCGCGCTGCCGACGGCGGTCGCCGGAATCGCCCTGACCGCCCTCTATGCGGAGAATGGCTGGCTCGGCCGGTATCTGGTGCCGCTCGGGATCAAGATCGCCTTCACTCCGCTCGGGATCGTCGTTGCACTGATCTTCATCGGCCTGCCCTTCGTCGTCCGCTCGGTCGAACCGGTGCTGGCGGACATCGGCCCGGAGATCGAGGAAGCTTCGGCCTCGCTCGGCGCCGGCCGCCTGCAGACGGTTCGGCGGGTGATCCTGCCCGCCATCCTGCCGGCCTGGCTGACCGGCTTCGCGATGGCGCTGGCCCGCGGGGTGGGGGAATATGGCTCGGTGATCTTCATCGCGGGCAACATGCCCTACCGGTCCGAGATCGCGCCCCTGCTGATCGTCACCCAGCTCGAGCAATATGATTATGCCGGAGCGACCGCGATCGCGGCGGTGATGCTGGTCATCTCGTTCGGGCTGCTCCTGCTCATCAACCTGCTCCAGGCCTGGGCGCGAAGCCGGAGCCTCGACTGATGGCCACCCGTCCGGCTTCCGACGGCCGGGTCGGCCGATACGCACTGCTCGCGGTGACGATGGCCTTCCTCGGCCTGTTCCTGCTGCTGCCGCTGATCTCGGTCTTCGTCGAGGCTCTGAAGGGCGGAGTCGAAATCTATCTCGACAGCGTCACCCAGCCCGACGCGCTCGCCGCGATCAGGCTGACCCTGCTGGTCGCGGCGATCGCCGTTCCGGTCAACGTCGCCTTCGGCCTCGCGGCGGCCTGGGCGGTGGCCAAGTTCGACTTTCCCGGCAAGTCCGTCCTTGTCACCTTCATCGACCTGCCCTTCTCCGTGTCGCCGGTGGTGTCCGGCCTGATCTACGTGCTCCTGTTCGGCGCCCAGGGCTGGTTCGGCGAGTGGCTGGCGGCGAACGACGTCCAGATCATCTTCGCGGTGCCCGGGATCGTCCTTGCGACGATCTTCGTCACCTTCCCGTTCGTCGCGCGCGAGCTCATCCCGCTGATGACCGAGCAGGGACGCGGCGACGAGGAGGCGGCGGTGTCGCTGGGCGCGAGCGGCTGGCAGGCCTTCTGGCACGTCACCTTGCCCAACATACGCTGGGGCCTGCTCTACGGAGTCCTGCTGTGCAACGCCCGGGCGATGGGCGAGTTCGGAGCGGTCTCGGTCGTCTCGGGCCATATCAGGGGGCGGACGAACACGACGCCGCTCCATGTCGAGATCTTGTACAACGAATATAATTTCGCCGCGGCCTTCGCCGTCGCTTCGCTGCTCGCCCTTCTCGCCCTGCTCACTTTGGTGCTCAAGAGCGCGCTCGAATGGCGCTTCGGCTATCATGGAAAAGGCGGGGGCCATTGAGCATCGCGGTCGACAATGTGGTGAAGCGCTTCGGCACGTTCGCCGCTCTCAACGGAGTCAGCCTCGAGGCGAAACCCGGCGAGTTCCTGGCGCTGCTCGGCCCTTCGGGGTCGGGAAAGACGACGCTTCTGAGGATCATGGCGGGGCTCGAGTTTCCCGATTCCGGCGCCGTGCTGTTCGAGGGCCGGGACGTCACCGGCCTCGGCGTCAGGGACCGGAGGATCGGTTTCGTCTTCCAGCATTACGCGCTGTTCCCGCACATGAACGTCGCCGACAACGTCGCCTTCGGGCTGACCGTGAAGAGGCGGCGCGAGCGGCCGAAGCGCGCCGAGATCGTGAGCCGCGCTCAGGAGCTGCTCGACCTCGTCCAGCTCGGCCACCTCGGCAAGCGCTATCCCGCCCAGCTCTCGGGCGGACAGCGCCAGCGGGTCGCCCTGGCCCGGGCGCTCGCCGTCGATCCCAAATTGCTCCTCCTCGACGAACCGTTCGGAGCGCTCGACGCCAAGGTCCGCAAGGAATTGCGGCGCTGGTTGAGGGATTTGCACGACCGGATGGGCCTCACCTCGGTTTTCGTCACCCACGACCAGGAGGAGGCATTGGAGCTCGCCGACAGGGTGGTGGTGATGAACGAGGGACTGATCGAGCAGGTCGCCGGCCCGCAGATCATCTACGACGAGCCCGCCACCGCCTTCGTCTACGATTTCGTCGGGGATTCGAACCGGATCGCGGTCACGGTCGAGGAGGGCCGGGTGATGTTCGACGGCGAGGCCCTCGACGTTCCGGTCGAGCCGTTCGCGGACGGGCCGGCCTTGCTCTATTTCCGGCCGCACGACGCGACCCTGGTCGACGAAGGCGCCGCCGGGGCCCTGCCGATGCAGATCTGCCAGGCCATCCACCTCGGCGGAGTGACGAGGATCGAGGGCAAGATTCCCGGAGTCGACCCGCTGATCGACGTGCGCATCGCCGGCCGCAACGTCCCGCCCGCCGGGCGGGCGGCCGGGCTGAGGCTTCGGCGGGCGCGGCTGTTTCCAGCGCAGGGCGGCCGCAGCTGAAGCCTTTGCCCCTCTCCCGTCCTTACGGGAGAGGAGGGGCCCGTCGCGAAGCGGTGGGAGGAGAGGGTCTTGCTGAGTCCGGTGTAAAGACCCTCACCTCCCAAGCCTTCGGCCTGGGCCACTCCTCTCCCGCGAAAAGCGGGAGCGGGGCGTTAGCTACGCCGCACTGGCAATTTGCCCCAACCTCTCTTATTTTGCCCGTCAGGAGTAGCGGGGAGTGGTTATGCTGGCCGGGCTTGTCGCCTATCTGGATTCGGTGAAGGCGCGCGATCCCGCTCCGCGCAGCCGCTGGGAAGTGCTCCTCTATCCCGGAGTGCTCGCGCTCGGCTTCCACCGTCTCGCCCACTGGCTGTACAAGGGCGAGCTCTATTTCCTGGCCCGCGTCGTCAATCACCTCAGCCGCTTCCTCACCGCGATCGACATCCATCCCGGCGCCTCCGTCGGCCGCAATTTCTTCATCGACCACGGCTTCGTCGTCATCGGCGAGACCGCGACGATCGGCGACGACGTCACCATCTACCAGCAGGTGACCCTGGGAGGCACCAACCCGACCGACGGGGTCGCCGGCAAGCGCCACCCGACGATCGGCGACCAGGTCATCATCGGCTCGGGCGCACAGGTGCTCGGACCGATCGTTGTCGGCCCGCGCGCCCGCATCGGCGCCAACGCTGTCGTCACCAAGGACGTGCCCGAAGGCGCGACGATGATCGGAATCCCGGCCCGCTCGACCCTGGTCAGCGCCGAGCAGAGCAGCTCCGGCAATTTCCTTCCCTACGGAACGCCCTGCTCCGAGCAGTTCGATCCGGCCACCCAGAAGCTCGAGCTGCTCCAGTGCGAGGTCGAGGGGCTGAGGCGCCGGCTCGCCGAGCTGATCGAGGAACGGGACGGCCAGACCAGAAAGGGGCGCGGCCGCGCCTGATGGGCAATATCCTCCCTTTTCCGGGAGCCTCTTCGCCGCAGATCGGCTTCACCCGGGCCGAGCTGTCCCGAATCATCGACCTTTACGGGCGAATGGTGGCGGCCGGGCTGTGGCGCGACTATGCGGTCGAGTTCGGCCGCGACAAAGCCGCCTTCTGGGCCTTCCGCCGAACCGCCGAGCGGCCGGAATTCAGGATCGAGAAGAAGCCCTCCCTTCGCAACCGCCAAGGCATGTGGGCCCTGGTCAACGAGGCTGGAACGGTGATCCGCCGAGGCGACGAGCTCGGGCCGGTCCTCGCGCCCCTCGAGCGGCGCCTGATGAAGGCTGTGAACGGCTGAGCGCGTCATTGCGAGGAGCGAAGCGACGAAGCAATCCAGCGGGCCTCTGAAGCCCCACTGGATTGCTTCGCTTCGCTCGCAATGACGAAGTCAGGCCGCCGCCACCCGCTCCGTGACGGGAAGCCGCGCCTGAAGCCCCGCCGGCAACGGCCGGACGATCGAGCGGCGCACGCCGTGCCAGAAGGCCGAGAGCAGAAGCAGGCCCGAGCCGATCACGAAAGCGGCGAGAGCGATGTTGAGCTCCACCGCTCCGAACTCCCGGAACAGGCTGATCAGAGCGAACAGGACGTAAGCGAGCGCCGAGACCAGAAGCGCCCGGCGGTCGATGGCAAGCGCGGTCAGGCCGAGCAGGACGTAGACGCCGAGCACGACCAAAGCCTCGCCGACCGTCGCGTCGCCGTCGGTGAGGCCGAGCAGCGAGAAGATCGGATGGACGATCAAAGGGGCCGACAGCAGGTGCAGCCAGAAGGCGACGTCCGAGCGGCGGGTCTCCCGGGCGCGGTCGGACTGGTCCCACCACATCGCGAAGAGGAAGACGCCGATTCCGAGCAGGAGCGCGCTGGCAAGCATCGTATCGCTCAGCTGGGGCCCGCTCCCGACCGCCGAGGCGATCAGTGCCAGGGCCACCCCGACGACGGCGAGCGCTCCGACGGCGACGGTGACGGGGACCCGGAACCGGCGCCAGTGGAGCCATGTGGCTCCTGCGGCGACGGCCGCCGACGCGGCGGCGAGGAGCGCGATGGCCTGCTCGTTATTCTCGAAATTCGACTCGCCGACGGCGAGGAGGATCGTGACGAAGGCGGTCAGCAGCACTCCGCCGGAGAAG
>DASVQS010000057.1:0-62378 GCA_036389015.1 Allosphingosinicella sp. | reverse complement strand
ATCAGCTCGGCATGATGGACCGCGGCGAGGACGGTGAGGATGAGTGCGGCGGACAGGAGGAGCGAGGGGAGTGGGGTCGCGAGGCTCAGCGCGATGAGCAGCCAGGCCAGTGCGGGGGCGGCCCAGGTCCAGCGGGTGAGGAGCCTTCGCATGCGTCCGCTGTAACGATCCAGGGCGCCACGGGCTACCGCTCCCCCACAAATCCTCCCCTGCATGTGCAGGGGAGGGGGACCGTGCGAAGCACGGTGGAGGGGCCTTGCCGACTCCCCAGACCCCCTCCACCACGCCGCTCCGCGCCGCGGTCCCCCTCCCCGGCAAAGGCCGGGGAGGATTTTTCAACGCATCGCGCTCCTTGCCGCCCCCCGCTTTTCATACCGGCTGCGCATCGAATGGCTAACGCGATCTTAACCCTTTCGCCCCAGAACCGGAGCTCAACTCGGACGCGGACGTAAAGGCATTCAAATGAGCGCGGAATTCACCCAGGTGATGGTGGCGGAGCGGATCGGGCTTTTCGATGTCGACGGAAGCCTCGAGAACAATTGCCGCGAGGTCGCCGCCCTGCTCGCCAACGATTCGGTGCGGATCGCCCGCCGCTTCTGGACCCACCTCGCCGGGGCGCCCGACGTCAACGCCGCTTTCTCCGAAGCCGAGATGGACGAGAACGTCCGCAAGATCCTGCCCTATCTCGCCGCCAAATATACCGACGTCAAAGGCCAGGGCTGGGCCGACATGGTCGGCGGCTATGTGCTCGAGGCGCAGTCGACCCACGTCTCGCTGACCACCCTCATCTCCTCGATCAGCGCGGCCGCCGAGGAAGGCCACGACATATTGGTCGAGAAGCTGGCCGGCGACCCGGAACGGCTCGGCCGGCTGGGCCGCTGCATCACCCAGTCGACCCTGCTCGAGGCGGACATGTTCGCGGCCCATTTCGGGCTCCTTCGCGACCGCGCCGAGCGCGAGAACCGGCGGGCGCACGGCAAGGGCTTCACCGACGACGTCGTCAGCGCGGTCGAGCGCACCGCCTCGGACAGCCGGATGCTCCGGGCCCAGGCGTCCGAGGCCTCGGCCTCGGCTCGGGGAATGCTCGGCAAGACGTCCGAGGTCGCCGCCGCCGCCGAGCAGTCGGCGCTGGCGATGCGCGACGCCGCCGAGACCGCCGCCGGACTCATCCGGGCGATCGAGGACGCGAGGCGCGAAGTCGAGCTCGCCGGCGAGGTCGCCACCCGGGCCGGCGATCAGGCTTCGGACGCCGCTCGGGTCAGCCGGGCGCTTTCGGGCCATGTCGAGGCGATCGAATCGATCCTCGGCCTGATCCGCGACATCGCCGGCCAGACCAATCTGCTAGCGCTCAACGCCACCATCGAGGCGGCCCGGGCCGGGGACGCCGGCCGCGGCTTCGCGGTGGTCGCCCAGGAGGTCAAGTCGCTCGCCGCCCAGACGGCGCGGGCCACCGACGAGATCACCGGGAAAATCTCCGCCATCCAGCAGGCCACCCGCCAGACGGTCGAGGCCAACGGCTCGATCCAGAAGACGGTCGAGGACGTCCAGACCTCGGCCGAGCGGATCCGCGAGGCGATGGAGGTCCAGGCGCAGACCGTCACCATGATCACCGCCGCCGTCGACGAGACCGCGCTCGCCGCGGACAGCATGTCGGCGACGATCGCGGCGATCCGCGCCGACACCGAAAGCGTCGCCCGCGAGATCGACGGCGTGACCAGCAATTTCGGCCATGTCGACGAGGAGATGGCCCGTTTCAAGGCGGCGGCGGCGGACTTCGTCAAGCGCTTCGCGGCCTAGCTTCCTCCCCCGGATTCCCTCCCCTGCAAATGCAGGGGAGGATTTGAGAAGCCTGGCGGTCAAGCCCGGCCTCTAAGCCTTCCTTTACCACGGCCCTGCTATCGCTGCCCCGACGCAACGGAGCTTCGGGCCATGGCCGACGCCTTCCACCATCGGGACGGGAAAATCTTGCAGAAGCTGACCGATGAGCAGGTGGCCAATCGCCTGCGCACCTACAATCCGGACGGCGGATTCGAGCGCGAGCTGGCCTGGCTGTGGAAGGAGGCGGGCGACCTCATCGAAGCGGCGGTGCTGGCCAGCGGGGGCGAGGCCGCGGCCCGGCGCACCCGCGAGAGCTTCACCCGGCCGGTCGATTCGGCCTGGATCCACGACGTGGCGCGGCTCGGCTTCGATATCTACGCCAAGGGGCTGTCGGTGCCGCAGGAGATGGACCGGCGGGCCCGGCTGGTCGCCTCACTCTGCTCGGGCTTCAGGGCCCGGTTCGAGGACGAGGCCGGCTTCTGCCGGGCGCTCGAGGCTCTGCAGCGGCTCGCCGCCTATGAAAGCGACATCATCCTCGCCCAGCTCGCACTGCTCGAAGCCAATGCGGCCGCGGCCGAGCGCGGGCGGAGCAGCGAAATGTTCGAGCGCGACGTCGCTTCCCTGGTCGAGGCGACCACGGGCGAATCGGCGAGGCTCCGCGACAAGACCGGTCAGACCGCGGCCTCCACCCGCGGGATGCTCGGCAAGACCGCGGAAGTGGCCGAGGCGGCCGAGCAGTCGGCTCTGGCGATGCGCGACGCGGCGGAGACCGCCGCCGGACTGATCCGGGCGATCGAGGACGCGAGGTGCGAAGTGGAGGTCGCCGCCGGAGTCGCGGTTCGGGCCGGCGAGGAAGCGAGCCAGGCGATGTCGGCGAGCCGGGCCCTGTCCGGCCATGTCGAGGCGATCGAATCGATCCTCGGCCTGATTCGCGACATCGCCGGCCAGACCAACCTCCTCGCACTCAACGCCACCATCGAGGCGGCTCGGGCCGGGGAGGCCGGCCGCGGCTTCGCGGTGGTCGCCCAGGAGGTGAAGTCGCTCGCCGCCCAGACGGCGCGGGCGACCGACGACATCACCGGGAAGATCACGGCGATCCAGCAGGCGACCCGCCAGACGGTCGAGGCCAACGGCTCGATCCAGAAGACGGTCGAGGACGTGCAGAGCTCGGCGACGCGGATCCGCGAGGCGATGGAGGTCCAGGCCCGGACGGTCACCATGATCACCGCCGCCGTCGACGAGACCGCGCTCGCCGCCGACTCGATGTCGGCGACCATCGCCGCCATCCGCCACGACACCGAAACCGTCGCCTCCGAGATCGACGCGGTCGAGAGCGGATTTGCCAATGTCGACGACCGACTCACCCGCTTCCGCGCCGCCACGGCCGAGTTCGTGACCGGATTCGCGGCCTAGAAGCGGGCCGCAGCTATCGGATTTTGCGCGATAATCGGCGGCTAACCGGCCAGCCGTGCAAGAGGACGGGTGCCTTCAAACGGCCAAATGCCCTGCCCCATTGTGCCGGAGGCCATCCTAAGCGATAATCATATGCGGCCATGGACCCTAAACGTATCGCCCGGCTGACGGAGCAACAGCGTGCCTGCCTCAGGCATGTCTACGCGCACCTGACGTCCAAGGAGATCGCCCCGATCCTCGGAATCGAGCCCGGCTCGGTCGACCAGCACATCAAGGCGGCGATGCGGATCCTCGACGTCGGCGATCGCCGGACGGCGGCTCGGGTGCTCGCGGAATATGAGGGGCGCGAGGATATGGCGCCGGTGGCCTACCCGCCCTTCAACCCGGCCTCGCCGCCCGATCAGTACAATTTCGTTCCGCCGATCGTGAGCGGCTGGCAGCCGCACGAATCGGCCGGCGGATCGATGCGCGAGGAGCAGGCCTTCTTCCGGGTGGCGACTCCGGTGGGGAGCCCGACGTTCCAGCTGCCGATGGGCTCGTCGAAGCCGGGCGACCTCAACTGGGCGACTCGGCTGATGTGGATCGCTGTGATCGCGATCGGGGTGGCGCTGGCGTTCGGAGCTTTGGTGTCCGCGATCGAGGCTCTGAGCAGGCTGACTCATCCCTGATCCCTCGACTGGACGATGTCGCCTGTCCTCAATTGCGTGACTGTCCCGCCAGCCCGAGGAACACTATCAGCGCACGCGCTATCGGAACCATCTCAACGGCGCTGAGCGCCCCGATCCGTTTGCCTAGCCGAGACCTCGCCATCGTGGTGACTTTGTCGGTCATAGCCCATGATGTCTCGCGAAGACCGTTTTCCGGGCCCGGCTCGACGTTCGGCCTGACCAGGGCCGCATCTATCCGATGAGTGGTGAGCGGACAGATGGTGACCGAAGGCGTGTCGGCGAAATTGTCGTCCTGAATGACGACGACGGGACGCGGCTTGCCAGCATAATCCGGCCCGCCCGACGCGGTCCATATCTCGCCTCGTTTCAAACGCGGGTCGCCAAAAGTTAGAGCTCGGAGAGCGAGTCGACGAAAGCCTGGTCGTCCGCTTCATGCGGGCTGTCAGCAATCGCGCGCGCCTGCCGGCGCGCCTCGGCCTTGAATTCCGCGGAGTTCGTGTCGGGCACCCACATCTGGACGAGCTTCATCCCCTTGGCCCGCATTCGGGCGCGATGATCGCGTACCTTGTCACGGGATGGGACGGCGCCCGAAGCCATGGCGACAACTCCTTTGGTTACATGTAACCTATAAACTGCTTGTTGCGCTAGTCAAGAACCTCTCCCGAAGCTTGGCTCAATCTCCTTGCTGACGCCGAGCTCCGCTCACTGCTCGGAATGTCCAGCCGTTGGTATACCAACCATTGGACATTGCCCCGGAACCGCTTTGGCCCTCATTCGGAGGCACCGATCGAGAGCGGGCAGCGACAAGCGGGTGTCCGGCGCAAGCCGGGAGGGGCTCCCAAAGTTTCCCGCTCTCGACCGGCACCGAGGCCCGGTGACCTTGCGTGGTTGACGAGGCCGGTGTGGAGGACGGTTCCAGGGGTGGCACCGGAATCCGACGCCCTGGGCCTCGGAATTAACCGCCGGCAAGCTGATCGCGCCCGGCACCTACAGGGTTTGAAACACAGGCGCGGGGCCATGTCCCGTGAACAGGGAGACTTTATGCTCAAAGCACGCCGGGATGCGGCCATGAAGGTGGCCGAGAGCCTTTACGCGGTCGAAAGAGCGATCGATGAGGCACTTGCCCGTGCCGCTGAATTCCACGGCACTCTCATTTCGGCGCGAACTGACGCAAAGGTCTCTGCGCTGGTGGCGCACGATGCTTTTGAGGTCGCGGCGTCTGCGTTTGCATCGCTTGCTCGCGCACGTTGCGACATTGTGGAGACCCACAACCGGCTGAGCGAAGCGAAAATTCAGGTTGGGCTTCGCACCGTCTCGATTGGCGATGCGGGACCCAAGCCGCCGGCAATGGGATTTAGTGGCGTCAGCCATCTGACCGCGGTGGCGTGAAGGACTGAGGTTGGGAGATTAGCCTTGACCCTGTTCCTACTGCGTGGTCCGGTCAGACCGTGGCTAACACACTGGTTTACCTTACGCTGCTGGGCGCATGCTGTCTCTATGTTTGGCTACATGGCGCGGCGCCGGAGTGGATCGGCGCAACGATCATCGGTGTGGGATCGCTGCTCACCTTTGCCGCGCTTATTAGCTCTCCCACCATCTATCGATCCGTTGAAGTTGGCGTTTTCTTCGTCGACGTGGCGGCTCTCATGGCCTTCCTCGTGCTTGCACTGCGAGCCGAAAGGATATGGCCACTATGCGTAACAGCTCTGCAAGTCATTGGGACAGCTGGCCACGCGGTGAAGTTAGTGGATCCCCAAATCCTGCCTTGGGCTTACGCGTTCGCTCTTCGCTTCTGGGGTTACCCAATGATAGTGCTCTTGGTGCTGGGCACATGGAACCACCAGAAGCGCCTGGCCAGGTTCGGTGTCGACAAATCCTGGTCGAGCTCCTCCGACCGCTCGGCAACGCGGCCTCCGACTGGGCCGACCGGCTAGTTTCCGAATTCGGGTCGCTGGCGGGGACTCTGGCGGCAGCGCCGGCGGCTCAGGCGAGGGCGCTCGGGGATGGGGCGGCGGCCGTTCGGCATCTCGGGATCGTGCGGGATGCGATGCTTCATTCGCTTCGCACCGAAGCCTTCGCGCGGCCGACGCTGGACGACAGCCAGAAGCTGATCGACTATCTCTCCCTCGACATGGCGCTGCTCCCCACCGAGCGGCTCCGAGTCCTGTTTCTCAACAGCAGCAACCGGCTGCTCCACGACGAGACCCACACCCACGGCTCGGTGAGCGAAACCCCCGTCTACCCCCGGGAGATCATGCGGCGGGCGCTGGAGGTGGGGGCGACGGCGCTGATCCTCGCCCACAACCATCCGTCGGGCGATCCCACCCCGAGCCGAGGCGACATCGAGGCGACGAGACGGATCGCCGAGGCCGGGCGGGCGCTCGATATCTGCATCCACGACCATGTGATCGTCGCCCGATCGGGCTGGTCGAGCTTCCGGGCCCTGGGCCTGCTCCAGCCGGCGAGGAGGAATTGATGAACAGCGAAATAAGGCACTATGCAGAGCCGCGGAATTCGATAATGTGGCCGCGGGGAAGAATACGTGGTGCAAGAAATTCACTCCGCACGGTTGGAAGCAGCGCTGGCGATAGTCCGCCAGGCGTCGGCGCGCCTCGCCGTCCTTTCCGATCCGCATTCGGTCGAAGCCGGCCAGTCGTTGCGCACCGTGGCTGAGCGCCTGTACCAGGAGCGCCGGCGGCGCGACGAATATTTCCCGATGGGGCTGTTCGGCGAGCCGGCCTGGGACCTGCTGCTGTCGCTGTTCATCGCCGGCGACGACGGCCGCGAGGTGTCGCTCGAAGAGGCCTATCAGGCCGCCAAGGTCGACCCGGAGGACGGCCCGGCGCTGATCGAGCGGCTGGTCGACAAGCATCTGGTCGAGCGCAGCCGCACCCGCCGCAACTCGATCGCGCTCACTCCGGACGGCATGGATCGCCTGAGCGACTATCTCGCCGATTTGATCTGATTTCGTCATCCCGGACTTGATCCGGGATCCGTGAACACGGTGGTTGGAATCCTTCAAGCCACGGCGCTCATGGATTCCGGCTTTGGCCGGAATGACGGTTATTCCGTCGCCGTCACCCGGAAGCAGGACGGGGGTCCCTCCCCTTCGGCCACCTCGACCTCGATCCGCTCGACTTCGGCCGCCGGCGGGCCGGTTCGGCACGCGGCGATCAGGGCTTCGACCGCTTCCTCCTCGCCATAAGCGGCCAGCTCGACGCTTCCGTCGCGGCGGTTGCGGACCCAGCCGCGGACTCCCAGCGAGCGCTCCTCGTCCATCGTCCAGTTGCGGAAGAACACGCCCTGGACCCGGCCGTAAATCCGGACGCGGCGGCCGCTCATCCGCATTGCGCCCGATGGAGCAGCTTCTGGTCCGCCAGGACCAGCGCCACCATCGCCTCGACGACAGGCGCGCCGCGTATCCCGACGCACGGATCGTGGCGTCCCTCGACGCCCAGGGCGGCGACTGAGGAGGTCGGCTTGAACGCGGCCCGGACGACGATCGGATCGCCGGTCGAGATGCCGCCGGTGATCCCGCCCGCAAGAGCCGGATCGGCATTGTCCTCGCCGCGCCGCCGCGCCGACTCGAAGCCGGCGCCGATCCCGACCGCCTTGACCGCGTTGATCGACATCAGCGCCCCAGCGAGTTCGGAATCGAGCTTGGAGTAGACGGGCGCCCCCCAGCCGGCCGGAACCCCGGTCGCGACGCATTCGACAACCGCGCCGAGCGAGCTCCCCGCCGAGCGCGCCTCGTCGAGCATCGACTGCCATCGCGCCTCGTCGGCCGAGCCGCCGATCTCCACTATCCGGGCGGCAATGCTGACTTCCGGGATGACCAGACGGGCGACGGCCGCGGCCGCCACGCGGGCCGCCGTCTCCCGAGCCGAGGCGCGGCCGCCGCCGCGGGGATCGCGAAGCCCGTATTTGGCCTGGTAGGCCGCGTCGGCGTGGCCGGCGCGGGGCGGCATGTCCGCATAGTCGTTGGGGCGGGCGTCAATATTGTCGATGACGAGACTGATCGGGGTGCCCGTCGTGCGCCCTTCGTAAGTCCCGGAGAGGATCCTGACCCGGTCCGCCTCCTGCCGGGGCGAAGTCTGCGCCGAGAGGCCCGGACGGCGGCGGTCGAGCCAGGGCTGGATGTCGTCGTCGGCGAGGGCGAGGCCGGGGGGGCAGCCGTCGACCACCGCGCCGATGGCCGGGCCGTGGCTTTCCCCCCAGGTGGTGAAGCGGAAGACGCGGCCGAAAGTATTAAAGCTCACGCGGCGCGAGAACGCGCCCGGGTCATGTCACCGCGACCCCCGAGAATACCGGCAATGGAGATATCCTCATCCAGCTCGTCCCAATGCAAGCCAGACGGACTGATCCACACCTGAGCGCGTTCGTCCGGAGAGCCGTGCAGCAACCGCGGGTACCAGGCGAGCGGCACGCCCAGAATACGTCCGTCATTCAGATGGACCCACATCTGAACGTCGTCGAATTCAATTTTAGTCGCCTGAACCGAAGTGCTCATTCCATGCGCTCTCAATTTCTACCCGACGGTCCTCAACGAGACGAATGATCCAGCCCTGTGTCCGGGCATCGAAGCCACGATTATACGCAAAGGTGACCTCAGGGTACAGCCAGAGCTTGGCATCGCCTGCGCCGCGCTTAGCAACGTGACGTGGATTGGTTCGAGCGGTTCGCCCTCGCTGGAGTAAAAGTGGAACTTGAAGCCGCGCTCCCAGAACACTGCCGGCATCACGACTTCCTCAGCGTGTCGGCGGCGGCCAACCGGCCCGTCTCATCCCGGAAGAACCAAAAAAGCCACCCATTGACCTGATGGTTGGTGATGGCGGCCCCTGCCGGTGACAAGCCCGAGTAGATCGTGCCGCTATACTCGATCCCCCGGGGCGTAATCGTCGCTTCGACGATTCGACCGTCGCGGAAGCGGTGCTCGAGCTTGGTTCCGACACGGAAGCGAACGCCTTCGGTCTCCCAATAATCCTCGAATCCCGGGCTGGGTGCGCGATCCAATTTGAGAAGCCTGCGAATGACGTCTCCCTCCGAATCGGACTCGCTCGTCCGCAGTGGGGTAATCTCTTCCAACTCTCGAAATCCACGTCGATCGTCGGCATCAAGGCCCCCATCACATATTAGTGAGAAACCTTTGGCACAGTGTTCAACACTCCATAAGAGTGAAGTCGTCTCTCAGGTCGTCGCGATGTCCGGCGCGTCCTCCGCCTTCATTCCGACGACGTTGTAGCCGGCGTCGACATGGTGGATCTCGCCGGTCACTCCCGAGGCGAGGTCGGAGAGCAGGTAGAGGCCGGCGCCGCCGACGTCCTCGATCGTGACGTTGCGGCGCAGCGGGCTGTTATATTCGTTCCACTTGAGGATGTAGCGGAAGTCGCCGATGCCGCTCGCCGCGAGGGTCTTGATCGGGCCGGCGGAGATGGCGTTGACCCTGATGTTCTCCGGGCCGAGGTCCATGGCGAGATATTTGACGCTGGTCTCGAGCGCCGCCTTGGCGAGGCCCATGACGTTGTAATGCGGGATGACCTTCTCGGCGCCGTAATAGGAGAGGGTGAGGAGGCTTCCGCCGTCCGGCATCATCTCGCGGGCGCGGCGGGCGACGGCGGTGAAGCTGTAGGCGGAGATGTTCATCGACATCAGGAAATTCTCGAGGCTGGTGTCGACATATTTGCCCCGAAGCTCGTTCTTGTCGGAGAAGCCGATGGCGTGGACGACGAAGTCGATCGTTTCCCAGCGCGCCTTGAGCTCATCGAACAGGCGGTCGAGATCGGCCATGTCCGCGACGTCGCATTCGATCATGAAGTCGGAACCGACCTCCTTCGCCAGCGGCCCGACCCGCTTCTGAAGCGCCTCGCCCTGATAGGAGAAAGCCAGCTCGGCGCCGGCTTCCGCCAGTCGCTTGGAAATCCCCCAGGCCAGCGACTTGTCGTTGGCGAGGCCCATGATGAGCCCCCTCTTGCCCGCCATCAATCCGGTCATGCGCCCTCCCCTTTGGCTTCGACTTCGGCTTCTTCTGCGTCCAGGCTCGCCTTCTGGACCTCTTCGACCTTCTCCGCGGCTTCCTCCGCCGCTAGCTCCAGCTGCGCTTCCTTTATCGTGGGCTCGGGCGGTTCCGCCAGTGCGGCGTTAAGCTGGGCGCCGATAACCACGCCGAGGCCGATGATGAAGAAGAAGATGAGCGCGATCATCACTCCAGCGAGACTGCCGTAGGTGAGGTCGTAGCCGCCGAGGTTGCTGAGCACGACCGGCAGAAGCGCCGTCGTCGCAAGCCACCACAAGGTCACCACCAGGGCGCCGGGCCATTTGCGGCACTTCAGCCGCCGGTAGCGCCGCGGCGTGAGGGAAAGGAAAATGAGGTAGATCGAGCCGAACAGGACCAGCGCGGGGATGATCCGGAAGAGGGCGAGAAGGCCGAGCGCCTCCTCGGCGAAGGGCAAGGCGGTGCGGACGAACTGCTCGATCGAGGAGAGCAGGATCGAGGCGCTGAACGACATCAGCATCAGGATCACCGACGCCACGATGAGGCCGATCGACCCCAGCCTGTACTCCCAGAAGGGCGCTCCGCCGGTGACTCCGTAGGCCCGGCGAAGGATGTCGCGGATGGTTTCGATGAAGCTTCCGGTCGTCCACAGGCCGACGAGCGCGCCCAGCCAGAGGAGGTTTCCGGACCGGGCCTGGAGCACGTCCGCGATCGGCTTCCTCAGCACATCGGCGACATCGGGGGGCATGGTCTCGAGCAGTGCAGTGACAGTCTGGAGCCCGCCCTCGCTCTGCCCGAACACCCTCGCCACCGCCGCGGCGACGATGACGAAGGGGAATACCGTCATCAGCGCCAGATAGGCGAGATTGCCGGCGTGGATGAAGCCGTCGTTGTAGACTCCGACCGCGACCCGCTTCACCACTTCGAAGCCGTACTCGCCCGGCCGCATGTGGTGGCGGATCTTGCCGAAGCGCAACTTCGCCTGGGCGAGCCGCTTGCGCCTGGCTTCCGGGGATTCGGGTGAGGGACTGGGCTGCACGGGGTGCTAGACGCCCAGCCCCGCCCTCGGGTTTCCCTTGCCCTTGCGGCTCCAGCCCTCGACGAAGCGGGCGAGCTCCTCGTCTCCGGCGGGCAGGTCGATCATCAGGGTGACAAGCTGGTCGCCCCTCTGGCCGCCCTTGGCGGTGAAGCCCTTGCCCTTGAGCCGGAGGACCTTGCCCGAGCTGGTCCCGGCCGGAACGCTCAGCATCACCGGGCCGTCGACGGTGGGCACCTTGACCCTGGCGCCGAGCACGGCCTCGTCGAGCGAGATCGGCAGGTCGAGGCGGATGTTGTCGCCCTCGCGGGTGAAGAAGCGGTGCGGCTTGATCGAGATTGCGACGATCGCGTCGCCATTGCCGCCTGCGCCGGACTGGCCCTGGCCGGCGAGCCGGATCTTGGTCCCTTCCTCGACCCCGGCCGGAAGCTTGATCGACACCGTCTTGCCGCCGGCGAGGGTGACCCGCTGCTCGCGGAGGGCGGCGGCGTCCTCGAAGCTTATCGGCAGCCGGTAGGCGGTGTCGGCGCCCTTCTGGGGAGGCGGAGGCGGGCGTCGGGTGCCGAATCCGCCGAAACCGCCGAGCCCGCCCGGACCGCTGCGGCGCTGGCCGGCGCTGCCGCCGAACAGACCGTCGAACAGGTCGGACAGATCGATCTCCTCGCCGCCGCCGAAATCGGGGCCGGGAGTGCGGCCGAAGCCGCCTCCGGCCGGCCCCGCGCCGGGCCTTCCACCGCCGCCCCCGTAAGCGAAGGGCGAGCGCGGATTGCCGTCCTCGTCGAGCTCGCCGCGGTCGTAGCGGGCGCGCTTGTCCTTGTCGGTGAGGATGTCATAGGCGCGGGTGACCTTGGAGAAGCGCTCCGAGGCGTTTGCATTGCCCTTGTTCTTGTCGGGATGAAGCTCCTTGGCGAGCTTGCGATAGGCCTTCTTGATCTCGGCCTCGCCCGCGTCGCGCTTCACGCCCAGCTGTGAATAGAGATCCGCCATCGCTTCGCTTCGTTCTCCAGACCGGTGCAAAAGTCCACTGTTGCGTTGCAAACGCACTGTGTCAGATGGGTAACGCACCGGTCCGGTGCAACTCCCGCCATCCCGGTAGTGAGCTTGTGCCCCGGCCACTCAGGCGGCAAGAGGCGGCGATGGCCGACGATCCCCACGCCCTGTTCGAGGAATGGCTCGCCGAGGCTCGGCTGAGTGAGCCGAACGATCCGACCGCCATGGCGCTCGCGACGGCCGAGGCGGAGGGCCGCCCCTCGGTGCGAATGGTGCTGATGAAGGGCCACGACGAGCGGGGCTTCGTCTTCTACACCAATCTCGACAGCCGCAAGGGCGGCGAGCTCGCCGCCAACCGCCGCGCCGCGCTGCTGTTCCACTGGAAGTCGCTCCGCCGCCAGGTTCGGATCGAGGGGCCCGTCGAGCCGGTCGGCGAGGCGGAGGCGGATTCCTATTTCGCGACCCGCGCCCGCGATTCGCAGCTCGGAGCCTGGGCTTCCGACCAGTCGCGCCCGCTCGAATCCCGGGCCGCCTTCGAAGCGCGCTACGAGGCGGCGAAGCGCCGCTTCGAGGGCGGCGAGGTGCCCCGGCCGCCGCGCTGGTCCGGCTGGCGGGTCGAGCCCGAGCGGATCGAATTCTGGAGCGACCGCGCCCATCGCCTTCACGAGCGCCGCCTGTTCACCCGCGCCGGCGGGGGCTGGAGCGAGGGGCTGCTCTACCCGTGACCCCGGCCCATCCGAACCACGAGGCGCACGGCTCGCTGACCGCCCGGGCGGCCGTCGCGAGCGTCGCCACGGCCCTCTTCCTGCTTCTGCTCAAAGGCTATGCCGCCTGGGCGACCGGGTCCGTCGCGATGCTCGGCTCGCTTGCCGATACCGGCCTCGATCTGCTCGCCTCGCTGATCACCCTCTACGGAGTCCGGGTCGCCGCCGCGCCGGCCGACCATGACCACCGTTTCGGCCATGGCAAGGCGGAGGCGCTGGCGGCGCTCGCCCAGGTCGGGATCATCGCTTTCTCAGCGCTCGGCATCGGCTGGCGCGCCGTCGACCGGCTGCTCGGCGGCACCGAGACCGCGCACGCCGGATATGGCATCTCGGTCTCGGTCGTCGCCATCGTCGCGACCCTCGGCCTGCTCGCCTACCAGCGGCGGGTGATCGCCCGCACCCGCTCGGTCGCGATCGAGACCGACCATGTCCATTACCAGAGCGACCTGCTGCTCAACCTGGCCGTGATCGCCGCCCTGGTCCTCGACCAGTATCTCGGGCTCACCGGCGCCGATCCGGTCTTCGGGATGCTGATCGCCTTGTGGCTGCTGTGGGGCGCCTGGCGGGCGTCGAGCCGGGCCGTCGACCAGCTGATGGACCGCGAATGGCCCGAGGAGAAGCGCCGGCGTTTCGTCGAGGTCGCCGCCCGCCACCCGGCGCTGAAGGGCCTTCACGACCTCAGGACGAGGACCAGCGGCGCCCACGACTTCGTCCAGTTCCACGTCTGGGTCGACCCGCAGATGAGCGTCGCCGAGGCCCACCGGGTGATGGACGAGGTCGAGCACAAGCTCGAGGCCGAATTCCCGGGAGTCGAGATCCTCATCCACATCGATCCCGAAGGCCAGGTCGACCAGCCGGGCAACAAGCTGGCCGAAACGGATTTGACGGCGGGAGAAAATCGCGGGTGACTGTCCTTCGATACGCCGCTTCGACTTCGCTCAGCGGCTACTCAGGATGAGCGGGTGGGGATTTTCCTTTTCCGCTCATCCTGAGTAGGGACTGAGCCTGGCGAAGGCCCGTATCGAAGGACCATTGAAGGAAATTCCATGCCCCAGCTTCGCCTCGTCCAGGTCGACGCCTTTGCCGACCGGCCCTTCACCGGCAATCCGGCGGCCGTCATCCCCCTCGACCAATGGCTTCCCGACGAGACGCTCCAGGCGATCGCCGAGGAGAACAATCTGTCGGAGACCGCCTTCACGGTGCCCGCGACGGACGGCGAGGCCGAGTTCGAGCTGCGCTGGTTCACTCCGACCGTCGAGGTGGCCCTGTGCGGCCACGCCACCCTCGCCAGCGGGCACGTGCTGATCGGCGCCCGGGAGGCGCTGCGCTTCCGCACCCGGCGGTCGGGAATCCTCGTCGTCGGCCGCGACGGCGACGGCTACCGGCTCGACCTGCCCCAGACGCGCGTCAGCCTGGCCACCGAGGCGCAGATTCGAGACGTCATCGCCCGCGACGGAGCGAGCATCGTCGACATCGTCAGCCGCGACAGCGCCGGCGACGGCGCCCGGCCCGAACTGTATCTGAGCTATGAAGGGTCGGAGGGCGTCGCCATCCTGCTCTTCCGGGACGAAGCGGCGATCCGCGCGCTCCGGCCGGACATGAAGCGGCTCGCCGAGATCGACTATATGGTGATCGCGACTGCGCCGGGCGGCGGCGGGCATGACGTGGTCAGCCGGGTCTTCGTCCCCGCCTGGGGAGTGGACGAGGATCCCGTCACCGGCTCCGCCCACGCCGCGCTCACCCCCTTCTGGGCGGACCGCCTCGGCCGCGAGCGCTTCACCGCCTTCCAGGCGAGCCGCCGCGGCGGGCGGGTCGAATGCCGTCGGGAGGGCGACCGGGCCGTTCTCGGCGGGAGGTGCGTGACGGTGATCGAGGGGGTGCTCAGCTTCTGAATTGCTTGCCTCCCCATCAAAGATGGGGAGGGGGACCCCGCGTAGCGGGGTGGAGGGGTAACTGGCGAAGGCTTCTGTCAGCTACCCCTCCACCACCCTACGGGTGGTCCCCCTCCCCACCGCCTGCGGCGCTGGGGAGGCCAAGAAGCGCGTCCAGCGCATCCAGTATCGGCGCCTGGCTTTTCAGGACCTTCCCTCTCGCCTCCTCCATCGTGAACCAGCGCGCCTCGTCCACTTCGGGAAAGGACCGGAAGCTGCCGCTCTTCGGGGGATATTCGAGGCTGAACCGGTTGCTCTTCAGCCCGGCGGGGTCGAAATCGCCCTCGAGGGCGAAGGCGGTCACCCATTTGCCGCCCGCCTGCCGGACCTCGCAGAGCGGCCGGGGCTCGCCTCGCGGCTTCGCTCCAAGCTCCTCCTCGAACTCGCGAAGCGCCGCGGCGAGCGCTTCCTCGCCGGGCTCGATCAGCCCCTTGGGGATCATCCACGCGCCTTCGTCCCTGCCGCGCCAGAAGGGGCCGCCGGGATGGACGAGCAAAAGCCGGACCGAGTCCGGGTCGCGCCGGTAGAGCAGGATTCCGGCGCTCCGCACGGGCACTAGGCCAGCGGCACCCGGATTCGGTGGATGGTGCCCTCGGCCGACGACTGGACCTCGCTCCTCGCCTTCAGCCGCTGAAGGAAGGCCGTCACCAGGCGGCTGCCGAGCCCGGGCTTCGCCGCTCCGGCGACGAAGCCGCCGCCGTCGTCCGCCACCTCGATGAGGGCGGCGCCGTCCTCGCGCCAGGCCTTCACCCTGATCGAGCCGCCGCCCTCGCCGAAGGCGTGCTTGCAGGCGTTGGTGACCAGCTCGTTGACGATGATCCCGATCGCCACTGCGCTCTCGTGGGGAACCAGGATCGGCTCGAGCTCGGTCGACAGGCTGATTGCGTCGGGCATGATGCCGCGCCTTATCTGGTCGCATATCTCCTGGAGCTGGTCCTGGAGGCGGACCATGGCCAGCCCCTGGCTGCTCGGCGCGAGCGCGTCGTAGACGGCTGCGACCGCCTTGAGGCGCTCCGCCGCCTCGCCCAGCGCCGACTTGACCTCCTCGCTTGCCGAGCGGCTCGCCTGGAGAGTCAGCAGGCTGGTGACGATCTGGAAATTGTTCTTGGTGCGGTGATCCATCTCCCTGAGGGCATGGCCGAGGAAGTTGATCCGCCGAAGCCGCTCCATCTGCCCGGCGCGCACCTCGCGCTGGTAGAGGCCGAGCGCGAGGACGATCACGGATTCGGTGAGGATCCCGGCCCCGAGGGTGAGCGCGCTTCGGGCATCCTTGAGGACGAAGCTGCCCGGGACCGGAAGCACGAAATACCAGATGAGCGCGCTGCCCAGAACCATCGACACGAGTCCGGCCCGCCACCCCCCGATCAGGGCGGCGAGAAGCACGGCGATGATCGACAGGGCGAAAGGCGCGACCTCGCCCACGACCGGATCCAGCGCGATCCGAAGGCCGACGAAGATGGCGGTGATGCCGATCCCGACGGCGAGCTCGGTCAGCGGCCTCGGCAGCCGTCGCGACAGAAGCCGCGGCAAATCGGTCGTAACGAGCCTACGCAACTTACCCCCCGTTCCCCGACGGGGTTGCTATCACAGTAAGGCGGCCGGGGGCCACCCGCGCTGCTCCTGATTGATGTTAAAGCGGAGCAATCAGTTGGCCAGCGGCGGCCGGGCGAGATGCCAGTCCGTGGCGCCCTGATAGGCCGCGCCGGCGGCGAGCAGCGCCGACTCGCCCAGCGCCGGACCGACGAGCTGGAAGCCGATCGGAAGCCCGGCCCGATCGAAGCCGCAGGGCAGCGACAGGGTCGGATTGCCGGCGAAGTTCCACAAGGCGGTGAAGCGCAGGACCTCGGCCGGGTCGATCGCCCCGCTGTCCGCCTCCGCGAGCGTCGGCACGGGCATCGGCATCGCCGGAGTCGCGATCAGGGCGACCTCGCCGAACAAAGCGGACAGCCGCGCCGATATCGTCCGGCGGGCCGCTCCGATCCGGGCATATTCCACCGCGGCCAGGCTCCCGCCGATATGGACGAGGGCGCCGAGGGACGGGCCGTAATCCGCCGGCCGCTCGCGAAACAGCGCCTCGTGGGCCAGAGCCGCCTCGACGGCGCAGGCGGCGATCCAGCCGCCGGCCAGCGCCCGGCTGTCGGGCATCTCGATCTCGCGGATGACGGCTCCCCGGCGGGCGAGCGCTTCGAGCGCCGCCTCGAAGGCGGCGGCGACCTCCGGATGGACCCCGGCGAGGCACCAGTCGCGGTCGAGGCCGATGGTGACTCCTTCGATGCCGCGGTCGAGAGCGCCCGCATAATCGTCCGCGGGGCGAGGCAGAGCGGTAGGGTCGCTCGGGTCGGAACCGGCGATCGCCCCGAGAAGAAGCGCGCAATCGGCGGCGCTGCCCGCCATCGGCCCGACATGGTCGAGCGACGGCGCAAGCGGGAAGATGCCGTGGCGGCTGACCCGGCCCCAGGTCGGCTTCAGTCCGGTAATTCCGCAGGCGGCGGAGGGGAAGCGGATCGACCCGCCGGTGTCGCTGCCGATCGCGGCGAGGCAAAGCCGGGCCGCCACCGCCACTCCCGATCCGCTCGACGACACTCCGGTCCAGTGGTTCGGGCTCCAGGGATTGAGCGGCGGCGCCAGCTCGGGATGGTGACCGGCGCCCGCCCCCTCGGTCATCGCCAGCTTTCCGAGCAGGACCGCGCCCGCCTGCCGGAGCCGCGCGGCGACGGTCGAATCCTCGTCGGGCACTCGCCCCGCGAGCGCCTTCATCCCGGCTTCGGTGGCGATTCCGGCGGTGTCGACCAGGTCCTTGAGGGCGATCGGAATGCCGTGCAGCGGCCCTCGCCACCGGCCCCGCGCAAGCTCGTCCCCGGCCCGCCGGGCGTCGTCCAGCGCGCGCTCCGGCGTGACCCGGGCGAAGGCGCGGAGAGTCGAATCGAGGCTGTGGATGCGGGCGAGGAAGGCCTCGGTCAGCTCGACGGGCGAGAGCGCGCCGGCCTGAATCCGCCGCGAGGCTTCGCGGAGATCGAGTTCGTGAAGCCCCTGCATGGCGTCTATCTAACCAGATCCGCGCCCGGCACCAATTACTAAGGCCTTGCGGGACGGGGGCGGCGCGGCCAGAACCGGGCGCGAACCGGCGGAGGGGAATTTGTGACCGCTACGAAAGACGAGCCCCTCCGCCGCGACATCGGCTTCTTCGGCTCGGCGTTCCTGTCGTTCAACGGGGTCGTCGGCGCCGGCATCTTCGCGCTTCCGGGCACGCTGTACGAGAAGTTCGGCGCCTTCAGCCCGTTCCTTTTCCCGCTTTTCGGACTGCTCGTCCTGGTGGTCGCCTTGCCCTTCGCGAGAGTCGCCGCCCATCACCGCCTGTCCGGCGGACCGGTCGTCTACGCGGGCGTCTTCGGCCCCGCCGCGTCGTTCCAGGCGGGCTGGCTCTATTACGTCGCGCGGGCCGCCGCCCTGGCGGCGAACCTCACCGTCCTGGTCGGCTACCTCGCCAAATTCTGGCCGCCTCTGGCGGACCCGCTCCCCCGCGGCGCCGCGATCCTGGCCGTGGTCGCCGGAGTCGTCGCCGTCAACGCCGTCGGAGTGAAGCGCGCGGTTCGGCTGCTCGACGCGCTCACCTTGCTGAAGGCGGCGCCGCTGCTCGTCGTGGCGCTGGCGGGACTGGTCATCGCCGGAGCCTCGATCGATCCGGTCGAGGGACCGCCGCCCTTCACCCAGCTCGAGCAGGCTGCGCTTGTCATTCTTTATGCCTTCGTCGGCTTCGAGAACAGCGTCGTCCCCGCCGGCGAAACGGCGAACCCGCAACGGACCATCCCGCGCGCCCTCGTCGCGACGATCGTGTCGACCGCGGCCCTCTACTTCCTGATCCAGCTCGCCTTCGTCGCGGTGATGGAGCCCGGGGAGGGAAAGGAGGCGCCGCTGCTCGCCTTCGGAACGGCCTTGTTCGGCCCGGCCGGCGGCATCGCGCTGACGATCGTCGCCGTCTGCTCGATCCTCGGGAACGTGAGCGGCGGAGTGACCGGCACGACCCGAACGACTTATGCGATGGGCAGGGACGGGCTTCTGCCCGGCTGGTTCGGCCGGGTCAGCGTGCGGTATGCGACTCCGGTCAACTCGATCGTCTTCATGGGAGCGCTGATCGCTCTCCTTGCCATAAGCGGAAGCTTCGCGGTTCTGGCCGCGGCGAGCACGCTCGCCCGGCTGATCGTCTACTCGATCTGCATCGCGTCGCTGCCCAAGCACGAGCGGCCGACGTTCCTGGTGTGGGCGATGATGGCCGCGGGCCTCGCGGTGTGCCTGTGGGCCGCCATCCGCAACACCAATCCCAATTATCCGCCCGCGGTGCTGTGGGGCGTGCTCGCCGCCCTGGCCGTCGTCGGAACCGTTCTTTACGCGGCGGCGAGGCTCTCCGCCCGCAAGGGCGCCGTCTCCTCGATCCAGCCGCCGCCGAGCACCCTCGACCCTTCGTAGATCACCGCCGCCTGGCCCGGGGCGACCCCATATTCCGGCGCCTCGAAATGGATCGACTCGCCGTCGAACGAGGCGGCCGCCGGCCGTGCCATCGAGCGGACCTTGGCGGCGAGGCCGTCACTCTGCCCCTCGCCGAGCCAGTTGAGGCCGGACAGGCGCGCCGCCCCGACGGCGAGCGCCGTCCTCGGCCCGACCACGACCCGCCGCGCCTCGGGCTCGAGACGCACCACGTAGAGCGGCTCGGCCTGGCCGCCCAGCTCGAGCCCGCGGCGCTGGCCGACGGTGAAGTGGATGAGGCCGGGGTGCCGGCCGAGGAGGCGGCCGTCCAGATCGACGATCTCGCCCGGCTGGGCCGCTTCGGGCCGCACCTTCTTCACCACCGAGGCATAGTCGCCGTTCGGGACGAAGCAGATGTCCTGGCTGTCGGGCTTGTCGGCGACGATCAGGCCGAGCTCGCGGGCGATCTCGCGAACCGCCGGCTTGGGCAGACCGCCCAATGGGAAGCGCAGATAGTCGAGCTGCTCGCGGGTTGTCGCGAACAGGAAATAGCTCTGGTCGCGCGCCGGATCGGCGGCCCGGTGGAGCTCCGCCCCGTTGGGGCCGGCCACCCGGCGCACGTAATGGCCGGTGGCGAGGCAATCGGCGCCGAGGTCGCGGGCGAGGGCGAGCAGGTCAGTGAACTTGACCGACTGGTTGCACGACACGCAGGGGATGGGGGTCCGGCCGCGGGCATATTCGTCGGCGAAGCGCTCGATGACGGAATCGCGGAAGCGGGTCTCGTAGTCGAAGACGTAATGGGCGATTCCGAGCCGCTCGGCGACGGTCCGGGCGTCGTATATGTCGCGGCCGGCGCAGCAGGTCTTCGAGCGGCCGACCGCCTCGCCATGGTCGTAGAGCTGGAGGGTGATCCCGATCACCTCGGCGCCGGTGCGCGCGGCCAAAGCGGCGACGACCGAGCTGTCGACCCCGCCCGACATGGCGACGACGATGCGCGCCTCGGACGGCGGCCGGTCGAGCTGGAAATCGGCGATCATGGCGGGGCGCTACATAGGACGCGGGACTGCCAAAGCCCAGCCTCGCGCAAACCGTCATGCCGGACTTGATCCGGCATCCACCTTCCTTGCGGCCTCGGAAAGAAGAAGGTGGACACCGGATCAAGTCCGGGGTGACGGGTGACCGGACGCCGGCGAGTCTCTGGTTAACCCGGGTAAAGCCTAGCCTAATGGCCCCTTAACCGCGTCTTAGACCCTGCCCGCTAGAAGGGCGGACATGGATTTGAGCTTCTTCCGCCGGGCCGAGCAGCGATTTGCGAGCCGAACCGCGGCGCGCCTCGACTTCGGCATGCTCGTCGCGACCCTTCGCTCGCAGCGCGAGGCCGCGCCGGCGGCGTCGGCGGAGGCGCGCGCTTCGGCGCCGCCGGCGCGCTTCGCCGATCCGATCGCCGAGATCCTTCTCGCCGGCCCCGGCTGGCGCGAGGCGGTGGCGGCCCAGCGCGGCTGCTTCAACCCGGCCTTCGCCCGGCAAGGCGCCGTCAACTGAAATGACCGCCGCGTTTACCTTGGGGTTTCAGTCTTCCTTCAAGGCCCGCCGTCTAAGGCGGGCGAAGGGAGGCAGGAGATAAAATGTCCGTGAACGTCCTTGAATACGACTCGATCGAGACCCGGACGCCGCGTCCGGCGCAGGTCATCGGCCCGCTGGGAGAGCCGCTGACCCTCGATTCGCTGCCGCCGCCCTCGACCACCCGCTGGGTGGTCCGCCGCAAGGCGGAGGTGGTCGCCGCCGTCAACGGGGGGCTGCTCAGCGTCGACGAGGCGTGCGAGCGCTACACGCTCAGCCTCGAGGAGTTCGCCTCGTGGCAGCGCGCGGTCGACCGCTCCGGAATGCCGGGCCTTCGGGTGACCCGGATCCAGCATTACAAGAGCCTCTACGAAAGGCAGCAGAAGTTCTAGATCCTCCCCATCGGAGATGGGGAGGGGGACCCCGCGAAGCGGGGTGGAGGGGTCCTTCGATACGCCGCTTCGACTTCGCTCAGCGGCTTCTCAGGATGAGCGGTAGAGGATAATCTCGACCGCTCATCCTGAGTAGGGACTGAGCGAAGGCGAAGGCCCGTATCGAAGGACCTTCGCCTTCAATGGAAGTCCCTCGACTTCACCTTGATCACGCCCTCCGCCCTGGCCTTGCGCGGGTCGGGCGAGGCGCCCTTGCCGCCGTCCGCCGGCGCGTATTGATGCGGGAAGTCCATCGCCCCGACCTGATGCAATAAGGGCGTCAGATCCTCCAGCCGGTCGGCGACGACGTGGATGACCTCGCCCTCCTTCTGCATCTGCCCCTTCACCGCGATCATCGCCGCGCCCATCACGATCCGCCGCTGCGCCTCGAACTTGCGCTGCCACAGGATGATGTTGGCGATCCCCGTCTCGTCCTCCAGCGTGATGAAGGTGACGTTGCCCTTGCCCGGCCGCTGGCGGATGAGGACGAGGCCGGCGACCTCGACCCGGGCGCCGTCCTTGAGGCGCGCGAGGCCGGCGCAGGTGACGATCCGACGCCGGTCGAGGTCCCCGCGAAGGAAGGCGAGGGGATGGGCACGAAGCGACAGCTGGACGCTTCGATAATCCTCGACCACCTCGCGGCCGCCGGTGAGCGGGGTCAGAGCCACCTCGGGCTCGGCGCCGAGGGCGTCGGCGGCGGCGAACAGAGGCAGAGGCGTCTCGCCGAGGCCGCGGACCCGCCACAGGGCCTGGCGGCGGTCCAGCCCCAATGAGGCGAAGGCGTCGGCGTCGGCCAGCTTCTCGAGCGCCGCCACCGGCACTCCCGAGCGGCGCCAGACGTCCTCGATCGAGTCGAAGGAGGCGTCGGCGCGGGCGGCGAGGATCCGGGCGGCGTGGAGGTTGGAGAGGCCTCGGACCATTCGAAGGCCGAGGCGGATTGGGATCAATCTTGCCTCCCCATGCGCAGCATGGGGAGGGGGACCACCCGAAGGGTGGTGGAGGGGTAGATGGCGCAGGCTTCTACCGTCTCGCGCTCGATCCTCCGATTTCTCGGCAGCTACCCCTCCACCATGCTTCGCATGGTCCCCCTCCCCATCTGGCGATGGGGAGGCAAATCCCTCCATCGTCACATCCCACCGGCTCGCATTGATGCACACCGGCCTTACCTCCACGCCGTGGTTCTGGGCGTCCCTCACCAGCTGCGCCGGCTGGTAGAAGCCCATCGGCTGGGCATTGAGGATCGCCGCGCAGAAGACGTCCGGATGGTGGCATTTCATCCAGCTCGAGGCGTAGGCGATCTTGGCGAAGCTGGCCGCGTGGCTCTCGGGGAAGCCGTAGCTTCCGAAGCCCTCGATCTGCCTGAAGGTGCGCTCGGCGAAGTCGCGCGTATAGCCGCGCTCGACCATGCCTTCGATCATCTGGTCCTCGAAGCGGCTGACCCCGCCGGTCGACTTGAACGTCGCCATTCCGCGGCGGAGGCGGTCCGCGTCGGCGGGCGAGAAGCCGGCGCCGACGATGGCGACGTTCATCGCCTGCTCCTGGAAGAGCGGCACGCCCAGAGTCTTCTCGAGCACCGCCCGCAAGGCTTCGGAGGGGAATTCGACCTTCTCCTTGCCCTCGCGGCGGCGCAGGTAGGGATGGACCATATCGCCCTGGATCGGCCCCGGGCGGACGATCGCGACCTGGATGACGATGTCGTAAAATTCCTTCGGCTTCATCCTTGGAAGCATCGACATCTGCGCCCGGCTTTCGATCTGGAAGGTGCCGATCGTGTCGGCCTTCTGGATCATCCTGAACACGGCGGGATCGTCCTCCTGGAGGACGTCGGACCACAGGTTCATGTCGAGGCCCTTGTGGGCGCGAAGCAGGTCGAAGGCCCGGCGCATGCAGCCGAGCATGCCGAGGCCGAGAACGTCCAATTTCATGATCTTGAGCTCTTCGAGATCGTCCTTCTCCCATTCGATCACCCGCCGGTCGACCATCGCCGCCGGCTCGATCGGCACGAGATCGTCCAGCCGGTCGCGGGTGAGCACGAAGCCGCCGGGATGCTGGGAGAGGTGGCGCGGGGTGCCGACCAGCTGGCGGGTCAGCTCGAGCGTGAGGGCGAGGCGCGGATCATTGCGATCAAGGCCCAGCTCGTCGACGTGGCGTTCGGGCACTCCGGCCTCGGACCAGCCCCAGACCTGGCCGGACAGCATGGCGGTGAGATCCTCCGGCAAGCCCAGCGCCTTGCCCACTTCGCGGACCGCGCCTCGGGTCCGGTAGCGGCTGACCACGGCGGTCAGGGCGGCGTGGCTGTGGCCGTAATGGTCGTAGATCCACTGGATCACCTCCTCGCGCCGCTCATGCTCGAAATCGACGTCGATGTCGGGCGGCTCGTTGCGGCTCTCGGAGATGAAGCGCTCGAACAGCAGGGTGTGCTTGACCGGATCGATCGAGGTGATCCCGAGCACGAAGCAGATCATCGAATTGGCCGCCGAGCCCCGGCCCTGGCAGAGGATCTCCTGGCTCCGGGCGAACTGGACGACCGAGTTCACGGTCAGGAAATAAGGCGCATATTCGAGCTTCTCGACGAGCTTCAGCTCCTTCTCGAGCAGGTCGACATGGCTTCGCGGAGGGCCTTCGGGGAATTTCGAATCGAGCGCGGCGCGGGTCAGCCGCTCGAGGGCCTCCTGCGGGGTCCGGCCCGACATCACGATCTCGTCGGGATATTGGTAGCTCAGCTCGCGAAGCGAGAAGGTGCAGCGTTCGGCGACGTCGGCGGTCGCCCGGACCGAGTCGGGATGGTCGCGGAAGCGGCGCTCCATCTCCTCGGGGCCCTTGAGGTGACGGTCGGCGAAGCGCTCGCGGCGGAAGCCGAGATCGTCGATCGTGCACTTGTTGCGGATCGCGGTGACGACGTCCTGAAGCATTCTTTTGTCGGGCGAATCGTAGAGCACGTCGCCGGTGGCGAGGGCTCGGACGCCGTGGCGTTTCGCCATCAAGTCGAGCGCGTGGAGCCGGGCGGAATCGCCGGGCCGGCGGCGGTGGCTGAGGGCGAGATGGGCGCGGTCGCCGAAGACGTCGCGCATCTGGGCGAGCGCGGATTCGGTGGCGGAATCGGCCTCGCCGGGGATGAGAGCGGCGACCAGGCCCCGGTTCCAGGCGGCGACGTCCTCCCAGTGGAGGAAGCATTGCCCCTTCTCGCCTTTGTCGCGGTCGGCGCGGCCCTTGCCGGCGGTGAGCAGGCGGGTGAGCCGCGACCAGCCGGAGCGGTCCTCCGGCCAGACCAGGAGGCCGGTGCCGTCCATCAGGTCGAGCCGGCAGCCCGGGATCAGGCGAACCCCGGTCTCATCGGCGGCGCGAAGCGCCTTGACGAGGCCGCCGACGGTGTTGCGGTCGACGATTCCCAGCGCGGGGTAGCCGAGCAGGGCGGCGGCGGCGAACATCTCCTCCGCGCTCGAGACCCCGCGAAGGAAGGAGAAATGGGTGAGGGCCTGGAGCTCGACGTAGGTCATGGGAAGGCCGGAAGAGCAGGCGAATGGAGCCCAAAACCGTTCGGGCTGAGCTTGTCGAAGCCCTCCCCTTCCCTTCCTCCCGAAGAATGGAAGGAAAGCCCTTCGACAGGCTCAGGGCGAACGGTGGGGGTGGCCAGGCCGAGCCGGGACCTCCGAAGTTCACGACCTGGACGAGTTGGACACGGGATCGCTTTTTTTCTCATCCCCACACCCGGTGAAGTTCATGAAGTTCACGATCTCCGCTGATCGCCTCCCCCCTCATCCGAACACCCCGTGCAGATACCAGCTGAGATCGCCGGTGCGCTGGTCCACCCCGTCGCCCCTCCGGTAGAGCCAGAACCTCGCTCCAGCCTCGTCCTCGACCTGGAAATAGTCGCGCACCCCTTCCGCCTCGGCGGTGCGCTTCCACCATTCGCCGTGGATCCGCTCGGGACCGTCGGCCCGGGCGACCCGGTAGGCGCGGCCGCGCCAGGTGAAGCGGCGGGGCGGAAGGTCGGGGAGCAGGGCGACGACATTCTCGACCCGCTCGGGCGGCGACAGCAGACGGACCGGGCGCGGCCATTCCGGCCAGGGCGAAGCCGGGTCGAGCGGGCCGGTGCGGGCGACGCTCCGCTCGGGGACGTCGCTTTCGACGGCGGTGGCCCGATAGAGGCGGCGGGGACCGAGGCGGCCGGCGAGGCGGTCGACGAGCCTGGCGAGATCGGCTTCGGGCCTGTCTCCGGAGAGCTGCTCGGGGCCGAGCGGCTCGACCCGGCCGGCGACGAGGCGCATCTCGTCGAGGCCGAAGCCGGGCTCGATCGTCTCGATCTTCATGGCGAGCAGGCGAAGCAGATGAGCGCCGTCGCGGGTCGCTCTCGCGGTGCCGATGGCGATCCGTTCGACCTTCCCGTCGACCCGGTCGCAGAGCAAGGCGAGGCTGCGCACCGCCAGCCCCCTTTCCCCGAGAGTCTCCATCAGGCGCTCGATCAGCAGGCCCAGCGCCCCGGCGATCGCCTCGGCGGTGGCGATCGGCTCGGCGAAGCGCAGGACGGCCGAGGGCGCCTCCTCCGGAACCACCGGCTCGATCGGCTCGCCGGCCCGGCCGAGCGCCTGGTCGAGGCGGGCGAGCAGGGTCTTGCCGAAGCGGCGCTGGAGCGGTCCGCGAGGCAGCGGCAGGAGATCGCCGATCGTCTCGAGGCCGAGGCGGCGGGCGGCGGCGAGGACGGGCTCCTCGACCCGAAGCGCGGCGAGCGGGAGCGGCGCCAGAGCCTCGGGCTCGCCGTTGACAGGGCAGATCCCGCCCGGGCCGAAGCGCGCCAGGGCATGAGCGGCGCCGGGCGTTCCGGCGACGGCGATCCGGGCGGCGAAGCCGGCGCGGGCGCAGAAGGCAAGGATCCGGCGGCACATCCTATCCTCGCCGCCGAACAGATGGGCGACTCCGGTGAGGTCGAGGAACAGGCCGTCGGGGGACGAGACGGCGGCGCGGGGAGTCCAGCGGCGGGCGGCGAAGAGAGCGAGGCGCTGGAGGAGTTCGGAATCCGCCGCCGGATCGTCGTCGCGAATGTCGAGGCCGGGGACGAGGGCGCGCGCCTGGGACACGGCCATTCCGGGATGGAGGCCGAGGGCCTTTGCTTCGGGGGAAGCGGCGGCGACGAGGAGACGGTTGCCCGTGCGGCGGGAGAGGAGGAGGGGCGCTTGATCCTCCCCATCGCAAGATGGGGAGGGGGACCACCCGAAGGGTGGTGGAGGGGTAAATGCCGTGGACTCGGAGGGTCTCGCGCGAACCGCTTCGGCAGAGCCAGTTACCCCTCCACCATGCTTCGCATGGTCCCCCTCCCCACCGCTTCGCGATGGGGAGGATTTCCGGGCCCACCTCGCGCCGGGGCGCCAATGGCTTTCATTGGGGCAGGAGCAGGGTTCGCGCTGCAAGCCCCTCCCCTCGATGGGGAGGGGTTGGGGAGGGGTGCGGTTCGTCGCTAGGCTGGGCCTCTCCCCAGCCTCACCCCCACCCAACCCTCCCCCATCGAGGGGGAGGGCTAAGGGGGCGCTTCGCCTCGCCTCGCTACGCCGCCCTCCGGTCTCCGACGCCCTCACCCGGTCGGTGCTCAGATACGGCAGGTAGAGCGAGGCGAGCCTCGGCATCGGGGGTCTCCACGATCAGGTCGAAGGGCGCTCCGCCGCGCTGGCGGGCGAGGGCGAGGTGCCAGCGGGGGCGGCCGATCCCGGCTACGGCAAGCGGCGAGGACGGGGCGCAGGCGAGGCGCCAGCGGGTGACCGCGGCGGACGGGATGGCGAGCGGATCCTCGCCGTTGCCGCGCCGGCGGCGGAGCATGAGGGCGAGAGTCCCGCCCTCCTCGGCGGCGAGCTGGAGCCGGCGGGTGGCGGGCATCGCGGCCCGGCCGACCTCGCCGACCACCGCGGCGAGGCCGCCGTGGCGAAGCCCTTCCTCCATCACCGCCAGAACGTCCTCGTCGCGCCGGCATTCGGCGTAGAGCAGGCGGTCCGGGGCGAGGCCGGCCCCGGCCAGGCCCGGAGCGAAAAGGTCGCGGCTGCCGAGCGCCCACAGGACGATTCCGGGCCGGCGGGCGGCGAGCGCGGCGAGGAAGAGGGTCGCGGCGGCATGGTCGGCCGGGCCGGGCCGCTCGCCCGCCGCTTCATGGAGCGAAGCCACGGGCAGGCCGCCGCCGGCGAGCCGGGAGTCGATGGCGTCGATGCCGAAGGGGAGATAGTCGCGCTGCTCCGCTCCAGCGGATTCGAGCGCCCTGACTTCCGCGCGAAGGGCGGCCAGGCGTTCGGCTCGGGCGGGGCTCGGGGGCATCGCGACTCACGACTCATACGTTCCTTTTATGTTCCCACCGCGTTCAGCGAGAGTCAAGTTGGGGGAACGGATTGGAATCCTCCCCATCGTAGGTGGGGAGGGGGACCAGGCGTCCTTCGATACGCCGCTTCGACTGCGCTCAGCGGCTACTCAGGATGAGCGGTTGCACAATTCCGCTCATCCTGAGTAGGGACTGAGCGAAGGCGAAGGCCCGTATCGAAGGACCCCTCCACCACACTTCGTGTGGTCCCCCTCCCCGTCGCTTCGCGACGGGGAGGCAAAGGAATTCCATGCTCCGCACCTGTTTCCTCGCCCTCTTCCTCCTCGTCGCCGCGCCCGCCTGGGCCGTGGGCGATTCCGGCTGGTTCTACCGCGGGACCGACATCCCGCCCGATCCGGCCTGGACCTTCGGAACCCTTCCCAACGGCCTTCGCTACGCGGTGCGGCGCAACGCGGTGCCGGAGGGGCAGGTGTCGGTGCGGCTGAGGATCGACGCGGGCTCGCTGCACGAGGCGGACAAGGAGCGCGGCTGGGCGCATTTCATCGAGCATATGGCGTTCCGGGGGACGAAGAATTTCGGCGACGGCGAGGTGCGCGAGACCTGGCAGCGCCTCGGCGCCAGCTTCGGAAGCGACACCAACGCGTCGACCGAGCCAACCCAGACCGTCTACATGCTCGACCTGCCCCACGCCGACCGCGCCTCGCTCGACACCTCCTTGCGCCTGCTCGCCGACATGGCCGACACCGCCGCCTTCGATCCCAAGATCGTCGACGCCGAGCGCGGAGTGGTCCTTTCCGAATATGGCCGCCGCACCGAGCTCGCCGTCAAGCTGCGCGAGACGATGATGCCGCTCTTCTTCGGCGGCCTCAAATATGCGCAGCGCGACACGATCGGAACCGAGGCGACCCTGAAGGCGGCCGACGCGGCAGGGCTCAGGGCCTTTTACGAGCGCTGGTACCGGCCCGAGCGGGCGACCCTGGTGATGGTCGGCGACGCCGATCCGAAGCTGATGGAGGAATTGATCTCGGCGCGCTTCGGCGGCTGGAAGGCGTCGGGTCCGCCGCCGGGCGAGCCCGATTACGGCAAGCCCGCCGACGTGGCGGAACGGACCGCGGCGATCGCCTATCCGGGCTCCCCCCATTTCGCCACCCTGAGCTGGATCCGGCCCTACCGGGCGGCGCCGCCGAGCAAGGCGCGAGAGCAGCGGGATCTCGCGCGTACCCTCGCCCGACGGATCCTCAACCGCCGGCTCGAAGCCAAGGCGCGCGGCGATTCGGCCTTCCTCAACGCCCAGGTCCAGGCCGACAACGAGGTCAACATCGCCGATTACACCCAGATGTCGGTGATGGCGAAGGAGGGGCGCTGGCAGGAGGGGCTGAAAGAGGCCTATGCGATCCTCGCCGATGCCCTGAAGGCGCCGCCCAGCAAGGCCGAGATCGACCGCGAGATGGAGAATATCCGAACCGCCGGCCGGGCCGCCGTCCAGGGCGATCCCACCCAGCGCTCGCAGGCGCGGGCGCAGCGGCTGATCTCGGCGCTCGACGGCAACAGCGTCATCTCGAGCGCCCAGGTGCATCTCGCCTTGTTCGAGGAGCTGGCCCCGTCGATGACTCCGGCGGCGGTGGAGGCGGCGATGAAGGACATGTTCTCGGGCTCCGGGCCGAGGCTGGTCATGCTTTCGCCGACGCCGGTGGCGGGCCTTGCCCAGGCGCTCGCCGCCGCCGAGGCCGCCGCCCCCGCCGCCCGCCAGGCGGAGAGGCGGGTGAGCCTGGACGACCTGCCGCCGCTCGGCCCGCCCGGCCGGGAAGTGTCGCGGGAGCGGATCGCCGATCTCGACTCGACCATCGTCCGCTTCGCCAACGGCTCGAGCCTGGTCTTCAAGCAGACGGCCTATGAGAAAGGCAGCGTCAACGTCTCGCTTCGCTTCGGCCGGGGAATCGCGGCGCTCCCGGCCGACCGCAAGTCGCCGGCCTGGATGGCGTCGCTGCTCGGCTCGACCGGAGTCGGGCCGTTCGACCTCGACGGGCTCGAGCGGCTCCTGACCGGGCGGCGGATGTCGATCAGCTTCGACATGGACGACGAGGCCCTGGTCCTTCGCGGCTCGACCCGGGCGGAGGAGCTGGGCGACCAGCTTCGGCTGCTCGCCACCAAGATCGTCGCGCCGCATTTCGACGCCGCCCTGTTCCAGCGCTCGAAGATCGCGGCCCTGGAGAGCTACGACCTCGCTTTCTCCTCGGCCGCCTCGCGGATGGGCCGCGAGTTCGGAGCGGTCGCGCGCGGCAACGACCCGCGCTGGCAGCCGTTCGACAAAAGCGAGATCGAGCGGCTCCGGGCCGAGGATTTCGAGGCGTTCATGAAGCCCTTGCTCGCCCGGGGGCCGGTCGAGGCGGTGATCGTCGGCGACGTCGATCTCGACACCGCGGTGGCGGCGATGCTGAGGACGGTGGCGGCCCTGCCCCCGCGCGCCGAGGTTACGGTGCCGGCGGCCTCCCTCAAGGTGCGGCCGCCGAGCGCGTCCAAGGAGCCCATCCGATTCACCCACCAGGGGGATCCCAACCAGGCCTATGCGGCGATCGGCTGGACGACCTTCGGCGGCACCGAGGGCCGGCGCGAGCGGCGGGCGCTGGGCCTCGCCGCCAATCTCGCCCAGGCCCGGCTGCTCGAGCGGCTCCGCGATTCGGAAGGCGCGAGCTATTCGCCTTCGGCCACGGTCCAGACCAGCTTCCAGTTCCCGGAATGGGGCTTCTTCTTCGCCGGGTCCGAGATCAGGCCGGAGCGGGCCGACCTGTTCTTCCGGCTGGCCCGGGAGATCGTCGCCGACCTGGCCGCGAGGCCGGCCTCGGCCGACGAATGGCAGCGGGCGATCAATCCGGTGGTCAGCGGAATCGAGCGGCGGCTGAAGACCAACGCTTACTGGGCGGGGACGATGGAGGATTGGTCGCGCGAGCCCTATCTCATCGAGCAGACTCGGACCTATCTCGCCGACTACAAGTCGCTGACCCCGGAGGATGTGCGGGTCGCGGTGGCGAAATGGGTCGCCGACGAGGGCGACTGGTCGATCCTGGTTTTGCCCGCTAAAACGGCGAACGGTGTCAATTAGCCCATTTCGACATTCAGCGCCCTGCGCGGGCCGCCCCCCTCTCCCCAGCGGGGAGAGGGTTGGGGTGAGGGGGCTCCGAGCTCGCGGGGATCCCGCGAAGGCCGAGCCCCCTCACCCTGCCCTCTCCCCGCCGGGGAGAGGGGTTTCACGCCGGCGAAGGCCATGAGCACCAACGCGGTCCAGGCGAAGGCGAGCGGCTCGCGGCCGGCCGCGGGCGGCGGCTGGAAGCCATTCCGGCTCCAGCAGGAGCCTTTCTTCGAGGACAAGAACCGCGCCTTCTGGATCCTCCAGTCCGCGGGCTGGGCGGGCTATTTCTTCCTTCGGACCCTCTCGGGGATCGCCAACAATTTCGGCTTCAGCCTGGTCATCCACATCACCTTGCTGACCGCGACCGGCTATTCGATCACCCTTCTGATGGCCTCGGCCTACCGGCGGCTGATCAAGATGCGGCCGATCATCACCTGGGTGACGTCGATCATCCTCATCGTCGTCGCCTCGGCCGCCTTCTCGGCGATCGAGACCTGGAGCCACGCCACCTTCGTCAGGCCCGGGATCACGCCCGAGGGGCTGCAATTCTTCGGCTCGATCGTGCTGACCCTGACCCTGCTGCTGGCCTGGTCGGCGCTCTATTACAGCATCAATTACTATCTGCTTCTCGAAGAGCAGAGCGACCGGCTGCTTAGGCTCGAGCACCAGGCGAGCTCGGCGCAGCTCGCCATGCTCCGCTACCAGCTCAATCCGCATTTCCTGTTCAACACCCTGAACTCGATCTCGACTCTGGTCCTGCTGAAGCAGACCGACCGCGCCAATGCGATGCTCTCGCGCCTGTCGTCCTTCCTTCGCTACACCCTGGTGAACGAGCCGACCGGGCATGTCACCGTGGCTCAGGAGGTGGAGACACTCAAGCTCTATCTCGAGATCGAGAAGATGCGCTTCGAGGACCGGCTGAGGCCCCGCTTCGACATCGACCAGAACGTGGCGCGGGCGCGGCTGCCCTCCCTGCTCCTCCAGCCTTTGGTCGAGAATGCGATCAAATATGCGGTGACCCCGCAGGAGGAAGGCGCCGACATCGAGGTCTCGGCCCGGCTCAACATCGACCGGGTGGTGCTGACGGTGCGCGACACCGGGCCGGGCGCGGAGGACCATTGGGTGAAGGCCCAGCAGTCGACCGGGGTCGGACTGGCCAATATTCGGGACCGTCTGGCGCAAGCCTATGGCGCCGACCATCGTTTCGAGACTGAATCGAACATTAAGGGGGGCTTCCGCGTTACCATCGAAATCCCGTACCAGCTTGAACCTGTCGAGGAACCGAAATGACGATCCGCACGATTCTCGTGGACGACGAGCCTTTGGCCATCCAGGGCCTGCAACTGCGTCTGGAGAAGCATGACGACGTCGAGATCGTCGAGACCTGCTCGAACGGCCGCGAGGCGATCCGCGCGATCAAGACCAACAAGCCCGACCTCGTCTTCCTCGACATCCAGATGCCCGGCTTCGACGGCTTCTCGGTGATCCAGGGCCTGATGGAGGTCGAGCCGCCGCTCTTCGTCTTCGTCACCGCCTATTCCGACCACGCCATCCGGGCGTTCGAGGCTCAGGCGGTCGACTATCTGATGAAGCCGGTCGAGGAGGACCGCCTCGCCGACACGCTCGACCGGGTCCGCCAGCGCCTCAACGAGAAGCGCGGAGTCGAGGAGGCTGAGAAGCTCAAGGAGGTGCTCGCCGAGGTCGCCCCCGACGCGGTCGACCAGATGGGCAATTCGATGGACGACGGCCATGCCGCCAACCGCTACGAGAAGCTCATCAACATCAAGGACCGGGGCCAGATCTTCCGGGTCGACGTCGATTCGATCGAGAAGATCGACGCCGCGGGCGATTACATGTGCATCTACACCGGCGACAACACTTTGATCCTTCGCGAGACGATGAAGGACCTGGAAAAGCGCCTCGACCCGCGCCGGTTCCAGCGCGTGCACCGGAGCTGCATCGTCAACCTCGACCAGGTCCGGCAGGTCAAGCCTCACACCAACGGCGAATGCTTCCTGGTGCTCGAGAGCGGGAGCCAGGTGAAGGTGAGCCGGTCCTATCGCGATGTGGTGGCGCGGTTCGTCCATTGATGTTCCCCGGCGAAGGCCGGGGCCAGCTTTTTGCGTCGGTGCGGCTGGACCCCGGCCTTCGCCGGGGAACATGAGATCGCCGCTCCCGTTGAACCCCGCATGGTCCTCCTCATCCTCCTCCAGGCCGCCGCGACCCAGCTGCCCGACGTCGAGCTCGACCTCCATGCCCGCGCCAAGTCGGTGCGGATCGAGCAAAAGGGCGAGGCCCGGCTCGAGGTGCGCGGCGAAGGCCCCGGCAACCGAGTCGACGTCAAGGTCGAGCCGAAGGCGCAGGGGCGGACCGAGCTTCGCAACGTCAATGTCGACGTCCACGCGCAGGCCTCGGTCCAGGAGGGCGTCGAAATAGACGCGCAGGCTGAAACCGGCACGCCTCAGTAACGTTTCGCTCCCACCAACAGGGAGCTAGTTCATCATGCGTTTTTATCCGTTGCTCGCGGCCGCCGCCGCGGTCGCCGTCATCGCCTCGCCCGCCGCCGCCCAGGACCGCCAGGAACGGCGGAGCACCCCGCAGCGCGCCGGCGCCCAGTCGACGGCGCTCGCCCAGGCGGTGTCGCAGGGCCAGGACCAGCCCGACGTCCTGCTCGACATCCCCAACCTCTCGGTCGACGAGATCAACCTCGAGGTGAACAACCTCCAGGTCCATATCGCGCTCGACGCCCGGCTCGCCAACCTGCTCAAGCTGACGGCCGGGGCCGACGCCAGCATCGACCAGGTCAAGATCGGGATCAAAGGCGTCCAGGCGACGGCGACGCTGGTCGTCCGGCTCGACAACGTCCGGGCGATCATCGAGCGCACCCTGCAGACTCTCGACAACAATCCGCAGCTGGTCACCCAATTGCTCTCCACCGTCGACAACACCGTCAACACGGTCGGCGGAGTGGCCAACAACACGGTCGGGACGGTCGGCGGAATCGCCGGCACGGCGCTGAGGAACGGGCAGCTCCTCAACCTCGCCACGTCGGGCCTGACGGCGGTGTCGCAGACGGTGAACAGCGCGGGCCAGACGGTGCGCACGGTGCGCGACCGGGCCGGCCAGCTGCTCGAGGTGATCACCGACAGCGCGGGCCGGATCGTCAGCTCGCGGCGGGTCAGCCAATAGACTCCGCTATCGGGTCCGGCTTACAACCGGACCCATGGCGACATCGAGCGACAAGGCGCGGGCTTTCGCCGCGCTCCACCGGCCGGGCGAACCGGTCGTCCTCTTCAATGCGTGGGACGCGGGCAGCGCGAAGACGGTGGCCGAAGCGGGCGCGAAGGCGATCGCCACGGGGAGCGCCTCGGTCGCGGCGGCGCACGGCTTCAAGGACGCCGAGGCTCTGCCGCTCGAGCTCGCTCTGGCCAATGCCGAGCGGGTGGCGAGGGCGGTCGAGCTTCCGGTCACGATCGACTTCGAAGGGGCTTATGGCGCCGAGCCCGGGGCCGTGGCGGCCAACATCAGGCGCCTCGCCGAAACCGGCGCGATCGGCTGCAATTTCGAGGATCAGGTGATCGGCGGCGAGGGCCTCTACGCGGTCGAGGCGCAGGCCGAGAGGATCCGGGCGGCGCGGGCCGCGGCCGGCCCGGACTTCTTCATCAACGCCCGCACCGACATCTTCCTCAAGACGAAGGCGGCGACCCACGAGATCGGGGCGATCGACGACGCCGTGATCCGGGCCCGGGCCTATGCGGAGGCGGGGGCGAGCGGCTTCTTCGTGCCGGGCCTCGTCGACCTCGCTCAGCTCGCCCAGATCTGCGCCGCCTCGCCGCTTCCGGTCAATTTCATGGCCTTCCCCGGAGCTCCCGCGGCGGCGGCGGTGGCGAAGGCCGGGGTCGCCCGGATCAGCCACGGCCCCTATCCCTACATGCTGGTCATGAAGGCCCTGAAACAGGCGGCGGAGACGATCTATGGCTAAGGTGACGGGGCTCGGCGGCGTCTTCTACAAGGTCGGGGACAAGGAGGCGACGGCGCGCTGGTACAAGGAAATGCTCGGAGTCGGCGGCGAATGGGGCGCGGTCTTCCCCTTCGCGGGCGATTCGGAGGGCTATACGGTGCTGTCGCCGTTCAAGGCGTCGACCGACTATTTCGCGCCGAGCGAGGCGGCCTTCATGATCAACCTCCGGGTCGACGATCTCGACGCCATGATCGGGGAGCTCGAGGCGAAGGGCGTCGAGATCCTCGGGCGGCAGAACGAGGAATATGGCAAATTCGCCTGGATCCTCGATTGCGACGGGATCAAGCTGGAGCTGTTCCAGCAGGTCGGGCCGGCGCTGGAATAGGATCAGGGCATCCGAAGCAGGAAGCGCTCGTAGGGGCCCGCCCCGAACTGGCAATTGACGATATTGTTGCCGGTTCCGGAGCCGCCGACGCCGCTGCCGTCCATGCGGACGAAGACTCCGGGAAAGGACACCGACTCGATCGTAAAATCGAGATTGGGACCGAAGCGAAGCCGCAGTCTTTCCCATCCGCCCATGAAGCCCTGCGCATTCACCTTTCCGCCGCCGGCCGCCACGAACTTGGTGACGCCTTCTCCGGCGATCCGCAAATATGCGCCGGGAAATGCGATCGACTCGATGACTGCGCTGGAATCCGGATGGTGAACCAACTGGAATCGCTCCCACGCGCCGGGCGAGCTCTGACAGTTCACGAAGCCGCCCCCGGCGGGCAACTGGTTGCCGGGAACGCCGGCAGCGTCCATTCTGAGGAAGACGTTTGGAAACGCCGCGGATTCGATCGCGAAACCCGAATAGGTGACGAAGTTCATCGGCCCCTCCCCATCGAAAATCTGCAAATCCAGACGGGGTGATCATACAGATTGACCGAAGGACATTCCGGACAATCTTGTCCAAATCGGAGGCACCGGCAGAACGAGACGGCCCGCCCCTCTCAGGAGGGGGAGGATGACCTCCGTCGCCGCAGCATCCCCCCCCGGCCGGCGCCGCCCGACTTGAGCACGTTCCTTCGGAACAGCCGAGCGCCCAGCGCCACCGTCAGCCAAACCCAAAGGGCTTGCCAGGCGAGCGCCAGCGCGTGCGGCCAGAGCTCGGCGGTCTGGGCGGCGCGGGCGACCATGGTGAGGGGCGAGCTGAACGGGAAGATCGCCGCCGCGAGGCCGAGCGGGCTGTTGAAGGCTCCGACCGCGAACGAGGCGAGGAGGAAGATCAGCATCTGCCCGACCGTCACCGGCATCGACAGGGTCTGGACCTCGCGCACCGAATTGGCCTGGCTTCCGATGCCGAGGAAAAGCGCTCCAAGCAGCAAATAGTTGGCGCTGTAATAAAGCAGCACGAGGACGATGAAGAGCGGCCATCCGACCGCGGGTTCGGGCAGACTTCCGGCCTGGGTCGGGAGGAAAGCGAGGCCGGCGAGGGCGCCGCTCACCCAGACTCCGATCCCGACCAGCGAGACGGCAAGCATCGCTCCGAGCTTGCCGACGAAGATGGCGTCGATCGGCAGAGCCGCGGCGAGCACCTCGATGATCTTGTTCGATTTCTCCTCGAGCAGGTTGGACAGGAGCATTCCGGCGAGGAGGACGGTGAGCATGAAGAGGAGAAGCTGGCCGGCGCGGGCCGTGATCGCCCGGGTCGCGGCGAGCGCGCCTTCGGAGCGGTCCGTCTCGACCACCGCGATCGCGACCGGCGGCTCGGCCCGGCCGGCGGCGGCGAGCGCCCGCTGCTGGTGGGCCTGATCGAGGATCACCGTCATCTGCTTGCGGATCGAGCCGTCGCCGCTGATCGCTCCGGTCAGGACCGGACGGTCGAGGCCCCCGGTCAGGACGGCGAGGAGACGCTTGCCCGGGTTGCCCAGAAGCGCCTGGACCTGGCGATGCGGGTCTCCGGCCGGGGCCTCGCGCACGAGGGTCGGCAGAGCGCGCTCGCCGAAACCGGGATTGAGCCGCTCCCGGGCCGCCTGGAGCGGCTCGAAATCGGCCTGGGTCGCCACCACCGCCACCGTCGCGTGGACGTCCTGGCGCGCCATCCGGCCGCTCATGCTTCCGAACAGGAAGGACAGGCCGATGATCAGCAAGGGCCCCATCAGGAAGAAGAGGAAGGTACGCGACCAGACGGTGGCCACTAAGTCGCGGCGGGCGATGACGAACGCGGAGTGGAAGAAGCCCATCACAGCCCGCTTCCTTCCGCGGCGCTGTCGGCGAGGTCGCGCGCCGCCTGCTCGCCGGCGATGGCGACGAAGGCATCGTGAAGGCCCGGCCGTTCGATCGACAGATCCTCGATCCCGGCGCCGCCGTCGATCAGAGCCTTGAGCAGCGGTTCGATCCCGCCCTGGGGAAGCTCGAACGACCACAGGCCGTCCTCATGATGCGCGCCGCCGGGAAGCGCCGCTTGCCATGGACCCTCCGCGACGCGGGTACGCAGCCTTACCTGGGGCCGGAGCCGGTCGCGCGCCTCTGCGACGCTGCCCTCGAACCGCACCTTGCCGGCGGCGATGATCGCGATCCGCTCGCAGAGGCGCTCGGCATGGGCGATGACGTGGGTGGAGAAGATGATCGTCGCTCCGCCCGCCGCTTCCTCGCGGATGAGATGCTCGAGCCGGCCCTGGTTGATCGCGTCGAGACCGGAGAAAGGCTCGTCGAGGACGATCAGCCTCGGGCGGTGGACGATGGTGCCGAACAATTGCACGGTCTGGGCCATGCCCTTGGAAAGGCTCCGGATCGGCTTGTCGACATAATCGGCGAGCCCGTTCGCCTTCAGCATCGCTTCCGCTCGGGTCCGCCCCTGGGAGAGCGGGAGGCCGCGAAGCGCGCCCATGAAGGCGACCGCCTCGCGCGCCGTCATCGCCGGATAGAGACCGCGCTCCTCGGGCAGATAGCCGACCTGGCTGGCGATCTCGAGCGGCCTCGACCGGCCGAGCAGCGAGCGCTCGCCGCTGTCCGGATCGATGATTCCGAGCAGCATCCGAAGGGTCGTCGTCTTGCCGGCGCCGTTCGGCCCGAGGATTCCGTAGATGCTTCCTTCGGGAACCGCGAGGTCGATTCCGTCGACGGCGGTCTTGCCGTCGAAGGCCTTGAAGAGCCGTTTCGCCTCAATAGCCAAGCCGTTCGCCACGCGTGCCCCCTTTGCGCGCCTGTGGTAGCGAGCGAGGATGAGCGAAGGCAAGCCGAAGCTGGCCGATCTTCAGATCGGGCTCGAGGAGAAAGCGCGGGAGCTCGGCTTCTGCGCGATCGGCTTCGCGCGCGCGGACTCGGCGCCGGCGACCGGCGAGCGGCTTCGCCAATGGCTCGCGGAGGGCGCGCATGGCGACATGATCTGGATGGAGGAGACGGCGGAGCGGCGGGCTTCGCCCGCGGCGCTTTGGCCCGAGGTGCGCTCGGTCGTCTCCCTCGGGATGAGCTACGCGCCGGCCGGCGATCCGCTGGCGCTGGCCGAACGGCCCGAGGTGGGGCGGATATCGGTCTATGCCCAGGGCGCCGACTATCACGATCTGGTCAAGAAGGCGCTCAAGGCGCTGGCGCGCTGGCTGGTCGCCGAAGCGGGATGCGAATTGAAGGTCTTCGTCGACACCGCTCCGGTGATGGAGAAGCCTCTGGCCGAGGCGGCGGGGCTGGGCTGGCAGGGCAAGCACACCAACCTCGTCAGCCGCAGCGACGGAAGCTGGCTGTTCCTCGGAGCGATCTACACGACGCTGGAGCTGGAGCAGTCGGCGGCTCCCCATGCCGTCCATTGCGGCAGCTGCAGCGCCTGCCTCGACATCTGCCCGACCAGCGCCTTTCCGGCGCCTTTCCGGCTCGATGCCCGGCGCTGCATCTCCTACCTCACGATCGAGCATAAGGGGCCGATACCCGAGGAATTCCGGGAAGCCATGGGCAACCGGATCTACGGGTGCGACGATTGCCTGGCCGTATGCCCCTGGAACCGCTTCGCCGACTCGGCGCGGGCGAACAAGGCCTTCCTGCCGCGCGCGGAGCTTGCGGCGCCGAGGCTGGCGGATCTGCTGGCGCTGGACGATTCGGCGTTCCGCAAGGTGTTCGCGGGCTCGCCGATCAAGCGGATCGGGCGCGGCCGGATGGTGAGGAACGCGGCGATCGCGGCGGGCAACAGCGGACAGGCGGAGCTTGCACCGGTGCTCGAGCGGCTCATCGCGGACGAGGATCCGGTGGTGGCGGAAGCGGCGGCGTGGGGGTTGAGACGCTTGCTTGCCTCCCCATCGCAAGATGGGGAGGGGGACCACCCGAAGGGTGGTGGAGGGGTAGAAGGCGCGGACCGAGAAGGTTCACGCGCGATCCTCTGAGTCCTCGGCAGCTACCCCTCCACCAGGCCTCGCCTGGTCCCCCTCCCCATGCTGCGCATGGAGAGGCGAATTACCGCCTCGTCAGCGCCTGGACGCAGCTCGCCCGGTCGAGGTCGCGACCGTCGCGAAGCCTGGCGTCGATATGGGTGACGATGGGCTCGCCGCCGCCCTTGGGCGGGTAGAGATAGGCGTCGAGGACGCAGACGGCGCCGGCGAACTGGAGCTTGCGGGCGGGCCCTTCGCGGACGTCTAGGCTCGGCTTGCCGAACTGGGCCTCGAGCGTTCGAGCGGTCCGGCCGAGCACGGTCTCGAGGCCGGTCGAATTGTAGGGAACGACCCGGTCTGGCGGCGCCCGCTCGACCGCGGGCGCGGGCCGCTCGGTCTTCGCCGCGCAGCCGCCCAGCACGAGCAGCGCGCCCAGCCACAAACTTCCCTGCCTCGCCATGTGCCCTCCCCGGCCTTTCGCCGCGCAGAGTGGCGCAGCGCCGCCGCGAGAGCCACGCACCGGCGCTCCCGCCCGACCCGCGCCTGCCTCGCCTCGGCGCAATTGACGCGCGAGGCGGCGCCCAGCTAGGGCCTCCGCTCCTCCCGCAACAGATGAGAACAACGTGACCGACAAGAGCCTCGACGTCCTTTGCATCGGCAACGCCATCGTCGACGTGATCGCCGCCGCCGACGACGGTTTCCTCGCCCGGGAAGGGCTCGACAAGGGCTCGATGCGGCTGATCGACGCCGGGGAGGCGACCAGGCTCTACGGCCGGATGGGTCCCGGGCGAGAGATCAGCGGCGGCTCGGCCGGCAATACCGCCGCGGGGGTGGCGATGCTCGGCGGGCGAGCCGGCTTCATCGGCCAGGTCGCCGACGACCAGCTCGGCGACGTCTACCGTCACGACGTCACCTCGATCGGAGTCGAGTTCACCACCCCGGCGCGGCCGCAGGCGGAGGCGCCGACGGCGCGCTCGCTCGTCCTCGTCACCCCGGATGCGCAGCGGACGATGAACACCTTCCTCGGCGCCGCCCAGAATCTGAGCCGCGAGGCGCTCGACGAGGCGCAGCTCGAGAGCGCCAAGATCCTTTATCTCGAAGGCTATCTCTGGGACCCGGAGGTTCCGCGGGCGGCGATGGAGCGCGCCATCGACATCACCCGCGCCGCCGGCGGCCAGATCGCCTTCACCCTCTCCGACAGCTTCTGCATCGAGCGCCACCGCGACAGCTTCAACGCCCTGATCGACAGCGGCCGGCTCGACATCCTCTTCGCCAACGAGGCCGAGATCGTCTCGCTGACCGGCGAGGCGGACTTCGACTCGGCGGTGGCCGCCGCGGCCGCGCGGGTGAAGTGTCTCGTCGTCACCCGCGGCGAGCAGGGCGCGGTCGCCGTCGAGGGCGGGGCGCAGGTCGAAGTTCCGGCCGAGCCCGTCGAGAGGATCGTCGACACGACGGGCGCGGGCGACCTGTTCGCCGCCGGCTTCCTCACCGGCCGCGCGCAGGGACGCCCCAACGCGGAGTGCCTGCGCATGGGCGCGATCGCGGCGGCGGAGGTCATCTCCCATTACGGCGCCCGGCCGGAGGCCGACCTGAAGGCGCTGGTGGAAGAGCGGCTGGGCTGATTCCGTCACCCCAGCCTTCGCTGGGGTGACGGTTTTCCTCCTACGGCCGGATCGTCGGCTCTCCGTCCGGGCCGGTGGGCGCGTCCTCAGGATAGACGGGAAGGTCGCCGCCGGCCGTGACCATGCGGCCCTTGTGGACCACGGAATTGTGCATCCCGTAGATGAAGTAGAGGACGATCATCGCCAGCGTGTACCAGAGGAAGATCATCAGCACGTTGGCCGGAACGGTGGTGATCAGCCACAGGCAGGAGGCGATTCCGAGGATCGGGACGACCGGATAGAGCGGCACCCGGTAGCCGCGCGGGATCTCCGGATGGGTCCTGCGAAGCCAGATGACCGAGAGGCACACGACCGCGAAGGCGGCCAGAGTTCCGACCGAGGTCATGTCGCCGAGGCTGTTGATGTCGAAGAAGCCCGCCGCGAAGGCGACGATGATTCCGACCAGCAGGGTGTTGATCCACGGCGTCCTGAACTTCGGATGGACCCGGGCGAACACCCTGGGGAGAAGCCCGTCGCGGGCCATGGTGTAGAAGATCCGGGTCTGGCCGTACATCAGCACCAGGATCACCGAGGTCAGGCCGATGATCGCTCCGACCTTCACCGTCTTGGCGAACCAGGCCCATTGCGGCCCGAAGGCGTCGACCGCGACCGCGACCGGATCCGGCACGTTGAGCGAAGTGTAGGGCACGATCATGGTCAGGACGATCGACACCAGAATGTAGATCACGGTGCAGGCGACAAGGCTGCCGATGATCCCGAACGGCATGTCCTTGCCGGGATTTTTGGCCTCCTGGCCGGCGGTCGAGACGGCCTCGAAGCCGATATAGGCGAAGAAGACGATCGAGGCGGCCCGCAGGATTCCGCTCAAGCCGAACTCGCCGTCCTTGCCGGTCGGCTCGGGAATGAACGGATCCCAATTGGGGGTATAGGCCGGAAGGTTCGAAAGGATGATGAAGCCGCCGACGAGGATGAAGGCGACCAGCACGGTCACCTTGATCGCGACGATCGCATTGTTGAACTTGGCGCTTTCCGAAACGCCGAGGCAGAGCAGGGCGGCGAGACAGGCGCAGACCAGGAAAGCCGGAACGTTGAAGGCGAAGACGACCGGCGCGCCGTTGACGAGCACGTCGACCCCGTCCTTCTGGAGATGATGGCCGGTGGGTCCGGTGAGCGCCGCGGGTATGTGGATCCCGATGTCGCCCAGCAGGCTCACCATATAGCCCGACCAGCCGACCGCGACGACTGAGGCGGCGAGGCCATATTCGAGCAGAAGCAGGGCGCCCATGATCCAGGCGGCGAATTCGCCGATCGTCGCGTAGCTGTAGGTATAGGCGGAGCCGGAGACGGGAAGGGTCGAGGCGAGCTCGGCATAGCAGAGGCCCGCGAAGGCGCAGACGATGCCGGCGATGGCGTAGGAAATGAGGACGGCGGGCCCGGCGTGAAGCGCGGCGGCGTTGCCGGTGCGGACGAAGATGCCGGCCCCGATGATGCAGCCGATCCCGAGGAAAACGAGGTTCCAGGGGCCGAGCGAGCGCTTGAGCTCGCTGGTCCGGGTTTCCTCCTGAACCATCTCCACGGTCTTGCGCGCGAGAATTCGCCCAAGAAAGCCACCGGGTGCCGCAGTCGCCATCTACTATCCCCTTCAACGCATGTTATGATTTGCGGCGCAACCTAGCGGCTCATCCCGGAGGCGCAACCGATTTCACCGCGCCAGCATCGGGCCCAGCGGCCGCCCGCCGAACAGGTGGACGTGGAGATGCGGCACTTCCTGGCCCGAGTGAATGCCGGCATTGGCGAGAAGGCGATAACCCGGTGCGACCAGGCCCTCGCTTCGAGCGACATAGCCGACGGCGCGAACGAATCCCGTTATCTCCTCGGCCGGGGCGCGTTCCGAAAAATCGTCCCAGGAGACGTAGGCGCCCTTGGGAATGACGAGGATGTGCACCGGCGCCTGCGGATTGATGTCGTGGAAGGCGAGCGCGAACTCGTCCTCGTAGACGGGCTTCGAGGGGATCTCGCCGCGCAGGATCCGGGCGAAGATGTTGCTGTCGTCATAGGGGCGGGTGGCGTCGATCGGCATGGCGGCTCCTGCTGCTCGGTTCCTGCTGCTCGGTTCAACTCGCCTTGACCCGAAGCGGCGGTGGTTTACCAGAGGGGCCATGCAAGGCGAGACTCCCGACAGCCTGATTCCCTACGACGAGATCGTCCAGGAGGCTCTGCGCGCCGTCGTCGGGCGGGTGCTCGGCGAGGTCGAGACGACCGGGCGGCTGCCGGGCGAGCATCATTTCTACATCACCTTCAAGACCGGGGCGGCCGGGGTCGACATCCCGAGGCACCTTTCCGAGCGCTTTCCGGACGAGATGACCATCGTCATCCAGAACCGCTTCTGGGATCTCAAGGTCGGCGAGGACGGCTTCGAGGTCGGTTTGAGCTTCAACCAGGCGCCGGCGCGTCTCGTCATTCCCTTCTCGGCGATCACCGGCTTCGTCGACCCGGCGGTCAACTTCGCCCTCCAGTTCCAGGCCCAGGCCGAGGAGGGCGGCATGCAGTCGCACGAGGCGGCCGAGAACGACCCGCCGGCGGCCGAGCCGGTTGAGGACGGGTCGAACGTCGTCTCGGTGGATTTCAGCCGGAAGAAATAGCTCCGCTGAAGGAGTGAAAACCGATCGGGCTGAGCTTGTCGAAGCCCTGTCCTTCCCTTAACCGCGCGCAAGAAAAGCCCTTCGACAAGCTCAGGGCGAACGGAGTTCTTGAATGATCTCAACCGCCACCGCCCGCACCGAGACCGACAGCTTCGGGCCGATCGACGTTCCCGGCGACGCTTATTGGGGCGCCCAGACCCAGCGCTCGATCCAGAATTTCCCGTTCGGTCCACGCGAGACGATGCCGGTCGAGATCGTCCATGCCCTGGGCTTCGTGAAGCAGGCGGCGGCCCGGGTGAACGCCCGCATCGGCGGCCTCGACGCCGAGCTCGCCGAGGCCGTCCAGCAGGCGGCGGGCGAGGTCGCGACCGGGATGCACGACGACCAGTTTCCGCTGGTCATCTGGCAGACCGGATCGGGCACCCAGTCCAACATGAACGCCAACGAGGTGATCGCCGGCCGCGCCAACGAGATCCTGACCGGAAGCCGCGGCGGCAAGAGCCCGGTCCATCCCAACGACCATGTCAACAAGGGCCAGTCGTCGAACGACAGCTTCCCGACCGCGATGCACATCGCCGCGGCGAGGGCGGTCGAGGCCCGGCTGATCCCCGCGCTCCAGACCATGCACCGCCGGCTGGCGGCGCAGGCGGCCGCCTGGGACGGGATCGTCAAGATCGGCCGCACCCACCTCCAAGACGCGACCCCGCTCACCCTCGGCCAGGAATTTTCGGGCTACGCCGCCCAGATCGAAGCGGCAATCGAGCGCCTGCGCGGGGTTCAGCCGAGGGTGCTCCAACTCGCCCAGGGCGGGACCGCGGTTGGGACCGGGCTCAACGCGCCCGAAGGCTTCGCAGAAGCGTTCGCGGCGGAGGTGGCGAAGCTCACCAAGCTTCGCTTCACCAGCGCGCCCAACAAGTTCGAGGCGCTCGGCGCCCACGACAGCCTGGTCGAGCTGTCGGGCGTGCTCAACGTCGTCGCCGTCTCGCTGACCAAGATCGCCAACGACATCAGGCTGATGGGCTCAGGGCCGCGCTGCGGGCTGGGCGAGCTGAAGCTGCCCGAGAACGAGCCGGGAAGCTCGATCATGCCGGGCAAGGTCAACCCGACCCAGGCCGAGATGCTGACCATGGTCGGCGCCCAGGTGATGGGCAACCATGTCGCCGTCACCGTCGGCGGCCTTCAGGGGCATCTCGAGCTCAATGTGTTCAAGCCGGTCATCGCCGCCAATGTGCTTCGCTCCATCGATCTACTGGCGATCGGCATCGAGAGCTTCACCGAGCGCACCCTCGACGGAATGGAGCCGGACGAGAGCCGGATCGCCGAGCTCATGAACCGCTCGCTGATGCTGGTGACCGCGCTCGCGCCGGAGATCGGCTACGACAATGCCGCCGCCATCGCCAAGCATGCCCACAAGAACGGCCAGACGCTCAGGGAAGCCGGGCTCGAGCTCGGCCTCGTCGACGAGGAGACGTTCGACCGGGTGGTCAGGCCCGAGGCGATGCTGGGCCGCTAAGTTCAGGGCCCCGTCCCTAAGGCAGGCGAGTGTCGACGACGATCCAGTTCACTTCCCAGCTTCGGCCGCCGTCGGCGGAAAAGGCCTGCTCGAAGCGAACGGATTCCGGCGTGATATCCGAGATCACGAACCGGACCAGCACGGTGCGCCCGCCGATGGTCTCATGGTTGTAGAATTCGCCGCGTCCGTCGCGGAAGGCGCCGACCGACGGCACGGCGAGCGACCCTCCGGCGCTGTTGGCGAAATTCAGCGACCACTCGCGGGTTTCCGGATCGTAGAGCCGGAGCGACAAGGCCTGCAGCCGGCCCGTCGGCCCTTCGACATCGAGCTCGACCAGATTGGCCTTGCCGCCCCAGATCGCGGTAACCGTCGTCGTCCCGGAGTAATGGACCCATTCCGGCGAGCCGCCGAGCGGCTTCTTCAGCCTCCGCAGGTCGGTTTTCCAGCGGCCGATCTCGAAATCGAAATCGTGCGAACCGTCGCGCCGCGGTCCGGCGATGGCCGTCGGACCTGCGGGGGCGGCGGCAGGGGATCCAGCCATCCAGACAGCGGCAAGCATCGCGCCGAGCGACCTGCCGCACCATGAAGCCCTGGCCATGCCCGCTCTCCTAGGCGCGGGCGAGCGAAGGCCGGCCGCGGCCTCGCCCGTCCTCGCCTCGACGCCCCGTGCGATCGCCGCCGCACCCTGCTCCATCATGTCCTGGACGAAGGGCGAGAGTGCGTCGGGAAGCAGATCGGTGGTCCAGCGCAGAGCACATCGGCCCGGGCCCCGGTCGATCACCTCCATCGCGGCATTGTGATGCTCCGCCTTGCCGCCCCTCGCCGAATAGACGAGCCGCCGGCGCTCAGGGTCGAGCGCGACCAGCCGCTCGCGCGCCACCAGCCCCGAGCGGAAGGCGATTATCCGCTCCTCGCCCCTGAGCTCGCACGACTCCACGAAGCCGGGCGCCAGATCGCGCGCCGCCCCGAAGTCGCCGATCACCCGCCAGGCTTCCGCGGCGTCCACGCCGAGCTCGATTTGAACTTCAGCCGTCGCCATGTAGCATCCTCCTTGAATCGAGAGCCTTTTGTACTAACTGGTATATAATTCGGCATCAAGGTAATTTGTACCAAATGGAACAAAAAGAATCCCGCCGTCGCGGCCGGCCTCCGGCCTACAAGCGGGAGGAGGTGGTCGAGCAGGCGCAGAGGCTGTTCTGGAAGTCCGGGCCGGCGGGCGTGTCGCTCGACGAGCTCGGCGACGCCACCGGCCTCCACAAGCCCAGCCTTTATTCCGCCTTCGGCGGCAAGGCCGGACTCTACCTGGCCGCGCTGGACTCCTATATCGAACGGGGAGCGCCCGACGTTCAGGGCGCGCTCGCCAGGGTTCCGCTCCGGGCCGCGCTCGAAGCCTTCTTCGAAGCCGATCTCGACGTCTTCTGCGGCCCCGAGGGACGGCGCGGCTGCTTCCTGATCGGGACGGCGATCGAGGCGGCGGCGGACAACGCGGCGGTGGCTTCGCGAGTCGCGGCGGTGTTCGCGGGACTCCGCCGGACCTTGCGCGCCCGAATCGAGCGGGGGGTCGCCGACGGCGACCTCAGACCCGATCTGGACGTGGACGCGCTGACGGAGATCATCGTCTCGGCGCATATCGCCCTCGCCGTGGAGGCGCGAGCCGGGAGCGAGCGGACCGAGCTTCGGAGACGGTTCGTGAGCCTGCTCGATTTCCTCGGCGGGCTGGCGCCCCTTAGCGAAGCTTGAGGTTCAGTCGGACGCCGATATTGTCGATGCCCGGATTTTGCTGGCTGTTGAACAGTCCGGCATGGCTCATATGGACCCAGCTCGCCTCGGCGGACCAGCGCTCGTTGATTCGGAATCCAAGTCCGAGCTCCGGTTCGAACAGGATCCTCGAGCCGAAATCGCCGCGAAGGTTTCCGTGGACGACGTGGCTCGAGCGATCGTGGACCGCCAAGCCGATACCAGGGCGAAGGTAGAGCCGGCCCCCGATCTTCCAGCTGAGGCCGACGGCGGCGAAGTTGGTCGCGCCTTCCGTACTCACCGAGCCGAAGACGTAGGGCGACGGCGCCCCGATCGCCTTGAGAGCGCGGATGCGCCCGCCGCGCACCCCCGCCTGCACGGCAAGCCCATCCTCGAAGCCGCCCTTGTTGAGCGGCGTGTCCACGTCCTGGGCATAGAGGCCGCCGAACACTTCCTGAGCGCAGGCGGGGGTAGCCCCAGCGGCGATGAAGGCGGCTGCGCCCAGGAGGAACGGCTTCATGTCGAGCAAACCTCCCGCTCCAGGACGGGTTCCCGGCGGAACCGCCTGGGCTTGGTACCGGTTGGAACGGCCATGAGCAACGACGACACCGCTCCGGGCGACGAGGCCGCGCCCGGAACTCCCGGAACCGGCGAGAATATCTGCCGCCATTGCAACGGCACCGGCGAGCATGACGGAATCCCCTGTCCGGTCTGCGACGGCACGGGCAAGGTTACCGAGGGGCTGGCGGGCGGCTGAGGTCACGCGCCCGATTGCCAGGCCCGGATCGCATCGCTGGGCGCGACCAGCATCAGCACGTTGAGCGTGAGATTGTCGCGGATAATCCATAGCGCGAGGAGCTCGAACGCAACCGCCAGCGCCAGCGTCGCCCACACCGGCAGCCGCCGGGCGATAGCGAAGCCGACCACCATCCAGCCGACGTCGGCGGCCGAGTTGATGACGGAGTCGCCGCTGTAGCCGAGCGCCATCGTCGCCTCCCGGTAGCGGTCGATGATGAACGAGCTGTTCTCGAGCAGCTCCCACCCCGCCTCGATCAGCACCGCTCCGATGAGCCGGTCGCCGGGCGGATTGCGGCGCAGGAACAGCCAGCCGAGGAAATAGAAGAGGAAGCCGTGGATGATGTGGCTGGGCGTGTACCAGTCCGCGAGATGCTGGCTGTTGTCGGGGCCGTTGACCGTCCCGACCCCGAGCTTGACCACCCCGCAGGTGCAGATTGGCGGCCGGCCCATCCAGAGCAGGATCGCGGCCATCAGCGCGACGAGGCCGAGCGCGGCGATCCAATAGCCGCGGGGGATGTGAGGCGCGCTCATGCCGCGGTTCAGCATGCCATCTCCTGTAGTTTAAGGACCGTGCGCCAGTTGCGCGCGGTAGACGCTGAACCGGCGGCCTTGTCGATCGCGGCCGGAGTCAGCTTCGAGGTGCCGGCACCGCCGGGAAAGTGGAACCAGAGCGCTCCGCCGGCGGCCTTCACGATCTCGCCGCCTCGGGCCCGTTCCATCAGTTTGTCGGCGGCATCGGGCTCGGGCGTCCGTTTCGAGACGAGCAGCTGGAGCCGGTTCGGCTCGTCCGCGGCGACTTCGGAAAAGGGATTGGCGTCGACGTAATCGGCCCATTGCGCAGCGGTGCGCACGATCACCGGGACGTCCAGCCCGAACCGGTCCTCGATCGCCTGTTCGAGCTTCGCCTCGAGCGCCTCGGCCTGGCCCGGGGCGGTGAAGACGAGGTTGCCGCTCTGGATATAGGTCTCGACTTCCCGCCAGCCGATCTCGCCGCACAGGGCGCGAAGCTCCGCCATCGGAAGCTTGCGGCCGCCGACGTTGACGGCTCGGAGAAGGGCGATGAGGCGGGCCATGTCCCTACCTGCTTGACGCATGGCGGCTCGGCAAGCCAGTAGCGCGCATGGAAATCGCAAGCGCCTTCCAGCGGCGGGGCCTCCTCTTCGTCCTGTCCAGCCCCAGCGGCGCCGGCAAATCGACCATCGCCCGAATGCTGCTCGAGGCCGACGACGGAGTCGCCATGTCGGTTTCGGCGACGACCCGGCCGATCCGGCCGGGCGAGGTCGATGGACGCGACTATCATTTCGTCGACGACAAGGGCTTCGATTCGCTGGTCGCCGCGGGCCATTTCCTCGAATGGGCGCATGTCTTCGGCCACCGCTACGGAACCCTGAAGAGCGAGGTTCTGAAGACGATCGAGGGCGGGCGCGACGTCCTCCTCGACATCGACTGGCAGGGCACCCAGCAATTGAAGCAGGTCGATCCCGACATCGTCCGGGTGTTCATCCTGCCGCCCTCGATGAAGGAGCTGGAGCGCCGGCTCCGCACGCGCGGTACCGACAGCGCGGACGTCATCCGGCGCCGGATGGAGCGGGCGGCCGCCGAGATCAGCCACTGGGCCGAATATGATTATGTGCTGATCAACAACGACGCGGAGAAATGCCGCGAGCTCGTCCACAACATCCTCAAGGCCGAGCGCCTGAAGGCGACCCGCCGGGTATTCCTCCACGATTTCGTCAGGCAGCTGATCGGCTGACTAGGCCCACGCGTCAATTGAGCGTAGGCTGGCTTCGCCAGGAACAAGGGGGTGAACATGATCCGGACCGTGATCGGCGGCCTCGTCGCGGGAATCATCATATTCGTCGTCGGCTTCATCTTCTGGGCGACCCCGCTGGGTGAGCTCGCCTATTCGAAGGCCGACGATGCGCAGAACGCCGCCGTCCAGGCCTCGCTGGCGCAGAACCTGACCCCGAGCGGCACCGGCGCCTACATCATCCCCAACCACAACAGCGCCGAGGGAGCGGTGCTCTATGCCCGCGGGCCGATCGCAACGGTCCATTTCAACACGCGCGGCTATTCGCCGGACGACATGTCGATGATCCTTCCCGGCTTCATCGTCGCCCTGGTGGCGGGCCTTCTGATCGCGTTCGGGCTCGCCGCGGTCGGCGGGCGCAGCTTCGCCGACCTCGCGCGGCTCGTGGTCTGTTTCTCGCTGGGCTTCACGGTCTGGGAATATCTCGGCTCGCCCATCTTCAACCATTTCGGCTGGGGCTATTGGATCTACAGCTTCATCGCCGAGACGGTGTCGCTGATCCTCGCCGGACTGGCCGTCGCCCGCTGGTTCGTTCCGCACGACCGGACGGCGGAGCAGCCTGCCTCACCGCACGTCGCTCATCCTGAGTAGGGACTGAGCCTGGCGAAGGCCCGAATCGAAGGACCGTCCTTCGATACGCCGCTTCGACTTCGCTCAGCGGCTACTCAGGATGAGCGGGAGCTCACAGAAGCGTGAGGAAAAGGTAGGCGCCCTCGAACTCGCGCCGCCGGTTCTCGAGCGAGGCGGCGGCGAGCGGGTCGGCGCCCCATTGCTCGGCCTGCCAGGCCTCGTCGAGCAGGGCCGCATCCCAGGCCGCCTCCAGCCCGATCGCGCCTTCGGCGAGGGCGAGAGCGATGATCAGCGAGCCCGCGATGGTGACCAGCGGGGCCAGCCCGGCGAGCTGGAAGGCGCCGCGCGCCGCCACCGCCCGGCGCAGCTGCTCGACCGTCTCGGGAGGCTGGCGGCGGTGCATGACTCCGGCCGTGGTTTCGATCTCGACCCCGAAGCGGGTGCGCGCCCAGCCGAGCAAGGGGTCCCAGACCCGGCTCTGGCGCTCGACCAGCGATTGCGGTCCCTCCGCCCGGTAGCAGAGCAGGTCGCTCTCGCCATATTCGGCCAGAGTCCGGGCGAAGGCGGCGGGATCCGGAGCGACCCGGTCGATCGCCGCGTTGGCGAGCCCGGTGAGAGGCATCGAGCGCGGGTCGATCTGCTCGCCCTGGCCGTTCCATTCCGCTGCGACGGCCTCGGCCAGCTCCTCGGTCGGAACGCGCAGGAGGTTGCGGCCCGGCGTTCGAACCGGACGCCCGTCGAGCATAATGGCGACCCCGCCCGCCTCCGGAGAGACGGTCGCCTGCTTGTAGAAGCGCTTCATGGCCCGGGCGGGTGCTTCCAGCGCGACGCCAGCCATTTCGGCCCCCAGAAGCTGGCGACGAGGCCGGCGAGCGCCAGCGGCAGGCCGACGATCGAGCCGCCCTCGACGATCAGGTCGCTCTGCCACAGGGCGAGCGCGAACAGGACCACCATCGTTCCGCCGATCCGGACCAGGTTGATCGCGATGAAGCGGTTGCGCCACAGGGTTTCGTCGTCTTCGGGAGTCATGAGACAGCCTTCATCCTCATCGTCGCCGCCATATCCCGTTCGCCCCGCTCGGCAAGGGCGTCGGCGATCCTGGACCGTACGTCCTGCCCCTTGTCCTGGTCGACCTTGGCGGTGCCGCGCCAGGCGGCGACCCGCATCTCGAAGCCGGCGATCGCCTTGAGCAGGCCTTCGAAGCGGCCCCCGCTCATCTTCGCCCGGGTCCAGGGAGCCTTCGGCGCCAGCCGCGCCTCCTGCTCGGCCGAGAGATCGTCGACGAGCCGGGCCAGAGCGTCGGGATCGAGGGCGCCGATCGGTCCCTCCAGCTCGACGGCGACGTAATTCCAGGTCGGCACCCGATCCTCCAGCCCGTACCATTCGGGGCTGATATAGGCATGCGCGCCGGTGGCGACGAACAGACATTCGGCGCCGGCAGCGAGGGTGGAGTAGACGGCGTTGCCCCGCGACACATGAAAGCGGAGGCGGTCGCCGTCGATCAGCACCGGTACATGCACGGCGCGCGGGCCTTGCGGAGTGGAGACGAAAAGCACTCCGAAGCCGAGCTCGCGCACCAGGGCGGCCATCGCCTCGCGGTCCTCGATGTGGAACTTGCGGTTCGGGTGCATCAGCCGCGCGCCCGGCTGCGCCGTTCGCCCTTGCGCTCCTTGCGGCGCGACTTGGCGGCGGCCGAGGCGGCGCGGCGCTTGCCTTCGGCGGTCTCGGAGAATTTGACCTCGTCGAGCGGCAGGTCGCTCAGCTCCGGGTCGAAGCCGAGATTGGCCAGGGTCTCGGCGAAATGGGCGGGCAGATCGGCGGTGACGTCGATCGGGGCGCCGTCGGGATGATCGATTCGAAGCCGCCTGGCGTGGAGGTGGAGCTTGCGGCTGATCGCTCCGGTCAGGAAGGCGTCGGGGCCGCCATATTTGCCGTCGCCGAGGATCGGATGGCCGATCGCCGCCATATGGACCCGAAGCTGGTGGGTCCGGCCGGTGAGGGGCTGGAGCTCGAGCCAGGCGGCGCGGTTGCCCGCCCTCTCGATCATCCGGTAGCGGGTCCGCGCGGACAAGCCGCCCTCGCCTTCCTCGACGTGCATCTTCTCGCCGCCAGTGCCCGGCTGCTTGGCGAGCGGAAGGTCGATGAAGCCGTCGGCGATGTCGGGCACACCGGTGACGATCGCCCAATAGACCTTGCGCGCGGTGCGGCCCGAAAAGGCCTTGGAGAAGAAACCGGCGGCTCGGGCGGTGCGGGCGAGCAGGAGGACTCCCGAAGTGTCCTTGTCGAGGCGGTGGACGAGCTTGGGCCTGTTGCCCTCGTCGTCGGCGAGCCCGTCGAGCAGGCCGTCGAGATGGGTCGGGGTCTTCGTCCCGCCCTGCGTGGCGAGGCCGGGCGGCTTGTTGACGACGATCGCCTTGGGGTCTCGGTGGATGACGATCTCGTTGACGAAGGCGATCTCGTCCTCGCTGAGTTGCCGCCGCTCCGGCTTCGCGCGCGCCGGCGCCGCCGCCGCGGCGGGCTCCGCGGGCGGGACGCGGATCGACTGGCCCGCCTCGACCCGGTCGCCCGGCGCCGCGCGCTTGCCGTCGATCCGAAGCTGGCCGGTCCGTGCCCAGCGCGACACCACGTTGAAGCTCGCCTCGGGCAGGTGGCGCTTGAACCAGCGGTCGAGGCGGATGCCATCGTCGTCGGGAGCGACGGTGAACTGGCGGACGTCGCTCATGTTGCCGCCCGAGCGGCCCACCAGCCGAAGGCGAGGAGGAGCAGCGAGCCGATCACCGACGCGGCCGCGTAGAGGGCCGCCGTGCCGGGACGGCCGCGCTCCAGCATCGCGAAGAGGTCGAAGCTGAAAGCTGAGAAAGTGGTGAAGCCGCCGAGCAGGCCCACGGCCAGGAGCAGCCACAGCGGCCGGTCGTCCGGGCCGTGGCCCAGCATGGCGCCGGCCAGGATCCCCATGAGGAGCCCGCCGATCAGGTTGACGCCCAGCGTGCCCCACGGAAAGCCGGGTCCGAACCGGGCCAGCGCGAGCCGCCCGAATTCCCAGCGCAGCCCGGCGCCGGCGGCGCCGCCGATCATGACGAAAAGGACACTGGGCATGGCGGCGATGTAGCGGGGCAGCCCGCTCTTCACCAGTCGTCATCCCCGCGAAAGCAGGGATCCAGCTCCTTTTTTCCACCGGTCACTGCCGCTCGACCGCGGTCTGGATTCCCGCTTTCGCGGGAATGACGGGACTTTACCGCCCGTTATTGGCGATCAGGGCGACCTCCGAGCCTTTCGGCCTGGGGGTGACGATCAGGTAGAAGGCGCCCTTGTCGGCCTCGTTGGCGCCGGCGAGGATATGGTCGCCGTCGCGGACCTGATGCTCGGACGAATAGCCCGCCCGAACCGCTCTCGTATGATACCAGTCGAGGACTCGCTGCCAGTCGTCGGCGGTCGCGAAGGTGACGACCCGGGTGCTGCAGCCGCCGGAATTGTTCGCTGCCGCCTCGGTCACCTTGCCGCCCGGATAGACCGGGAAGTTGGGCGCCAGCCTGTTCGCCCAGGCCATATTGTAATCGAATCGCCGAGCGTCCGAGCACCCCTTGGCGCCGGCGAGCGCAGCGGGCGGACCGGAGGGCTTGCCGGAAGCCGGCGGGGAAGCCTCGGGGGCCGGATAGGGCGCCCCGGCCGGAGCCGGCGAAGGCCGGGCGGCGTTCTTGTTGGACTGAGTGACCAGATTCTCATCGACCAGGATCTGGTCGTTGAGAGCGCTGGTCACCGCCGGATCGGCGTCGTTGCCGAGGTCGGAGAGGTTGTTCTCACCCCCGCCGCGGTTGCAGGCGGCGAGCGCGAGCGCCGCTCCCAGAGCGGTCAGGCGAAGCAGCGGAAAGGCGCGGTCGGTCATCGAAGACACTCCTTGAAGGCGCCGCTATGGCGCATTCCCGCGCAAAATGGGTGACGAGAGATGGTTAACCGGGGGTGTTCTCGCTCTCTGTCCCGCTTCGGGACTTCCAGAAGGCGAAGCTTGCCGACTGGACACGGTCGATGAAGCGCCTCGCCTCGGCTCCCTCCCAGGGGCCTTCGTAGCCTCGCGAGCGGGCGCCGCCGGCGACCCACCAGCCCTGGCCGGGGAGCCCGTCGCTCTGGCGAACGACGAGCACCGCAAGCTCCGGCTCGCCGCGCAAGGCCCCGGCCTCGTCGACGGTCGCGAGGATCTTGCAGAGCGCCCGCATCTTCGGCCTCGAGAAGGAATAGCCGAGCCGCTCGAGCAGTTCGCCATAGCTAAGCGCCGTCCCCGCCCGGGCCGCGGCGACGAGGTGGAGCCGCACTTCCTCCGGGTCGGCGAGCGCCGCCACTCGGCCCTCCTCAATCGCGGTGGCGGACCGTGAGCCGGCCGTTGGTGCCCTCGGCCCCGCGCGGGCTCAGCCGCAGCTTGAAGCGATGCTCGTCGCGCTTCTGGACGCCGGTCACCAGCCACGAGTCGCCATCGCGGCTCGCGCGCTCCAGCTGGAAGCCCTCGGCCCGGGCGGGATCGCGGTACCAGGCCACGACCTTGTCGACCGGGTCGGGCGTCGAGAATCGGATCTCGACCTCGCTGTCGCCGCTCTTGTCGCTGTCCGGACCCGCGGCGATGGCCATTCCGCGCAGGATCGCCCCCGGATACAGCAGCTTGCTGTCGCGCTCGGCCCGAGCCTCGTCCGCGACTCCCTTGGGCAGGCTGAGAGTCATGTCGACTCCGGGCATCTTGAGCGAGATCTTGCCCTCCTCCGCTTTCCCTTCCGCCGAAACCTGGCCGTTGGCCCCCGCATCTCCGGCTTCGTCGGAACGGCCCTTCGAATCGCAGGCGCCGATCAGGGCGGCGGCGGCGAGGACGGTGTACAGGCTCGGACGGTTCATTCTCTCTCCCTCGGACCTGGCGATCCTAGCCCGTTCGTCCGCGCCCGCCAAATGCTTGTCGCGGCCCGCGCCCTTCGCTACCGGCGCCTCGGTGACCGACACCGCCCGCACCCGATCCGGGCTCCTCATGGGGCTGTGCGCCTATGCCGCCTGGGGGGTGATGCCGCTCTACTTCAAGGCGCTCGTCCATGTCGCCTCGACCGAGATCGTCGCCCACCGGATCCTGTGGTCGCTCATCTTCCTGGGGATCCTCGCGACCTTGTGGAAAAGGTGGCCCGGAATCCGCGCCGCCCTCGCCAACCGGCGGGTCGCGCTAACCCTTTTGCTCACCGCGGTCCTGATCGGAATCAACTGGCTGGTCTATATCTACGCGGTCGTCAGCGGACATGTGCTCGAGGGCAGCCTCGGCTATTATCTGAACCCGCTCGTCAACGTGCTGCTCGGAGTCTTCCTGCTCAAGGAGAAGCTGAGCATGCTGCAAAAGGGGGCCGTGTTCCTGGCCGGCGCCGGAGTGGCCATATTGGCGCTTGGGGCCGGCGGCGCCATCTGGATCAGCCTCACGCTCGCGGCGAGCTTCGCGACCTACGGCTTCCTGAGGAAAGTGGCGCCGGTCGACTCCCTGGAGGGCCTGTGGGTCGAGACCCTGTTCCTCGCGCCGCTCGCCTTCGTCTGGGTGCTCTGGCTTGCGCAGTCCGGCGACAGCGACTTCCTCCACAGCCGGACCACCGACCTCCTGCTCATCCTGGGCGGAGCGGTCACCGCCATTCCGCTCCTTCTGTTCACCGCCGCGGCGAAGAGATTGCCTTATTCGACCCTGGGCTTCCTCCAATATGTCGCACCCTCGCTCCAGTTCCTGCTCGCGGTGCTCGTCTTCGGCGAGCCGCTGACCACGGCCCACTTCGTCTGCTTCGCAGCGATCTGGGCGGCGTTGGTCATCTTCGTCGGCGAAGGCCTGCGCACCGGCCGCGCCGGCCGAGCGGCCGAGGCAGCGGTCTAGCCCCTCGGGCGGCGACCGGCTAAGGCACGTGCCGATGCGAAATTTCATCCCCCTTCCGAAGCTTGGGCGCGGCCGCCCGGTCCTTGCCCTGCTTCTCGTGATTCCCGCCGGCTGCACGCTCGACGGGCCGATCCGCGAGACCGGCTATTCGGCCTGCCACGTGCTCGGGACTTCGGACTGGAAGGCGCAGGTCGAGCTCGACCCGACCGCAAGCCCCATTCCCTATATGCGACGCAAGCTGGTCGTCACCGGGAAGGTGACGACGGCGGGCGGCTATTATGCCAGCTTGGCGCAGGGCCCGGTCGCCCGGCTCGACGATCCGATCCAGCAGGTGAGGGTGCGCACCGAAGGGGCGGCCCAGGCGGGGGCCGCCCCGGTCGTCCACAACGTCCGCGGGGTCTTCCCGGCGATCAAGCGGTACGGCGGCGTCGCGATCCGCTGCGGGGACGGAATCATCGCCGAGATCCGCGAAGTCCCCATCCCGCCGCGCAACAAGCGCGAGAATCCCTTCTCCTGGTAGGCTAGATCTTCATCTTGCGCGGCATCTCGCGGTAGCAGGCATAATCGCTATGCCCGCCCTCGCCGTCCGCGAGGAAGACTTCGCCACGGCAGCCGCGCGCCCGTTCATTGGCCGCGGCCCAGGCCTCCGGCAGGGTGGAGTGGCGGCTGGTCTTGTCGGGCAGGCCCTCCTGGCGGACCTCCCAGCCCGTCCCGTCCCCAACGACCCAGAAATTCCTTCCGACCATGTCGGCAGAACGGCTGGGACAGGAGCCGGTTGCGTCAGCCCAGGGCAGCGGCGAGCGCCGGCCGAAGCACGAGCAGGATGCCGACGACGCTGACCAGGAAGGCGAGGGTCCGGACGACCGGTATGCCGAGCGCGTAAAGCGGCAGGTATACGATCCGGGCGCCGAGCCACAGCCACGCGCCGACCGCCGTCCATCGATCCCCCAGCCCGGCGACGGCGACGATCAGCGCCGCCGCCGCGAAGACCGGGAAGGTCTCGAAGAAATTGGCCTGAGCCCGTGCAAGCCGGCCGACGACCGGCTGCGGCGGCGGCAATTCCTCATCGCGGGCGCCGACGTTCCATTTCGTCCCATATTGGCGGGTCTTGAAGCGCACCGCGACGAAAATGTGGACGAGGGCTAGGATGCAGCCCCAGGCGAGGACGGTGAGCTCGGCGGTCATTGGCGCAGTGTCAGGTAAGTGAAACGGATGCGCAAGCTCCCGTCATCCCGGCGAAAGCCGGGACCTCAGGTCGGCTAAGCACGGGTCTCGCCGAGGTCCCGGCTTTCGCCGGGATGACGTGACTTTTGCCTGCCGCCTTGCCACAATCGGCCATGCCCAGCGCCCACCTCGCCGCCGCGCCCGAGCCGGAGCTCAGCCTGCCCGGCTGGATCTACCGCGACCGCGAATTCTTCGACGTGGAGATGGAGCGGGTGATCCGCCCCTCCTGGCAGGTGGTCTGTCACTCGAACGACATCCCCCGGCCGGGCGACTGGCGGACCCTCGACTATCTCGGCGAGAGCATCCTCGTGGTGCGCGGCGACGACGATGCCGTCCGCGCCTTCTCCAACGTCTGCCGCCACCGCGGTTCGCGGGTGGTGAGCGGCGGCGCCGGCTGCGCCCGGCGGCTGATATGCCCCTATCACGCCTGGACCTATGCGCTCGACGGCCGGCTCATCGGGGTCCCGCACAAGAGCGACTATCCCGATCTGGAGACGTCGAAGCTCGGCCTCGTTCCGTTCGAGCTGGAGGCGTGGCACGGCTTCCTTTTCGTCCGGCTCGAGGGCGGCGGACCTCCCGTGGCGGACATGATGGCCCCACACGAGGCCGAGATCGCGCCCTATCGTTTCGAGGCTCTGGAGGCGCTCGGCCGGGTCACGCTCCGGCCGCGCGATGTGAATTGGAAGAACGTCGCAGACAATTATTCGGACGGCCTCCACATCGCCGTCGCCCATCCCGGCCTCACCCGCCTGTTCGGCCGCAACTATTCCATCTCGGCGGACGAGCATGTCGACCGCATGGCCGGCGACCTGATCGAGCGGCCCTCCGTCAATCCGTCCGAGCGCGCCTATCAGCACCACCTCCCGGCGGCCCCTCACCTTCCGCCCGAGCTCCAGCGGCGCTGGCTCTATTTCAAGCTCTGGCCGAACGTCGCCTTCGACCTCTATCCCGACCAGATCGACTTCATGCAGTTCCTTCCGGTCTCTCCGACGCAGACGGTGATCCGCGAGATCAGCTACGCCCTTCCCGACGGGCGCCGCGAGATGAAGGCGGCGCGCTACCTCAACTGGCGGATCAACCGTCGGGTCAATGCGGAGGACACGGCTCTGATCGAGGGCGTCCAGCACGGCATGGCGTCCAGGAGCTACACGCCCGGGCCGCTCGGCGAGAGCGAGGTCTGCCTGCGCAGCTTCGCTCGGAAGCTCAGGCGGCTGATCCCGGAAGCGAATCTGCACCGGCCGCCGGAGCCGGGCTGGAGCCAACGCTAGGATAATCCGCTCCCGCTTTCCGCGGGAGAGGAAAGCACTAGGCCGCGGCCGTCGTCCCTGACATCCTCAGCACCAGCTCCCGAACGGGCGCCGCCATCGCGTCCGGAAGGATCGGCGCGACCTCCCCCTTCGCATTGCCGTAGCCGGCGCTCACCCGCACCAGCTCCATCGACCAGTCGGGAAACGAGCGGCGCTCTACCTGGCGCTCGTCGCGTATCTCGAAGGCCGAATGGCGAGGGTCTATCCGCAGACGCTCGACCAGATTGTCGATCGCGTCCTCCGCGCCCTCGACGATCTGCAGGAAGCGGGAGCCGTCGAACAGGAGCAGCCCGGTGATGCCGTCGAGCGCGTTCAGATGGCGCGCCGTCTGATGGATCGCCGTCAGATCCTCCTCGCCAAGGTCGAGACGCGCGCGGCTGGTGTAGGTCAAGGTCTTCAGAAGCAAGCTTATTCTCCTCGTCCCGCATTCTCATAAACGCGGGAGGGGGGCAACGGCCCAGGGTGCGCGGCGAAGCGTCCTGCGGTCCTTCGGCAGGAAGCGGTGCTTGTTGGACAGGGGCCGGTGCCATAGCTTCGCCCGAAACGGGGGATGATTCATGGCCAGGCCATTCGGGACGCGCAGCCTTGCGGCTTTGACGGCCTTTCTCATCGTCGCCGCTACGGCCGCTCCCGCGAAGGCGGCGAATCCCGAACTGAAGGCGCTGGTCAGGGGCGCGGACGACGAACAATCGCGCAACGCCGATCTGCGCATCGAAGCAATGGACGTCGCGGTGCGCCTGCATGGCGGAATCGCGGAGACGGTGGTGACGGCGCGCTTCCACAATCCCGGCCAGGAAATATTGGAAGGCCGCTTCGCGCTTCAGATGCCGGACTCGTCGATCGTCACCGGCTATGCGCTCGATGTCGGCGGAACGTTGGTCGAGGGCGTCCTCCTCGACCAGCTCGAAGCCCGCCGCGCGTACGAGGCGCAGGTTCGGCGGAACATCGATCCCGGGCTCGGAGAGGTCTCGCGAACCTTCCAGTTCAGCACCCGCATCTACCCGATTTCGCCGGGCTCCAGCCGCACCGTCCGAGTGCGCTTCGTGACGGCGCTGGCGCCCGGTCGGGGCTTTGCCTTGCCGCTTGGCGGCGGGGCCAGGATCCGACGACTGTCGGTTTCGGTCAGGACGAGCGGGGGCCCTCTTCCCGACGTCGGGCTTCCAGGCCTTGCGGGGGTCGAGTGGGCGCGGCAGCGCGACGGCGGTGGAGTTGCCTGGCACGCCGACGACGTCGCACCGGAGGGGATCCTCTCGATTGTGCCCGCCGCTGGGGCCGGCCCGATCGCCGTCGGAGCCGGTCCGAAGGGCGAGCGATTCTTCGAAATCTCCGATTCGGCTCCGGTGGCGGAGGGCGAAGCGGATCGGCCGCGAAGCGTGGCGGTGCTTTGGGACCGATCGCTATCCCGGGCGGACGACGCGCTGGCCGACGAGATCGCCCTGGTGCGCGCCTGGCTCGAAGTGGTGCGGCCGGCGAGCATCGAGCTCATCCTGTTCGATTCGAGCGGAGCCGAGCGCTTGAAGCTTGCCGACGCGCAAGCAGTCACCAAACATCTGGCGGACGTCCGCTATCGCGGGGCAAGCAGCTACGCGCCGCTCGCCGCGCAGGAGATAAAGGCCGATTCGTGCCTGCTCTTCACCGACGGCCTGGTGACGATCGACCGCCATGCCCGGCTCGCGCCTTCCTGCGCTCTCACCGCCGTATCGAGCGCGAGCGACGCCGATCGGCCGACCCTCGCCGCGCTCACTGCCGCGTCGGGCGGCCAAGCGCTGCACCTTGCTGGCGGAAACGGCCGGGAAATCCTCGAGCGGCTCACGTCGGCGCAGGTTCGGGTGGTGCGGGTCCGTTCCACGGCTGGAGCCGCGATTGACGCGGTCCGGCTGCCGGCTCCGCGCGGGAGCTGGCGACTGGTCGGCCCGATGCCTCCAAGCGGCGGAGTCGTCGTTACTCTAAGCGGAGTGACGCAGGATGGTAGCGAGCGGATTTATTCCGCGCCGCAGGCGGAGGCGGACTGGTCGGGGGCGGCGGCGTTATGGGCAGCGGACCGCCTCGCCGTCCGCTCGGCCGAGGCGCAGGAGAAGCGGGAGGCGCTGGTCGCCTTCGCCCGCCGCTACTCGGTCGCCGGTCCCGACATTTCGTTCCTCGTACTGGAGACAGCCGCGGATTACGCGCGCTCGAAGATCGAGCCTCCGGCCAACTTCCCTGCCGACCGGGTCGCGGCGTATCGCAAGCTGGTTGCCGAAGCGGCCGAGGAAGAGGCCGAGCAACGGCGCGGCAGGCTGAGCGAAATCGTCGAAGCCTGGGAGGCGCAGAAGAATTGGTGGGCGACCCGGTTCGACCCGAACGCCAAGCCCGACCCTGACGAGAGCGCGCGCAGCGGGCACGTGGCAGCGGAACCGCCGCCGCCGCCGGTGCCCGAACCCGTTCCTCCACCGTCCCCTGCCCCCCTTAGTGAGCCGGTCAGCCAGGCACCGGAAGCGGGGCCGGTCAGCGAAACCGGTGAGGAGGGGAATATCGTGATCACCGGAACGCCGGCCGCCCGGCCCAATCTCGAAACGCCCGTTCCGCTCACCTCGGTCAGCGGGGAGGAGTTTTTCCAGAAAGGCTCCCCGACGGCGGACGAGCTGAACAACCTGCCGCAGCTCAGAGCAACGAGCCCGGCCAACGCTCCGTCCCCCTCGGGCGGAGAGGTCATGGTCAGCGAGGTGACAACGGCCCAGTGGGCATCCAACCGGCCCTACATGGCGGCGCTCAAGGCGGCGGCGGCGGGCGACCGGGAGCGGGTCTTCGAGGAGCAGCAGTCGAAGCATGGCGCCCTGCCCGCCTTCTGGTTCGACGTCGCCGAGCTCGCCTGGAAGTCCGGACGCCGCGAGGACGCGAGAAGGCTCCTCCTCTCCGCCCTCGACCTGCCGACCCGCAACAACGAGACCCTCGCCATCGTCGCCGAACGGCTGCTTCGCTACGGCGAGCAGGACCGGGCGATCGAGATGTTCGAGGCGGTCGCCGAGGGTGAGCCGGGCCGCCCGCAGCCGCTCCGAAGCCTCGCCCTCGCCCTGGCGGACCGAAGCAAGGGCAGGCCGCGCGAACAGGCCCGGGCCGACCTCGCCCGAGCCATCGACCTGCTGGTCCAGGTGATCATGACTCCGTGGAATGGCGATTATGACGGGATCGAGCTGATCGCGCTGATGGACGTGAACCGGCTCATCCCGCGCTACCGCTCGCTCGGCGGCGGCGAGGTTCCGCTCGATCCCAGGCTGATCGCCCTGCTCGACGTCGACATCCGGGTCGTCATCGAATGGAATACCGAGGAAACCGATCTCGATCTGTGGGTGGACGAGCCCAATGGCGAGCGCGCCTATTACGACAATCAGCAAACGAAGATCGGCGGCCGGATCTCGAACGACATGACCGACGGCTACGGGCCGGAGGAATATCTGCTTCGGCGCGCGCCGGCAGGGACCTTCACCATCCGCGCCGACGTCTATTCCTCGGACGAGCTCAATCCGAACGGCGCCTCGCGGATCAGCGCGCGCCTCATCCGCAACTTCGGGCGGCCCGACGAGAAAGAAGAGGCCGTCGAGATCGAGCTTCTCCCGGAACACGAGACCGGAACCGCCGACCAGGGCTCGGAGGACGAAGACGACGACGTCCGGCTGATCGGCAAGATCCGGATCAGGCGCTGAGCCTCAGGGTCGACACTCCAGCGTCATCCCGGCGAAGGCCTCGATCCATGAACACGGTGCTTCGAAAAGAAGGCGATCCGGACCCCGCCCCTACGTTATGTCCCTCTTCATGGATCCCGGCCTTCGCCGGGATGACGGCTTCTCCGGATCATCCGCGGATTACCCTCCGCAGGGGCGACGGGTGAGCCCGGTCGGGCGATGGTCGCGCTCCGGGCCGGGCCCGCGGTCTAAATCCCTTGCGGGTCCGAACCGCCGGCGCTCCGGGTCCGGCCTGCACGGGAATCGGCGCTTGATGCATTGGTTGAAGAACCGGCCCGGCGAGCTCGCCTTCTTCAGCCCTTCGTAGATCGTCCTCGGGACGCCCGAATAGAGGTAGCGGCCGGTTTCCCGGAAGCAGATGAAGAGCGCTTCGGCGTCCTCGTCGTAGATTATCCTCTCGATCAGGCTCGAGCTCAGGCGGGTGGCCAGCATCTTCTTGATTCTCCACGGAGAATCGCCAGCCAAAGCGCAGCCGAATCAGCCGTTCCACCCACCGCGCCGAAGCGAATCGATTTCGCGCCGGAACGAATCTATAATCGGTCCATGCCGCCCGATCCGCGAATCGACGACTATATCGCCCGGCAGGCGGATTTCGCGCGGCCGATCCTCGAGCATCTGCGCTGCGCCGTCCACACCGCCTGCCCGGAAGCGGAGGAAACGCTGAAGTGGAGCATGCCGCACTTCCTCTACAAGGGGCAGATGCTCGCCGGAATGGCCGCCTTCAAGGCGCATGCCACCTTCGGCTTCTGGCGGGCGAAGGAAGTGCTCGGCGAGACCGGG
>DASVQS010000056.1:0-45209 GCA_036389015.1 Allosphingosinicella sp. | reverse complement strand
TCCCGAACGGTGCGGGCGGAGTCGTCTGCACCTCGGAGACCAACCTCAACTATACCGGCATCTACGGCGGCTTCATCAACCGCTGCACGCCGGGCAGCACCGACTATGACCGCTCGCAAAGCCACTCGCGCCAATATTCGATCGAGGCGCATCTCGACAGCGACTTCGAGGGGCCGTTCAACTTCCTGGTCGGCGGCATCTATCTCGACAACAAGTTCACCGATTCGAACTATTACGTCGCCTCCTTCGGCCTCGATTATGCGGCCGGCGTCCTCGGCGCGGCCACGGCTCTCGGCCAGCGTGCCGCCGGCAACACCGCCTTCCCCAACGTCTTCCTGGCGCCGCCCTTCTACAACAGCGAGGTCAACCTCTTCTCGCTGAAGAGCTACGGCCTGTTCGGCGAGGTCTATTTCGACGTCTCGGACAAGCTTCGCCTGACCGGCGGCATCCGCTACTCGAACGACAAGAAGCGCCAGATCGCGCGAGTCCCGCTGGCCAGCTTCCCGGTCCCGTTCGGCACCACCAACGCGAACCTGTCCCCGTTCATCGGCAATTTCGACGCCGATCCGACCGTCGCCGGCAACCAGCCCTACAATATCGGCCGCGTCGGTTTCGACGAGTTCACCGGCCGCTTCGTCGTCGACTACAATCTCACGCCCGACAATCTGATCTACCTCTCCTGGTCGCGCGGCTACAAGTCGGGCGGCCTCAACCCGCCGATCAACCCGATCTTCAACGTTCCGGCCACCTTCCAGCCCGAGATCATCAACGCCTTCGAGATCGGCTCCAAGAACAGCCTCATGGGCGGCAAGGTCCGCCTCAACCTCAGCGCCTTCTATTATGACTACAAGGGCCTGCAGCTGAGCCGTATCGTCGCCCGGACCTCGGTCAACGACAATACCGACGCCGAGATCTACGGCGCCGAGGCGGAGGCGGTGTTCCGGCCGACCCGCGACCTGCTGGTCAACCTGTCCGGAAGCTACCTGCACACCAAGATCAAGGACCTTCAGCTGGTCGATCCGCGCGACGTCTCCGGCGGCCGTTCGGACACGGTGATCATCAAGGACGTCACCAACGCGTCCAACTGCGCGGTCATTCCCAACACGGCGGGCAACGCGCTCGGCGCCAACACGCTCGTCACCGCCTTCAACGGCGCGCTCGGCCTGGCCGGGCCGGTGCCGGTGCCCGGCACCAACACGACCGGCGCCTTCTCCGTCTGCGATGCGCTCGCCGCCACCATCGCCAACCCGTCGGCGCCGCTCAGGGGCCTGTTCGCGACCCCGACCGGGCCGCTTCCGTTCAGCGTCGCGACGGGCGTACCGGTCGACCTCAGCGGCAACGAGCTTCCGCAGGCGCCGAACTGGAAATTCTCGGCCGGGATCCAGTACACGATCCGGCTCGGCAACGGCATGACCGTCGTGCCCCGCGCCGATGTCAACTGGACCGGCAAGTTCTGGGCGCGAAGCTTCAACACGCCGATCGACCGGATCGACGGCTACGAGGTGGTCAACGCCCAGATCCAGCTCAACGGCAAGGACGAGCGCTGGTTCGCCCGCGCCTTCGTCCAGAATCTGACCAAGAACGACGCGATCACCGGCCAGTATGTCACCGACCAGTCCTCGGGCCTGTTCACCAACGTCTTCACGCTCGAGCCGAGGCGCTTCGGAGTCGCGGCGGGCGTGAAGTTCTAGATATCCTCCCCATCGGAGATGGGGAGGGGGACCATGCGTAGCATGGTGGAGGGGTAATCGGCGCAGGTCTGTGCCAGCTACCCCTCCACCACACTTCGTGTGGTCCCCCTCCCCACGCGCTTTCGCGCGCAGGGAGGATGATGCATAGGCGACCCGACTCATCCCGAGGGGAAACCACCATGCGCGACTATCTCGACTTCTACATCGGCGGCGAATGGGTGAAGCCCGTCGACCGCCGCACCCTCGACGTCGTCAATCCCGCCGACGAGAGCGTCGCCGGCCGGATCAGCCTCGGCGGGCCGGAGGATGTCGACCGGGCGGTGGCGGCGGCCAAGGCGGCCTTCCCGGCCTATTCCGAGACCACCCGCGAGCAGCGGCTCGAGCTTCTCCAGTCGATCGCCGCGGAATATCAGAAGCGCTACGCCGAGATCGCCGAAGCGATCACCGAGGAGATGGGCGCTCCCGCCATGCTCGCCCAGCGCGCCCAGGCCGCGGTCGGCATCGGCCACCTCCAGGCCGCGATCGGAGTGCTAAAGGATTATCCGTTCGAGGAGCTGCGCGGCTCGACCCTGATCAAGAAGGAGCCGATCGGCGTCTGCGGCTTCATCACGCCCTGGAACTGGCCGATCAACCAGATCTCGACCAAGGTCTTCCCGGCGCTCGCGACGGGCTGCACGATGGTTCTGAAGCCCTCCGAGGTCGCGCCTTTCTCGGGCTATCTCTTCGCCCAGGTGCTCGACGCCGCCGGCGTTCCCACGGGAGTCTTCAACCTCGTCAACGGCGACGGGCCGGGAGTCGGCGCCGCCATCGCCGCCCACCCGGACGTCGACATGGTCTCCTTCACCGGCTCGACCCGCGCCGGGGTCGCCGTCGCCAAGGCCGCCGCCGACACCGTGAAAAGGGTCCATCAGGAGCTCGGCGGCAAGTCGCCCTTCATCGTCCTCGAGGACGCCGACGTCGCCAAGGCGGTGACCGCGGCGATGCGCCACATGCTGACCAATTCGGGCCAGTCCTGCAACGCGCCGACCCGGCTGCTCGTCCCCAAGGCGAGGATGGAGGAAGCGAAGGCGGCCGCCCGGGCCGTCGCGGAGAAGACCAGCGTCGGCGACCCGAAGGGCGACTCGCATCTCGGGCCGGTCGTCTCCGACGTCCAGTGGACCAAGATCCAGGGCCTGATCGACCGCGGAGTCGCGGAGGGCGCCACCCTGATCTGCGGCGGGCCCGGCAAGCCCGAAGGGCTCGAACGCGGCTATTACGTCCGCCCCACCGTCTTCGGCGACGTCGACAACGACATGGCCATCGCCCGCGAGGAGATCTTCGGGCCGGTCATGTCGATCATCGGTTACGAGGACGAGGAGCAGGCGGTCGCGATCGCCAACGACACGCCCTACGGCCTCGCCGCCTATGTCCATTCCTCCGACACTGGCCACGCCCGCCGGGTCGCGGCGCGGCTGAGGGCCGGCCAGGTCAACATCAACGGCGCCGAGCTCGACTTCATGGCGCCGTTCGGGGGCTACAAGCAGTCCGGCAACGGCCGCGAATGGGGCGACCACGCCTTCGAGGAGTTCCTCGAGACCAAGGCGATCCTCGGCCACGCCTGATGGAGCTGGAGCTCGTCGCGGAGGGGCTCGAGTTCCCCGAGGGGCCGGTGGCGATGGCGGACGGATCGGTCATCGTCGCCGAGATCAAGGGGCGGCGGGTCACCCGGGTGCTTCCCGACGGCACGAGGACGGTCCTGGCCGAGACCGGGGGCGGCCCCAACGGCCTCGCCATCGGCCCCGACGGCGCCTTGTGGATCGCCGACAATGGCGGCGCCTTCTCCTGGCACGAGCAGATGGGTCTGACGATTCCGGGGCCGACTCCGCCGGAGCATGAAGGCGGCTCGATCCGGCGCTTCGACTTCGGCAGCGGCCGCCTGGAGACGGTCTGGGACGAGTGCGACGGCCGCCGCCTCGTCGGACCCAACGACCTCGTTTTCGATTCGCGAGGCGGCCTCTGGTTCACCGACCACGGCTGCACGACCGCGGACGGCCGCCGCTTCGGAGCGCTCTGCTACGCCGACGCGTCGGGGATCAGCCGGCAACGCGACGGGCTGCTGGCGCCGAACGGAGTCGGCCTGTCGCCGGACGGCGGGATCGTCTACGTCGCCGACACCTGGCTTCAGCGCCTCTGGGCCTTCGACGTCGAGGCGCCCGGGCGACTCGCTCCACCCGGACTTGCCCCCGGCCGGGTGATCGCCAACCTCCCCGGCTACCAATTGCTCGACAGCCTCGCCGTCGAGGCCGACGGAAGGGTCTGCGTCGCCACGATCGTCAACGGGGGAATCACGGCGTTCGAGGCGGACGGGACGCTCGAGCACTTCCCGCTGCCCGACCCGGTCTGCACCAATATCTGCTTCGGCGGCGAGGACATGCGCGATGCGTGGATAACGGCGTCGGGGACCGGCCGGCTCTACAAGGCGAGGTGGCCGCGAGCGGGGCTGAAGCTGGCCTATAGCGCCTGACCGTCCTTCGAGACGCCGCTTCGACTTCGCTCAGCGGCTCCTCAGGATAAGCGAGTTTGCCCTTTTCGCTCATCCTGAGGAGGGACTGAGCTTGTCGAAGGCCCGTCTCGAAGGGCACGCCACCTCTCTCTGATCATCTCGCTCGTCTCGCGCGAGCCGTCGTGGCTCCAGCCGGGCTCGCGCACCAGATAAGCGAGCTTGGCCTTCAGCCCCGGCGCCCCCCAGGCGTCCCTCGCCATCTCCACCCATTCGTGAAGCGCCGCCCAGAACAGATTGTACGAGCCGAGCGGCTTCACCGTCCCGTAGCGCGGCGGGTCCTCGTCCAGCTCGGGCTCGAAGCTTCCGAACATCTTGTCCCAGACGATGAAGACGCCGGCGTAATTGCGGTCGAGATAGCGCGGGTTGACGGCGTGGTGGACCCGGTGATGCGCCGGCGTGTTCATCACCGCCTCGAACCAGCGCGGCATCCGCCGGATCATCTCGGTGTGGATCCAATATTGATAGACGAGGTTCACTCCCGCGCAGAAGAACACCATCGCCGGCGGGAAGCCGATCAGGAAGAGCGGCAGCCGGAACAGGAAGTTGAGGCTGACGAAGCCGGTCCAGGTCTGCCTCAGCGCGGTCGAGAGGTTGTAGCGTTCGCTCGTGTGGTGGACGACGTGGCTCGCCCAGAACCAGCGCACCCGGTGGGCCGAGCGATGGAAGGCGTAATAAGCGAGGTCGTCGAGCAGGAAGCAAAGGACGAACGCCGACCAGGCGTAGCCGATCTCGATCAGGTGGAAGCGATAGACCCAGACGGAGAGCGCCGCGACGAGCCCCGCCGAGAGCAGGCCGGCGACGAGGCTGCCGAGGCCGAGGCCGATCGAGGTCGCCGTGTCCTTGCCCTCGTGAAGCCGCCGCCGGCTCCGGCGGGCCACCCACAGCTCGAGCAGAAGCAGGCCGATGAAGGCGGGGATCGACCAGTAGACGGGGTTGGGAAGCTCGGGCACGGGGGCAGCCTACATGGGGTAGACGGTCCGGGACAAGGGAAGGGCTTCGACAGGCTCAGCCCGAACGGGATTGAAACCCCCCTCCGTTCGGGCTGAGCTTGTCGAAGCCCTTCCTTTCTGGTCTTTGAGGCGAAAAGGACTGGCCACGTGAGCGACCTAGATTCCATTCCCGCCGTCATCGACCAGCTCTGCGAGATGTTCGACGAATCGGTGGCGGCGCTGCGCGGCGCCCTTGCGCGCTACCTGCTGCGCGGCGAGCGGCCCGACGCGGAGGCCCGCGCCCAGGGCCTGTTCGCCTATCCCGAGCTTCGGATCGACTACAGCTTCGACCAGCCCCCGGCCTTCCCGCCGCGCGCGTTCGGGCGGCTGAACCAGCCCGGCCGCTACGCGATCAGCGTCGCGAGGCCGCGCCATTTCCGCAAATATCTGGCCGAGCAGCTCGAATATCTGGTGCGCGACTATAAGGTGGAGATTTCGGTCGGCCCCTCGCCGAGCGAGATCCCTTATCCCTATGTCCTCGACGGCACCGACGATCTTCGCCTCGACGGGGCCCATGCCGCGGACCTCAGCCGCTGGTTCCCGGCGACCGAGCTCTCCCATATCGGCGACGAGGTCGCCGACGGCACCTGGGACTACAGCCGCCACGCCGACCGCCCCCTGGCCCTGTTCGACGGCCCCAGGGTCGATTTCAGCCTCGCGCGTCTGCGCCATTATACCGGCACCCCGGTCGAGCACACCCAGCGCTATCTGCTGTTCACCAACTATGTCCGCTACGTCGACGAGTTCGTCCGCTGGGCGGTCGAGGAGCTGAGGCGCGAGGACAGCCCCTACGAGGCGCTGTCGGCGCCGGGCGCGGTGCTGGTCACTAAGGACAGCGCGAATCCGGTCGACGAGGTGGCGGCTGGGAACTGGCGCAAGGTCCAGATGCCGGCCTACCATCTGATCGCCGCCAACGGCGGCGGGATCACCCTCGTCAACATCGGAGTCGGCCCCTCCAACGCCAAGACGATCTGCGACCATCTCGCCGTTCTTCGTCCCGAGGTATGGCTGATGATCGGGCATTGCGGAGGACTGAGGCCGAGTCAGACGATCGGCGACTATGTCCTCGCCCACGCCTATCTGCGCGACGACCATGTTCTCGATTCCAACCTGCCGGTCGAGATACCGATCCCGCCGATCGCCGAGATCCAGCAGGCGCTCTACGACGCCGCGGCCGAGGTGACCGGCGAGGAGCCGCAGGACCTCAAGCGCCGCCTCAGGACCGGCACCGTCGTCACCACCGACGACCGCAATTGGGAGCTTCAGATCCAGAGCTCGGCGCTTCGCTTCAACCAGTCGCGCGCCGTCGCCATCGACATGGAATCGGCCACCGTCGCCGCCCAGGGCTACCGCTTCCGGGTCCCCTACGGCACCTTGCTGTGCGTCTCCGACAAGCCGCTTCACGGCGAAATCAAGCTGCCCGGCCAGGCCAACGCCTTTTACGAGCGCGCGATCAGCCAGCATCTCAGGATCGGGATCGAGACCCTGAGGATCCTCAAGAACCAGGGCGGCAACCTCCACAGCCGCAAGCTCAGAAGCTTCGACGAGCCGCCGTTCCGATAATGACTCCCTCTCCCTGCAGGGGAGAGGGACAGCCGCGAAGCGGCAGGGTGAGGGCCTGTACTCGGGGTCTGTATGCCCTCACCCTCCCGCCGCTGCGCGGCGGGCCCCTCCCTCTCCCCTGCAGGGAGAGGGGTTCAAGGCTTCGGAGTCACATCCCTTATCCGGTCCGCCACCGGCGGAGCGAGAGGGCTCGATCTCGCGATCCACGCTTCGAGGGCGTCGAGGTCGAGCGGTCCGCCGGACGTGTCCTTCCCCTCCTTGAACATGGTGAAATTGTCGCCGCCGGTGGCGAGGAAGCTGTTCATCGCCACGCGGTAGACCGCATCGTCGTCGATCGGCCGGCCGTCGACGGTAAGGTCGACGATCCGCTGCCCCGCCGGCTTCGACAGATCGTAGGCGTAGCGAACGTTGGCCGAGGGCAGAAGCATGTTGGGGGAAGCGACCGTGTTCGGACCGCTGTCGAACTCCTGCTCGAGCAAGGCCCGGATCTGGCGTCCGCTCAGGCTCGTGACCGCGAGCGTGTTGCCGAACGGCTGGATCGCGAACAGCTGGCCGAAGGTGACGCTCCCGTCGGCCGCCGGCTGGAGGTCGGCGCGAACGCCATATTCGTTGGTGAAGGCGATCTGGGCGCCGGACGCCCGGGTCGCGGCGAGATTGGCATCGGCGATGATGTCGCCGAGCACCATCTCGCGCGCCGGCGACCGGGTTCGAAGGGCGGGGCCGGTCATCCGCCCGACCACCCGGTTGGCGAGCGGCGCGGCCCTGTCGAGATACCGCCGGACGACCGCGGTGACGGCCGGGTCCGGCTCGTAACGGGGGTAGCGGTCGCTGAGGGCGACATTGCCATAGGCCTCGCTCTGGACGATCAGATTGTCGGCCCGTTTCGCCACGACCCTGCCGGCCGCCGGATCGATGGTGAGGCCGATGTCGGTGAGGAGGGTGCCGTACTTTCCGGCGCTGGTGACGAGGAACCGCCGCGCCGGATCGATCCGGCCATAGTCGCATATGTAGGCATTGTGGGTATGGCCGGAGACGACGAGGTCGACGGCGGGATCGAGCCTGGCGAGAATGGGAAGCAGGTCACCGTCGACTCCGCCGCAATCCTTGTCGTCGTATCCGACCTTGGTCGACAGGCCCTGGTGGATCAGGACGACGATCGCGTCGGCCCCTTCGGCGCGCAGCTTCGGGACGAGCGCGTTGATCGTCGCGGCCTCGTCGGCGAAGGTCAGTCCGGCGACTCCGGAAGGGGTGACGATGGTTGGAGTGTCCTTCAGGGTCAGCCCGATGAAGCCGATCCGGACCCGGCCGCGGCCGGTGCCGAAGCTGCGCAGCCCATAGGCCGGGAAGAGCGTGGAGCCGTCCTCCGTCCGGACGTTCGCCGCCAGGAAGCGGAAGCTCGCGCCGGGGAAAGGCTCGACCGCGCAGGGCTGGCGGCCCGTATGCTTCGCGCAGCCGCCCTTCTGCATCCGCACGAGCTCGTTCCGGCCCTTGTCGAACTCGTGGTTGCCGACCGCGTTGAAGTCGATCCCGATGAGGTTCATCGCGTGGATCGTCGGCTCGTCGAGGAACACCGCCGAGACCAGGGGCGAAGCGCCGATCATGTCGCCGGCCGAGACCGTGACATGGTTCGGATTGGCCGCCCGCAAACGGCCGATCGCGGCGGCCAGATAGGCCGCGCCCCCGGCGGGAACCCTAACCGAGCCGTCCTCGCGCCGCGGCGCGTCGATCGCCTGTTTCGGCGGCTCGAGATTGCCGTGGAAGTCGTTGAAGGCGATGATCTTGACCTCGACCGGGGCGACCGGTCCCGGACCCGTCGTCGCGCAGCCGCCGAGCGCCGGAAGGATTGCCAGTGCGGCTAACCTCATCTTCATTGTCACGTCTCCGCCAATTGTGCGGGGTTGGTGGCATGCTCTGGCGCGAATCGCCAATGGCTTTATGAGAGCATAGGATGACCGACACGCCCGATCTCCTCGTCGAACGCGCCCGTGCAGCCGCGCTCGGCGCCTACGCCCCCTATTCCCGCTTCAGCGTCGGGTGCGCGATCGAATCGGTCGACGGCGAGATCGCGGTCGGAGCGAACATGGAGAACGCCTGCTACCGGCTCGGAGTCTGCGGCGAGATCGCCGCTCTGACCGCGGCCCAGCAGGCCTTCGGGCTCGACAAGGTGGCGCGGATCGCCGTCGCCGGAGGCCATGTCGCGGACGGGGCTCTGGCCGGGGAGGCGGTCGTGACGTCGTGCGGCGGCTGCCGCCAGTCGATCCTCGAGGTGGCGCAGCTGTCGGGGCGCGATCTGGAGGTGGTCTCGGCCAATGGCGACGGCACGCAGGTGCGGGCGAACCGGATCTCCGAGCTCATCCCGTTCGGATTCGGACCGGACAATCTCAAGGATGCGGGCTGATTTGCCTCCCTGCCGCGAAGCGGTGGGGAGGGGGACCACCCGAAGGGTGGTGGAGGGGTAGCCGACTCGGCAGAGGCAGTTCTAGCGCGACACGACGCAAGCCTGCGCCATCTACCCTCCACCAGGCTTCGCCTGGTCCCCCTCCCCATCTTCGATGGGGAGGCAATCAGGCCAGCTTGATCTCCCTCAGCCGCTCCTGGAGGAATTCATGCGCGGTGATCGGCTCGGGATAGAGGTTGGGCCGTCCTTCCCGGCACTCCGGAAGCGTCTCGATCAGGAAATCGGGCCGGAAGTGGAGGAAGAAGGGCATCGAATAGCGCGACTGGCCGCGGCGCTCGGGGGGCGGGTTGACGACCCGGTGCGTGGTCGAGCGCAGCACCTTGTTGGTGAGGCGCTGGAGCATGTCGCCGATGTTGACGGCAAGCTCGCCCGGCTTGGGGCTGACCGGAAGCCAGTTGCCGTCGCGGTCGAGCAGTTCGAGGCCAGCTTCCTCGGCGCCGAGGAGCAGGGTGATCGTGTTGATATCCTCGTGCGCGCCGGCGCGGACGTTGGGCCCGTCGCCGGGAATGGGCGGGTAATGGAGCAGCCGGAGCACGGAATTGCCGTCCTTCACCGTATCCTCGAAATAATCGGGATCGAGGCCGAGATGGCGGGCGATCGCCTGGAGGATCCGCAGCCCGGCCTTGTCGAAAGCGGCGAACAGCTCGAGGAAGGTGTCGCGGAACGACTGCACCTCCTCGGGCCATACGTTCGGCGCCATTGAGTCGCTATACTTGTGGCCCGGCGGAAGCTCGCGGCCGACGTGCCAGAATTCCTTGAGGTCATAGGCGGTCGCGCCCTTGGCGGTCTCGATTCCGAACGGCGTGTAGCCGCGCGCGCCGCCTCCGCCCTCGATCTTGTAACTCTTCTTCACTTCCTCGGGCAGAGCGAAGAAGGCCTTCGCTTTCGCCTCGGCGCGAGCGATGAGATCCGCCGGGATGCCGTGGTCGGCGACGATTGCGAAGCCGTACCGCTCGAAGGATTCTCCGAGCTCCTTGGCGAAGCCCTCGGGATCGGTTTCGGAAGCCGTCAGCGAGACGGAGGCGATGCGGGGTTCGGCGAGCGTGGACATGGAGCCGTTCTAGCCTTTTCGTCCCCCCGGCGAAAGCCGGGGCCTCGCGAGGTGAAAGGCTCGGCGGCTGACTATCGTCGAGGTCCCGGCTTTCGCCGGGATGACGGGATCAGGGCAACAGCAGCCCCGCCAGTGCCGCGCTCATCAGATTGGCGAGCGACCCGGCGATCAGCGCGCGGAGGCCGAGCCGGGCGATGGTCGGCCGCTGGTTGGGCGCGAGGCCTCCCGTGACCGCCATCTGGATCGCGATCGAGCTGAAATTGGCGAAGCCGCACAAGGCGAAGGTGACGATGGCGACGCTGCGCGGCGAGAGGGTCCCCTTCATTCCGCCCAGATCGATGAACGCGACGAATTCGTTCAGGACGATCTTGGTGCCGAACAGCCCGCCGGCGGCGCCGGCCTCGTTCCAGGGGATTCCGATCAGGAACATGAAGGGCCGGAAGATCGTGCCGACGATCGCCTGGAAGCTGAGGTCGGGATAGCCGAACCAGCCGCCGATTCCGCCCAGCAGGCCGTTGGCGAGCGCCACCAGCGCGACGAACGCCAGTACCATCGCGCCGACCGCGACGGCGAGGCGAACGCCGGTCTGAGCCCCCTGGGCCGCGGCCATGATGATGTTGGCCGGCCGCTCCCCTTCCTCGAACGTCTCGGCGACGTCGACCTGCTGCTCCGCGGGCTCCGCGCCCTCCAGCGGCAGCTCGTCGGGCGGGGTCGGCTCGTCCGGGTACATCATCTTGGCCATAAGGATGCCGCCGGGCGCGGACATGAAGGCGGCCGCCAGCAGGAAGGGGAGAGCCTCGTTGCCGAGCAGCTGGGCGTAGGCGAGCAGGATGGTGCCGGCGACCCCCGCCATGCCGACGGTCATCACGGTGAACACCTGCGAGGGCGTCAGAGCGGCGAGATAGGGGCGGACGACGAGGGGCGATTCGCTCTGGCCGACGAAGATGTTGGCCGCCGCCGACAGGGATTCGACCCGGCTGATGCCGGTGATCCAGCCGATCGCCCCGCCGACCCAGCGGACGATCCGCTGCATGATCCCGAGATAGTAGAGGATGGCGACGATCGAGGCGAAGAAGATAATCACCGGCAGGGCGCCGAGCGCGAAGGTCTGGGCGAGCGGATTCTTGTCGGCCGGTCCGAACAGGAATTCGGTGCCCTTGTTGGCATAGCCGAGCAGATTGGCGACACCCTGGCTAAGCCCGTTGATGGCCTCGACGCCCCACGGCACTCGAAGCACGAAGGCGGCGAGCGCCGCCTGGAGGGCGAAGGCGGCGATTACCACCCGGGGGCGGATCGCGCGCCGATTCGACGACAGCAGGAAGGCCAGCAGCAGAATCGCCGCAACGCCGACGAGGCCGATCAGTCGTTCCATTCCATCCCCCTCACCAGACCATCCTGGTTTCGGCGGCTTTTTCCGCTTCGTCCAGCTTTTCGATGGCCTCCCCAATCTCGCTTGCGACGAGAAGCTGGCCCCGCCGCGCCGGCGACATGAAGCCGCTGTCGGTCACGTGGTCGAGAAACTCGATCATCCGGTCCCAGAAGCCGGCCACGTTCAGAAGGCAGAAGGGCTTCGAATGGTAGCCGAGCGCGTTCCAGGTCCACGCCTCGAACAGCTCGTCGAGAGTGCCGATTCCGCCCGGGATGGCGATGAACGCGTCGGTGAGCTCCGTCATCCTCGCCTTGCGCTCGTGCATCGAAGTCACCGTGTGAAGCTCGGTCAGCCCCGTATGCGCGACCTCGAGATCGACCAGGGCCTGCGGGATCACTCCGAACGCCTTGCCTCCGCCGGCCAGCACGGAGTCGGCGATGACTCCCATCAGTCCGCGGTGGCCGCCGCCGTAGACGAGCTCCAGTCCGCGCCTCGCCATCTCCTCGCCCAGAGCGCGCGCGACCTCGGCGAAGAGCGGGTCGGCGCCCATCGACGAGCCGCAATAGACCGCGAGCCGTTTCACAGCTTCTCCACCAATTCCCTGAGCCCCGCCTCCGGCCGGGCGCCGGTGTGCGAGATCACCTCGGCCGCGGCGACCGAGCCGATCCGGAGCGACTGCTCGAGGCTGCGGCCCCGCGCCTGGCCGACGAGGAACCCCGCGGCGAACAGGTCGCCCGCCCCGGTCGTGTCCACCACCCCCCGCCCGATCCTGGCGATCGGCGCCTCGACCCGCTCGCCTCCCGCGACCGCGACCGCCCCCTCGGAGCCGCAGGTGACGACGACCAGCGGGACCTTGTCGCGGATCGCTCCGATCGCCGAATCGCGGTCGGGAAGGTCCGCCAGCTCGCGAATCTCATTCTCGTTGGCGAACAGGAGGTCGATCGCGCCGGCCTCGATCATCGCCATCATCTCGGCCCGGTGGGGGGCGATGCAGGCGATGTCGGACAAAGTGAAGGCGACCTTGCGGCCCGCTTCGTGGGCGATCCGCATCGCCTCCTCCATCGCCGCCCGCGGCCCCCTCGATCTCCACAGATAGGCTTCGAGATAGAGGATCGCCGAGTCCCTGATCTGCTCCGGATCGAGCGCCTCGACCTTGAGCTCGTGGGCGGCGCCGCGGAAGGTGTTCATCGTCCGCTGGGCGTCGGGCGTGACGACGATGAGGCAGCGACCGGTCGGAAGCCCGCCGCGAAGGGGCGGGGTTCGGAACTCGACCCCCAGCGCCCTGATGTCGTGAGCGAAGATGTCGCCGAGCTGGTCGTCCGCGATCTGGCCGATGAAACCGGCCCGGCCGCCGAGCGCCGCAACTCCCGCCATCGTGTTCGCCGCCGAGCCGCCGCTGGTCTCCTTCGCCTGCGGCATCTTCGCGTAGAGCCGCTTCGCGCCCTCGGCGTCGAGCACCTGCATCGAGCCTTTGACCAGCGCCTCCTCGACCAGGAAGCCTTCGTCGACGTGGGCGATGACGTCCACGATCGCGTCGCCGATGGCGAGGACGTCCAGGCGGGTCTGTGTCACCGGCGCACTGATGGCGGGAAGCGCGTCGGGGGGGAAGCCTTTTTCTGCCTCCCCGTGCGACGCATGGAGAGGGGACCACCAAAGGTGGTGGAGGGTCCTTCGATACGGGCCTTCGCCTACGCTCAGTCCCTTACTCAGGATGAGCGGTTACGGAATATTCTCTCCGCTCATCCTGAGTAACCGCTGAGCGAAGTCGAAGCGGCGTATCGAAGGACCATCGACGCTCTGCTCCAAACCGGTTACGCAGCCGTCATGTCGACGCAAGCCCCCCCGCCCGCCATTCCCCGCTCGCTGTTCGTCCTCGCGCTCTTCTACGGCGGGATGGTCTGCATCGCCGGAGTGCTCGGCAACAAGCAGGTCGCGCTCGGGCCGCTCGCGGTCGAGGCCGGGATTTTCGCCTTCCTGCTGCTGGTCGTGACCTCGAGCTCGGTGGCCGAGCTGTTCGGGCGCTCGACCGCGAACCGGCTGGTGGTGCTGGGCTTCATCCCCCTCGTCATCTCGATCCTGCTTGCCCTGCTGGTCCTGGCCCTGCCGGCGGCGCACGACATGCAGCCCGAGCGCCTCGCCGCCTTCGACACGATCATGGGCTCGACGCCGCGAATCTGGATCGGCGGCATCGTCGCCTACGGCACCTCGCAGCTGCTCAACGTCACCATCTTCACCGCGTTGAAGCGCGGCGAGGGCAAGCTGCTCTGGCTCCGGGCGGGAATCGCGAGCGTCCTTTCCCAGATCGTCGACACTTTGATCTTCATCACCATCGCCTTCTACGGCGTGTTCCCGATCGGCGAGCTTCTGGTCGGTCAGATGCTCGCCAAGGTGGTTCTGTCGATCGTCCTGGTGCCGCCGCTCATCTACCTGATGGTCGCCCTCGCGAGGCGCCTCGACGGCGTCCCGCAGTCCGCCGGTGCCTGATTTGTTCCGGCAGGAATATCAGATATTTAGATAGCGGTGCGGCATCGCTGCAACCCAGGATAACTTTTTTGCTGCCGGGCTCACTTTGAGTCTTCGAATCATCCCGTCCGGGCTATAGCAGACGCCGGGAAAGAGGCGATTCGGCCTCCGAGGGGAAACAGCAACCATGAAGAAGCTCTCGCTGCTCTGGGCGACCACGGCGCTCGTCATGCCGGTCACGGCCTTCGCTCAGTCCACCGGTTCGCAGGACTTCGAAGAAGAAGAGATCGTCATCACCGGCACGCGCAACCAGGAGGTCGGCGGAATCACCGCCCCCGACACGACCAAGGCCAAGGCGGCGCTGACCTCGGAAGTGATCCAGCGGCAAAATCCCGGCCAGACGATTCTCGACACGATCAACCTCGTCCCGGGCGTCAGCTTCCAGAACAACGACGCCTACGGTTCGTCGGGCGGAACGCTCAACATCCGCGGCTTCTCGTCGGACCGCATCTCGCTCACCGTCGACGGCGTCCCGCTCAACGATTCCGGCAATTACGCGATCTTCTCGAACCAGCAGTTCGATCCGGAGATCATCGGCGAGGTCAACGTCAACCTCGGCACCACCGACGTCGACAGCCCGACCGCGTCGGCCGCGGGCGGCACCGTCAACTACCGCACCATCGTCCCGCGCAAGGAGATGGGCGCGATGGTGTCGGCTTCGATCGGCGAATATGATTTCCACCGCCTGTTCGGAATGATCGAGACGGGCAGCTTTACCCCCTGGGACACCCGCGCGTTCGTCTCGGCCTCCTATGCCAAGAACGACAATCCGTTCAATAATTACGGCAAGGTCTACAAGCAGCAGTATAACGCGAAGATCTATCAGCCGATCGGCACCAAGGGTGATTTCATCGCCATCGCTGGGCACTATAACCAGAACCGCAACAATTTCTTCGGCTCTTCGCCGCTGCGCTGGGACACGACTCGCGTCCTCAACGGCGTAACGGTGCCGCGCATCGTCGGTGGCCAGGCCAACAACCGCTTCCCGATGAACAATGACGAGCGCAAATACCTCGTCAACTATCCCTGCCTGATCGACACGCCCCAGGCGGGCGTCGCCGACGTCCGGGCGCCCTCCTCCGACCCGCGCAACGGCCTCATCTTCTCGCCCGATCCGCAGCAGAATTATGCCAGCTGCGGAAGCGAGTTCGATCGGCGCTACAATCCGTCGAACACCGGCAACATCCGCATGTCGTCGCGCTTCACCTTCGGCGCCTTCACCCTCACGGTCGATCCGAGCTACCAATATGTGAAGGCGAACGGCGGCGGCACGGTCTTCGGCTTCGAAGGCTTGCGCGACGTCAATTCCGCCGGCGGCACCGCCACCACGGTTCAGTGCGCCGCGACCCCGAACAGCGCGAACAACACCTGCCTGGCCGGCTATCTCAACGGCGCTCCCTATTTCGGCCGTGACGTCAACGGCGACGGCGACGCGCTGGACGAGGTCATCGTCCTTGCGCCGAGCCAGACCCAGACCCATCGAATTGGCCTGATCGCCGGCGTCCGCTGGGACATCAATGACGATCACGCCGTCCGCGCCGGCTATACGCTCGACCACGCTCGCCACCGCCAGACCGGCCAGGTCGGCCTTCTCGATGTCGGAGGTGAGCCGTTCGACGTCTTCCCGGTCAACGATCCGCAGAAAGACGTGACGGGAACGGACCTCCAGAAGCGCGATCGACTCTCCTACGCGATCCTGCACCAGTTCTGGGGCGAGTATCGCGGCGAGTTCATGGACGGCAGGCTGGTCGTGAACGCGGGCCTCCGCGTTCCCTTCTTCAAGCGCGAACTCAACAATTTCTGCGCGGCCAGCTCGCCGACCTTCGTCGAGTGCTTAGGGCGCGACAATCCGCGTTACGCGGCCTTTGCTGCGGTCAACCCCACCATCCAGGGTCCGCAGCAGCGCGTGTTCAAATATGACGCGATCCTGCCCAATGTGGGCTTTACCTTCGACATCATGCCGCGGATGAGCGTCTTCGCGAATTACGCCAAGGGTCTCTCGGTGCCGAGCACCGACAACCTCTACAATGCGTTCTTCTTCGCCCCGTCCGTGGAAGGCGCCTCGCCCAACCCGGAGAAGACCGACAATTTCGACGTCGGCCTGCGCTATCGGAGCCCGAAGATCCAGGCCCAGCTCGGCGGCTTCTTCAACCGCTACTCCAACCGCACCGCCTCGGCCTTCGACCCGGAGCTCAACGCCACCACTTTCCGCAACCTCGGCAAGGTCGATAAATACGGCGTCGACGGCTACGTCTCCTACCAGCCGATGAAGGCGCTCAACATCTACGCGTTCGGCTCGGCCCTGAAGTCGGAGATCAAGGACGACCTCCTTCTCTTCAATTGCACGGCCGCGCAGGCCGCTCCCGCGACGCTTTATCCCGGCTGCACCGCGGCCGGTGTCGCGATCTTCGCCCCGACCGCGGGCAAGCGCGAATCGGGCGCTGCCAAGTACACGTTCGGCAGCACGGTGCGCGGCACCCTCGGCCCGCTCGAGCTCGGCGTGACCGCTAAGCGGACCGGCCCGCGCTACGTTTACGACACCAACCAGCCGGTCTTCGCGGGCAACATCCGCACTCCGGCCGGGATCACCGAGATCTTCCCGGCAAAAGCGCCGGCCTATTGGCTCGTCAATCTCGATGCTCGGGTCAGCCTGGCCGACATGGGCCTGGAGCGGAGCCACATCCAGTTCAACGTCTACAACCTGTTCGACCAGTTCTATGTCGGCGGGTTCAGCGGCGGACTGAACCAGACGATCACCCAGACGGGGGCGAATACGGGCCTGTACGGGGCTCCGAGCTTCGTCCAGATCGGCGCTCCGCGCACGATCAGCGCCACGCTGGTCATGGGCTTCTGATCTTCGGATCAGGAAGAACGGCCGCCGCGACCCGGGTCGCGGCGGCCTTTTTTTTGCTGCGTCATTTCGGCGAAAGCCGGAATCCATGAACACGGCGGTATGCAACCGGGCAGGGCCGCGTTCATGGATCCCGGATCAAGTCCGGGATGACGAGGTCAGCCCGCCTTGCGCGGTTTCGCCGGCGGCCCGTCCGAGCGCGTGATGCTTTCGATCGGGCAGCGCACGCCCTGCACCATGATCGCTCCGTGGCGGTCGAGCTGATCGAGCGCCGAGGTCTGGAACCCGATGCCGGGCGAGCTCCTCAGCCGGTCGCACCGGTTCATCGTCCGGATGAAATACCAGTCGCCCCTCGGTCCTCTCAGGTAGAGCGAGTCGTTCGAGGCCGGCTTCCACTCGACGGCGTTGAGGCTGCTCATGAAAGGGATGACCGTTTCGCCGCTGCCGTCCCTGGCGGCGGCCGGAGCGCCCGCCGCGGCCAGGCCGAGGAGTATCAGGCTCAGGGTCGTTCGCATCTTGCACCTCCTGCTTCCCCTTCGAAAATAGGTCATCGCCGCCGCCTTTGCCAGACTCCGCCTTTGCCACTCGCCTACGCGGCGCTCTCCTTCTAAGGCGCGCCGATGAAATGCCTGATCATCGCCGCGGGCCAGGGCACCCGGCTGCGCAGCATCGCCGCCTCCAAGCCGCTCGCCCAGGTCGCCGGCATGCCGCTGATCGAGCATGTCGTGCGCCGCGCCGCCGCCGGCGGTGCCGGCGAGTTCCTCGTCGTCACCGGCTACGAGCCGGAACCGCTGGAGGCCTTCCTGTTCGAGCTCGCCCGCGAGTCGGGCCTGCCGATCGAAATCGTGCGCAATGAAGAATGGCACCGCCCCAACGGCCTCTCGGTCTTGGCCGCGGCCGACCGGCTCGACTCGCAATTCATCCTTCTGATGTCCGATCACCTGTTCGATCCGGCCATCCTGCGCGACATGCTCGCCGCCGATCGCGGCGGCGCCGCGCTGACCCTCGCCGCCGATCACCGGATCGACAATCCTTTGCTCGACCTGGACGACGCGACCAAGATCGAGCTGGGCGAAGGCGGCCGCATCGCGCGCATCGGCAAGACCCTGGCTTGCTACGACGCCATCGACACCGGCATCTTCATCGCCACGCCCGCGCTTCTCGAATCGCTCAAGGCCAGTCTCGCCGCGGGCGGGTCGGGGTCTCTGTCCGAGGGAGTCCAGGCGCTGGCGGATTCGGGCCGTGCCTACACCCACGACATTCGGGGCCGCTGGTGGCTCGACGTCGACGACGAAGCCGCCTTCGCCAAGGCCACGGCGGCTTTGGGGTAGCATCGGCGCTTTCCGGGCCTGCTCGCGAGCGCCGTGCGAACTCATTTTTGAACGCAAAGACGCAAAGACGCAAAGACTCCGGGAAGCGGAAGAACTTCACGGCCTGTCCGAAAACGCTCCGCCTTCCGGCTAGCCGAGGCTGTGGTGGAGCGCTCCGCGCTCTTTGCGTCTTTGCGTCTTTGCGTGAAAATCGACCGGCACCGCGGCCCGGAATTGGCTCGGGTGGCGCTAGCTCATGCCCTCCGGCGGCGAGACCCCCCGAAGCCCCTCGACATAAGCGCGCGCCTTCGCTCCCGTCTCCTGACTCGACTGGCCGGGTTTGTAGAGCCCCGAGCCGAGGCCGAAACCGTCGGCTCCGGCCTCGATCCAGGGCTGCATGTTGCCGGGGCCGATTCCGCCCACGACGAGCACGGGCAGGTCCTTCGGCAGCACCGCCCGCTGCGCCTTCACCACCGCCGGCGATGCGCCTTCCGCCGGGAAGAGCTTCAGTCCCGTCGCCCCGGCACGCAGGGCCCGGAAGGCCTCGGAAGGCGTGAAGAAGCCGGGCAGCGACACCAGGGTCGCCGCGGCCGACGCCTCGATGACGGGCGGGAAGGTGTTGGGCGAGACGATGATCCTCCCGCCCGAATCGCGAACGCGGGCCACGTCGGCAGGATCGAGCACGGTTCCGGCGCCGATCAGGGCTCGGTCCCCGAAGGCGCGGGCCAGCCGTTCGATGCTGGCGAGGGGATCCGGCGAGTTGAGCGGCACCTCGATCATCCGGATCCCGGCGGCGAAGATCGCTTCCCCGATCGCCTCGGCCTCGTCGGGCTTCACGCCTCGGATGATCGCCACCAGCGGGCATTCGGCCAGCCTTCGTCTCAGTTCTTCGCCAGCATTCATTGAACAAGCTCCGCCATCCGCCGCCGTTAACGCCGCACGGGTCCGTCCGTCACGCAACTTTCACGGCCGCTCGACTTTTTCTTTGCGGCGCGTCGGTGCGGGCTGGCACCGCCGCCGCCCGCGCGTTAGCCGTAGCGGCGCACAACCGGATGGGAGGGCCGTCATCGCCAACTTCATTTTCGCGACCGGGATCGAGAACAGCATTCCGACCATAAATGGCGGCCGTACCCGGGTCGACCAGATGGAGGTGTGCGGCCATTACCGGCACTGGCAGACCGACTTCGACTGCGTCGACGAGATCGGAATCCATTTTCTTCGCTACGGCCCGCCGCTCCACCGCACCCTGCTCGGCCCCAACAAGCATGATTGGGAATTCGCCGATTTGAGCTTCGCCGAATTGAAGCGGCGCAACATCACGCCGATCGTCGACCTTTGTCACTTCGGAGTGCCCGATTGGGTCGGGAACTTCCAGAATCCGGACTTTCCGCAACTTTTCGCCACCTACGCCGGCGCGTTCGCCGAGCGCTTCCCCTGGGTCCAGCTCTACACGCCGGTGAACGAGATGTTCATCTGCGCGATATTCTCGGCGAAATACGGATGGTGGAACGAACAGGCCACCGACGACCGAAGCTTCGTCACCGCGCTCAAGCACATCGTCAAGGCGAACGTTTTGGCGATGATCGAGATTTTGAAGCGTCGGCCGGACGCCATCTTCATCCAGTCCGAAAGCTCCGAATATTTCCACGCCGACAGCCCGCTCGCCATCGGCAAGGCGGAGCTGATGAACTCCCGCCGCTTCCTCAGCCTGGACCTCAATTACGGCCGCCGCGTCGACAGCGAGATGTACGAATACCTCATGGACAACGGCATGACCCGTGAGGAGTACCACTTTTTCCTCAATCACCGGCTCAAGCAGCACTGCATCCTCGGCAACGATTATTACATGACCAACGAGCACCGCGTGTACGCCGACGGGCATACGGAGAGCTCGGGCGAGGTGTTCGGCTACAGCGAGATCACCCGCCAATATTACAACCGCTACCGGCTGCCGGTCATGCACACGGAGACCAACCTCAGGGAGGGGCCCAAAGGCGACGAGGCGGTGCACTGGCTGTGGAAGGAATGGGCGAACGTCCTCAGGATCCGCAACGTCGGAATCCCCACGGTCGGCTTCACCTGGTATTCGCTGACCGACCAGGTCGACTGGGACACGGCGCTTCGCCAGCAGAACGGCAACGTCAACCCGCTCGGCCTCTACGATCTCGACCGCAACATCCGCAACGTCGGCAAGGCTTACAAGAAGCTGATCTCCGACTGGCGCGACGTCCTGCCCGCCTCGAGCCTGTGCCTGTCGGTGCCGATCGTCCCGCCGTCGCAATGGGACCGGGCTCTCGCGCGCGAGCAACGGGAGGAAGCGGAACGGCACCTCAAGGGCTTCGTCACCGAGCCCGCCAATCCGGAGGGGGCGGTATGATGCGCGGCGCGTCATCCCGTCCTTCGATACGCCGGTTCGACAAGCTCACCGGCTACTCAGGATGAGCGGATTGGCGTACTCCCCCGCTCATCCTGAGTAGGGACTGAGCGAAGGCGAAGGCCCGTATCGAAGGACCGAGAACGTTATGAAAATCGCGAAGATAGAAACCTTCTACGTCCCGCCCCGCTGGCTTTTCGTCCGGGTGGAATCGGACGAGGGTGCGGTCGGCTGGGGCGAGGCGAGCCTGGAAGGCTGGGCGGAAGCGGTCGACGGCGCCTTCGAGGCGCTCCGCGACCGTTTCCTCGGCCACGACCCGTTCCGGATCGAGGATGTTTTCCAGATCGGCTATCGCGGCGGCTTCTACCGGGGCGGACCGGTGCTGATGTCGGCGCTGGCGGGCCTCGAGCAGGCCCTGTGGGACCTGAAGGGCAGGGCGCTCGGCCTCCCGGCCTGGGAGATGATGGGCGGCCGGGTCCGCGACCGGGTCCGGGCCTATGCCTGGATCGGCGGCGACCGCCCGCACGAGATCGGCGAGGCCGCGGCGGCGCGGCGCGGCCAGGGCTTCTCGGCGGTCAAGATGAACGCCACGGCCGAGCTCGACTGGATCGGTACGCCCAGCATGTTCGAGGAGGTGATCGCCCGGGTCGAGGCGGCGCAGGGCGCGGGGATGGACGTCGGCCTCGATTTCCACGGCCGGGTCCACCGGCCGATGGCCAAGCAGCTCGCCAAAGCGCTGGAGCCGCTCGGCCTTCTGTTCATCGAGGAGCCCCTGCTGTCGGAGAATCCGGAAGGGCTGGCGCAGCTCGCCCAGCTCGTCTCGACCCCGATCGCGCTCGGCGAGCGGCTCCATTCGCGCTGGGACTTCAAGCCCTTCCTCGAGGCCGGGGCGGTCGACATCATCCAGCCCGACCTCAGCCATTGCGGCGGAATCCTCGAAGGGCGGCGGATCGCGGCCATGGCCGAGGCCTATGACGTCGCCGTCGCCCCTCACTGCCCGCTGGGCCCGCTCGCCCTCGCCGCCTGCCTCCAGGTCGCCGCGACCGCGCCGAACGTCGCGCTCCAGGAGATGTCGCTCGGAATCCACTACAACGTCGGCGGCGACCTCTACACCTTCTGCAAGGATCCCGCTCCGCTGACCGCGACCGACGGCTGGCTGGCCGTGCCGACCGGTCCGGGCCTGGGAGTCGACATAGACGAGGACGCGGTTCGCGAAGCCGACAAGGACCGCCACCGCTGGCGCAACCCGGTCTGGCGCCACAAGGACGGGACGTTCGCTGAGTGGTAAGAATTGCCTCCCCATCGGAGATGGGGAGGGGGACCATGCGTAGCATGGTGGAGGGGTGATCTGGCCCTGGCTGGAGAGAAATAGCGCGAGACCCCCCGGTCCCCGCCAATTACCCCTCCACCACCTTCGGTGGTCCCCCTCCCCATGCTGCGCATGGAGAGGCAGAAATCAGGCGACGATGCGCAATTTCCCCTGGCGCCGCGCCGGCACCGGGCAGAAGCCGAGCTCGTCGTGGAGCCGGTTGAGCTCGCGCTCGCGGGACTGGCGATAAGCCTCGGCGTAGCGCGCGTCGCACTCGGCCTCTTCGACGGTCTGCGGGCGATAGAAGCTGACGCAGATGTGGCGGCCGAAAATGTCGTCGCCGCGCATCTTCACTTCCGGCTGCGCCCCCGGGGGGAGGCTGCCGCGGACTTCCTGGAGCCGTTCGATCAAGGCGTCGAGCGACCCCACGTCCTTCACTTCGATAAAATCTTTGACTCGCCTACTCATTACAAACCCCTCCCAAGGCTCTCCCCAGGGACGTGTTAGCTTGCGCCGGAATCGGCCCGCAAGACTAATCTGCATTTATCCCCAGGAGAGTTTCATATCGCTGAACGCGGCCTTATTGCGGCATTCACTTATGGCACCCGATTCCTTCCCCCAGCTCGCCGCCGGCCCACTCTCCCTGAGGCTCGCGCCGGAGCTCGGCGGCGGCATCGCGAGCTTCGAATGCTGCGCGGTAAGTGTCGGAAAGATACCGATATTCCGCCCTCTGGACGAAACCGATAAATCGCCGACCGCGCTCGCCAGCTTCCCGCTCGTCCCGTTCGTCAACCGCATCCGCGGCGGGAGCTTTTCCTTCCGTGGCCGCAGAGTCACACTCGCACAAAATATGCCGCCCGACCCCAGTCCGCTCCACGGGCAGGGCTGGCTCCACGCCTGGGCGGTGGAGCGGCTCGACGAACGCCATGCCGAGCTCGCTTATCTCCATTCCGCCGGGGAATGGCCGTGGGATTATGAAGCCCGCCAGATATTCGCCCTGGACGAGGCCGGGCTGACCCTCGTCCTGACCTGCACCAACCGCTCGGATTCGCCGATGCCCTGCGGGCTGGGCCAGCATCCCTATTTCAACTGCACCCCTCAGACCCGGCTCGATACGGGGGTCGAGACCGTCTGGACGATCGACGACAAGGTGCTGCCGGTCGAAAACGTGCCCGCCAGGGGCCGCTTCGACCTCGCCGACCGCCTGGTCTGCGGCCAGGGCCTCGATCACGGCTTCGGCGGCTGGAACGGACGCGCGATCATCTCCGATCCCGAACTTCCGTTCCGGATCGCCATGTCGTCGCCCGACGCGCATTTCTTCCAGCTCTATTCGCCGGTCTCCGGCGGCCTGTTCGTGGCCGAACCCGTGACCCACGCCAACGCCGCGCTCAACGCGCCGGAGGCTGAGTGGGACAAGCTCGGGATGCGGGTGCTTGAGCCCGGCGAGACGATGTCGCTGACGATGCGGGTGGAGGTGGTGCCCCTCTAATCCTCCCCGGCATTTGCCGGGGAGGGGGACCATGCGAAGCATGGTGGAGGGGCCTTACTGACTCTCAAGAACCCCTCCACCGCGCTTCGCGCGGTCCCCCTCCCCGCGAAATCGCGGGAGGATTTTAGTATTCCGCCTCCAGAAGCCCGTCGATCACATGGTGCTGGATGACCGGCTTGAGCTCATCCGTCACCCGATAGGTCAGATGGTCCCTCACCCGCGCCGGCAGGGAGTCCAGATAGGCGCGCGTGACTTGCAGATCGTGATGTCCGGCATTGGTCGCGTCCGGAGCGTCGACGCCGACCACGAGCACCGGCCGCCATTCCTCCGATCGGTTGGCCGTGCCGCGATGGATGGTGAGCGCCGAACGCGCCGAAATGTCGCCTCTCTGGGCGAGCCTGGACTGCTTGCGGGCGATGTACCGCGGCCACCATTCCTTCGGCGGGAACATGCCGTCCTTGCAGCCGGTCAGATCGTCCCATTGAGTGCCCGGGGCGATCTCGAAGGCGCCGTGCTCGGGCCGCGTGTCGACCGCGGTCAGGTTGAAGGCGAGCGAGTTCAGCCGCCGGCCCTTCACCGTCGCCTCCGGCGCCGGGAAGTCGCGATGCCAGGGCTGGTCGGCGGCGCCGGGAAAGGGGATGTCGAAGCCGACCTCGACGATCCTGTAATCGGGCCCGAGAACGGACTCGCAGACCGCGACGAACCAGGGATGGGTGGCGATGTCGACGAAGCCGCCGATCCGCTCCGGATGGACCTCGACATACCAGCGCTGCGGCCCGCGGGGGAGGGCGCCGCCCGGAACGGACCGCGCCTCCTCGAACAGGGTCTTGATGTCGTCCCGCATCCGATCCACCCACGACCGGGGGAAGGCGTTTTTCAGGGCGATGATGCCGTCGCCGTAGAGGCCGCCCATGATGGCGGCGGTGTCGTAACCCTGCTCTTCGATCTTCGCCGCCGTCGCCATGCCCGACCCCACCCCTGTAGCGATTTCCGAATTAATCCATTTGTATGATGATTGCGAGCCCGCTAACGGGCCGCCGATGCTTAAAAATGCACGATTCGCCTTCGACGTCGACGCCTTCGAGGAAGGGGAGGGCACCCGTTTCGATGTCCGTCGGAGCGGCTTTCGCGAGACCAAGGTCTATCACGTGACCGGCGGCGAGCAGCAGCATTACGCCGCCTTCTTCGCCGCTCTCGCCGCCGATTTCGGAACCCGGGTGCCCCATGCCTTCGCCGAGCGCGAGCCGCCGCCGCCGGGCGAGGTTCCCTGGCGGCCGCTGCTCACCGACAATCTCTCGCCCAATATCCTCGCCGGCTACGGCGACCCGGCGGTGCTGAAGACGGACGATGGCTATGTGCTCGTCGCGACCTCGAACGATGCTCCCGACGCTTTCCCGATCCTGCGCTCGGATGATCTCGAGCATTGGGAGCATAAGGGCTTCGTCTTCCCGGAGGGCGAAGCGCCGGAATGGACCGCCAGGGGCCGCCGGGTCGCGGATTTCTGGGCACCCGAAATGGCGCGCGTCGGGGACGAATATTGGCTCTGCTACACGGCCCGCCAGGCCAGCAACGCGCTCGCCATCGGGCTCGCCAGGAGCGCCAGCCCGTTCGGGCCGTGGCGCGATCTCGGCCGGCCTCTGCTCACCGGGGCCGCGGTCAACACGACCGGAATGGCGGAGGATCCGGAACGGCCGCGGCTCAGCGGCGGGGTCATCGATTCGCATTTCTTTATCGACCGCGACGGCGCCCTTTATCTGTTCTGGAAGGCCGACACGAACGGGGTATGGCCCCGCCCGCTCGCCGCGCTGCTGCGCGAGCGCCCCGACCTCATCGAGCGCCTGTTCGCGAGCGAGGAGGACCGCCGGACCGCCGCCTTCGCCGCCGCGATCATCCCCTGGGCGAACACCCGCCGGCCCATGGAGCGCTTCTTCCTCATGCAGCCGCTGATCGAGGCGGCGCTCGCCAATTGGGTTCCGGTCAAGCGCGCGCTGGAAGGGAGCGGAATCGCCGGCTCGATCGTCGAGGCGATGCGCACCCCGATCTACGCCCAGCGCCTCGCCGAGGATGGCCAATCTCTCGTCGGCGAGCCGACGATCGTGCTCGCCAACGACCTCGACTGGGAAGGGCATCTCATCGAAGGGCCGTGGGTCACCCTTCAGAAGGGCGCTTACTGGCTCTTCTACGCGGGCAACGACTTTTCGACCCCGGCCTATGGAATCGGGGTCGCCGCGGCGGACCATGTGCTCGGTCCCTATGTGAAGCAGCCCGAGCCTCTGCTTCGCTCGACCCGCGAATGGCTGGCCCCCGGCCATGCGTCGGTCGCCCCGGGCCTGGACGGCGAGCCGCAGCTCTTCTTCCACGCCTTCCATCCCGGCACCGGCGGCTACAACGTCTTCCGGGCGCTGCTGACGGCTAAGCTTGCCTTCGGCCCCGAGGGAGTGTCGATTCTACCCACGTGAATTGTTCACCGAGCCCTGGGGCGGCTACCGCGACGGCTTGCACCGCCCCTGCCGCTCCGACAGCTTCGCACCCGGTAAGGCAACGCGACCAGGTTTCCCACCGTTCGGGCTGAGCTTGTCGAAGTCCTTCATTGCCCGTTCCGCGGCAAGTGAAGGAAAACCCTTCGACAGGCTCAGGGCGAACGGTCGGGTGGGCCCGGCGCCCACGGTCTTGTCAGCGCGGGGGTCACATGGAGCAGTTGAGCGTCGACAAGGGCGACACCGCCTGGATGCTGGTCTCGACCATTCTCGTGCTGATGATGGTCCTGCCCGGGCTCGCCCTTTTCTACGGGGGCCTGGTGCGGGCCAAGAACATGCTTTCGATCCTCAGCCAGGTGCTCGGGATCACCGCCGCCGCGGTCCTGATCTGGGTCGGCTGGGGCTATTCGCTGGCTTTCGCCGGCGGCGGTCCGCTGGTCGGCGGCTTCGGCAAATTCTTCCTCGCCGGAATCGACGGCCGATCGGTGGTTCCGACCTTCACCGCCGGCGCCGGCATCCCCGAGCTCGTCTTCGTCGCCTTCCAGATGACCTTCGCGGCGATCACCGCTTCGCTGATCGTCGGCGCGCTCGCCGAACGGGTGAAGTTCGGAGCGATCATGGCCTTTACCCTCATCTGGCTGACGATCGTCTACGCCCCGCTCGCTCATATGGTATGGTCGCCGGACGGCCTCATCTACGGCATGGGCGCCCTCGATTTCGCGGGTGGCACGGTCGTCCACGTCAATTCCGGGGTGGCGGGCCTCGTCGGCGTGTTCTTCGCCGGCAAGCGCATCGGTTACCTCAAGGAAGCGACTCCGCCGCATTCGCTGGCGCTCGCCCTGGTCGGCGCGGGGCTTCTGTGGGTGGGCTGGTTCGGCTTCAACGCCGGCTCGGCGCTCGAGGCTTCGGGGCTCGCCGCGGTGGCGATGATCAATACTTTCGTCGCGCCCGCCGCGGGCGTGCTCACTTGGATGCTGATCGAGCGCCTGGTTTCGGGCAAGCCGTCGCTGCTCGGCGGCGCTTCGGGTGGGCTGGCCGGTCTGGTGGCCGTCACTCCGGCGGCGGGGACGTCCGGCCCGCTCGGCGCCGTCCTCCTCGCCGCCGCGGCGGCGGGTGTCTGCTACGGATTCGTCGCCTCGATGAAGAACCGGCTCCGGATCGACGACACGCTCGACGTGTTCGGAATCCACGGCCTGGGTGGGATTGTCGGCTCCCTCGGCACCGCGTTCGTCACCGCGCCCGCGCTCGGCGGCTACGGCGCCCCGGATTATTCCGTCCCCCACCAATTGGCCGTCCAGGCCGGCGCCGTGACGATCGCCATCCTCTGGTCGGCCGCCGGCTCCTCGCTCGCTTTCTGGATCGTCAGGCGGACGATCGGCCTTCGAGTCGGCGGCGACCAGGAGCGCGAGGGGCTCGACCTCGCCGACCACGGCGAGCGCGCCTATAATTATTGAGCGCGGCTAGGGGGCACTCCATAGGCTTGGCGGAAGGCTCGGGTGAAGGCGCTCAGCGACGCATAGCCGAGGCGGTCGGCGAGGTCGGTCGGCGAGGCGGAGCCCTGCCTCAGCAGCCGGGCCGCGCCCTCCAGCCGGAGCCGGCGATGATAAGCGAGCGGAGGCAGCCCGTGCACCTCGGCGAAGCTCCGGCTGAGGTGGAATCGCGACAGCGCCGCCCGGGCGGCGATCTCGTCGAGGGTCAGCGGCCGGTCCTGATGATCGTGGATGAAGGCCCGGGCCCGCTCGATCCGCTGCAGCGTCTCGATCCGGGTCGAGCGCTTGAGGCTGCTCAGCCGCTCCAGCCGGCTGGCGAAGGTCGAAAGATAATCCTCGGCGCCGGCGGTGACCTGCTGGACGATCTTCGACGCCAGCGCCGGTCCGGCCTCGGGCCGAGCGGCAAGCAGCCGGGCATAGCGCGCGAGGAGCGGCGCCAGAGGCTCGGCGCCGCAGCCCTCGATCACCCGGCCGAGCGGCCCGCGCTCCCAGCTGGGCGGGCCCGTCACGCCCAGATAGACGCACAGGCCGACCGTTTCGTCCGGCCGAGGAGTCGAGACTTCGAACTCGGTGCCGGCTTCGACCATGAGGAAGCGGCCCGGTTTCACGGCTCGGGCGCGGCCGTCGATCTTGTAGACCTCCTCGCCGCTGAGCACGAACTTGACCGAAGGCGCCAGCGCCCGGACCGTGCTCCGCCCGCCTTCGAGCCGCGACAGGACGACGCAGCCGTGCCTCAGCGGCAGGCGCTCGCCCTCGCCATGATCGCGCATCAGGTAGAAAGGTGTCGAGTCGATCACAAATGTAATCGTAAGCAAAATCCGCGCCACGTAAAGACTTGGCGGATTTCCGCCATTCCCTTGCGCTTGACCGCTCTTGCTCGCGTTCGGAACCGGTCGCGAGCGTGCGCTTTCGGACGGGATGAGGATTGCCACTTTCAACGTCAACGGCGTCAACGGACGCCTCCCCGTGCTTCTCGAATGGCTTGCGGAGGCGAAGCCGGACGCGGTCTGCCTGCAGGAGCTCAAGGCGCCCGACGACAAGTTTCCGGCCGGCGCCATCGAGAAGGCCGGCTATGGCGCGATCTGGCACGGCCAGCAGCGTTGGAACGGGGTCGCGCTGCTCGCCCGCGGCTGCGAGCCGGTGGAGACCTGCCGGGGCCTGCCCGGCGACCCGCAGGACACGCAAAGCCGGTATATCGAGGCGGCGGTGGACGGAGTACTGATCGGCGGCCTCTACGCCCCCAACGGCAATCCGCATCCCGGCCCCAAGTTCGACTACAAGCTCGCCTGGAACGAGCGGCTCATCGCTCGCGCCGCCGAGCTGGTGACCCTGGCCGAGCCGGTGGTGCTGGCCGGCGACTACAACATCATCCCGACTCCGACGGCGATGGACGCCCACAAGCCGGAGCGGTGGATGGACGACGCCCTGATGCAGCCCGAGCCCCAGGCCCAGTATGAGCGCCTCGTCGGCCAGGGCTGGACCGACTCGCTTCGCCACCTCCACCCGCGCGAGCCGATCTTCACCTTCTGGGACTATTGGCGCAACGCCTTCGCCCGCAACGCCGGGATCCGGATCGATCACCTCCTGCTCAATCCGGCCGCGGCGAAGCGGCTCAAGGCCGCCGGCGTCGATCGCGACGCGAGGGCGAAGGAGAAAGCCAGCGACCACGCGCCGACCTGGGTGGAGCTGAAATAAACTCCCTCCTCCCTCTAGGGGAGAGGGACAGGCGAGCAAAGCTCGCCAGGGTGAGGGGCACGGCGTTCGTGACTTCCCTCACCCTCCCACCGCCTTCGGCGGCGGGCCCCTCCCTCTCCCCTACAGGGAGAGGGGTCAGATGACGGAAAGGTTTACACTTCCGCCCCCGCCTCAATCCGAAAACCGCGGTTTTCCGCCACTGGCCCGCATCTTGCTGCTGAACGGACATGCTGAAGAAGGCGTTAAGACTTTTCGTCATCAAGACCCGGCTCGAAGCCTGGGCCGTCATCTACGCGCTCGCCGTCGGCGGAGTGACCCGCGGCCTCCATTACATGGACCAATATCCCGGCACCGGCGGCTGGCTGCTGTTCGCCGCCTGCACCGGCGCGGTCTTCATGGCCGGCGCCAAGATCCTCGACGCGACGAGGGGGCCCAGCCACCGGCGCTCGACCGTGCAGCGCGTCCTGGATCGCGCCCGGGCCTGATCCGTCATCCCGGCGAAAGCCGGGACCTCGGGGAGACCCGCGACTTCTTGTCCTGAGGTCCCGGCTTCCGCGGGATGACGGTAGCGCCAACCCTTGGTGCAATTTCCCAACCCTAGGTGGCGTTATATCCCACTCCGCTCCGCCGGTCACCTCATTTTCCGCGGATTTCCGCCATTTCCTGCACTTGGCACGGCCCTTGTAACCTTGTCGGCAACCGCCCCGACGGGGGGTGAAAGGTTTCAAGGAGCAGGCAGATGTTCGACTATCAGAAGATCAAGACCAATGCGGCGGCGGCGGCCCTTGCCGTCGTGCTGTCCGCGGTGTCGGTCGGCGCCGCGGTCGGTCCGGCCCGGGCCGTCGAATCCGGCCCGGCCCTCTACGCCTCGGCGCCGGTCGCCACCGCCCGTGCCTGAGACGATCCACGTGCCCGCCGACAGGCTGGTGCGGATCCCGCCGAGGCCCGGCGGCCCGCGCCGCCCCGAAGCGCTCCGAAGCCCGCGCCACCCGCGCCCGGCCCGGTCCGCCTTCGCCCTGATGGAGATACCGATGAGCATCTTCTCCCGCACCCGCGACATCGTCGCCGCCAATTTCTCCGACCTTCTCGACAAGGCGGAGGACCCGGCGAAGATGATCCGGATGATCATCCTCGAGATGGAGGAGACCCTCGTCGAGGTGCGCTCTTCGGCGGCTCGGACGATCGCCGACCAGAAGGAGATGCAGCGCCAGATAGCCCGCCTCGACCGGCTCCAGGAGAGCTGGACCGAGAAAGCCGAGCTGGCGCTCAGCAAGGGCCGCGAGGATCTCGCCCACGGCGCTCTCACCGAGAAGCAGAAGGCCGGCGCCCTGGCCGAAAGCCTTCGCCTGGAGATCGACCTGCTCGACGAGGCGATGCGCGCCTCCGAGGCCGACATCGCCAAGCTCCAGGGCAAGCTGCGCGAAGCCCGGATTCGGCAGAGCGCGACCCAGAGCCGGCTCGAAAGCGCCAACCAGCGGGTCCGGCTGCGCGAGATGACCGCCGGCCCCAGGGTCGACGAGGCTTTCTCCCGCTTCAATGAGCTCGAGCGCCAGGTCGATCATGCCGAAGGCCGCGCCGACGCCCTGCTTCTGGCCGCTCCGCCCAGGACCCTCGACGAGGAGATCGCGGAGCTTCGCAACGCCGAGAAGATCGATGCCGAGCTGGAGGCCCTCAAGGCCCGGCTCGCCGCGGACCGGGAGGGATGAGCCATGGAAGACTGGATCTACCGGATCATGAACGCCCGCAACCCCAATTGGCGGACTCTCACCACCCACCCGGCGGCGACCGGGACAAGGGAGCCCCGCCGCGAACTCGACACGCTCAGGAGGGAAAGATGAAGAAGGTTTTCTATCTGGACAAGGCCAACGGCAAGGTCTTCGGAGTCTGCTCCGGCCTCGCCAGCCACATGAACTGGGATCCGACCTTCGTGAGGGTCGCGGTGGTCCTGCTGACCCTGATCACCTTCCCCTGGGGCCTGGTGGCCTACGGGGCGGCGGCGATGATCGGCAAGAAGCGCCCGGCCGCCGGCTATGGCGACGAAGCGCTCGACCGGCCGCTGCGCACCTCGACCTACGAGCTCAACCGCTCGATGCGCGACATCGACCGGCGGATGGCGGAGATCGAAACCTACGTGACCGCGCAGAACACCCCGCTCGCCCGCGAGATCGAGAGCCTGCGCTAGTCGAGCCGAAGACAGAAACGGGAGGATGTGATGAGCGAACCGATGACGATGATGGCGATGGCGGGCTTCGGCCTCGCCGGGCTCGGCATCCTGCTCTTCGCCGCTTTGAAGGGCTGGCAGGGCTGGCTCGATCTCAAGCGGCTGGAGCTGGCCGGCGCCGAGCCGAGGACGGCGAGCCACGGCGGAATGGCCGAACGGATCGAGCTTGCCGACCTGAAGGAGCGGATCCGCAAGCTGGAGAGCCTCGCGGCCTGCATCGATCTGTGATGCGAAAAATCCTCCCCTGCATTCGCAGGGGAGGGGGACCATGCGAAGCATGGTGGAGGGGTCCTTCGATACGGGCCTTCGCCAGGCTCAGTCCCTACTCAGGATGAGCGGTTGGGGTGTTCTCCACCGCTCATCCTGAGTAGCCGCTGAGCGAAGTCGAAGCGGCGTATCGAAGGACCCCTCCAGGCTTCGCCTGGTCCCCCTCCCCGGCAAATGCCGGGGAGGATTTAAAGCCCCCCCAGCCAGGCCAGGAAGCTCCGCCCCGGCATGAAGAAATAGCCCCCGCCCAGAGTCCGGACGAAGCTCGGCAGCGGCGCCAGCCTGGCGGGGCCGTCGTTGCTCGGGATCAGATAGCCGGACGAGCCCCGGGCCCGGTCGTTGATCAGCGGATCCTGCTGACCGGTCAGTCCCTGGAAGCCGGGATTGGCCAGCCAGGTCTGCTGGACGAATTCGAACTGGCGCTCGATGTCCCCGTTCAGGCACATGAACAGCAGCCCCGGCTTTTCGCCCGGTCCCTCCTGGTAGAGCCGCCCGACCCTTCGGATCCGGTGCCGGTTGGAGATCGCCACCTGCTCCATCGAGCCCGGTCTCAGCGTGTCGCGGGGATTGCCGCGGCGGATATGCGCTCCGACCGGGCAGCGCAGCGCCTGAGGATCCTCGGTGCCGTAGAGGAAGTCATTGTCCTGGCGGCTGCTCGGCTCGGTCGGCGCGGCGATGCCCGGCCCCTCCGCGGGAGCGCTTTCGGGGCGCGCGGTGGCGAGCGGCTCCGGCGCCTGCGGCTGCGGCGGATCGAGCCGGGCCTGCTTCCGCCTCGAATCCCGCTCCGCCTTTCGGCCGCGCTCGGTGCCGTAGGGATAATAAGGATTGCGGACGAGCGAGGAACCGTCCTTCCAGCGGCCGAGCAGCTTGGCGGCGACGAAATCGGAGTCGACTTCATAAGGCTCGGGAAGCCGCCCGGCGAGCCGGACGGCCTCCGCCTCGCAATAAGCGTTGAACGCCTCGACGTCCTGCTCGAGCTGGCGGATGACGAGGAAGGTGCCGTTGCGGGCGATGGCGCGAGGCGATTCGACGATCGCGGTCCCGAAGGCTCGGCTGCCGTCGGCGAGCGGAAGCAGGTTCTTCGGATCGGCGAGCGGCGACAGCTCGGGCTGCGGCGGCAGATTGCCGCGATTGTCGGGATAGCCGATGACGAACTCGCCCGGCTGGACGAGATGGATCGGATCGTTCGACCGATTGGCCTGGTCGGTGCCCCGGATCACCGGCTGCGAGACTCCGTCGACGAAGCCGAACGGCTCGATCGCCGGCTTCCTCGCCTCGACGAGCGGGATCCGGTAAGGCTCCGCCATGCCGCCGGCCCGGGCCGCCGCCCCGACCTCGTTCTCCAGGGCCGCGACGTCGGCTTCGGTCACTCCGTAGACGAGCAGTGCGACGTCGCTCGACTCCCGGCCCCAGCGCCATTTCTCGGGCGAGTCCTCGCCGGTATCGCCGAGGATCCGGGCTCGGCCGTCGGTGCCCATTCCCTCGCGAAAGGCCGGCGGGAAGCCGCTGACGCATTCGTCCGGAAGGCCGAGGCGCTCAAGCGCTCCGGCGCCCAGGGCGACGGTCAGCACCGCGTCGCGCCGCAACTTGCGGCCGTCGCCGAAGGCGGTTCGGGGATAGAGGCTGGCTACGAACGCGCGCGCACTCGCTTCGTCCGCCGGGAGGTCGAAGAGCAGGCAGGTGCCGTGCGGCATGAAGCCGAGGCCGCCGAAGACGAGGCTCTGGATCTGGCTGGTCTGGAGCTTGGCGGCCGGACGCGGATAGGAGCCGAACAGGGCCAGCCACTGTCCGGCTTCGTCGTTGGTCAGGGTCGCGGCAAGGCCTCGGCGGACGTCGGCATTGCGCCGGATCTGGTCGGTATTGAGGTCGGGATAGGCGCTGTACCAGAAACGGGTCGGCCGCATGCTGGCCCGGGCGAAGCGCTTGAACCGTTCGCCGTCGGTGGCGCCCAGCTGGAACAGGTTCCTCGCCTTGGGAAAGCCGATAGTGTTGGACCAGACGGCGGTCAGCCCTTCGTGCGCTTCGGTGATGAAGTCTTCGAGATAGCTTTCCCAGCTGCCTCCGTAATTCGAGAAGAAGACGAGCTGGCGGGTGCCGGGGATGGTCACCCAGCGGGCGGCGTGGATCGTCCCGATCGTTCCGAGGAAGCCCGGCGGGTAGATCCGGCTGACGTTGATCCGCCCCGACCAGAAAGCGGTGCGCAGCGTGAACCACCGGACCGGCCCCGGCTTGCGCCGGGTGATCGAGACCATGTGGTTCTGGGCGCAGTGGTTCTCGCGGGCGCTGATCTCGCGCAGCCTGTGCGGGTCGGGCGATCTCGGATCGGCCCAGTCGTTCCGCTCCTGCTTGCGAAGGGCCAGATAGAGGATCGCGAGCGTCCCGAACATCAGCGTGGCCACCCCGGCCGCCGCCAGCACCAGCCCGGCGACGAGATGCCAGCCCGATGTCGAGAGGATGAGCGCGATCGCGATCGCCGCCAGCAGCAGGCCGAAGGGCCACATATATTGCGGGAAGAAGCGGGGCGTATAAGCCAGGATCAACCGCCACAGCGGGGGATTGGAGCCTTCGCGGAGGGGCGCGGGCGGGGGCTCCAGCGTCCACGCCAGGCCCGGCTCCGCCTCGACCGCCTTCCTCACCTCGGCGAGCCGCTCGAGCGGGCGCAGGTCGGGATGGTGATTGTCGACCAGCGGGGCGACGAAGCGCGCGAGCTCGGCCTCGCCCCGGATCCGCCCGACGCTCATTCCCGGCGTTCCCGGGAAGCACAGGCCCGCATGAGCGAACAGGCCCTGGCCGACCTTCAGCCGGTGGGCGAGAAGGTAGTCGAGCAGCCCGACATTGTCGCTCCAGTCCGCCACCCGGCGGAAGATCGGCTCGAGGTCCGCTCCGATGGCGGCGACGATCCGCTCCAGCGCCCGCCGCTCGCTTCCGTCAGCGGTGAATTCGAAGACGAGATGGGCATCGCCGCCGACGTCCGGGCCCGGTATGGCATGGAGGCTCATGAAATGGGTCCCGCCGCCGTCCGGATCGAGCCGGTCGAGCGCTTCGCGTATCGCCCCGTCGGCGGGGTTGCCCAGCCTGTCGATTGCCGCGTCGAAAGCCCGGATTTCGGAGCCGCGGATCGCGGCGACGATGGTGGTGAGGCTGTCCATCAGCGCGGCCCTTCTCTCAAGGTCACCGGCAGCCGGTCGGGAAAGGGACCGGCCCAGGAAATTCCGCCGACTCGCGCCAGCCCGCGCCGGACAAGCGCGCCGACCAGGAGTGGAATCTGGAAGCTGTTCACCGCCCGCCCGGCGCAGGGATGGAGGCCGCCGCCGAAATGGAGGTAGAGCGAGCGGTCGCGATCCGGCCGGACCCGGCGCGGCTCCTCGACGATGCTCGAATCCTGCATCGCCGCCTGGGTCCAGGCGACGGTCGAGTCGCCGCGTTTGACGGCGACCCCGGCGATCGCCGTGTCGGCGAGGGCGCTTCGCAATATCGCCGGATTGTGCGGCCACAGCCGCATCGCGTCGAGGCACCAGCCGTAGAGGCGGTGGAGGTCGTCGCAGTCGCGGCGCATCCCATATTCGATGTCCGGATTGCGCGAGGCCAGCTTGAGCAGCTTGGCGACGACCGTGGTGGTCGTGTCGATCGAGCCGACGAAGGTCCCCCCGATCGTCCGCTGCACCCCTTCCTTGTCGACGATGCCCTGGGCGAGCAGCCGTCCGATCATGTCCCCGCCCGGGTCCGCCGGGTCGCGGCGATCGATCTCGGCGTCGATCCACAGCTTCATATGCTCGCCCGCGCGGATTCCCCGCTCGCGGATCGCGGCCTTGTTCAGCGGATTGATGAAAGTGTGGTTGAAGACCGAGCGCGCCACCTCCGTCAGCATCCGCTCCGACGGCGCATGGAGGCCGAACAGCCGGCGCGCCGTTCGGGCCGCGATCGGCCGCGCATAGCCCGCTACGGAATCGATCTCACCGCCGGCGGGGACCGCCGCGAGCACCGCCTCGATATCCGCCTCGGTGTCGGCGCGAAGCCGGGCGAGGTCGACCGCGGCGAGCGCCTCGTAGAGAGCCCGGCGCTCACGCTCCAGCGCGGCCGACCGGTCCATCCCGAGGATGAACGGCCCGGCGTTGACCTCGCCGATCTTGACCGCGTTGACCGGGGCGATTCCGAAATCGAGGTCGCGTCGGAGCAGCTCGACGGCCTGGTCGTGGCGAGCCGCGATCACCCAGCGCAGGAAGCGGAACGGCTTGCCGTACCAGCGCGCCAGCCGCGCCGCGGTCCGGGCCGCGAGGTCAGGCAGGACCCGCCCGCCCACCAGGAAGCCGATCAAGGTCGGCCGAGCGGGCGTTACGATTGTCGGGTCGAAGTCCCCGTCTTCGCTCATCGCCGATCCCCCTTCGGCTTGAAAGAGGAATGCTACGCCTGTTGCTGCAGGAGTCCAGTGACCTCATTCCATTATGCGTCGGGATTGAGGGCTGCCCTCAGCAGCGCGCCCCGCGGTCCTCGCCGCCCTGGAGGGGATCGCAATTTACGTCGACCCGGGTTCTGACGACGATCCCGTCACTCCGGACCTGGAACAGGGTGCCGTAGGCGCTTTCGTCCATCTCACCGATGTCGCGGCCGCTGAGCGCCTTGATGATCGCCGGGACGGTGTTGCTGTGGCCGACGATGAGGACCGGCCCATTCTCCGCCCGCACCCGGGCGACGAGGCCAGGAGTGTCGCGCGGGTCATATTCCTTGATGGTGAGCCGGTATCGCGCCGCCGTCGGCTGTGCCGTCTCGCGCGCACGCCGGGTGGCGCTGGCATAGATGGCACGGGGCGGGGTCTCGTCGAGAAGTCCGGCGAGCAATTCCGCGTTCCGCCGGCCAAGATCGCTCAGGGGCGGATCGGCGCCTTCGGCCTTCTGCAGATGCCGCATCACGTACCAGCTCGGAGCCGCCCTTGCGCCCCCATCGGTGGCGCAGCCGGCGAGCGCCAGCAGCAGCAAGGCGGCGAGGGGGCGGAACAAGGTCATGGTGTCGCTCCTTTCCCCGGAGCCTGCCTCGCCGGGCGCCGCTTCACAAGGGCGGCGACAGCGGGTACGGGCGCATCGAGCCGCAACGAACAGGGTAGAGGATGAACAAGGCAAGCGAGCGCCCGAACCGCCCGGCGCTCTCCCTCCATGTCCCGGAGCCGCCGGCTCGGCCGGGTGACGAGGTCGATTTCAGCCATATCGAGATTCCGGCCGCGGGCAGCGTCCGCCGCCCCGATTCCTCGGCTCCGGCCGCGGACACTCATGAGCTGGTCTACTCGCTCGTCCGGGTCCTCGACGAGGAGGGCAAGGCGGTAGGTCCCTGGGACCCGAAGCTCGATCCCGACACTCTTCGCCGGATCCTCCGCGACATGATGATGGTGCGGGTCTTCGACGACCGGATGTACCGCGCCCAGCGCCAGGGCAAGACCAGCTTCTACATGAAGGCGACCGGCGAGGAGGCGATCGCCGTCGCCGGCGCCCACGCCCTCGACCGCGACGACATGTGCTTCCCGACCTATCGCCAGCAGGGCCTGCTCGTCGCCCGCGACTATCCGCTAGTCCAGATGATGTGCCAGATCTATTCGAACCGCGGCGATCCCCTGAAGGGCCGCCAGCTGCCGATCATGTACGCGTCCAACGCCCACGGCTTCTTCACCATCTCCGGCAACCTCGCCACCCAGTTCCCGCAGGCGGTCGGCTGGGCGATGGCCTCGGCGATCAGCGGCGACAGCCGGATCGCCGCGGGCTATATCGGCGACGGCTCGACCGCCGAGGGCGACTTTCACGCCGCCTGCACCTTCGCCGGGGTCTACCGCGCGCCCGTCATCCTCAACGTCGTCAACAACCAGTGGGCGATCTCGACCTTCTCGGGAATGGCCGGGGGCGAGCTCACCACCTTCGCCGCCCGGGCGGTCGGGTATGGAATCGCGGGCCTCCGGGTCGACGGCAACGACGCGCTCGCCGTCTATGCCGCGACTCGCTGGGCCGCCGACCGCGCACGGGCCAATCTCGGCCCGACCCTGATCGAATTCTTCACCTACCGAGTCGAAGGCCATTCGACCTCGGACGACCCCTCCGTCTACCGCCCCCAGAATGCCGGCGCGGCCTGGCCGCTCGGCGATCCGATCGCCCGGCTGAAGGCGCACCTCGTCGCGACCGGCGAATGGGACGACGAGCGCCACCAGGACCAGCTCGATGCCCTCGACGCCGAGGTCCGCGCCGCCCAGAAGGAGGCGGAGAAGCTCGGCACCCTCCAGTCGGACCCCTTCCTGGACATCGCCTCGATGTTCGAGGAGGTGTTCGAGGAGCTTCCCTGGCATTTGAAGGAGCAGCAGGCCCAGGCGCTCGCCGAGGCGGAGGCGAAGCGCAAATGACCGTCATGAACATGATCCAGGCGCTCAATTCCGCCCATCACGTGATGATGGAGCGGGACCCCGCGACCGTCGTCCTCGGCGAGGACATCGGCTATTTCGGCGGGGTCTTCCGGGTCACCGAGGGGCTGCAGAAGAAATTCGGCAAGCAGCGCGCCTTCGATTCGCCGATCAGCGAGAACGGCATCGTGGCGATCGCCGTGGGAATGGCGGCCTACGGCCTTCGTCCTGTCGCCGAGATCCAGTTCGCCGACTACATCTACCCCGGCTTCGACCAGATCGTCTCGGAATGCGCCAAGATGCGCTACCGCTCGGCGGGCGAATGGCACCTGCCGATGGTGATCCGGACGCCTTATGGCGGCGGAATCTTCGGCGGCCAGACCCACAGCCAGTCGCCCGAGGCCTTGTTCACTCACGTCGCCGGGATCAAGACCGTGATCCCTTCCAACCCCTACGACGCCAAGGGCCTGCTGATCTCGGCCATAGAAGATAACGACCCCGTCGTCTTCTTCGAGCCCAAGCGGATCTACAACGGCCCCTTCGACGGCTTTTACGAGCGCCCGGTGACCCCCTGGGCCAGGCATCCCGCGGCGGAAGTGCCGGACGGCCATTACACCGTCCCGCTCGGCAAGGCCGCAATCGTCCGCGAGGGCGAGGCGATCACCATCCTCGCCTACGGCACCATGGTCCACGTCGCCCTCGCCACCGCCGCCGCCGAAGGAGTCGACGCCGAGGTCATCGACCTTCGCACCCTCGTGCCCGTCGACATCGAGACGATCGAGGAATCGGTGAAGAAGACCGGCCGCTGCCTCGTCGTCCACGAAGCGACCCGGACCTCCGGCTTCGGCGCCGAGCTCGCGGCGCTCGTCCAGGAACGCTGCTTCTACCATCTCGAGGCGCCGGTGATCCGGGTCACCGGCTGGGACACGCCTTACCCGCACTCGATGGAATGGGCCTATTTCCCCGGCCCGGTCCGGCTGGGGCTGGCGCTGAAGAAAGCTTTGGAGGACTAAGGGTCAATGGCGCGCTTCGAATTCAAGCTGCCCGACATCGGCGAAGGCATTGCCGAGGCCGAGATCGTCCAGTGGCACGTCGCGGTCGGCGACGAGGTCAGGGAGGACCAGCAGCTCGCCGACATGATGACCGACAAGGCGACGGTCGAGATGGAGAGCCCGGTCGCCGGCAAGGTGCTCGAGCTTGCCGGAGAGGTCGGCGACCAGATCCCGATCGGCTCGGTTTTGGTCGTGATCGAGACCGAAGGGGAGGGGACTTCCGACGCTCCCGAGCGCCACGACGAGGTCGCCCTCGCCGACGGCCTGGTCGAGGAGCGGCCCGAGCTCGAGGCCGCGATCCCGAGCACCGGCGAGGACCGCCGCGAGGGCGACCGCCGTGACGGCGAGGACCGCCGCGCCGAGCCCCGCGAGGACCCGGACCGCCGCCAGGGGGAGCGGAGGGAGTCTCAAGACTCCGTTCGCCCTGAGCCTGTCGAAGGGCCTTCCTTTTCAGGAGGCAAGGAAGGGAGGGGCTTCGACAAGCTCAGCCCGAACGGGGGAGGGGCGGGCTCGGACGTCTCGCTCAATCCCCAGCCCGAGCCTCCCGGCAAGAATCTGAAGATCCTCGCATCGCCCGCCGTCCGCGCCCGCGCCCGCGACCTCGGCATCGACCTGGGCCAGGTGAAGACCAACGCCGACCGGGTCCGCCACTCCGATCTCGACGCCTATTTGCTCTACAACGGCGGCGGAGTCGCACGCTCCGGCGGCGCCCGCCGCGCCGACGAGACCGTCAAGGTCGTCGGCCTCCGCCGCAAGATCGCCGAGAATATGCAGGAGGCGAAGCGCCGGATCCCGCATTTCACCCTGGTCGAGGAATATGACGTCACCGCGCTCGAGCAGACCCGCTCGATGATGAACTCGGACCGCGGCGGCAATCCCAAGCTCACCCTGCTTCCGTTCCTGATCACCGCGATGGCTCGAACCCTCGCCGATTATCCGCAGCTCAACACCCGCTACGACGACGACGAGAATCTCCTCCACCGCTCCGGCGCAGTCCACATGGGCATGGCGACCCAGACCCCGAACGGACTCATGGTCCCGGTCATGCGCAATGCCGACCGGCTCTCGATCTGGGACATCGGCCGCGAGATCCTCCGCCTGTCCGAAGCCGCCCGCACCGGCAAGGCGAGCCGCGACGAGCTGTCGGGCTCGACCATCACCATCTCGAGCCTCGGCCCGATGGGCGGGATCGCGTCGACCCCGGTGATCAACCGCCCCGAAGTCGCCATCCTCGCCGTCAACAAGGTCGAGGAGAAGCCGGTCGTCGTCGAGGGCGAGCTCGAGATCCGCAAGCGCATGAACCTGTCGCTCTCCTGCGACCACAGGGTGGTCGACGGCTGGGACGCGGCCAATTTCATGCAGGACCTCAAGAAGCTGATCGAGAACCCGCTGAAGCTTCTGAGCTGATCGGCGTCCCCATGCGAAGCATGGGGAGGGGGACCAGGCGAAGCCTGGGGGAGGGGTGACCGGGCGCGACGTCCGGGGATTGCGCGCGAACCCTTCACCTCAGCGTCAGGCCACCCCTCCACCACCCTTCGGGTGGTCCCCCTCCCCCTCTGGCGATGGGGAGGCAAGGTAACTCAAGTCACCGCGGTCAGGGTGTTCACGTTGATGTGCGGCCAGACGATGGTCTGCCCGGGCTGGTCCGCCTTGACCGGGAATTCGAGCAGCGTTCGCTGCGAATATTGCAGCTGGCGGAAAACATGGCCGTCCTTGTCCTGGAGAGTCTCGATCCAGAAGGTGGCGTCGAACTGCGTCGGGGTCACCGGCCCCTGCAGCGACGAGATGTTCGCGATCCCGCCCTTGTTGGTGGTGCTGACCTGCAGGGTGACGGTCTCGGTGACGGTCAGCCCGTTGGCCTCCTGATCGTCCAGATATTTGATGAGGGTCGCGTTGGGATGGACGGGACTGAAGCCGGGAAAGGCCGGGCGGCCGATATATTCGTCCATATATCCGGCTTTCTGTCCCGGCGGGATGTCCCCGGTGGGCTCCCCGTTCAGGGTCGTGTCGATGTTGGGCCGGCCGGCCGCCTTCGACGAATTGCCCATCGCCTCCACCGCGTTGCCGTGCGGCACGCTCGCGATCCGGAAGACGTCGAAGCCGTCGTTCAGCGTCCGACAATTCCCAGAAGCCGCCCTCGACGTGCATCAGCGAGCCGACGTTGAGCACGGTGATGGTCGTCGAATATTGAAGCGTCGGAATATTCTCGATGACGGACATGCCCCGGTTGGGCGTGGTGGCGGGCACCTTGTTGATGATCAGAGTCTCGTTGTACGGGGCGACCAGAAGCTCGAAGCCGCCTTGCTGATTGGGCACCGCGATCATGTTGAAGCCGTTGCCGCCCTGCCAGTGCCCGGCCAGGCCCGACAGATTTCCGAAATCGATCTCTTCGCCGTGAAGTCTTACTTCATGCGTCCCCGCCATTTTGATGTCTCCCCCCAGAGGTACCCGACACTTTATCCGTGATCCGGATTAGGTCAAACTCCCTCCCTTGCAGGGAGGGGCGTTGATCTTCACAGTCCGGGCATGACCCTCGACCTCGACCGCCGCCTGCTGCTCAAGGCCGGCACCCTCGGCCTCGGCGCGCTCGCCGTCCCCGGCATGGCCCAGATCGCCTTGGCGCGCGGCTTCATGCATGGAGTCGCAAGCGGCGAGCCGCGGCAGCGCTCGGTGATGCTGTGGACCCGTTACGCCGGCGGCGGCCGGATCCACTGGCAGGTCTCGCCCACCCCGGATTTCCGGACGATCGTCGCCGAAGGCGACTCCGCCGCCGAGGCCGGGCATGATTATTGCGTCAAACCGGTTGTCACCGGGCTGCAGCCGAACCGTTATTATCATTATCGATTCCGCGACGGCCGCGGCGCCGTCTCGGCGACCGGCCGGACCCGGACCCTTCCCGAAGGCCGGACGCCCCGCTTCACCCTCGGCATCTTCTCCTGCGCCAATCTCGCCTTCGGCTTCTTCAACGCCTACGCCCATGCCGCAGCCCGCCGCGACCTCGACCTGCTCGTCCACCTCGGCGATTATTATTATGAATATCATCAGGGCAAATATCCGTCGGCGCGCGAGGCGGTCGCCGGCCGGCTTCTCGATCCGGCCCATGAGGCGGTCGCCCTCGCCGACTATCGCCTGCGCCACGCCGCCTACCGCTCCGATCTTGATCTCCAGCGCCTCCATGCCTCGGCGCCGATGGTGATGATGTGGGACGATCACGAGACCGCCAACGACAGCTGGTCGGGCGGCGCCGAGAATCACGATCCGGCGAAGGAAGGGCCGTGGGCGGCGCGCAAGGCGGCGGCGCTTCGCGCCTATCGCGAATGGCTGCCCGTCTCGGACGACGTCTGGGAAAGCTACGAGATCGGCGATCTCGCGACGCTGTTCCGGCCGGAAACCCGGCTGACGGCGCGAAGCCGGCCGCTCGAATATGGCGAGGCGCTTCGCCGCGGCGAGGACCTCAAGGCCTCGCTGATTCGCTTCCGCGACGGCGCCTGGCGCGATCCCGAGCGGACGATGATGGGCACCGAACAGGAGGCCTGGCTCGCCGGAGCGTTCAAGCGCTCGGCGGGGCGGGGGACACGCTGGCAGCTGCTCGCCCAGCAGACGGTGATGGGTTCCTGGGCGCTCCCGGCCGAGGCCCGGGCCTGGCTTCGCTCCGACGCTCCGGCGGAGGTGAAGCAGGTGACCGCGATCGGCGCCGCCGCCGCCGAGGTCGGCCTTCCGCTCAATCTCGACGCCTGGGACGGCTATCCGGCCGCTCGCGACCGGCTGCTTCGCTCGGCACTGGACGCCGACGCGAATCTCCTCGTCCTCTCCGGCGACAGCCACAACGGCTGGGCCTTCGACCTCGACCTCGCCGGCACCCCCGCCGGCGCCGAGTTCGCCGGCTCCAGCGTCACCTCGCCCGGCCTCGAAGCCTATACGCCGGGGGTCGCCCCGGCCGAGGTGGTCCGCGCGATCCGCGCCCGCAACCCGGCGCTCAAATGGGCCGACGTCCAGCGCCGCGGCTACATGACCCTGACCCTGACCCGCGAGCGCGCCACCGGCGAATGGCTGTCGCTCGACACGGTCCGCACCCGCTCCACGAGGCTGGCGGCGAGGCATTCGATGAGCGTGGCAAGAGGCGGGAACCGCTTCGCTTAAATCCTCCCCCGCTTTCGCGGGGGAGGGGGACCATGCGAAGCATGGTGGAGGGGTCTTACCGAGTAAGAAAAGAATCCCTCCACCGCGCTTCGCGCGTCCCACTCCCCGGCAAATGCCGGGGAGGAATCTCTGTCAAGCTGCAAGCGCCAGCATTCACGCCGACGGCCGGCCGGGCGATCCTCCAAGCTCTTTACTTCGAAGAATGTTCACTATATGTTCCAAATATGTCCCTTGCCGATTTCCTCCATTTCACCCCCGTCTCGGTCAGAGGCCGAAGCCACCCCTGGGAGCCCCGGCAGCAGGTCGAGTTCATCGCCGCGCTCGCCCGAGGGGTGCCGCTCGACGAGGCGGCGCGACTCGTCGGCAAGAGCCGGAGCACGGCCTACGCCCTGAGGCGGCAGCCCGGCGCGGAGAGCTTCACCGCAGCCTGGGTCGCCGCCCTCAATCATGCGAAGGAAAGGCGCAGGGCCGGCCGGGACGCAGACGGCGACGGCTGACCGCCCGATGTCCACTCCGCCCGTCATCGCCTTCACTCCGGTGCCTCTCCGTCGGCGCTCGGACGGCTGGACGCGGGAATTGCAGCTGCGCTTCATAATCGCCTTGTCGCGAGGCCTTACCCCGGGCGAGGCGGCCCGATCCGTCGGGAAGAACCGCCAGAACGCCTATGCGCTGAGGAATCGTTTGGGCGGGGAGAGCTTCGCCGCCGCCTGGGATCGAGTCGTGGCCCACGTCCGGCAGGTGCGCGCCGAGGGCCGGGCGCCCGTATCGCGGCGTGTCGAGCAGGCACCGCCAGGCTTCACGCGGCCGCGGGGTGCCGAAGCGGAGGCCATCGCCGAGCGGGGCGCCGAGGCGATGAAACGCGCTCCCACCGAGGCCGCCGCCCGCCGCGCCCTCGATGAGATGCTCGACGGCCTCTATGGCCCGAAGAGCGACAAGAGCGACAAGAGCGACAAGAGCGACAGTCGCGAGGGCGGAAGTTTCCCTTCCAAGGGAAGCTGAACTTTATGAAACTTAGGTGTCGCCCTTGTCGCTTTTCGCTATGGCCGCCGCCATGCTGAAGAAGACCTCCGCGCCCGACCTCGACGCGCTGCGACTGCTCGAGGAGCGGCTTCGCTGGCTGTCCGCCTGGACGATCCACAACGCCAACCACCTTCGCGAGAGCCCGGACGGATTGAAGGTCGGCGGCCACCAGGCGAGCTGCGCCTCGATGACGGCGATCATGGCGGCGCTCTATTTCCATGCGCTCGGCCCCAACGACAAGGTGGCGGTCAAGCCGCATGCCGGGCCGGTGCTCCACGCCGTCCATTACCTGCTCGGAAGCCAGAGCCGCGAGCAGCTCGAGAATTTCCGCGGCTTCGGCGGGATGCAGAGCTATCCGAGCCGGACCAAGGACAGGATCCCGGTCGATTTCTCCACCGGCTCCGTCGGCCTCGGGGTCGCCGTCACCGCCTTCGCCAGCCTGGTCCAGGATTATCTCCTCGCCCATGGCGAGCTCGCGCCCGCGGACACCGGCCGGATGGTCGCTCTGATGGGTGATGCCGAGCTCGACGAGGGCAATATCTACGAATGCCTGATCGAGGGCTATAAGCACGACATCCGCAATTGCTGGTGGATCGTCGACTACAATCGGCAGTCGCTCGATCACACCACCGCCGAGCGGATGTTCCGCCGGTTCGACGACATCTTCGCCGCCTGTGGCTGGCGGGTGGTGACGCTGAAATACGGCAAGGCGATGGAGGCGGCGTTCGCCGAAGCGGGCGGCGCCGAGCTGAAGGCGTGGATCGATGCCGTCGGCAATGCCGATTATGCGGCGCTCACCTATCTGGGCGGCGCGGCCTGGCGCGAGCGGCTGCTGAAGGAGGCTCCCGAGGCCCGTCCGCTGCTGGACTCGCGGGACGACGAGGCGCTCCCGGCGCTGCTGACCAACCTTGCAGGCCACGACATGGCCAGCCTCGTCGAAGCGTTCGACGCCGCCCGC